>JBAOHZ010000009.1:1924500-2566000 GCA_037045225.1 Nitrospira sp.
CCTTATTACCGTATTCAACCGCGGGGCGGAATGGATGCTTGCCTATGAAGCGTACGAGATGGTGGGAAAACAATCGCCACTCGTGCTGCATCGTCCCTCCGAACTGGAGTCCCGCGCACAGGAGTTGTCGAGCCGGTTCGGCTGTCCCATCGAAGGATTCGACATTTTAGTCGAAGAAGTCCGGCGTGACGCATATGAGGAACGGGAATGGACCTACGTCCGGAAGGACGGCCAGCCGATTCCCGTCACCCTCTTGATCACCGCCATGTGGGATGCCTTTGGTAACATCACCGGCTATCTCGCAATTGCCAGGGATCTGACCCAAACCAAACAGGCGGAAGCCGCCCTGCGCAGGAGCGAGGAACGCTATCAGGTCGCCGTCCGCGGGTCGAGCGACGGCATTTGGGATTGGAACATCCTGACGAACGAGCTGTATGTCTCACCGCGCTACAAAGAACTCCTCGGGTACGACGACCACGATACCGACCACGTCTTCAGCAGCCTGTCGTCCCGCCGGCATCCGGACGACGAGCGTAGCATCGCGGCTGCAGTGGCCGCGCATCTGAGCGAACGGACGCCCTACGACGCGGAGTACCGGTTGCGCACAAAGTCGAATGAGTACCGCTGGTTTCGCGCGCGGGGACAGGCGATGTGGAACGCCCAGGGGCAAGCGGTCCGCATGGCGGGATCAATCACCGATATCACCGACCGCAAGGCCGCGGAAACCGCCCTGGCGGATGCCGCCTCAGAGCTGGCGCGTCGAAACACAGAACTGCAACAGGCGCGGGACCATGCCCTGGCGGCCACGAAAGCCAAGAGTGAGTTTCTGGCCTCCATGAGCCACGAGATCCGAACACCGATGAATGCGATTGTCGGGATGGCCGACCTGCTTCAAGAAACCTCCCTCTCAGCGGTGCAACAGGAATATGTCAATCGATTCAGCCGCGCGACCAGCAGTCTATTGGAACTGATTAACGACATCCTGGACTTGTCAAAAATCGAAGCCGGGCACTTGGAACTGGAATCGATTCCGTTCGACCTGCATGATCTGATCGACAGAACCGCGGAGTCGATGGCCGTCCGCGCCCATGCCAAGGGCATCCACTTGATTGCGTTCGTCCACCCAGACGCTCCCATCTCACTCATCGGCGATCCCACCCGCCTGAGGCAGGTCCTGATCAACCTAGTCGGCAACGCGATCAAATTTACAGAACACGGAGAAGTCGTGGTCCGGGTGGAACCCATCCTTGATCAGACGCTGTCGAAGTCCCTTCGCTTCTCCATTTCGGATACCGGCATCGGCATCCCGAGCGAAAAGATCGGCTCCATTTTCGAGAGCTTTACGCAGGTCGACTCCTCCACCACCCGCAAGTATGGCGGAACCGGTCTCGGGCTGAGCATTTCAAAACGCATCGTGGCGTTGATGGGGGGACGGCTCACGGTCGAGAGCCAGCTCGGGAAGGGGAGCACCTTCTCCTTCGTGCTGCGCTGCGAAACACCGCTGTCCGAACCCATGGCGGCACCGCCCTCGACGTCGCTCCAAGGACATCGGATTCTCGTGGTGGACGGCAATCACACCCAGCGAACGATGATGCGAGAGCATTTATCCAGACTCGGCGCGCTGATTGTCGAATCACCGGATGGAGCCACGGCGTTGATCGCCCTTGATGCGGCCGGACAACGGGCCCAACCGATCGACCTGGTCATCATCGACGATCGCCTCCTGGACCAGCATGGGGTGGAACTCGCAAAAGCCATCCGCGCCAGACCTGACGGCGCCGCGCTGCCGTTGGTGATTCACACCGCGGAAGTGCAGCGGAATGCCGTGCGCCGGAGCGACGAATTGGAGAACGTCATGTATCTGTATAAGCCACTCAGCCGCGCACGTTTACTCGACTCGGTCACCCTTGCGCTGGAACAGCAGCCAACCACCCCTCCGCCTCCTGCAACGACGCCTGTTCACCCCGAGCCAGCCGACCACGCTCCGCTGTCCATCCTCCTAGTCGAAGACCTGGAAGACAACCGCAAGTTGATCGCCTTGTTCCTGCAGGGAACGCCGTATCAATTAGACATCGCGGAGAACGGGGCCATCGCGGTCGAAAAGTTTCAAGCGGGCCGATATGACCTGGTGTTGATGGATATTCAGATGCCGGTCATGGACGGATATCAGGCCACGAGCGCCATTCGAGCCTGGGAACAGAGTCAGAAGCGGGACGCCACGCCGATCATTGCCCTGACAGCCCACGCGTTCAAAGAAGATATCGACAAAAGCCAAGACGCCGGCTGTAACGCGCACCTCACGAAACCCATTAGGAAGAAGACGTTCCTGGAGGCCATTCGACAGCACGCCCGACGGCGTGAGCCCCGCGCGGCATAGGGGCCCTGGACGGAGGTCATTTCGAGTGGAGAAGACACGCAATCAGATGGAAGGCCAGAAGAAAGACTTTCGGCTGTGGCTTGGACTCATCCCGATCGCGCTGATCGTCTGGCTGATGCTCGGAACCATCGACACGCAAATGCGAGTGAGTCTCATCGGTGGACCGGATGTTCAACGGTACGATCCCGCCTCAATCACACGTGCCTTCAAGGGAGCAACGACGCTCGGCATCCCCTTCCTGACAATGACCCAGGGCACCGTCATCGCAATCCTCACGTTTTTCCTCGCCCCCTCCATGATAGGCGGGGACCAGGCCACAACCATCATTCGGACCTGGGAAGTAGACGGGCAGCGGGCTCGAAGACCGATTGTGGCATTGACGGCCAATGCATTTGGGGAAGAAATCGAAAAAAGCCTCTTGGCAGGATGTGATGCACACCTGACCAAACCCATCAAAAAACAGACCTTGTTGACAGCACTCGTTCAGGCGAAAACACCGACCGTCGCACCCGGGCAGCATGACGCATAGGAGCACACAGCCCCACTGATGAAACAGATCTGGCAACATGGAGCCCTCGCCTCGAGTAAATGGTTCACCCGACTGATCCTGGTCGTGGCGTTGCTTCCATTGCTCGTCGGAGGAATCGTGCTCTGGCACGTTGAAACACGTCTGGTCGCCGATGCAGGGCAGAACGTGGCCACCGTGGCGGCCGAGAGCGCCAACAAGCTTGATATGATCGTGCACGAACGGATCAATAGCATCACGTTACTCTCGCATGCGCCCGTCCTCTCTACGCAAAACCGCAAAAAAATCCAACCGATTCTTCGAGCGTTGCTAGATCTCGCACCGGAGTTCAGTTGGGTCGCCCTCACCGATGCGACGGGACGCGTGATTGCAGCCACCGAAGACTCCCTGATCGGGAAGGATTTTGGTCGCAATGCGGCCTTCCTCTCGCTACGCAACGGCGCCCAAACCGCCGTCGAGGATGCCGTCATGAGCCCTGACGATCACGGCCAGTTCGCAATGACGATGATGGCGCGCGTCAACGGCCCGGCTGGCGAGTGGAAAGGCGGAGTGATCGCCCGGATCGGTGTGCCCACCCTCGAAGACGTGCTCACCCAAAGCGTGATGGCACTGCAAACCTTGTGGGGAAATGCCGTACACCTGGAGTACCAGCTTATCAACCATCGTGGCGACCTGATCGCGGATTCGTTCCTGCGCGAGGAGGGGCAGCATAACCTGAGACAGATGGGGGTCCCTTCAGCACAACTGACCGATATCAGCTCCTCCGGCTTTGTCGAGGAGTGGTATCCTCGCCGCAAGACGCAGGTGATTACCGGTTATGCTCGCACGCAGGGGTACGATGACGAAGGGCGGCTGTACTGGAGCATTCTGGTACGAGCGGACCGTCACGACATCCTCGCACCGATCCTCACCAGCATTCTCATTATTGGGCTCGCCGGTGCTCTCGTCATTGCCTCGCTGATCGCCGTACTCCTCTGGAGCACCATCAGCCTGAAACGCGCCTGGCTTCAAACTCAACACGAACACCGCCGGACCTTGGCGGCCGAAGCGCGATTCCTCAAAGTACTCGACGCGTCTCCGGACGCGTTTGTCATGGCGGATGATGCCGGACGCATCGTCTACGTCAATCGCGTCGTCGAATCCACCTTCGGCTACCGGCCCGACGAACTGGTCGGCTGGCCGGTGGAGACCCTGATGCCGGAACGATATCAGCGCGCCCATCCGACTCAACCCCGCCAGGACACAGCGGCCCCCTACACCCGACCCACGAGTGACAACGACGACCTGATCGGGCAACACAAGGATGGGCACGAATTCCCCATCTTAATCAGCCTCAGCTCCGTTGACATGGAAGACGGTTGCTACGCGCTGTCGGCGATCCGTGATATCTCCCTGTTGAAGCAGGCGCAAGAAGAGCGCGAACGGCTGGGTCGTAACATCAGACTGCTGCTCGACTCCACGGCTGAAGGCCTCTGCGGCATGGACCTTCACGGTCGCTGCACCTTTGTGAATCCGGCAGGAGCAGAATTGTTGGGTCACACCCCGGACGAACTGCTAGGTCAGCCTCTGCATGCTCTCATCCACCATTCCCATACGGATGGTTCACCCTGTCCTGAAGAGCGCTGTGCATTGACCCAAGTCTACCGGACCGGAAAAGGCTGCCGATTGGACGATGACGGGTTATGGCGCAAGGATCGGTCTCTGTTCTCGGCGGAAATCGACGCCCGCCCGGTGTATGAGGCCGGCCTCCTGTCGGGCGCCGTCATCGCCTTTACCGATATTTCTGAACGGAAACACACGGAACTGGCACTCGCGACCGCAGCCGCCATTCTGAAGGAGCGGAACGCAGAGCTGTTGGACGCCCGCGACCAGGCCTGGGCCGCCACGAAAGCAAAGAGCGAATTTCTCGCCTCCATGAGTCATGAAATCCGCACGCCGATGAATGCGATCATCGGGATGGCAGACTTGTTGAAAGAAACCACGCTGACCGTCGATCAACGCCACTATGTTGACCGGTTTTCTCACGCCGCCGATGCCTTGCTGGAACTCATCAACGATATCCTCGATCTCTCCAAGATTGAGGCCGGCCACCTGAATCTGGAGACGATCCCGCTTGACCTCCGCGACGTCATCGAGAGTACCGCTGAACTCCTCGCCGGACGCGCACATGCCAAGGGATTGGAGCTGATCGCCTACATTGGCCCGAATGTGCCACCCTGGGTTTCGGGAGACCCCACACGGCTCCGACAGATCCTGATCAATCTCCTCGGCAACGCCATCAAGTTCACCGAGTCTGGTAGCATCACGGTGACGGTGCAGTCATTTCCCACCCTAGTTGATTCCGGCAGCCTTCACTTCACCGTGACGGATACCGGCATCGGCATCCCCGAAGACAAGATCCAGGCGATCTTCGAAAACTTTACTCAAGTCGACTCGTCGACCACACGCAAGTATGGGGGAACCGGCTTGGGGCTTGGCATCAGCAAACGACTTGTCGGCATGATGGGTGGCACCATCTGGGTCGACAGTGCACTCGGAGCCGGCAGCACATTCCACTTTACGGCACAACTGCCTACCTGTCTGCCACAGGAGTCCTGTCCAGACAGTTCGCCTCTCCCAAGTTTCGCATTGGCCGGACGGCGTATTCTCATCGCGGACGACCACGAGATCAACCGTCTGGTCGTGCGAGAGCATTTGTCGGAGTTCGGGGCCGAGGTGGATGAAGCATCCGACGGCACCTCGGCATTGGACAGGCTTCGGCAGGCCGCCACGCAGGGGGGACAGTACGACCTCGTGCTGCTCGATAGCCATATGCCCGGCCTCACCGGCCTCCAGCTCGCGGCGGCGCTCCAAACCGACGCCCAACTCAGGTCCATACCGGTCATTTTGCTCACCTCCGAGGTGCGACTTCCCGACACACTCCAGTTGAACACCGTCGGGGTCCGAGCTTTTATAGCGAAACCAATCCGACGCACCCCGCTTCTCAAAGTAGCCCTGCGTACCATCGAGCAGGAGGGCGTCACTGATCTTCCGATGAAGCTCCCAGCACCGGATGCGCCGGACACCTCACTGGCCAGCCCCTTACGCATCCTGCTCGTAGAGGACCTCGAAGATAACCGTAACCTGATGGCGTTGTTCCTCAAAGATCTGCCCTACATTCTCGAGACGGCAGAAAATGGCCTGCAAGCCGTAGAGAAATTCAAGCTGAGCCACTACGATTTGATCCTGATGGATATTCAAATGCCGGAGATGGACGGATATGAGGCCACCACCGCGATTCGGCAGTGGGAAACCGATGCGCATCGAGTGCCGACACCGATCGTCGCTCTTACGGCCAATGCCTTTCAGGAGGAGCTCGAAAAGAGCTTGGCTGCCGGCTGTACCGCACATCTGACCAAACCGATCAAGAAGCGTACCTTGCTCGAAGCCATTCACCGGTATGGAATCCTCAGATCACGAAAGGACGCAGCCTGATGAGTGACAGCACGCCTGCATCTTCGGACCTCGGGTCCGGACCGATTATCGTTCATGTGGATGCATCCTTTGAACCATTGATCCCCAAATTCATGGCCAACCGGAAGAAAGAGCTCACAACGATGACGGCGGCCGTGGACCAAGGCGATTTCGAAACGGTCCGAAAGGTGGCCCACGGCATGAAGGGGGTCAGCGGCAGTTATGGCTTTCAGGCCATGACCGTCATCGCCACTCGACTTGAACAAGCCGCCAAGACCACGGACGAACAATCCATTCGTACCGACCTCCCGGTCTTGGGGTCATACTTGGAACGTGTCGAAATCGTGTACGAAGAATAACGACCGGTTGACGAGCCTGATGGGACGGCTCCGAGCGGACATCGAGAGGAAGAGCACATGACTCCTACAATCCTCAGTATCGAAGATGAGCAGGACACCTCGGCACTGCTGAAAAGCGTGCTGGAGCGCGACGGCTATCACGTCGTTCACGCCGCGGACGGCCGGCAGGCGATTTGCCTGATCGAGACCATGCTTCCTCCGGCCCTGATTCTGCTCGATGTCATTCTTCCCTATGTGAACGGATTCGAGCTCTTGATCGCACTTCGGTTGAATCCCGATTGGAAGCATGTGCCGATCATCATGGTCAGTGCCGATTCCTGCGCGGCGGACATCGAGCGCGCATTGGCTCACGGGGCCACCGACTATGTGGTGAAAACGGCCGGCATAGAGGAAGTGATGCGCAAGGTCCGGCGCGCGCTGTCCTCCGTCGTCGTGGACGCTCCCCCTGCGGTCACTGAGGCGCCGGTGCGCCCAATGCCGACACGTCCGCGACGGAGAACCGCGCGCGCGGCGTCCGTCCGCAACGAAACGGAACGGACGAACCGCATGACCGGGCGTACCAACGCCTCTGGACGGATCATTCTGCTGGTCGAAGATCAAGAAGATACCGCCTGTTTGCTCGAATTCGTGCTACAAAAGAATGGGTACCGGGTCATTCACTCCAACACCGGCGAACATGCCAGACGTCTGATCACCACGATGGCACCACCGGATGCGGTCTTACTGGATGTCCACCTACCCGATATAAGCGGACTCGATCTACTTGTGCACCTGCGCGAACAGGAGCAGTGGAAAAACATCCCGGTGGCCATGTTGACCGCCGATACTGATAGCCTTGATATGCGACGGGCTGCCCTTCTCGGTGCGAACGATTATATTATCAAACCTGTCAGCCCAACCCAGTTGGCCACGCGACTCAACCGACTACTGAGGGGTTCACACACAAGACAGAACCGGGTCGCATAGGGCATGCCCCGCGATCCCGCAACTGAGGAGTCCTCCCATGGAAACCACCACGCCCCATAAGCCTATGGTCCTGATGGTCGAAGACGAAGAAGATACGGCGAGCTTGCTGAAGTTTCTACTGGAGCGGGCAAGTTACCGCGTCGTCCACGCGAAGGACGGACGCAGCGCCCAGGAATTGGTCGACACGATGGAGCAGCCGGACATCATCTTGCTGGACGTGATGCTTCCGTTTCTGAGCGGACTGCAAGTCCTCACGTACATCCGCAGCAAGGCCGCATGGGAAAAGGTGCCGATCGTGATGTTGACCGCCGACGGCAGTGAACACGACATCAAACGAGCACTTGAGAGCGGGGCCAACGATTATATGCTCAAGCCGTTTAACCCTCGTGAGCTCACCAGTCGGCTGAAGCGTTTCCTGGGCCCATCGGCGTAGGCCATTTCGAAGAGGACGCCCGCGTGCTTGCCCTCGACCATGCTGATGCAGCACTCAAAGTGGGTACCCTGACCGCGCTCGGCATCTATTCCGCCGTCATCCTCCTCTTGCTGAGCATCCTGCTGCTACGCGTGCTTCGTCTCGCCAAAGAACGGCGCCGCCAGGCCGTCACCGAGACCTGGAGGCCACTGCTTGCTCAATGCGTTGTCGAAGTACCTGAGACGGTGCCGCCGCTGAAACCTCGCGACCATATTGTCTTTCTCTATCTGTGGAATCACTGTTATGAATCCATTCAAGGTGAGGCACGCGCGCAATTGATTGAGCTGGCCCGGCGGATGGACACCGACCAGGTCGCCAAGCAGCTCCTGCACAACAGGCGACTGCGCCGGCGGCTGCTGGCGATCGTCACCCTGGGCCATCTACAAGAACGATCCGCCTGGGACGAGCTGGCCGTCATCTTGGAGTCTGACAACGCGTTTCTCTCTCTCGTCACGGCCAAGGCCCTACTCAATATCGATGCGCAAGCGGCCATCCCCCTGCTGATTCCTGTGATCAGCCGACGGCACGACTGGTCCCCACTCAAAGTCGTTGCCATGTTCGACGCCGTAGACCCGGGTCTTGCCGCGGAAACCATTGCCATAGCCGCAAGTCAGGCCCATCCGCAAATCGCCGCCCGCTTGATACGCCACCTCGCCGCGACTCAGAGTCCACAGGGACTGCCCCCCCTCCGGGCACTCCTACAACGAGGCACGCCACCGGACGATATACTGGCCGCGTGCCTGTTTCTCTTCGGAGAATGTAGTGACCCGCGGGATGTCGCGACCATTCGTGCGCACATCTTTCATCCAACCTGGTATGTGCGTCTTCAAGCGGCCTCGGCGCTCGGCAAGGTCGGTGTCGAGGAAGATGAAGCGCTTCTGATCAAACTGCTGGATGACGAACACTGGTGGGTACGCTATCGGGCGGCTGAAGCCCTCTCCAAACTGCCCTGGATGACGCCGGAGAAACTGACGGAATTGTGTAGCGGCCTCTCGACGGTTGAGTCACACGAACATATGCTTCCCTTCATGGCCCAAACGAACGTGGGAAAAACCCGCCCGATCCCCCCCTCTTCCCAAGAACCCCGAGCCGCCTAAGTCCACCTACACGATCCCTTGGTTCTCCGGCGAGTCCGCCGCACACCGATCTGCTCGCTGTCGACCACTGGTATCGTGGGGGCCGGTGAGTCCTGGAACGCGTGAAGAGCCCTGCGCTGAGATCTCGATGCGTTGATCAGGGTTCGATCTCGGCAGGACTCAGCTCCGGATCACGAGCAGAACAATCACCACGGCGACGGCTGTGAGGCAGGCACGTGCCGACGGTTCCATCGATTACCAGTGATAGATCAGATTGAGACTGCCTCCGCGACGGACATAGAGGAATCCCCGGTCCTCGTAATAGCCGGAGACTTCCGCCGAGAAGCGTTCCGTGAGAGGAAACGTCGCGCCGGCCTGAATGGTGCGGCTCCCCACTCGAGTAAAATCTTGTGCGGCCACAATTCGTTCCCCGGATGTCCCAAACGAGCCGGACGCGAACAACTGCACGCGATCAGTCGGTCGCCAGGTGAGCTGTGAAGCGAGGGTGATGGCGCCGGTGTTCGGAATAAAATAGACCTTCTCGGTCAACCATAGATTGAACGGCAGGAAAATCGTCAGGCCCGGCATCAACAGATCGATATCATCCTGTTTGTAATTGAGGCGGCGATATCCGAAGGACAGTTCGATCGGCGCGAGCGACGCATGCAATCCCCCCAGCCCTTGCGCCACCTCGCCGACCACTGAATAGTTGGGCGAGAAGTTCGGATTGATCGTCCCTTGCGCCGCAATGTAGCCCCAGGCTCTCTGCCACAGCGGACTGTACAGCTCCGCAGACACCGGCGTGTCGTGGAACCCGAACCGGTTCATCGGTTCCACTCGAAGCACCACGGTCTGGTTGCCCCAGGGTTTGGCGATCTCAAACAGAACATCACGCTCGTCCGGTTGATTCTTCGTATAGGAATAGTGGCTGTACCCGATCTTGGCGTAGTCCCGATATGGAAGGCGCAACCCGGTCAGACCTTGCCCCACTGCCGCCCGGGGCGACACCAGCAGTTCGGACTTCACGGCGCGCAGTTGTTGCTCAATGGCCGGATCGTGGGTCTCCGCAAGTAAGGCCTCGTAGCGGTTCAGGGCTTCCGAACGATGTCCCCGCCAATGGGCCACCTCCGCCAACCCTCGCCGGGCCTCCACACGCGTCGCGTCAGCCTGCAGCACCTCCTCATACAGCCCATGAGCCTCGTCGAACTGTTTCTGCCAGGAGAGCACTTGCGCAAGTGCGAGACGAATATCCTGATCCTCAGGATGATCCGCCAAGACGTCCCTGTACAACGTCGCCGCTTCAGCATGGGATCCCTGCCACGAGAGCACTCGCGCCAAGGCGCTACGCACTTCGTCGTTGTCTGGATGCTGCTGGAGCACTTCGCGATAGACCGTCTCGGCCTCTCGATACTGTTTGGCGATCTCAAACCTTGTTGCCCGCTCCATTGCGCTGCTGATGGCGTGCGCGTCGGTGTCCCGCGCAGCAACGGTCGCCTCCGCTTCAGCCGGATGAGCCGGCTTCGCGTCGGCCAGTAATTCGATCTTCAGGGCTTTCAGCTGCGCTTCAATCTCGGGATCGTGAGTCTCGGCGAAGAGTGCCTCGTAACGTTCCACCGCCTCCGAGCGATGACCCTGCCAATGAGCCACCTCCGCCAGCCCTCGCCGGGCCTCCATCTGCGTCGGGTCCGCCTGCAATACCTGGCCATACAACACCCGGGCTTCCGCAAACTCCTGTTGCCAAGCAAGTATTTGCGCCAAGGCGATCCGAACATCCTGATCGTCCGGATGACGAACCAGCACCTCTCGGTACAGCCCCGTGGCTTCCGCATGTGCGCCTTGCCTGGACAACGTCCTCGCCAGGGAGGCGCGGAGCTCGTCGTTCTCCGGAGCCCGTTGCAACTCCTCGCGATACACCACTGCGGCCTCCGTGTACTGCCGCATCAATTCTAATCGCCGCCCCCGCTCCATCGCCGCGACCTGATCCGACGAGGACACAGACGACGGCGTAGTGGGTCCTGCGACAGTCGGTGCCATAGAGTCCGCTTTCAACGTACGCAGCCGCGCCGCCACCTCTGCATCGCCGGTTGCCGCCACCACGCGCTCATAATACGACATGGCCTGATCCGGATGGCCGCCCCACAACAAGACATCGCCGAGTCCGGTCAACGCCTCCGGATGGTTCGGCTCTTCTTGGAGGATTCGTTCATACTCTTGGCGAGCCTCATCAAGGTGCTTATGCCAAGAGAGCACACGAGCGAGGCCAACCCGACTCTCGTGGTCGAGGGGATGGCGGGTCAAGACGTCGCGGTACAAGGCCGCAGCCTCATCCCAGTGTCCCTGCCAAGAAAGCAATCTGGCCACCTTCGCGCGCACCTCGTCGTTCTCCGGTCGTGCAACGAGATACTGACGGTAGGCCGCAACAGCCTCCCCATACTGCTGCTGGACCTCCAAGGCCGTGGCCCTCTCCAACACCTGTCGCGGAGACGAGTCCGCAGGCTGTGCGGAGAGCGTGGAAGACCACGCCCACAAGGACGCCGTGGCGAGCAGGCTCACCAGGAAAACGTTCCCGACGGAACGGCGCCGACTGATTTGTTTTCTGATGTCCCGCATCCGTGTCGACCCTGCTGACCGATCTGCTCAACCCTATTGAGGGAGGGCTCTGAATCCGTCGAGATCGTGAATAAGGACTCCTGCAAAACTGCGAGACGAGGTGGTATCCAGCATGCCTTGTACGACCAGAGACACGTCGGCCCGCGATCGACCCGCAAAACTCAGCCGCTCCGAGTTGACCGTGTATCGATGGTGAATGCGAAAGCCCTCCTGCTGAGTCGCCACACTCTGCTGCGCAGGCTTCGGCACCCACTGAAGGAGTCGCCGGTCACGGTCCAAAACCGCCTCTATCCGAGCAGGGTCCGTTTCACGCCGTAAGACGACATGCCGTTCTACCGGTAGCGTCGTCGTCTCAACGGCCAACCACACTGGTATCTCCATCACGGCGCCATATCGAAGGATGTCATCAGCGATGTCCTGCACGTCATCGAGATTGGTGCGATAACTCATCACCGCGACTTCGTCGGCTCGGTCCATCACTGCATAGGCGAGGGGTCGCCCGCCGATCGTCGGACCGGCCAACCAAAAAGGCAGCACGATCGACAGCCTGGTACGTCCGTCGATCGCACGCTTCAAGATCTCGATGGTATCGACATACCGACGAAGTTGGACCTCATCCTCAAGAAACCCGGGTAGGAGATAGGGCTCGAGATCGAGCTGCACCCCGGACAACACACCTGGCTCCGCGAGTTGAAGGACCCTCCGTATCTTATCGGCCAACATATGAGGTTCCTGAATGGCTTCAGGATATCCATCCAATGCCAACGCTTCGAGGCCACTGTGCTGCACTTGCGCCATCAAACGGACATAGCCGCGCCAAATGGCCTCGTCGTCGGATTGAGACGGCATCTGGATCAGAAGACGGGAGCAGGCTTGGATCCGGCACGTCGCCAATATGCCTTCCGGATTCTCCATCGCCGAACGATAATTCCATACCCAGAAACCAATTCCGAGAGGCTGCTTGCTCCCTGACGGCGCCCGGATCACCTCCATCCGGTCGAAGTGAATATGTGCACTCTCCGCCTCAGTGGAAACCACGATCGCCGTCACATACCGAAGGTCCAACCGGCGACCGGCCTCCTTTAAAGCAATGGTGATATCGAACGAGCCGGTCACCGTCGCCAGCGGTACGTTGTCCTCTCGCCGGTGACCGGCCTGATCATCCAGCGCCACCACTACAGAGCCGGTCGCAAAGCCACGTAGCCGCAACCAATGGTAGGACATGAGATCAACCGGCGCTCCGGCTTGATGTATCGCAATACGTTGTCCACAGCGCCCCTGGCCTTCCGCGCTCCACTGCAGGTCGATCCCCTGCTCCTCTTTGTGAACCTGCCCCTGGCAGGGTCCGAACGACGTGGACTCCCCCAACACCGATTGGAGTTCAAGAATGGGCTGAAACGGTCGATAAGGAAGAGGGGCGGCATCTCGCGGTGGGCCCTGGAGGGCCACGGTTGGAGTGGTCTGCTCACCGACATAGGTGAGGTCAATCTCATAGATCGTCGCCGGGAAGAGCCCCATGACGGGCACATCAGCAGAAGAGGCCACGGACGGCATGGTGAGACATCCGAGTACCCCGACCAAGCAGGCGGCGACCTGCAGCACCCGACCCTGTACTGCCCACCTCACCGACTTGTGTTCACTCCGGTTCGCAACGACAGCTCCTCGGGTGGAGAGGCCCTGATCGATGTCGCTCACAACATTCATGTCAATCTCCGAATGGCTGTTCTTGCTGTACCTTCTCGGCCTGACCGCCGGATACTTGATGCTGGACATCATCGCGATCTTTCACCTACGGCAATACCTGCAGGAACGGGTGCTGGAAAGTTTGCCGCAAAGTTATACGGGCTTCGAGCCGCAGATCAGCGTACTGGTCCCCGCCTATAACGAAGCCGCCACGATCGCCGGGTCGATCCGCTCGTTACTGCAGCTCAGTTACTCCGAGTACGAAATTGTCGTGGTCAACGATGGCTCGAAAGACGAGACCATCGACGTGCTGCGAAAGGAGTTCGACCTGTTTCCGTTTCCGGAGGCCTACAATACGCAACTCCCGACCGCAGAAATTCGGACCATCTACCATTCTTCTCTGCACGCCAACCTGCGCGTGATCGACAAAGAAAACGGCGGGAAAGCCGACTCCTTAAATGCCGGGATCAACCTGTCGGTCTACCCACTGTTCTGCTGTATCGACGCGGATTCGATTCTCCAACCAGACAGCCTGCGTCGTGCCGTGCAGCCGTTCCTCGACGATCATCGCACGGTCGCCAGCGGCGGCACCGTCCGTATCGCCAACGGCTGTCGCGTGGAGAACGGGTTTCTGACGAAGATCGGACTCCCCACGAATCTCCTGGCATTGTTCCAAATCGTCGAATACCTTCGTGCGTTTCTCTTTGGGCGATTGGGCTGGTCCCCGATGAATGCCATGCTGATTATTTCCGGCGCGTTCGGCATCTTTCGCAAGGAAGCGGTGGTCACCGTAGGCGGGTACCGGTCGGACACCATCGGTGAAGATATGGAACTCGTCGTCCGCCTGCACCGGTATCTGCGCTTCAACGACAAGCCCTATCGCATTACCTTCGTGCCCGACTCGGTGTGTTGGACCGAAGCCCCTGAGGATTTGGGAACGCTCAAGAATCAACGGATTCGCTGGCAGCGCGGATTGTGCGAGAGCCTGACCAAGAATCTCGATCTGCTCTGCCACCGCAAAAGCGGCACGATCGGATGGCTGGCGTTTCCATTCATGGCGATCTTTGAATGGGTCGGCCCGGTAGTCGAAGTGTTCAGCTACTGTTTCCTGGCGCTCGGATTCGTCCTGGGCGTCGTCTCGTTCCAGACGTGGTTGATTCTGCTCACTGCGGGCATCGGAATGGGCGTCCTACTCTCGGTAAGCGCCCTGTTGCTGGAAGAGATGTCGTTCCACGTCTACCCCGATCAGCGCGACATATTCAAACTGCTCCTGGCCGCCGTACTGGAAAATCTCGGGTATCGCCAACTAAACACCGTGTGGAAGCTGATCGGCTTGTATCGATGGGTGCGCGGCAAGAAGGCCACCTGGGGCACCATGACGAGAACCGCGTCCTGGCAGACACGATAGCGGGGAGCATATCTCCACGAGATCATGCCGTGAATCGTTCGATGGCCTGACTGGCCTGCTCCAGATCCTTGTCGGTCTTGGCCATACAAAACCGCATGAAACGACGCCCCTCTTGCCCTTCGAAGAACGCTTCGCCCGGCACGCCCGCCACGCCGGTCTTGTCCAACAAATACATCGCACGTTCGCGACTTGTCTTTCCCGGTAGTCGGGACACATCCGCCAGCACGTAATAGGCCCCCTGCGGTACGGCAGGGGGCAATCCCGCTTTAGCCAAGGCCCCGCAGAATCGATCCCGCTTCTGCTGATGCTCCTTCGTCAGGTCACTGTAAAACGAGGAGCCGAGCGCGCGAATCCCGGCGGCGACACCATACTGCAGCGGCGTGGGCGCACAGACATACAAGACATCGCTCATCGCACCGATGGCCTTGGCCCACGTGGCCTCAGCCACACTGTAGCCGATGCGCCACCCGGTGATACTGAACGTTTTGGAGTATCCTCCGATGGTAATGGTCCGGTCGGCCATCCCGGGAAGGGATGCCATGCTGACATGCTCCCGCCCGTCGAACACGAAATATTCATAGATCTCGTCCGTGATCACCATCACGTCATGGCGACAGGCGATCTCCGCAATCTGTTCCAACTCCCATCGTGCGAAGACCTTTCCAGACGGGTTTCCCGGAGTATTCACGACGATCGCTTTGGTCTTGGGCGTGATGGCCTGCTCCAGCCCCTGAAAATCGACCGACCATTCCGGAGGCCGCATGGCCACATAACGAGGAACCGCCTCCACGGCGTGGATCGCCTGGATGTGGTACGCGTAGAACGGTTCAAAGAGAATCACTTCGTCGCCTGGATTGAGCAACGCCATGCAGGTGGCCTGAAAAGACCCTGTGGCGCCGGCACTGACGGTCACGTTGACGTCCGGGTCGGCCGCGATTCGATTGTATGCAGCCAGCTTGTCGGCAATCGCCTGCCGCAGTTCCACAATGCCGTCAAAACGTGAATAGATATTGTGGCCTTGAGCCATCGCCTGTTGTGCGCCTTGCACCACGACCGGAGGAACAGGGGTGTCGCAGACGCCTTGGGACATATTGATCCCGTTCACCTTTGCACAGGCGAGGGTCATGGCACGAATATCCGATTGGGCCAACCGAGCAGTGCGATCGCTTTTCTTCATCACCATCCTCGACAATATAACCAGGTCTCCGCCGGCCGGCTGCTGTTTCGCCTCCGTCGCGCGAGCCAGAATTCCGTACCCGGTTCTGGAGAAAAATGCAACCGGCGAGCGGGCGGCACCCCATACCTACGCCCAGATGCGGACCGATTCATGGGCCGGCTTCATTCATCTGTGCGAAGGGGAGAAGAAGAAGGGCCGGCCAGCCGGGTCTCGCGATCCCGATTCCGTGGCCGCCCCGTGAGCCTCCGCGCGGAATCGATTGTAATGACCCAGCACACGTTCGACATAGAGTTGGGTCGCAGGGAGCGCCGGAACACCGATCGCCTGCCTGACTCGTGCCTCACCGACGTGGTACGCCGCCAGCGCTAACGTAAGATCCCCGTCGAACCGGTTCAGAAGTCGTCGAAGCAGCGCCGCGCCTGCCCGAATGTTGTCCTTCGGATCAAACGGGTCCAGCACATGGAGCGCCGTAGCGGTCAGGGGCATGAGCTGCATCAACCCGATAGCACCCTTCGATGACACGGCGTCCGAATTGAAGTTCGACTCCACCTTGATCACCGCCTGCAAAAGAGCCGGGTCGAGCCCATATTGTGCGGCAGAGGCAGCAATGAGTGCGATGATTGACTCGGGAGCGCGAGGAAACTGGACGTCTTTCATGCCCGGATCAAGTGCGACCCGGCTCGCCGGGGGCATCATCGCCATCAGGCACCCGGCCACCACGAAGGGGCAGAGCACGCGGGCCAGACGCTCCCAGCGAGAATTCCATTCCGGCTGTTGCATGATGGTGCAGGGACTCGAACGGCGCAGCCCGGCCCCGTCCTACCGGACATCCTCATCGAGGCTTCTGATGAGCACGGCCCGGCCCTGTCGATCGAACCAGGATTGGATGCGATCACCCACGTGGGCCGGTCGATCGATCCTCGTGTTCTCATCGTGGGGAATACGATGTTCCTGCCCGCCGCCATCCCGAACCAGATACGCTCCACCCTCTACCGCTTGCACTTGGCCGACCAGCGATCCGCCCGCCTGGTCACCGGCTCTCACCGTAGCCCGACTTTGCGCCCCCAGCGTACCGGTGACGATCCCCACGCCCAGACTTTCCTGTGGCGAGGGGCCCTGCAGGGCCGACTGCGAACAACCCATTGCAAAGAGTCCCATGGGAAGAATGAGCAACGCACGAGCGCATACCGTGAGCGAAGGCATCATGGCTGTAACCTCCAGAGATAAATGGTAGGAACATCGGTGCAAGAGAGGCGCGGAGCCCCGTCGCATCACTATTCCATGGAGATACGGAATGCTCAAGAAAATGAAACAAATCGGCGGGAGCGGAGAGTGGATGGGAGGTCTTGAAACGCGACTATCGAGAAACCAGGTCTGGGGCGATGACTTATCGCTGGTACTATCAGCGATAAGTAGAATACGCGGTCAATGCTCGCCCAAACAACGCAGATGCTCTTTCAGCCAACACCGATCCATCACCACCTGCAATCCGGCCCGGCGCGCACGCTCAGCCGCCGCCTCATCAATCACGCCCTCCTGCAGCCAGACAGCCTTGGCCTTGATCCGGATCGCTTCGTCGACGACCACACCCGCCTCTTCCGATCGTCGAAAAATCGTCACCAGATCGATCGGACCGGGCAGAGACGAGAGTTCAGGATAGGCCGGCTCCCCTAACACCTCGGTCTCTCGTGGATTCACCGGCACCACCACCTTCCCCTGCTGTTGCATGTAGGCTGCCACCCGGTAGGAGGGGCGCGACGGATTCGACGACAACCCCACCACGGCAATGATTCGGCAATCCTGGATAAGCCGCGCCAACCACTCCTGCGAGCCTGAACCGGTCATGGAGTCCCCCAGAGATCTTCCAACCGCTGCGCCCGCCCGCAGCTATATTTGTAAAATTTATACCGCACCGGATTTTTCTTATAATAATCCTGGTGAGAGTCCTCGGCCGGATAAAACGGCGATGCCAGGGTGAGTTCCGTGACAATCGGCCCATGAATTCGCCCGGACTGTTCGATCTTGCGTTTCGACTCCTCGGCCAGACGGTTCTGTTCCTCAGTCTGATAGAAAATCACGGCACGGTATTGGCTGCCATGGTCGCAGAACTGTGCATTCGGTGTGACCGGATCCACGTTACGCCAGAAGGTTTCGAGCAATGCGGCGTAACTCACTTGAGCCTGATCGTAGACCACTTCAATCGACTCGGCATGACCCGTCCCACCGGCGGAGACTTGTTCGTAACTGGGGTTTTCACCCCGCCCGCCCATGTAGCCACTGGTCACTGCTGTGACGCCGGGAACCTTCTCGAATACTTCCTCCATGCACCAGAAGCACCCTCCGGCGAAATACGCTTTCGCCGGATCGGATAGCCCGGCAGCCTGCCCGGCCGATCCCAGAGACCCTGCCAGCACCATCGCCACAACCAGCAACGCACACCTTATCTTGCGTGTCATGCTGTTCATTGGATCAGTCCTCCCTACGCCTGAGTCTACCCTTCGCTGGTTATCTTACCAAAGCACTCGACGCACCGCGATCGAGGCTTCGGACTCGTCTCCCGTGACGCTGCAAAACAGCTCTTCTGTGAACGCCGGCGGCGGACCTGCCCGATCTCCTGCTGGTATCTACGAGCATCGTAATCGAACAGATGTTTCTGTATGATGGGCGGGATGAAACGGCTGATTTCGTTTGCGGGATTGATGGCGGCGCTGACGTGTTTCGGATGCGCCTCCTGGTTCATGAACGGGGAAGCCCCCGAAGTCTTGGTCACCAACGTCACGCCGCTGGAAACGACTGCCTTCGAGCAGCGGCTGCAGGTGGACCTGCGTATTCGCAACCCCAACGATTTCGAGCTCGCCGTCACCGGAATCGACTTCAAGCTCGATCTGAATGGAAATCGGCTGGCGCGCGGCCTCGGCAACAAGGAACTGGTTATCCCGCGACTGAGCGACTCCGTCACATCGGTGGAAACTAGTACGTCCACCTTACAAGTCGTCCGTCAACTCCTGTCTTTCTCCGGCGATCAGCCCCTTGCCTACCATGTCACAGGCGTGCTGCATACGAAGGAGGGCCGCCTCCCCTTCGACAACTCCGGCGTGCTGCTGGAAAAAGGCGCGCTCTCCGGCTCCCCCGCCGCCCCCTAAAAGGTCGCCGCTTCCGTCGTGGTTCGTGAAGCGTCGTTCGTCTCTCGTCCGAAAAAAAAGAGCCTATGGTGTATAGCTAATAGCCCTAAGCCCTTCCTCCCCCCCCAACGAGATACGCTTCACGATTCACGTTTCACGGACATCGCGAACAAAGCTGGCAGGCTTTTTCAGCCGCTTGCTAGCCCGGACGCTTCATGCAGACCGTCGCGAGGCGTTCGAGATCGAAGCCCGATGGGGCTGCTCGCAAGTGAGGACGACGCAGGCGTACTTGTAGTCCGTCGAGGAGGCCGAGCGAGAACGGCCCCGGCGGGCGAGAGGATCGGACGACGCAGCAGGTCTGCATGTAGAGTCCGGGCTAGACTCCGCCCCAGGAGCGCGCCCCCTGCACCAAATCCGGCTGTTGCTGTTCGAACTGCTTCATCATGAGCCCAATGGCTTCTTCGGGGTTTTCCACCGCCGCGATGAGTCGCCCGCCCAGCTTCTTGAAGAATTTTTCTTCGGCCGGCGTGGCCCCGACCAGAATCACCGGTTTCCCCGCCTTGAGGGCAAGGGCCACCTCCGACACGGTACCGGCTCCCATCAGTCCGCAAACCACCACGACGTTGCTAGACATGACGTTCACATTGTTTCGGGCGTTGCCCATTTCGGTGATGATCGCCAGATCGACATACTTGGACACACGTTCGCGACTCGAGGGCAAGACCCCGATCGTCAAACTGCCGGGAACCTTCTTGGCTCCCTGGCAGGCCGCATCCATCACCCCGACGTCACGACCGCCGGTCAGCACCACCCACTCGCGGCGCGCGATCAATTCGCCCAGCACACGAGCATTGTCGACGTCCTTCTTCCTGGCCTTCGCCGGACCCATAACTCCTACGATGTATCGCATACCCTATCCTTAGGTTCGCCCGCCGCATTGCGGCTGCCACCAGCCGGTCACCGCCACCGTCGCATAATAGACGGCCCAGGAGTCGGGATCGTCGGCCAACCGTCCATACTCCTCGATGTCGGCCTCCGTGACCATCCCGGTCGCCACGTACTTCGCACGAAGCTGCTCGGCCGACAATTTCATCAACTGCGGAATCATCCCGCCCCCCGCGGACAAATGCCCCTCGTGCTCCACGGTCACTTGGTCCAGATGATGGCGCTGGAACAAGACGGGCAACTTCGCCCCAAGGGCATAGTCCATACCGCGCGCCGTAAACATCCGTTCGATCGCATCCGTCACTCGCCCGAATGCCGCCCGGGCCGCTTCCGATCCGGCTACGGCACGAGCCGCTTGAAAATCAGGCTCTTCGATCATGACCCAGCCGCCCGGTTTGACGCATCGCAGCATCCGCTCAAACGCCGCCTGATAGCCCGCGACATGAATCATCACATACCGCGCATGCACCAGATCGAAGGTGGCAGGCGGAAGCTCCATGTCGCAGATATCGCCCTGCAGGATTTCGATGGTCGAGCTCCCGCTTCCCCGCAAGAAACGCGGGTTCGTGTCGATGGCCACGACCTTGCCCGATGGCCCGACCCGCTGTTCCAACCATCGTACGATGGAGCCGGCTCCCGCTCCCACTTCCAGGCAATGCCACCCGGTGGTCAGACCGGTCGCCAGCATCCGGCGGTGCGTGCCCGGATCGAAGATTCGTTCCAGCATCTGCAACCGTTCCAATTCACGAGCCTCTTCACTGGCATGAAACACGTAGTCTGTCTTGATCATCTGTTGTCCTTTACCTGACACCCCTGTGAGCGTTCGGAACCGATCCCGGCACGACAGGCTAAAATCGCGATCCCGTCAATGTCACATCGGCCTGCGCCCATGCAGCCCGAAACCTGGTTTCTTCCTGAGTCGCGCCCTTGTTTTGAGACCGCAGACTTTGCGTCAGTCCGTGTAAGGCCCATCCGTTTTCGGGGTTGATGCGCAAATCCTCCAGATACACCGCTTCCGCCTCGGCCGGACGCCCTGCCAGCAGTAGGACGGCCCCCAAGTTGTGACGAACCGGCTGCAGCCAGAAAGGCGGTTCGCTGTACGGCAAGGACGCCTCCAATTGCACCGCCTCCCGGAGCGCCTGAATCCCGACATCGTACTGCCCGCGCCGCGCCGCCATTTCGCCGACCAGCACCCGTTCAGCCACCTTCAACAACGTGCGACTGATCTTGCCTTCCGGGGTCTTCGTTCTGGCAAATGGCTTCATCGCTTTCCGAAGATTCGACAATTCTCCCTCGGCACTCCCGAATCGCGTGGTGGCGGCGAAGGCCAACCCGCGGGCAAAGTGCCAGAGGCCCGTGGTGAGCCGTAAACTCTTGGACGGCGGCGGGTGCCTGATCAAGTCGCCCCATTGGCCGAATCGAGCCATGGTCAGCAGCAGGGTCGGCGCATACCATTCCAGCGACGGCTCCCTGACGATCGCGTCAGCCGGAACCTTCGTTAGGAGTTCCCGCGCAACTTGCACCGCTTCCGCGCTCCGCCCTTCCATCATCAAAGAGGCATTCAGGAAATGGAGATTGTGCGCATAGTAGCCTGATGCGTAATTGCCCTCAAGGGGGTGGTGAGACAAATACTCGTGATCCACCATCGCGGCGTTCGCATTCCGTTCCGATGCCTCCCGATAACGTCCCAGCCGCATGTAGATATGCGCCGGCATATGCACCAGATGTCCGGCACCCGGCATGAGCGACGGCAGCCGCTTCGCACAGTCCAGCGCGCGTTGAGGCTCGGGCGATGCCTCGACCGCATGAATGTAATAGTGGCACGCGCCGGGGTGCTCCGGCCGTTGCCGCACCGCTGCGTCCAACATGGCGACGATCTCTTCCGTCCCCGGTTGAGGCCGTCCATCCGCGCGCCAATAGTCCCACGGTCTTAGCACCATCATCGCCTCAGCCGCCAGAGTCGCGGCATCAACATCATCGGGAGCCTCCCGTGCGATGTGACGCATGGCTTTGGCATAGGCCTCATCCTTCGCTTTCCGGGCGACAGACTTCTTGGTCGAGTACCGTAACGCGAGGGCGTCCACGTAGGCTCGTTCCCTGGCGGTGGCCTGCGACACACGCGCGGACGCCTTCTGAATCGCCTCCACGGCACGGGCTTCCAGTTTGGGATCCATGGCTGCGTTAATGTTCGGCCCCAAGCTCAACGCCACACCCCAATAGGGCATGGGGGCATCGGGATCGAGGCGGGAAGCCTCCATAAAGGCTGCGATGGCTTCTTCGTGATTGAAGGCGTAGACCAACCGGAGGCCTTGATCGAAAAATTTTTGCGCAAGGTCGGAGGTCGTCGTGATCTCATGATGCCAGGTGCCGAGATTCTCGAACAGCGTCACCTCCGCCCGAGCAACTCCACCCCACACAGGCAGTGCCAGGCCCGCAATCACCAAGCCGCGACATACCGCCCTCGCATATCGCCTCTGTACCATCACCCCCGCTCCTGCTCGTATCTTCGTATGTGAGATGGACGATGCCGCCGTCCAAGAACGACATCACCGCACAAAACAGCACAAACTAGCAGCCTCGCCGAGAAGTTGCCAGCCGGAACGCGTCGACGGGAGAAGATCGGTTGAAATAGCTCGACTGCATGACGCTCAAAACGGTCGTCCAGCGAGGCCGCAGCGAGGTCCACGGCGCGAAGAATAATGATCGCCACGTTTGTGGACGCCGGCGAGACGGTGAGCCGGCCGTGTCATAGCTGCGGCGTTATGTGCGTATCCGACCGCACCGTCCAGGACAGACCTTTTCCCAATTTGGTACGTTGAGGTTCTGAACGATGCGAGAACAAAGCTGGCGGTCGTTTTCAGCGTCCTGCTGGATCGGCAAGAATCAGGCGTTGAGGTAGGGTGACTGGGACGCTTCGGCAGAAGCCTCCCGCCGGTCTCTCGAAGATGATTGATCGCGTTCACGATACGAAATCGCGCGTGACGGCATGAGGGAGAGTTGCAGCTCGGCAGGTTGCGCCAGCTCCATGTCCTTGCCCATATACATCAACACTTGCTGCTGGGAGGTCACCAGGGCCCGCAAGTCTTGGAGTTGCGCCGATAGCTCCTCGACCTGAGCCTGTTGGGTCGACACCTGTTCCCGCAATTGATCGACTTCCGCCTGGGTGGACCGGGTATGTTCAATCACCCACTCCTTGAGCTCCCGAGCCTGTGCGGTCAATGCGCGTTGCACAAAGCCCGCCCGGTCACGAAGCCGGAAGATCACGTCGCCGACCGAACCATCCCACCGTCGAGCCGGAACTAACCCGGTTTCAGCTTCGGCTTCCTGCTCGGCATGCCTGGCGACGGGAGCCCCCAACCACTTGGACACACGCTGCCCCAGTGGTTGTACCGCCCGTTCTTCGGACCGGCCGTACTGGCACCAATCCTCGAACCGTTCGGTCATATCTTCCAATTTCACAAAGACTTTACTAATGCCCGCGCGTAACGGCGAAGGCGCAAACGGATTCACACCGCCCTTCTCGGACTTGTCCGGGGCAAAGGTGAGGAGATGAATCGGTTTGTCAGCCAATCGCTGTTGTTTACGCTTCATAATGACACCGGCATCGTATCAGTCAGGCCTCGTTCATTCATTACTCTTTCCACCAGGCCGAGTCAATGGCCGAGACAGGTTTTTTGCCGTCCGGCGCCCGGAATCCCGCAGCCCCGACCCGAGCAGAATCGACCCGACTTCCAGGGAAAAGTCCGGCTAGAATCGAGTGACGCTTGAAAAATTAAAGTCGTGGATCCGCATGGCAGGGACCAAGGCCTTCCCCGTTTCTGACGTGACTGCTTCGACCGGAGCGGTGTAGACATCCACCTGGTTGAATGCGCGCAAGGGACTCTCATGAAATCGGAAGTTGCGAATCGCCGAGGTGATCTCGCCGTTTTCAATCAGGAAGGTGCCGTCCCTCGTCATGCCGGTGAGTGTCAGATCGGACGGATTGACCGGACGGATGTACCAGAAATTCGTGACTAGAATGCCTCGCTGCGTCGTACGGATGAGGTCGTCCACCCTTGTGCCGACGGGACGTTCACCGGATAAGTAGGGAGACTCCAGCGTCGTCAGTGGATCGATCCCATGCTCCTGCGCGGTATACCGGTCGTGCAATAACTGGTTCAACACCCCCGACTCGATCCAGCCGGATTCGATGACCGGGAGCCCTTCACTCGTAAATCCATGGCCGAGCAGGTCGGCATGGGCGGGCTGGTTCCACAGGGACAACCGGCGGTCGATGATCCGGCTGTGCAGTTTTCTGCTGAACGGGCTCGTCCCCTTGAAGAACGATTTCGCGTCCAACATCCAGATCATCCAGCTCAGCAACCCGGCGACGGCCGCCGGCTCCAGAATGACCGTGTACCGACCCGGCGGCAATTCCTGCGGTTCGTCCGCTCCTCGTTTGGCTTTGATGATGGCCGCCAGCGTGCGCTCCTGCACATGCAAACGATCGATGGATCGATGGGCCGCCGCCGACCAGCCGGTGGCTTCGCCCGCCTGCACCGTCAGACTGAAGCGAGCCTCGGTGCGTTCCTCGTAGGCCCGCAATCCCGTGTCAGCCGCCAGCCCCACGATCGTCGTGCCGGACGACACCGTTCCGGCCGCGTTCAGATTCTCCATCTTGCATTGGCCGATGGCCTCACGCGCATAGTCGAGCCGCCGCGCCGGTCCGGCTGCACACGTTTCGGGACGCGAGGTCGGCAGCGACAGATAGGTCTGTGGCCCGACGGGAGGCAGATATTCGGGATCTTCGGGAGAGATGCGGGCAATACACTCGGCCTGCTTGAGGGTTTCACGCACCGCGCCGGCGGTAAAATCCGTCGTGCTGGCCGTGCCATGTTGTCGCCCGAAGGCCACCGTAATCGACAACGTTCCGCGCCGCTGGTTCACATTCTGAATGACCTGATTGTTCGCGAAACGAGTCGTGCCGCCATGCACATCGCGCAACGACAGAAAGGTGTGGTCACCCGTCGAGTGACTCATCACCAGCTCAGCCAGGAACTCGAATTCCTGCCGGCCCGTCAACTTCGGCCACGATGGAGTGATCGACGCCGTCATGCGTTGACCTTCGCTTCTCCGGCAATGACATCCACGCGCCTGAACCGGGCATGGGACGCGGCATGAGTCATCCAGCCGGATTGACCCGGCTGGCCCTTGCCGCACGTAATAAATCCATATCGTCGTCGATGGCTGCGATCGGCCACACCGTCGCACCGCCCCCAAAACTCTGGAGTAATGCCGTGATAGATCACGTCCCGCACCATGTGCGTGCGGCGACCGTTTTCAATCAGCCAGAACGCATCGCCCCCGAACTGAAAATTGTACCGTCGTTGATCGATGCTGTAGGACCCGTGGCCCTCGATGTAGATGCCTCGCTTCACATCGGCCAAGAGTTCATCAAGCGTCGCGGTGCCCGGCTCCAACCCGATGTTCGCGATACGCACCATCGGCACGCTCCCCCAACTATCGGCCCGGTTCGATCCGCGTGAACGCTCCTCGTGGATACGCGGCGCGACCTCGCGGTTCGTGCAGTACCCGACGAAGAGCCCCTCCCGCACGATGTCCCACTTCTGGCAACTCACTCCATCGTCGTCATATCCCGTCGCCGCCAGCGTCTGCGGTTCGGTGTTGTCGGCCACTAGATTCACGTGAGACGAACCATAGCGGTAGGTACCGCGTTTATCCGGTGTCAGGAAACTCGTGCCGGCATAATTCGCCTCGTAGCCGAGCGCGCGATCCAACTCACTGGGATGTCCACAGGACTCATGCATGGTCAAGGACAGATGCTCCGGATCGAGCACCAGATCGTATCGCCCAGCCTCAATCACCGGCGCCTGCACCTTCTCCACCGCCTGTTCAGCGAGACGCGCCCCTTCACGGGCAAAGTCGGTATCGCGGATCAACTCATACCCCATGCGCAAATGCGGAGTATTGAACGACCGTGTCGCAAAACGTCCGTCCTGAACCGCCGTGGCGCTGCACTCGCCCTGCACCGCCAGCAGAGTAAACTCGAGATGAGAGCCTTCCGTGGAGGCGAACAGTTTGCGGTCACGTTGTGCCCAGAAACTGGCATGGCTTCTGGCGATGCCCGGATGTCGCTGAATCACATCCATCGTGTTCAACAGCAACGACGTTTGTTCTTCCAGGGGAACTGCGAATGGATCCAGCCGACAGGGAGTGACGATACGATCGCGATGCACAGGCTCAGGTGCCAGATGCACCTTCGTGATAGCGAGCGAGGCCGATCCTTTGGCGATTTCTATGGCGAGGTCCGCCACACGTGGGATTTCTTCGAGGGAAATGATGGAGCTGGCCGCAAATCCCCAGGCACCGCGATGCAACACCCGAATGCCGAACCCGCGATCGGTGCTCTCGCGAATGTGGGCGATGCGCCGGTCTTCACCGCTGATCGTTCGCGTCGTCGTATCGAGCAGACGGATGTCCGCATACTCGACCCCGGCCGCGCGGACACGGGACAACGCCAGCTCGGCCAACTCGTCCCACAGCGGTCCACTCATCGCAGCATCTCCCGTTGCGGAAGGAGGCTCAGGAAGTCTTGCGTAGTATACCAAGATCGAGGAGGCCGATTCCTGCCTTTTCATCAGCAGGCTGTTTCCCTAAGATACCCGCTGATGTTGTCACCCGGACTGACACCACGACGGCGGATCATTGAGCTGCTGACCGGTACCCTGTTGTCTTCTCACCAACTGGCGCAACTGCTCGGCATGCCGGAGCGCCAGGTGGAAGACCATTTAACGCATATCGTGAAAACCCTGTCTCGCGATCCCGCGCGGACATTCCTGCTCGAACCGTCGGAATGCCAGGATTGCACATACGCCTTCCGCGAACGGACCAGACTCACTCGTCCCAGCCGCTGCCCGCGCTGCCGTAGTGAAGCCATTACCTCCCCGCGATACGGTATCCGCGAGCACAATCCCACATAGTCCGAGCCAGACCGCCGGCTTGCAACTGCCGATGCCTTGAGCCAGACTACGCACATGCCTCAGCTCACGACACCGTTCTGCGACAAGTCATCCCGGAGGGTAACCGCATGAACAGAGCACCTGCGTGGATCATTCCGACTCTACTCCTGACCCTGTACGCCTGTGGTCCCGACCAGGCTGCGCAGCTGCTGGAGACGGCCCAGTTCGAAGAGCGCCAAACCAACAAAACCCACGCCAGGGAACTCTACGAAGAAATTCTCCGTCACTACCCCGACAGCCCCGCCGCCAAGATCGCCCGGACACGTCTGGCTGAACTCGACCCCAAACCATAACGACAGCCATGTATCCCCTTGTGTGTCCGCGTTCTGTTAATCCGGACTATTCATGAATGCCGGCGCGGAAACCAGGGGAAGAAGGCGTTGGTCGTGCGCCGGTACTCGGCATAGTCCTCCCCACGGCTCGTCATGCTCTGCGCTTCCGTCCAGGGAATGCCGGTCACCTTCAGCAAAGCCACGCCCATGGCTATCGGGCCAATCAGGGTTACGCCCCAGCCTCCCGTAGGAAGCGCCAGCGCCATCCACACATAACTCCACCAGTGCAGCCATTCGAAGAAGTAGTTGGGATGGCGCGAATAGCGCCATAGACCGATCCGGCACACACGATCTGCATTCCACAGCTTGCTGCGAAACGCAGCCAGCTGCCAATCGGCCACCGCTTCGCCCGTGACGGCTACAGCCCACCAGAGAAATCCGATCAGGTCCCAAAAATGAAACGGTGGATGGGGATTCTGCATGACGATGAGGGGAGGAAGCGAAAACATCGCGATGGCGGCGGCCTGGAGCTGGAAATACCAGAACAGGCGCGAGGACTCGTGCACGCCCCATCGACGGCGTAGCGCGCGGTATCGGCCGTCCTCTTGCTTGCGCCATACCCGGTCGATGAGTACATGGGTGCCGAGGCGGACGGCATAGAGGAAGATCATCAACGCCACCAGCAAGCGCCGGGCCGGTTCTCCCGCGACGGAGCCTGCGTACCACCACCCCACCAGTGCCAGCCCATAACACCAACCCACATCGGCGATGGACGCGTTACGTATGCGGCGCTCGATCAACCAGAGCAGGACCATCAAGGCTGCGGAAGCGGCCCAGACGGTGATGAGGAGGGATAGGGGATCTCTCGCTGTCATGCGATCAGCTACCGGACATGAACCGCATACGAACCAGACTCACCGCACAGATTCGCGCAATTGTACTATGACGGCCTGCCTCAGGACAGCGCCGCCCAGTCGAATGGCATTCGACTGCAGAGACAGGTAAGATTCACCAAGAGGACTGTGGCAAGTACCGTCGCATCACGTCGGAGGGACTGTTATGAACGTGGGGTTCATCGGAGCGCTGATCGTCGCGATAACTATGGTGGCTGCGGCACCGGCCCAATCCGGGGCCAGTGAGAATGCTGTGCAGAAAGCTGCTGACCCGGCAAAGGGGAAGACACTCTTCATCAAACACTGCGCCGGATGTCACGGAACTCAGGGCAAAGGGGATGGATACAAACTACTTGGGCCCGATCCGGCCAATCTCACGGCCCCGGCGACCAGAAAGAAATCCGACAGTGCCCTGCTGACAACCATCCACGAGGGCAAACCGAATATGCCGTCCTGGAAAGGTCTTCTCTCCGAACGCGACATCCAAAACGTGCTAGCCTACATTCGAACCTTGCCTCACTGACCTGTGTCCCAGGGATCGTCGCTGATCGAAGCATCATGGCTGAGCCACTGGCCAAAACCTGGCAGGGGGAACGACAGCAGCGCCTGCATCTTGTCGCTTCGCATCGAGAGGTCCGGAGGACGAGGCGGGCCATGATAGTCGGCGACTGAACCAGGCTCAATCCAAGGCCGGAGTTCCGGATACCGTCTCGCCAGCAACTCACCGATTTCCCATCGAGACAACCGTTCGCTCCCACCCAGGTGAAAGAGACCCGGCTGCGGCCGGGCGGCAAACTCCCACAGGGCGCGTACCAATGGTCCCGCCGGAATGGGGCAGCGAAACTCGTCCGTAAAAAGCGTCAGTTTCCTCCCCTTGGCCGCAGTCCGCACCATGTCTTCGACGAAACTTCGGTCGTGCGTCGGCGAGGTGCCGGCTGTCAGAGCGAGACGAACGACCGAATGGGCCGGGTTTTCGAGGACGACCTGCTCGGCCTCTCCCTTCGTCTGTCCGTACACATTCAAGGGATGCACGGCATCCGTTTCGACATACCAGCCCTTCGAGCCGTCGAAGACCTGATCGGTGGACAGAAAGATAAAGGGAATGTCCCGGGCGGCGGCAGCCAGGGCGCGAGTCGCCTCGACATTGATGCGCCTGGCGAGCACTGGATCCTGCTCACAGGCGCCGGTTCGGCTCAAGGCCGCGCAGTGAATCAGGAGACGGGGCCGGTGACGACGCCAGAGTTCCTGCACTTGCGCCGGGTCAGTCAGATCTGCCTCGGCCCTGGTGACTCCGTGCACGTTCCATTGCGGGGCCCACCGAGCGGCAGTCCTGACGAGGTATCCACCAATCAGACCGCCGGCTCCGGTAATCAAGACGGTGGCTGTCATGCGGGACTCCGGCCGAGGCGACGGATCTCCGGCACTTCAATCACTCGACGACCGGACGGTGGTCGTTCAATCACCCACAACATTGTGACGAGCATCTCCTGAATGGTAACCAAACCAAGCCTCCGAGCGGCATCTCTCGTTGCGGGGACCTGCTCCATCAGGCGATAGACCGGCTGCAGCGCCAACGGCCACCAATGGCCCGGACTGAGACTATACCAGGGCCGGAGAATCGTCGCGACCAACCCCGCCGCCGCAATCGCCGCTTCGCATTCATGGCGCACAGCAATGTAGTCCTGCATGCTTCACGTGCGGCACGGATCGCCGACAATCTGGCATCCGGTCGGAACCTTGCGGACGGATGCCATCCGAGCCAGGGCAGTGACATGATGGCCCCGTTCAAGCAACAACGGCATGAACCGCACTCCGAGATAACCGGTTGCGCCGGTCACAAACACTCGCCGGGATTTGAGAGGCGCTGTCACGGATGTGTGAGAAGCGCAGGCCGGGCACTCACGAAGCCGGCCCAACCGTCTGCTTGAGGCATCTCCTCGCGGCCCTTCGCCACGAGTCTGGCCGCCGCGGTCACGAGCGCCGCCTGATCTTCTGTCGACAACCCGAGATTGGTCTTGATGTAGGTCACACGATCGCCTAATGGGTCACTGCCCGGCAACTGGCGTAACGCAATGTGCCAGAAGCGGCACGTCCCGCCGTTTCCATTCAGCCCCACCCGAAAGGTGCCGAACATCGACGTATCCTGCCGCGAAACAGGAATCCCGGCCAACTCCAGCACATTGCGTCGATGGCCTCTGAGCAACGCCGCAGCAGCGGAGAGTGGTTTACGCTGGTCATTGAGCTGACGGCCTGTGGCATCGATCGACACAATTAGACAGCCGCGGGGAAACCGGTCCGCCATCGATTGCTCCGACAGCGCATCGTTCACCACCTGCATCAGCGTCCGGATACCAAGGTTGTCGGCAGCCCCGCCGTCGTAGGCCAGCAGCGGAGGTTCGCTTGTTGGCGTGCCCGCTGGCTGCCCATGAGGAATTGCCAACGGCTCCAGCACGCCCGGATAGGCGGCGGACATATACACCGCGCGGGCGAGGCTGAAGGGAGCGAGGGGCTGGCCCAGCGCAGCAAACCGTTCGTTGGAAATGACCAACGGATCGCCGGTGAGGGCATCGGTCGCATTCAGCAGGAGAATCGGTCGTGATGGATTGAGATCGGCAAAGGTCGCGCCGCGAAAGAGCCGATCGTCCAAAACCTGAATGATCTGTTCGGCTGGGATACGATCGGTCAACGCATACCGGATTGCGTTCTGAGGCATGGCGTACCAGGGCCCTAGGATGGCTCCCTGAAAATCGCGACCGACCAGTTCCACGAAACCGTTTTGAAAATTAAAGTCGCGGTACCCCTCCAGCGCATAGGACGCCGCAGGCAAGGCACCGCCGGATACGGCAGACAACACATCGACCTGCTGGAGCAGCCCCAGACCATCCAATTCCTTCATCACCGCGGCCCCGAACACCGCCGCACGGCTTCCCCCGCCGGAGAAGGCCAGTCCGACGAACCGGCCGTCCGCCAATTCCTTTTCCCCCAAAGACAGAGTGGCTCTGGTGTGGGAGGCACGAGGCTCAGGTGATTGAGACGAGGGAGGAGCGAGCGATGTGCAAGAGACAGAGACCAGGGCAAGGGGGAAGAACCAATAGCGTAGAAGCCAGCCCTGCAACGTGTTCATGTGTGGATCTACGGCTGAATCGAAAAAACGGATGTGTCTTGTAGGGAGGCGTGCGACTGAGAGTCCGCCCGCCCCCCTTCAGCAACCTGCTAATTCCTGGTCAGTTTGCGGTAGCGTATGCGATGCGGCTGGTCGGCTTCTTTGCCGAGCCGCTTCTTGCGATCGGCTTCGTATTCGCTGTAGTTGCCTTCGTACCACACCACTTTGCTGTCGCCTTCGAAGGCCATGATATGCGTGGCGACGCGATCCAGGAACCAGCGGTCGTGACTGCTGATGACGGCGCAGCCGGCGAATCCTTCCAATCCCTCTTCCAACGCGCGCAACGTATTCACATCCAGATCGTTCGTGGGTTCGTCGAGGATGATGAGGTTGGCCCCCTCCTTCAACATGCGCGCGAGGTGCACGCGGTTCCGCTCGCCGCCTGACAGATCCTTGACCTTCTTCTGCTGATCGGTGCCGGCGAAATTGAAACGGGCACAGTAGCCGCGGGCGTTCACTTCGGCCTTGCCCAGCATGATCGTGTCTTGTCCCTCGGAAATGATTTCGTACACCGTCTTATTGGGATCGAGCGAGCGATCCTGATCCACATAGCCGAGCTTGACCGTTTCGCCGATGCGGATGGTGCCCGTATCCGGCTTCTCCTTGCCGATGATCATGCGGAACATGGTCGTTTTGCCCGCGCCATTGGGACCAACGACGCCGACGATGCCGCCCTTCGGCAAGCTGAACTCGACATTTTCGTAGAGCACGTTGTCGCCGAACGCCTTGCTGATGCCCTTGGCCTCGACCACCAGATCCCCGAGCCGCGGTCCCGGCGGAATATAGATTTCCAGATCGGCGGCCAGCTGGTCCTGCTTTTGGTTGACTAATTCCTCATACCGATTGAGACGCGCCTTGCCTTTCGACTGCCGGGCTTTCGGCGACATGCGAATCCATTCCAACTCGTGCTCGAGTGTTTTCTTGCGCTTGGATTCGGCCTTCTCTTCTTTCTCCAACCGGTCCTGCTTCTGTTCGAGCCAGGCGGTGTAATTGCCCTGGAAAGGAATGCCGGAGCCGCGATCGAGTTCCAGAATCCAGCCCGCCACGTTGTCGAGGAAATAGCGGTCGTGCGTCACGGCGATGACCGTGCCCTTGTACTGTTGCAGGTGCTGCTCCAGCCATTGCACGGATTCCGCATCCAGGTGATTGGTCGGCTCGTCGAGTAACAGGATATCCGGCTCCTGGATCATGAGTCGGCAGAGGGCGACTCGACGTTTCTCACCCCCGGAGAGCACGCTGATCTTCTGATCGGCGGGCGGGCAACGGAGCGCATCCATGGCGATTTCGAGTTCACTTTCCAGTTCCCAGCCGTTGGCCGCTTCGATCTTCTCCTGCAGCTGCGCCTGCTTGTCGATGAGTTTTTCCATTTCATCCGGACCGGCGTCGCCCATGCTGTTGCTCACCGCTTCATACTCATGCAGCAGCGCCACTAGTTCCTTCTTCCCTTCCTCGACGACTTCCTTGACCGTCTTGTTGAGATCGAGCTGCGGCTCCTGTTCGAGCAATCCGACGCTGTAGCCCTTCGAGCGGGTGATCTCGCCCACATAGTTGGGATCGGTCCCGGCTATGATCTTGAGTAACGAGCTTTTCCCGGATCCGTTCAAACCCAGCACGCCGATCTTGGCGCCGTAGTAAAAACCCAGGTAGATATCGCGCAAGACTTGCTTTTTCGGCGGATAGACCTTGCCGACACCGACCAGTGAAAAAATTACTTGCTTATCGTTCGTCGCCATAGCCATCCTCAATCATAGAGTGTGAGCCGTCTATTCGGTCGTGCAATCGGTCACCATAACAAAGCGCGGCTCGATTCACAACCGCGCGAGGGAGACCACGTCCCATGATTCGATACCGCCTGATCCGGCACCGATTCTGCCGCGCCATCCTCACGCCGCTGCTCCTGTCTCTGCTCGCATGGATGGCTCCCGCTTCTGCCCTTGCCGACGACCGTGAACAGCGGGACCTGGTCGATCAGTGCCGCATGACCTTCACCAACTTTCTGAACGACTCCAACATGTCCTGGTTTCGCGACCACCTCAAAGACGCCAAAGGATTATTCATCGTCCCGCAATATATGAAGGGCGCGTTGCTCTATGGCGCATCGGGCGGCAGCGGCGTGTTCATGGCCAGGGACGAAAAAACCGGCGAATGGAGCGAGCCGGCATTTTTTACCATGGGAGCCGCCAGTTTCGGCTTTCAATTCGGCGCGCAGATGTCGGAGGTCGTGTTGCTCGTCCTGACACAACGTGGGGTCGATTCACTGCTGCTCGGCAATTTCAAACTAGGGGCAGATGGATCGGTCGCCGTCGGACCGGTCGGAGCCGGCGTCTCCGGCGCAACCACGCCGAATCTGAGCGCGGACCTGCTGTCGTTCGTGCGGGCCAAGGGCCTGTTCGCGGGCGTGTCGTTGGAAGGGGCCGTGCTGATTTCACGCGATGAATGGAGCCGCGCGTACTACGGCAAGCCGGTCACGTCGACCGACATCGTGATTCGCCGCGAGGTGAAGAATCCCCACTCGGACGTGCTGCGCACGGAGATCCGGAACGCGATCGAGGGGAAATAGCCCTTATCCCTCAGCCAGAAATCACACCCGTTGGATGCTGTGACTCACGCGGCAATTACAGGGAGTGCAGTACCTCAGTCCCCGCCCTTGCCTTCGCGGCCAGATCGACGAGACCGGCGCGGGCTTCCTCCGCATTGTGCACAGGATCGGTGAAGGCAAATCGCCCACCCTGCATCCGGTCGGGCGTTTTGACGCGCAGGTGAAATCCCAATCGGTCCATCGTCGTGATACTCGCCTGTTGCGCATCCAGCTTGCCGAATGCGCGGGCGAGCAGCAAGAGCGTCTCCTGCTGTGCCGTATTGATCTCGCGGATGAGGTCCGACGCGGTCCCTGCCAATGGATCGACCGCAGCGGTCATGTAGTCGGCCGGCGCAACCCATCCCATGGAACCGAAGCCGCCGACGAAATAAATATCCGCAATCGCCATGCGAAAAAAACCGAAGTCGTTGAAGTCCACCCAATAGGCTGCGTTGGCATGCCGGGCCAGGTAGCGTTCGCGGACCGGTGCACTCTCCTCCTTCGGCACGCGTGTCACCGATCCCATCAACGTGACCCGGGCGGCACCCAGAGGATCGGTTCTGCTTTCCGGCGGCGTCACCAGCAGACTGGCGCGCGGATCGCCCAGGAGGTTCTGCGTGTGCATCGCCATGGTGCTGATGAGAAACAGCGGCTGCCCCTGTTCGTCCAACCCGTAGGGCATCACCGAGCCGAACGGCCAACCGGGCTGCTTCCGCGAAATGGTCGAGAGCCCGCCTGTCTGTTGCAGATAGACCAGCGTCTTCGCCCGTTCGGCATGGGAGGGTTCAGGAACCTCAGGACCGTCGGAATCCGGCCCACTATTATGTTGTTGTGTCGATGACACCGATGCCTCTTTTCTGTGTAATAAGCTGCGTGGCACCTTACCTGGATGCGACGTGAATATCCACTGAACGCCGCGGGCGGACTTTTTCCGCAGCCTGCTAGATGCCGAGATCTTCGGTCAGCCGCACTTCGGATTCATCGAGGATGTCTTCCAGGCAGGTAAAACAGGTGAATGGAAACTGACTGACCGGAATCGCGCAGACTTCGCCGACCGGCGATTCGTCCAGCGCCGGCCCGCCACACTCTTTATGAATCAAGACAAGCATGGGTACCCTTCTATCGTGACCGAGTCACCAACTGTCTGAATATCTCCAAATGGTCCGGGCCGCTCAGTCGGTGATCGCCGGTTTTGAACATGGCTTCAATGGGAAATTCAGGATCTTGTGATAACACCTGCTGCACGAAGGCCCAACTGCCGTCGGGTGTGATCACCGCATCCTGTAGTCCATGCAGGATGGTCGTCTTGACGCGACGCGGCATGGTGAGGCGGCGGCGCCAGAGGGCCTGGCTGTCCTCGACCCAATGCCAAGGAATCGGCGCCGCTCGATGCATGGGCTCGTCGTCCCATGGCATGGAGCCGGTCGCCTGCCACTGTTCACGCCGCTCGTCGGACATCTGAGCCGCGCGCAGATCCATCATATTGAACGCCGGGGCGATGAGAATCAATTCTTCCACCGCCGGTTGCTTCTGCGCGACCAGCCAGGCCAGCCATCCGCCGAGAGAGTTACCGACGATCGTCACCGGCGGCCCATCAGCCAACAGATTCGTGACGGCTTCCGCGTCCTCCAACCATTGCAGCAAACGATACTCACCCCACGCGCCGCCCGAGTCACCCCATCCACGAAAGTCGAAGCAGCAGAAGCCCCAGCCCCGCTCCTGACACCATTGCGCCAACGCCTTGCTCTTGTTGCCCCACCGTTTGGAGAGAAACCCGGTGATGAAGAGAAGCTGGCGGTCCTTACCGACGATACGATCGCCACGGAGGGTTGTGCCGTCTGCGCCGGTGAGTGTGAAGGCATCCATCCCGCGCCTATCTCACGGCCTTCAAGAGAAAACTGCCCAGCTTGCGCAACACCGGCTCCGGGATTTCATGGCCGCCCCGAAACGGCTGCCAGTCGACCGACAGACCGGCCTGTAGAAATTCATCCCGCAACCGTTCTGCCATCGCGTAGGGCAGGATGGGGTCTTGCGTACCGTGGCTCTGAAACAGCGGCAGGCCGTTGCGTTTCGTCAGCAACGGCGCCCACTCCTGTTTTGCCACCAGGGTCCCGGAGAGCTGGATGAGTCCGGCATAGGGCTGCGTGCTGTGGAGCAGTGCGTCACACGACAACATGGCTCCCTGTGAAAAGCCGCCTAACACCATGCGCTTGGGATCGGCGCCGAGTTTCCTGTGTATCTCATCCAGCAGCAAGGTCATGCGCTCGCGCGCTTCGGTCAGCCCGCGCGGAATTTCGCCTGACATATCCCGGACTTTGCCTGCGGCTCGATCGGCTTGGATTCGGGCCATGTCGACCATCCACCAGGCGCGGGAATCGCCGAACCCCATTGGAATGGAAATCGGCGCTTCAGGAAAGAGAAAGCGTGTCCCGGTGGGCGCATCGAGATATTCGCTGAGCGGCACGAGGTCGTCGCCCGGCGCACCGAAACCATGGAGCAGCACCACCAGCGGGCCAGTCCCGCCGCCTTTTCCGTCGATGCCGCCCGTCAGGCGAACCGTGAGGCCGCCAAGTTTCTCTACACGCATGAACTCGACTCTCCTGTCCGATTTGTGAGTGACAACCCGGAACGGTCCGGGCTAAGACGAGCAGCTGACGCTGAGGTGTTTGCCCCAATTCGGCGGGACGGCGGCGTACGTCTCCATACCAGCTTGTTCGGTATAGGGATCCTGGAGCAACGTCAACAACCGCTCAACCTCGGAATAATCTTTCTGCTGCGCCTTCTCGATGGCTCCTTGAGCGAGATAGTTACGCAGCACGTATTTGGGATTCACCCGATTCATCCGAATCCGGCGCTCTTCGTCGCGGCTCTGCTCACTCTGGAGCCGGTCGCGATACTGAACGGCCCAGGCGTCGAATCGTTCCGGATTCAGAAAATGCTCGCGCAACTGTTCGTTCCTTGAGCCCGCGTCGGATGAGAACCGGCTCAGTTCGCGCCAGAAGATTGTGTAATCGACCCGGCTCCCCACCATGAGTGATTTCAATTCTTGCAGGAGGGCTTCATCCTCCGCACGGTCTTCCACCAACCCCAATTTGGCGCGCATGTGGGTGTGATAGTGCCCGTCCACGCTGGATTGGTAGCCATCGAGCGCGGCTTTCAACTCTTCCTTAGGCGCAAACGGTAACAGGGTTTGCGCCAGACAACTCAGGTTCCAGAGCCCGATGTAAGGCTGCTGGTTGAAGGCGTAGCGCCCGTTATAGTCCGAGTGATTGCAAATGAAGCCGGGGTCGTAGTCGTCCATGAAGCCATAGGGGCCGTAGTCCAGCGTGAGGCCGAGGATCGACATATTGTCGGTATTCAACACGCCGTGCGACCAGCCCACCGCCTGCCAGTGTGCAATCAGTTTCGCGGTGCGCTCGACCACCTCGGTAAAGAAGCGGGCATACTTGTCGGCGGCCTGCGCGAGGTCGGGGAAATGCATCTCGATGGTGTAATCGGCCAACCGCTGCAGATGCTCATGCTGCTTCCGGTAGTAGAAAATTTCGAACGTGCCGAAACGCACATGCGACGGCGCCATCCGGACGATGGTCGCTCCGCTTTCCACCTGCTCCCGATACACCTTGTCGTCGCTGCCGACCAGGCACAGCGCACGCGTCGTCGGGATGCCAAGGCCATGCATGGCTTCGCAACAGAGATATTCCCGGATGGCCGAACGGAGCACCGAGCGCCCGTCCCCATCGCGTGAAAAGGGCGTCATCCCCGCGCCTTTGAGGTGCAGATCCCAGCGTTCACCGCGCCCGTTCTTCACTTCTCCGAGGAGAATCGCCCGGCCATCGCCGAGCTGCGGCACATACACGCCGAACTGATGGCCGGAATAGAGCATGGCCAGCGGCTCCATGCCGGGAACCAGCAGACTACCCCCGAATACTCCGGCGAACTCCGGTCGCTGTGCCTCCGCTGGATCGAGATCGAGCAACTCCATGGCGGCCCGGTTCGCGCTGATGAGAAACGGTGCGGTGGAGAACGGCGTCGGGTTCACCTTGGCGTAGAACACCTCGGGCAGACGCGCGTAACTGTTTTCAAACGTGAGGGTTTCGAGGCTGTGGGTTGTCATCGTGCTTCGTGACTTTGGGCTACCGGAAGTTGGCGTCGATGTCGCCGTCCAAGGTAAACACAAAAATGCGCTCCCCGACGACGGTGTCGATGTCGGTAAACAATGCCGTGACTTTCGCTCCGATCAAATCCGTGACCTGTTCGCAAAGCCGTTCCCGGCCTTGCGCGATCAGGTTCTGCCGAAGCCGTTTCACCATATCGATGCCTTCAGCCGTCTTGGCCAGCTGTCGCTCTGCGGGTGTGAGCACACCCTTCAACCGCACGACGAGCATATCCCGCACAATGAAGACCCGGACCTCGTCCGGACCGCGGCCCAGAAATTCCTGCTCGAACTTGATGATCGCCGTCCGGACGGCGGCTTCTTTTTCTCCCTTACTCGCCACTGGCAGTCTGGCCCTTCTCAATGGGTGATGGAAAGGAGGCGAGGCCGATTATAGTCACTGCCATGGGCAGACTCTACCCCCCCGTTGAACGTTCGGCCAATGGTCCATCGCGAGGCCATGGATTGAATCCATCGGCCTTCCCACTGAGTCCTGTCGCACAGACTTTTTGCTTGCAATTACGAGGGCGGCGCGGCTACATCTACCGTAGTTTTCCGGTGGTGCCGCCGAGAGGCTGTGAATTGCGCGTGGCCCGGACCCACCCCCAAGATATGATGAGACAGGCAGTAGGGTCTTGCCGGTGTTTCCCCCCAGGGAAAGGCCGGGGACAGTGCAGGCCAGTCGTTGGTTCCTTGCTTCAAGGGCCGTCGGCTGGCCTTTTTCTTTGCAGGGGAAACATGGAATCGGCATGTCGTTTCTAGCGCTCGTCCCGCTGTTGCCGTTGTTGACGGCCTTCATCGTGATGACCGGCGATCGTGCGGAGCAGGACCAGAATGCCAGGGCGGGGTTGTTCCCGGTCGTGGCGGCGTTTCTGGGGTCCCTCATCACCCTGGTGCTGGTGACCTCCGGAGAGCCGGTCACCCTTCAGCTCTACGATCCGGCTTCCGTCGCCAACCTCGCCTTCCCCATCGGCTTCTACATCGACCGGCTCAGCGCGGTCATGATGGTCCTGATCACCGGCGTCACCACGCTCATCTATCGCTACTCCATGGGCTACATGTATCAGGATCGCGGGTATCGCCGGTATCTCGGGATGCTCGGCATCACAACCTCGGTCTTGCTCTGCATGGTGTCCAGCGCCAACCTGGTGATGTTGTTTGTGTTCTGGCAGATCCTCTCGTGGCTGCTGTTTCTGCTTGCGCACAATCACAGCCATGCCGCCACCCTGTCCGGCGCAGCGAACACGTTTACGATGTTGCGGCTGAGCGATGCGGCGTTCCTGGCCGGTATCGTCCTGGCCTATTCGCTGTACGGCACATTTGAGTTCCAGACCTTGTTTGCCCGCGCTGCAGACACGCCCGTCACCCTGTCCCTCTGGCCTGACCTCGGCTGGGAGATCAACGGTGTCACGGCGGTGACCCTGCTTATTTTCGTCGGGGCCATGGGCAAATCGGCGCAGTTCCCGATCCACACCTGGCTGCCGCGATCGCTCTATGCACCGACCCCGGTCCACGCGCTCCTGCACGCCGGCATCATCAACGCCGGTGGATTTCTCCTGAACCGCCTCGCCCCGCTCTACGGCCTGAGCCCGACCACCCTCCATGTGGTGTTCGTCATTGGGATGCTCACGGCCATTCTGGGCGCGACCATGATGTTGACGCAGAACGACATCAAGAAGACGCTCGGCTTTTCGACGATCGGCCAGATGGGGTACATGATTATGGAATGCGGCCTGGGCGCCTTCTCCCTCGCCGTCTTCCATCTCATCGCGCATGGTCTGTTCAAAGGTACGGTGTTCTTGAACTGCGGCAACGTCATCCACAAGGCCCGCCAGGAACCTTCTTTTCCGCAAACCGACCGCGAGGCGGAGGAACGCAGCTTCTCCAACCTCACCTGGTCCACCGGGTTCCTGACGACGCTGCTGCTGCCGCTCGTGATCCTGCTCGTCACGCATGGGGTCTTGCGCATTCCGCTGATCGATTCACAGGGCACGGTAATTTTCCTGTTTTTCATCTGGGTGACTTCCTCGCAGGCGATTCTCTCGCTGACGCGTATTCGCGCCGTGGCCTCCTGGAAGGTCTCCGCCGCCATGCTGGTGACGCTCATTATCGTGGTCTTCACGTATCTGTTCGCGGTAGAGAGCTTTACGCACTTTCTCTATCCGAATCCGGAGGTGGTGGCCTCCTATTTCAAGGCCGCGGCATTGCCGGGCCGCCTGTTCGACAGTCTGGTGGTCGGCACAACGTTGCTGACCATCCTCAGCTGGGTGTATCTCTATGCGCATGCGCATGGACGCACCGTCAAAATTCCCGGATGGATCGACGTGCTGCTCGTCCGCCTGTATGTCCTGTTCATGAACCGACTCTACTTGGATCAGCTGTATCTCAAGCTCGGCCAGATTGTGGCGCGCGTCGCCCATCACCTGGAAAAGCGCCTGTCGTGACCGCTCAACCCAGCCGCGCCAACAACTCAGCCGCACCGGCTATCGGAGGCCAGTCATGATCAAGCCCTGGATGACACCGTGGCTGCTCATGGCCGTTCCGTTCCTGGGCGCGGGACTCGGACTACTCCAGCGGTCCTCGCTCCAACGAATGAAAACCTCGGCCCTGCTGACCGCCGCAGCGAGTCTGCTTATCGTGATCGGGACACCCTTGGCGTTGGGCGAGACGCTGGTCGGTGTGCCCTTTCTCTGCCTGCTGCCGCTGACGGCGTTTCTTTCGCTCCTCGGTCAACCGTTGCACCGCGACAATGGCCCGGCCTGGACGATGACGCTGGTGTTGCTGGGGCTGGGGCTCGGCATCCTCACCGGTCAGGCGCCTGTCCACGACATCTTGCTGATAATCCTGCCCGGCATTCTGTGCAGCCTGCTCTATCGGTATCAATCCGGCGCCACTTCGGACACGTGGCGAGGGTTGTCGGTCTATGGCCTGGGAATGGCATCGGCCCTGCTGGCGTGGCTGTTCCCGGCACCGGCCTCGACGGTGGCCCTGTTGGTCGCCTGTGCCACACTGCTGCCGCTCCTGCCCGCTCACAGCGGGTTCATGGCGACCTTGACCGGATTGCCGGGCAATCTCCCCGCGTTTCTCGCCTTCCTGCTTCCGACCATCGGATTCCATACCCTGCTGTCGGTGCTCCCGAACCTGACGGTCACGACACTGCGCACCGTGGCGATTCTGGCACTCGCGGGTGCCGTTTACGGTTCGCTCCGAGCATTGATTCAAACACGTCCGCTCCCTCGGCTCGCGTATGGCGCTCTCGCATTTTTCAGTCTGCTCTGGTGGTATATCGCCGACACCGGCACCGCCCCCATGCAAGCCACGGTCTACCTTAGTGCCGTGGGGCTCGCGGCGAGCGGACTGCTGCTGGCCTGGTACGCGATCCGGGCCCGTTATGGCGATATCGATCTGCGCGCACTCGGCGGTCTCGCCTATCCCATGCCTCGCTTCAGCACGTTGTTGGCGTTACTGGCGCTCGCGGCCTTGGGCATGCCGCCCTTCGGCGTGTTTTCCGGCTTCCTGGGCATGCTGCTCATGCCCACGTTTTCGCCCTCCGGGCCCTTTACCGTCATCATGATCGTCTGGCTCACGGCCTCCTGGTACTACATCGATCTCGTGCAACAGCTCGTCTTCGGCCGGCAACGCCTGGACATCCGCTACGAGGACTTGCGTCAGACGGAGTTCACCTCGTTGGTGCTGCTGTTGCTGTTACTACTGGCCCTCGGCACCGCCCCCTCGCGCTTCTTCGATTCGTATGCGCCGACACCCGCGCCCACTGTCGCCATGCAGGAGCACACATGGATCCGGTGATCCGCACCGACGACCCGGCAGACCTCGAAGCCCGCCGCATGGAGCTGCGAGGCATGATCCGTCTCGCCAGCGAAGTCATTGCGCAGTATTGGCCCATGCGGACCTTCGTCCACCACAACCCGCTTCACAGCCTGGAGTATCTCCCGTTTGCCGAAACGGTCCGTCGTGGACGCCAATTCTTAGGCGGCAACGGGTATCTCCCCGGTGACGTGTATCGGCGTTATCTGAAGTCGGGCAGAATTCTCGTCCGCCACATCGACGAGGCGCTGGCATCGCTCGCGCTCGACCAGGAAATCGATCTTGGCCCCTGCCGCATTTCGCATCGCGACGTGTTGCGGTCCTGCCTGACCCATGGCTTGTCCAGCGCCACCGACGAGCCGTTTGATCGGCTGATGGAACACGAACCGAATGAAGAACAGGTCGATGCCCTGGCAGAACGACTGGCCTCATTCTCCACCGCCACCGTACAGGAACGGATCACTGCCACGGTGAGGGAGGATGTGGGCGCCCTCGGACACCATCTCACCCTCTCCAGCTGGTGCGACCAGACGCTCGGGACTCAGATCGTTGAACAGATCAACAGCGAACTGGTCAAATGGTGTGAAGCGTTTCTAGACGAAGGCCACGCGACCTGGTCGATGCCGGGACGAGACCAGGGCCTCTACGCAGCCTGGAAGCAGGTGGCAGGGAAAGAGTGGGCGACGTGCGGCATTGTGGACAGCCGGCGGAAAATTTCGGCGCTGCCGGAACACCCCGAAGACGCCGTCTTGGACTGTCTCGAGGCGCTGGCGATCCCCGTGAAATTCCGGCAGGACTACCTCTCGCTCCAACTGGCGGCTCTCCCGGGTTGGGCCGGCTTCATTAAATGGCGCGCGGAAGAAACCGACTATGCCTGGCAGCAGGCCTACCCTGTCGGGCTGGTGAAGTTCCTCGCCGTCCGCCTGTGGTATGTACGCGAACTGGTCCAAAAAGTTTGCCGGGACGAATTAGGCATCGACGGAAACTATCCCGCGGTGATGGACTACATGACGCGCCAGTCTCATGCGTATGTCATGCATAAGGAATGGACTGCCGGACGGCTCCCCGCCGCCTTTGCCGACCGAGTCGCTCACCTCCATCACACAATGCGCCAGCGGCAACAGGAAGCGCCGGTGCTCTCCCACAAATGGGAGTCGCTGACCCAGCACTACCAGATCGAGTTCGGACCTCGTCGCGAGCGAGCCGCGCAACGGCTCATGGCTCGCCGCTTGCTCACGCTGGCGCAGGCGCTCGAGATCGTTCCGGCGCTCCTCATGGACGGTCCGCTGACGGCCCTTCGCACCCTACTGGACTGGATTGAGGCCTTTCCGGAATCCGCGCATGGCCCGGTGTGGCTCAAGGCCTTCGAGGCCGGGTACCAAGATCACCTCTTCGGCATGCTGTTGCGTGCGCCGGTCAAACCCCAACCCGCTGCCGCCGAGCCACAAGCGCCGGTACGACCCCATTCCCAATCGGTCTTTTGCATCGATGTGCGGTCCGAGCCGTTCCGTCGCCACCTGGAATCGACCGGGGCCAACGACACCTATGGGTTTGCCGGGTTCTTTGCGGTCTTCATCCGCTACCGGGCTTGGGGCAAGGAACACGAGACGGAGCAGTTCCCCGTCATCATGCGTGCGAAAAACGAGGTGCGCGAGATCCCCCGCAGCTATCTGGATCACTACGTATCCAAACACCAGTCGCGCGCTAAACTGGTTCACGCCGGACATACGCTCCTGCATGATCTGAAAGAAAACGTCGTCACCCCCTATGTCATGGTGGAGTCGCTGGGCTGGTTCTACGCGCTGCCCATGATGGGCAAAACGATGTTGCCGGCCTTCTACAAACGTCTGACCGGTTGGGTGCGGCGGTTGTTTGTCCCGCCCATCGCGACGATTCTCACGGTGGACAAACTGGCGCCGGCGGAAACCGAGGAGATGGTGGTCTCCGAGCAGCGAGCCTTAATCTGGAAGGCTCTGCGCGACCGACTGGGGCTGCACGGATCGCGGGTCGAGGCCGAATTCGTCGAGGCCTTACGGCGGCGGGCACTGGACGACGATGCACCAGTGGAACCGTTCCTGAGCGAGGCGGCCAAATCGGTCGATCTGTCGACCGAACAACTCACGACCTTCCTCGAAGAACTCCGGCGGCACTACCGGATCAATCGCCGCGCGGCCTCCCGCCAGAAAGAACGGATCACGCGGACCGGCTTTACGCTCGACGAACAGGTCATGACCATAGAAACCGCCCTGCGCATGATGGGCCTGGTCAGAAACTTTGCCCGGCTCGTGCTCTTCTGCGCCCATGGCAGCACCACCGAGAACAACCCGTTCGAATCGGCGCTGGACTGCGGCGCTTGCGGGGGAAACGAAGGCAAACCGAACGCGCGTGTGCTGGCCGCGATGGCCAACCGCCCGCCCGTGCGGGAACGCCTGGCGAAACGCGGCATCGAAATACCGCCCGACACCCATTTCCTGGCCGGGCAGGTCGATACCACCACGGATGAGGTGCACCTGTTCGATCTCGAAGATGCGCCCCCTACCCACCGCAAAGACGTGACCCGACTGTACGACGATTTACGCGAAGCCGCGCAACTGACCAGTCAGGAACGTTGCAGCCGGTTCCCCGATGTGGGGGCTGTCCTGCCCCTTGACGAGGCGTCGGCACATGTGGCCGGACGGAGCGCGGACTGGAGCCAGGTGCGGCCGGAATGGGGCTTGTCCAGCAACACGACCTTCATCATCGGCCGCCGGGAGCTGACCAAAGGATTGAACCTGGCCGGACGCGTCTTCCTGCACTCGTACGACTATCGGGAAGATCCGACCGGCCGCTGGCTGGAAGTGCTCCTGACCGCGCCGCAGGTGGTGGCGCAGTGGATCAACATGGAGCATTATTTCTCAGCCGTGGACAACGATGTGTATGGAAGCGGGAGCAAGATTTACCACAACGTGGTCGGCCGCATCGGAATCATGTCCGGCCCCTGGAGCGATCTCCGGCTCGGTCTGGCCTGGCAGACCGTCATGAACGACGAGATGCCCTACCATGAACCCATGCGGCTCCTGACACTGGTGGAGGCGTCGCGTGCGCGGATCGAAAAACTCATCGCGCGACACGAGGTGCTACAACATTTCTATCACAACGAGTGGGTACACCTGGCTACGCTGGACCCGGAGGACGGAGTCTGGTACCGCTACATGCCGTCGGGTGTCTGGCGCCGTGTCAGAAATCCTAGTGACACATAGATGAACAGCCATCATTGCCGAGAGAAGATCTTTTTCAAAGGAGTGGAGACATGGCCGCACTCACGTTGCATCCCATGAAAGAAATTCGCGTCATCGTGTCGGGTGAGCATCGGCCCTTTGTGACCGAGTTGTTGGACAAGGTGGAGGCGACCGGCTACACCATCATCGGCAATATCTCGGGGAAAGGCCATCATGGCGTCCGTGAAGCCCATTTTATGTTCAGTGAGCAGGAGAGCCTGGTCATGATCATGGCGGTGGTGCCGGAAGAAAAGGTGGAACCGGTGCTGGCCGGGTTACGACCGCTGTTCGAACGACACTCGGGCGTCATGTTCGTCTCCGATGTCGCCGTCAGCCGACGCGAATACTTCGGCAAGAAGAACGCCAAGTCCTGACCGGCAGACCGGAAACCAGCGGCTGGTGAGCCCGCAGGGCGTGGGACCGACCTTGTCTTCTCACCGGTGATTGTCTACAATGTGCTCCCGTTGGCCTGTAAGAGGAAGGACGGCACGTGAAGGGATTACGGTTTGAACGGCTCGGGCGAAACCGCCACTACAACATTATCTTCCACATCGGCAGCAGCTATGTGCCGGTGAGCGACGAGGCCATCGACGAGCTGAAAGCCCAGACCCTCCTGTCCTCCGAGCGCTTTCTCGACCTCCTCCTCGACAAAATCGGCTACACCAGTTACCTCAAGGACCAGATCCGCGCCGAGCTTCAAGCCTCTGGAGATCCCATGACCCAGATGACCGTCCTCCAAGGCGCCATCCGGGAACTGTAAGGCGCGACGCCTGTTGCCCCTCACACATCCCGCATCACTCCCGCACTCTCTATTGTGCCTCGGTCTTCCCCTGGATAAAACAGCATATTCTGGTTACTCTACAGTCCGGACGGGTACGGAACTCTAAAGAACCACCTGCGACATGTGACCAGCGTTCTACCCCGTTCACACTCTCGTTTCTCACTGAGGCACTTCCAGCATGGCGATGCAGATCGACGAGGCCACTCGCTCCTACGAGCACTGGCTCTCCACATATATGCCCCTCATCCCGGCAGACCTCGCACTCAAACATGCCGCCATGCGACGGGACGCGTTTTCGTTTTTGCGGGCCACCTTTTACCGGTGGATGCAACTGTGGCCAAGTATCTGCGCGGATGTCGCCGCGGCACCCGCGTTGTTGGCCGTCGGCGATCTCCACCTCGAAAACTTTGGAACTTGGCGGGACCGGGAAGGCCGTCTGACCTGGGGCGTCAACGACTTCGATGAAACGGCCCTCCTGCCCTACACCAATGACCTGATGCGTCTGGCCGTCAGCGCCAGACTCGCCATCAAGACGGACCAGTTGAGCCTGAGCCCCAAAGCCGCTTCAGAGGCGCTGCTGACCGGGTACCTCGAAGGACTGCAGTCCAGCGGACAACCGTTCGTGCTGGCAGAACAGCACAGCTGGCTGCGCGACCTCGCCACCAGCAAGCTCCGTCACCCGGTGAAGTTCTGGAAGAAGATGCAGGCTCTGCCGCCGGCTCAAGGACCCGTGCCTCAGTCCCTACGCCTGCTGTTCAACCGCCTGATGCCGGAGCCGGGACTGTCCTGGAGTCTGCACCACCGCGTGTCTGGAGTGGGAAGCCTGGGACGTCCGCGTTATGTCGCTCTGGCAGACTGGCAGGGAGGCATGATCGCACGTGAAGCCAAGGCCTTGGCGCCCTCTGCCGTGGTGTGGGCCAGAGGTGGACGGGATACGACCATCCTGTATCAATCGATCGTGGACCAGGCTGTCCGGTCCGCCGACCCCTTTGTGCAACTCCATGAAATCTGGATCGTGCGCCGGCTTTCTCCCTACTGTTCCCGAATCGACCTGACCGCCCTGCCGAAGAAGCGGGATGAAGGGCAACTGCTCTATACCATGGGCCAGGAAACCGCCAACGTGCATCTGGGAAGTCGAGATGCTATCGGACCCGTACGACGAGACCTGTCCAAAAGAAAAGGCGACTGGCTTCGAGCAGGATCCAAAGCCATGGCCCGTGTCATGTTCACAGAGTGGAAGAAGTGGGTGGATAGGCCGCTTACGAAAGACGCTCGAACATAGACGCTCGTAGCAGGGCGGGCGATCCGAAAACAAGGAAGCACATCCCTCGAATCCTCAATCCCCAGTCTGGCCGCTGGTGAAGAGTGCGTTCATGATGGCGTTTTTTTTGGTGGGATCTTTTTCAAAACGGATGGCTTTGGAGAAGTTTTCGGCGGCGCTTTCCCGCTTGCCCTTGGCGGCGTAAATCCTCCCGATGCCGTAGAGCGCCTGGGCTTCTTCCGGGTTGGCTTTCAAGGCTTTGCTGAAGGCCTCCATGGCCTCCGAGGCTCTCGATTGCTCCATCAACAACCAGCCGAGTGCAGTGTGGGCCGAGGCAAGCTCCGGATTGAGCTGCGTCGCTTCACGATATTCCTTCAAGGCGAGATCCATCCGCCCCTTGGTTTCATAGACTCCGCCGAGCGCGAAATGGATTTCCGCGTCGCGCGGGTTGAGCCGCAAGGCTTCTTTGTAGGCTTGCAGCGCCGGTTCAAATTTGCCCTGCTCCGCCAGGGCACAGCCAAGATTGGCATGGGCCAACCCGTCGTTGGGATTCAGCTTGATCACTTCGCGATATTGGGGAATGGCCATTTCAAGTCGGCCCTGCTCCTGGTAAGCCACGCCGAGATTCGTGCGCGCGGGCGCAAATTCAGGAGCCAGCTTCACCGCCTCGCGATATTCCTTGATGGCCATTTCAAGATGATCGGCTCGCTCGTGAATCTGAGCTAGGAAATAGTGAGGATAGGGCGAGTGCGGAGCCAGCCTCGCGGCTTCTTTGTAGGACGCCATCGATTGTTCCGACTGACCGGACTGGGCCAAGAACAATCCCTGCACCAGATGCGCCTGGGCATTGTCGGAATGCCGCTCTGCGATGGACTGCACCCATTCACGCACGCGCTCGATATCGTCGGTCTCTTGCAACGCGCGAGCGTACACCCGCCAGGCGTCGGCGAATTCTCCACGAATCAGGTGGGTGATATTCAAGGCGAAGTACGGGTGAGGATCTTTTTCACCGGCGGTCTCCACCGCGCGGGCCCATTCTGAGGCCTCATACCCGACCCGGTCCCAGTCCCCTGCCAGGAGGGCCGTTTCGATTCTGTCTTGGTGTGTACTCATGATGAAAGCGGTACGCCGTTCAGCGCGTCAGGGCGTCCTGCACATCCGGTGGAGTCGCCTGCATGCGCGCGCCGAGGATGGGATACTGTTCGGTCAGTTTCTGTTTCATGAGCCAGGCGATGGTGCGATAGGACCAGTGCCCTTTCACTCCGGAGCGCAACTTCGCGATGTACTCCGCTTCCGCATAGTCCATCTTAAAGAGGCAGCGTACCGAGAAGCCAAAGGGAATGGCGTACAGCGCCGCTTCCTGACTCGATTTCCGGAGCTGTTCGATATCCGATTTCACATGCCCCATGGCTTCCCGATATTCGTGGTCGAGCCCGGCTTCCGCCAGCATAGGCGGTGTCTCGAATCCGTGCACGGTGGTGAAATTCTGCTGCACCTGCTGACAACGCCGGTGCCGGTGCATGTCGCGCCACCCGCCGATATCCATCATCACATCGAACACAAAGGCATACCCGCTGCGGAATTCCTTGATCAATTCGTCATGCGGTCCACGTTTGTGAAAGGCGACCTCGATGGTCTCCTGTTTCTGTTTTTCCGTCCAGTCCCGCACCACTGCAAGGATCTTTCGATACGGGGCTTGCGAGGCACGATAGAGCAGCGTGGTCACGACTTCGTCGAGCGGATGGTGCGGCTCGATCAACTCCACCGGTTCCGCGGCGCCCCAGGCGGTCGGTTGATCCAACCCGGTACCCTTCAACGCGTCTTTCGCATAGCGGGCCAGATCGCTATAGACTTCGGCCTGATACTCATTCGGTTTGGCATACCGCGCGAGGGTCGGCGCCATGGGCTCGCCCAAGCCAGCCGCCTGGCCGGACAGTTCACCCCAGAGATTGACCGGTGCTTTCCGACAGGCTTCCTGCAGCTCTTCTCCCAGTAGTCGAAGTTCCGGCATCTGGGACGACAAGAGGCGGGTAATTTGTTTTTCGAGGGTGCGAATACTGACGACCTGGCCGACGTTCGTCTGTGCGGCCAGGGGCAAGAGATACCGGGTCACATCGAAGGCCCGCGCGGTGATCGCACGTTGATAGGCAGCGGGGGTCATGTGATCGGGTCGAGGCTCTTGTTCGGTGAGGAACTGGCTCAAGGGGTCATGGAGGGCACGATAGACCGTCGCGAGACTGCGGAGAATGCCGAGGTACGTCGCCTCGGTCTCTTGCCCCCGAATGGTATCCGGCACAAACCAGCTGGTCGATGCAAAGTTCTGATAGCGGCTCGACTTGGCCTGCCCGTCCCACAGTGGTTCATCCTCCAGGCGGATGGCGGCCAACTCGGAAATCTGTTCAAAACAAATGATCACATGGCCGAGGTCTGCGATCGAACCATGCCCGTAGTCGAAATAAAACTGTTCCCAGAATTTTTCAGAGGAGTGGCCGTGAACCCATTTGATGCTCTCTTCGATGGAGTCCGGAGACCGGCTGTAGCGCGCGAGCGCATAGGCGGATTTTTCCGGCGGCATCGGAGCAAGGGCGATAACACGGCGGCCTTGAGTAGTCATAGTGTTAGAGAAGCAAGCCCAGCGGTTTGTGATTGAGCAGGGTACTTGTGGGCGCCCATTCTTGCAAGGTGGGCACTATACTCTCGCAGAAAGGTCGGTGCAACACGGTCGTCTCTCGCGTCTCGTCGCTGGTGATGCCCGGAGTGAGCGACAAATCACGCGTCACGAGAGACGGAGCGTGCCGCGTTGACTTGCCCTCCGGCCCGCCGCTATAGTCCCGCTCGAACTCCCGGGATACTCACGAACAGAGCCATGATTAAAGCGATTAAAGGCGTCAAAGATCTCCTACCCGAGGAGTCCCCCCGTTGGCGATTCATCGAAGATACCGCCCGGAAGTGGGCCCTCTGTTATGGCTTTCAAGAGATCCGTGTCCCGATTTTCGAGACCACGACGTTGTTCGCGCGCAGTATCGGCGCCTCGACCGATATCGTCGAAAAAGAAATGTATACCTTCGCGGATCGCGACGGGTCTTCCCTGACCCTTCGCCCCGAGGGGACAGCCGGGACAGTTCGAGCCTTCATTGAACACAACCGGGCCGCCGATCCGCGGCCGCAAAAATATTGTTATGCCGGGCCGATGTTCCGCCACGAGCGTCCCCAAGCCGGGCGGTTGCGGCAGTTTCATCAGTTCGGCGTGGAATCGTTCGGCGTCTCGGACCCGCGCGCCGATGTTGAGGTCATGTCGCTCCTCTGGCGTCTCTTGTCCAGCCTCACACTGCCGGGACTGACCCTGGAAATTAATAATCTCGGGTACGCAGATGACCGGGCGCAGTACAAGCCGCTCCTCGTGGCGTTCCTCAAGGGGGTCGAAAGCCGCCTCTGCGGGAATTGCCAGCGCCGGATCGAAACGAACCCGTTACGCGTCCTCGACTGCAAAGTCCCGGAATGCCGATCGGCGACCGAGGATGCCCCCCGCCTGGCCGATTCCCTATCACCCGCGGCGCGTGAGCATTTCGAGCATGTGACGGCCGGCCTGCAATCAGTGGGTATCCCGTTCCACCTGAATCCTCGGCTCGTCCGTGGCCTGGACTATTACTGCTTGACGGCGTTCGAGGTCACCTGTTCCCATTTGGGTGCGCAGAATGCTGTCGGGGCCGGTGGCCGATATGACGGGCTGGTCGAACAGCTCGGGGGTGCCGCCGTGCCGGCGGTTGGATTTGCCGTCGGCCTGGAACGGATTGCGTTAATGTTGCCGGAAACGGTCGTTGTACCGGCCATTCCTCGGGTCTACGTCGCGGCGTTTGGCACTCAGGCAGTGAACGTCGGATTTACGCTGCTGGATGAACTGCGTCGAACCGGAGTGCCGGCCGATATGGATTTCCGTGCAGCATCCCTCAAGGCCCACCTCCGCCAGGCGGATCGTCTCGGGGCTCTATATACGATTCTCTTAGGTGACGACGAAGTCATGAAAGGCCTCGCCACCGTCCGGAATATGCAGACAAAAGCACAGGAAGATATCCCCATTCCAGGCCTCGCGTCCGCCCTTCAGACCCGGCTCGTCAACAGGTAATCCAGATCCCTTTTTCTAGTTGACTTTCCTGCCTAAAATTCGTACGCTCCGCATTCAATTTAATCTCTATAAACTATTGATTCTTAAGCACTCTTAAAGATTGTCCACAGAAGAAATTCCTATGAGCGCCAAGAAGTTCGGCATCCTGTTATCCACACCTCCCTCACACCCCAGTGTTGAGACGGTTGCCAGGCTTTCATCTGAGGCGCTGGCTGAAGGTGTTGATCTCTATCTGTATTTCATTGATGAGGGGGTAAAGAATCTTCGAGACCCTCGTTATGCCGAACTGGTAGGACGTGGCATGAAGCTGTTTGTCTGCGCCTATGGGTGTCAGCAACATGGTGTCTCGACCGATTCTCTCGATTCCCGCATTTCTCTCTGCGGCTTGGTCGTGCTCTCAAATATCGTGAACGGGTGCGACCGGTTTCTGGCATTTACATAACACGAACGTCTGAAGGAACGACTGTGGCGCCCACTGCATCCATCGTGCTGATCATTCGCGAAGACCCGCGGACGTCCGCTCGTCCGGTCGAGGCCTTGCGCATCGCCTTGGGATTGGCTGCCGGCGAGAATCCAATTACAGTTATTCTCATGGGACAGGCCGTTCAGCTGCTGGCGGAAGACACGGATGAGATCGTCGATAACGAGATTCTCGAAAAGTATCTTCCCTCCTTCGAGCATCTTCAAATTCCATTTATCCTCGTATTGCCGTCCGGCCCGGCTCCTGAGCTTCAAGAAGGATTTGCCGTTACCGCCGGTTCATCCGAATCGGCCCGGCTGGCCATGGCCGCAGCCGATCGCGTATTGGTCTTTTAACTTCCATGAGATTGTATGTCCGATCGTAAGACCTTATATCTGCTCCGACGACCGATTTCGGATCCGGTTCAATCCCTGTTGCCCTCCGCTTCGTCTACTGCCTGTTCACTTGTTCTCCTGGAAGAAGCAGTGGGGGCGTCACCGGCGTTTCCCGGACCGATGTACGTGCTGCCATCTGCAGCGGGCATTCCGGCAACTCCCGCTTCAGGGAAGATCATCTCGTATCGAGATCTTATTGAACTGATTGCGGAGCATGAGTCGATCATTGTGCTGTAGTCCGGCTCTCTTCTCTTAGTTATCTTTGTAATAAAGAGAAGAACCGGAGTCGTCGGAGTAGGAGTAGGCTATGTGGGTTCTGTGGATGAATGCGAATAGGTCCGTGGGTGTTGACGATCGAAGAGCCTAGCCCATGTTGATGAGATGGTGTATAAGGCAGGGGGCGTTCAGGGATAAGGTGAGGGTACCTGTGCACGGAAAAGATGAACGGTCGTCGGGCTGGACGGATGTCCACAGGAAGCGCGCGCATTCTCACTTTGAGGAATCAATAAAACCAGGGCTTCTTATGTATTTATCCACACCTGTGTATAAAGCTGTGAACATTCATAAGATATTGAGTTTATAGGATTAATTTAATGTGGGAAGACGCACTGGTGTACATTCAGGATAAGGTGCCGAAACAGGTTTTTGAAACCTGGTTCACTCCTGTTGTACTCGACCGGATTGAAGAAACGACGGCGTATCTTGCAGTCCCGAACAAGTTTTTTGGCGAGTGGTTAGGAGAGCATTACCGCGATCTCTTGGCGGAAGCGGTCTCTGCTGCGCAAGGGGGCGGCCATTTGGACGTCTCGTTTGTCATCAACAACAAACCGACTTCTTCCCCTTCGCCTAGTCAGCAGGAGCATGTGCCGGCGGATACAGCCGGGCGTGGATTCGTCGCGTCTCGATCAAAACGCGGCGTGCAACTGAATCCGAAATATACCTTCAAGAGTTTTGTCGTCGGAGCGGGAAACCAGTTCGCCCACGCGGCCTGCATGGCCGTGGCCGAACAACCGGCCAAAGCCTACAACCCGCTTTTTCTCTATGGCGGCGTCGGATTAGGCAAAACCCATTTACTGAATGCGATTGGAAATTATCTGGCCGAGCGGAGCGACCTCCGCATCGCCTACCTGACGACCGAGCAGTTCACGAACGAGGTCATCAACTCGATTCGTTATGACAAGATGATCGACCTGCGTAAACGGTATCGCAATGTCGACATGTTGATGATCGACGACATCCAATTTCTGGCGGGTAAGGAGCGGACACAGGAAGAATTCTTTCATACGTTTAATACCCTCTACGAAGCCCACAAACAGATCGTCCTATCGAGTGACCGCTTTCCGAAGGACATGCCGGATATCGAAGAGCGCCTCCGTTCCCGATTCGAATGGGGGCTCATTGCCGACCTGCAGCCGCCGGACGTGGAGACTCGTATCGCCATTCTGCGCAAGAAATCCGAGGACGAACGGATTGCGCTCCCCGAGGATGTGATTCACTTCCTAGCCACCACGATGAAGAACAACATTCGGGAGCTGGAAGGTTCGCTGGTGCGGGTCGGGGCCTATTCCTCGCTGACCGGACAAACGATCACGCTCGAGATGGCCAAGAACGTCTTGCGCGATCTCATCGGGGATAAGAAGAAGATTGTCTCCATCGAAGATATTCAAGAAGCGGTGGGGTCGAAGTATCATTTGAAGATCGCCGATTTGAAATCGCGGCGTCGGAGCAAAACGCTGGTGCATCCGCGCCAGATCGCCATGTATCTCTGCCGGGAGCTCACCGACGCCTCATTTCCTGAAATCGGGCGCCAGTTCGGAGGCAAGGACCATACGACAATTATTCATGCTTGCCGGCAGATCACGAAGGCCAAGGAAGCCGACAGCACCTTGCACACGACGCTGGAAGGCCTGAAAGAACAGATCTTGAGGGCGTAAGGCCTGTTGAGGGAGACCGATCATGAAGGTACGCATCGGACGAGAGGAATTGTTGACGGGGTTGCAGCGGGTGCAGGGTGTCGTTGAGAAGCGAAACACCATGCCCATCCTCTCGAACATTCTGTTGGAAGTCAAACACGACGGCGCCGAAATTGTCGCCACCGATCTTGAGATCGGCATGCGGGGTCTTTATAAGGCGACGGTGCTCGAAGCCGGCGGGGTGACGATTTCCGCCCGCAAGTTGTACGAGATCATCAAAGAGCTGCCGAGCGGTGAGATCGAGCTGACGTCCGGCGACAATAACTGGACGACGATCCAGTCCGGGAAGAGCCAGTTCAAAGTGGTCGGCCTCCCGAGCGGCGACTATCCGGCGCTGCCCTCCATCGAGCGCGAAGGTCTGACGCCCCTGGCTGGGGCGGGCCTGTTGGAATTGATTCGCAAGACATTGTTCGCCGCCGGCGATAACGACGCGCGATATATTCTGAACGGCCTGCTTGTGAGTTTGACGACGACCGAAAAGAAAACCACGCTCTTGCGCCTCGTCGGTACCGATGGTCATCGCCTGGCCGTGGCGGAGCGCGAGGTCGGCACGCCGAACGCCAAGCTGCCGGCTCAGGACATCAAAGCGATCATTCCCAAGAAGGCCGCGCAGGAAATGCGGCGTCTGCTGGAAGAAGGCGGCGACGAAGAGCCTTTGATCGGGTTTACGAAAAACCTGATGATTTTCCGCAAGAGCGGCCTCCTCCTCACCTCTCGCCTCATGGAGGGAAACTATCCCAATTACCAGCAGGTGGTGCCGAAAGAGAGCGGTAAGCGCATTATCGTGAACCGCGGGCTGCTGGAGAGCGCGCTGCGACGGGTCTCGGTATTGTCGAAAGACAAGGCCAATGCCGTGAAGGTCTCGTTTGCTCCCGGTGGCATGACCCTGTTCTCCAGCAATCCGGATTATGGAGAAGCCACGGAAGAATTGGTGGCGCGCTATGAGGGTGAAGCGCTCAATACAGGATTCAACGCCCGTTATCTCTTAGATGCATTGAGCGTCATGGATGGAGAATCGGTCTCATTGCAAATGGACACGGCCTTGAGCCCCTGCCTGATTCAGGAAGCCGAGAGCCCAGGATTCAAATGCGTTGTGATGCCGATCAAGATCTGACATGAGCGATCAGCAGATCGTCCAAACTGTGAGCTGATGCCTGAAAGCTGAGAGCAATCGACCAAGGAGTTGAATGGCCAAAGACGACCAGCAAGACAATTCTGCCAAGCCGAAATCCGACAGTTATAGCGCGGACCAAATCAAAGTTCTCGAAGGACTCGACGCCGTACGAAAACGACCGGCGATGTACATCGGTAGCACCGGTGTCGACGGGTTGCACCATCTGGTCTATGAAGTCGTCGACAACAGTGTCGATGAGCACATGGCCGGATTCGGTGAAGCGATCGAGGTCACGATCCACATCGACGGCAGCGTGACGGTCGTGGATAACGGTCGCGGCATTCCCACCGGTATGCATTCCACCCAGAAGAAGTCCGCTGCCGAAGTGGCTCTCACCGTCCTGCACGCGGGCGGTAAGTTCGAGCAGGGCGCCTATACGGTCTCCGGCGGGTTGCACGGCGTCGGTATCTCGGTCGTCAACGCGTTGTCCGAGTGGCTGGAGCTGGAAATCTGGCAGGATGGCCAGGTGTTCGAGCAGCGATACGAACGTGGAAAATCCCAGGCGCCGTTAGCCGTCACCGGGAAAACCAAACGTCGCGGCACAAAGGTGCGGTTCATGCCGGACGGCCAGATTTTTGAAACGCTCGAGTTCAGTTTCGACGTGTTGGCGCAACGTCTCCGCGAGCTGGCCTTTCTGAACAAGGGCCTGTCGATTACGCTCAAGGACGATCGCAAGGAAAAGGAACAGGTCTTTCACTACAAGGGCGGGATCGTCTCGTTCGTCGATCATCTCAACGAAGCCAAAACCCCGCTGCACAAACCGATCTATGTGCAGACGGAGCGCGCGGACCTCATCCTTGAGGTGGCGCTGCAATACAACGACGGGTATGCGGAGAACCTCTTTTCGTTCGCGAACAACATCAACACCAAAGAGGGCGGCACTCACCTGGTTGGCTTCAAGGCTGCGCTGACCCGCACCATCAACAGTTACGCCAACGCCAACGATCTGCTGAAAAAGGATACCGAATCGTTGAGCGGCGACGACGTGCGGGAAGGGTTGACCGCGGTCGTCAGCGTGAAGGTACGGAATCCGCAGTTCGAAGGACAGACCAAGGCGAAGCTCGGCAACAGTGAGGTGAAGGGAATCGTCGAGGCCGCCGTGAACGACGCCCTCGGTACCTACTTCGAAGAGAATCCGCCGGTTGCCCGCAAGATTATCGGCAAGGCGATCGATGCCGCGCGCGCGCGTGAAGCGGCCCGTAAAGCGAAGGACCTCATCCGTCGGAAGAGTGCCCTGGATGGCGGATCGCTACCCGGCAAGCTGGCCGACTGTTCGGAGAAGGATCCGGCGTTGAGCGAGCTCTTCATCGTCGAGGGTGATTCCGCCGGTGGGTCGGCCAAGCAGGGCCGCGACCGGAAGTTCCAGGCGATTCTCCCCCTCAAGGGAAAGATCTTGAACGTTGAGAAGGCGCGCTTCGACAAGATGCTCACCAGTGACGAAATCCGGACGTTGATTCTGGCGCTCGGGACCGGCATCGGCCGCAAGAAAGAGGATTCCGACAAGCCGGACAAAGAAGCCTTCGACATTGCGCGGACGCGGTATCACAAGATCGTGCTCATGACCGACGCCGACGTGGACGGCAGCCACATTCGCACCCTGCTGCTGACCTTTTTCTTCCGTCAGATGCCGGAGCTGCTGGAACGAGGCTACATCTACATCGCCCAGCCTCCTCTCTTTAAGGTTAAGAAGGGCAAGACGGAGCGGTACCTTAAGGACGAAGCCGCGATGAATGAATATCTCGCGGACCTGGCGGTCGAAGAAGTCGAAGTGGCGCTCGAGAACGGGCGGGAATTCCTGTCGGGCCGCCGCCTGCTACCGACGCTTAAGAAGTTGATCGCCTTCGAAAGCCTGTTGCACAAGGTCAATAAGAAACATCACGAAGCCAATATGTTGCGGGTGTTTGTCGACGAGCCGGGATTGACCCGTGAGGCGTTGAAGGATCAGGCCGCGCTGGCGACGATCGTTGCCGATGTGAGGGCCACGCTGGCTCTGGTGTACCCGAAGGCCGAGCCGACCATCGACATCCTGGAAGACGAAGAACATCAATCCAGCAAGTTGGTGTGTAAGGTTGCCACGGGCGGGATCGCCTATCAACTGGACGTGACGCATGAACTGGTCGGGTCCGCTGACTTCCGCGAGCTCCAAAAGCAGGCACCTTCAGCGATGGGGTTAGGCAAGCCGCCGTACAAGATCAAGATCAAGGGAGCCGACGTTCACAAAAACGGTTCGGCCGAACTGGTGCAGGCAATCTTGGAAGAAGGCAAACAGGGGCTGAATATTCAACGCTACAAAGGTCTCGGCGAGATGAATCCGAGCCAGCTGTGGGAGACCACGATGGATCCGGAGAAGCGGACGTTGCTGCGGGTCAAACTGGAAGACGTGACCGGCGTGGACGAGATTTTCACGATCCTGATGGGCGACGAAGTGGAACCCCGCCGCAATTTCATTCAGCAACATGCGTTGGAAGTCCGGAACTTGGACGTATAGGAATACCTCGGAGCGTATGGCTGGTAGCGAATGGCGAATAGTCTGGAAGCGTTCACGCAATTCTTCGCCACCCGCTATACGCCATATGCCATTAGCTCTTCTAAGGAGTCGGAATGCCGCCAGATGAACGCTTAGGACAGATTGCGATCGAAGACGAGATGCGCTCGTCGTATCTCGATTACGCCATGAGCGTGATCGTCGGTCGCGCGCTCCCCGACGTGCGGGACGGATTGAAGCCGGTGCACCGGCGCATTCTGCACGGCATGAACGAAATGGGGCTGGCGGCGAACCGGCCGTACAGAAAGTCGGCCAAGATCGTCGGTGAGATCATGGGTAATTACCACCCCCATGGCGATTCGGCGATTTACGATACCCTCGTGCGCATGGCGCAGAATTTCAATATGCGCTACATGCTCGTCGACGGACAGGGCAATTACGGCTCCATGGATGGTGACGCCGCCGCCGCCATGCGATATACCGAAGCCCGTTTGACCAAACTGGCCGAAGAATTGCTGGCGGATATCGAAAAAGAGACCGTCGATTTCGGCCCAAACTACGATGAGTCCCGTGTCGAGCCGCTGGTCTTGCCGTCCCGGGTGCCGAACCTACTGGTGAACGGCGCCGGGGGAATCGCCGTCGGGTATGCCACCAACATTCCCACGCACAATTTGGGCGAAGTGATTGAAGGACTGCTCCTGTTGCTGGAGAACCCCGATGTCACCATCGCGCAGTTGATGAAGAAAATCCCGGGGCCCGACTTCCCGACCGCCGGATTTATTTATGGCACGGCGGGGATTAAGGATGCCTATGAGACCGGACGCGGATTGTTGACGGTTCGCGCGAAGGTGGCGATTGAAACGGATGAACGAACGGACCGGGAACGACTGATCATCACCGAGATTCCCTATCAGGTGAACAAGTCCAAGTTGATCGAGAAGATTGCCGACCTGGCGCAGGAGGATCGCGTCACGGGCATTTCCGATATCCGAGACGAGTCGGACCGCGAGGGCGTCCGTGTCGTGATCGAGCTGAAGCGGAACGAGATCCCGCTCGTGGTGCTGAACAACCTCTACAAGCACAGCCAGCTGCAGACCACCTTCGGCGTCAACATGCTGGCGCTCGTCAACAACCGGCCCGAGGTGCTGAACCTCAAGCGTATCCTGGCGGCCTTTGTCGAGCACCGGCGCGAAGTGGTGGTGCGGCGCACGGCCTATGACTTGCGCAAGGCAGAGGAGCGCGCCCATATCCTGGAAGGCCTCAAGATCGCGCTGGATAACTTGGATGCCGTGATCGCGCTCATCCGTCGTTCGCAATCTCCGGATGTGGCCCGCACAGGCTTGATGCAGCAGTTCCGGCTGTCGGAAATCCAGGCCAATGCCATTCTCGAAATGCGCCTCCAGCGGCTCACGCAACTGGAGCGCGACAAACTCGTGGAAGAGTATCGCGAAGTGCTGAAGACCATCGAGTATCTGCGCTCCATCCTCGGCAGCGAGGCCTTGGTGCGGAAGATCATCCGTGACGAACTGATCGAGATCAAAGAGAAGTATCAGGACGACCGGCGCACCAAGATCGTCAAGGAAGAAGCCGAGCTGACCCTCGAAGACCTGATTGCCGAAGAAGAAGTCGTCGTGACGATTTCCCATGCCGGGTACATCAAGCGGAACGCAGTCACGCTGTACCGGGCACAGCGGCGGGGCGGCAAGGGCAAGATTGCGATGGGGATCAAGGAAGAGGATTTCGTCGAGACCCTCTTTACGGCGTCCACGCACGACGCACTGCTGTTCTTTACCGATGCCGGCAAGGTCTATTGGCTCAAGGTGCATGAAATTCCAGAAGCCAGCCGCGCGGCAAAGGGCAAAGCGCTGGTGAACCTGTTGGCACTCTCGAAGGATGAGAAGGTCACGGCGTCGCTGCCGGTGAAGGAGTTCCGGGCCGATCGCTTCATCATCATGGGGACCAAGTTGGGCGTCATCAAGAAGACGGAACTGTCGGCCTACAGCAATCCGCGCCAAGGTGGCATCATTGCGCTCTCGCTCGATGCGGGCGACAAGCTGATCGGTGTGGATCTGACCGACGGCCAACGCGAGATTTTATTGGGCACGAAGCAGGGGATCACCATCCGGTTTAAGGAAGAAGATGTGCGCGCCATGGGACGTACGGCCCACGGGGTACGCGGCATCACCCTTGAGCCCGGCGATGAAGTCATCGGAATGGAGACGATTACGCCGGATTCGACCACGGCGATCCTCACCGTGACCGAAGGCGGCTATGGTAAACGGACCCCGGTGAACGAATATCGCGTGCAGGGCCGCGGCGGCAAAGGCATCATCAGCGTCAAGACCACGGAGCGGAACGGGCCGGCCGTCGGCTTCCTCCAGGTCCGGGACGAGGATGAGATCATGTTGATGGCGGCGCAGGGGAAAGTGCTGCGCTGCAAGGTCGACGATATCCGTGAAATCGGACGCAACACCCAAGGCGTCCGCCTGCTCGATATGGATGGAGATGAGGATCGTGTGGTCGCCGTCGTGAGACTGGTCGAACGCGAAGAAGTAGTGCCCGAAGAGGGCGAGTCATGACTCCTTGGAGCCGCACCGGCTTCACGCGGCTCTCCTCACCACGGTTATGAACCACCCGACTCCGCCACCGGCCGAGGCATCAGTCCGCCCTCCGGCCAAACGTCCGCTTGACACCGTTGTCAAAATGGCGCTGGGCGTCCTGTTCGGCTCCTTTGCCTTGATCTGGGGCGGGATGTTTCTCAGCCGACCGGATCGGTCGATTCCTCCCTACAGTATCGGCTCCCAGGAGCGGACCGTGGTGGCGGTGCATGTGCCGTCCTGGACCAGCGACACCGAAATCGAAACCCTGATCGAACGATTCCGGAAAGTCGGCGCGGAAGGCCGGAACTTCGGCAGTATGAAAATCCAGCCGACGACCCTGGATGATCCGAAGGGACGCTATCAGCATATTGCGATTTATATCTTCACCGATGAGGGCTGGACGGAGCCGGAGGTGCTGCATAAGTATGTGACGGGCGACGATGCCACGGTGCGGGACGGGTTCGAGGGATCCGTGCGTGGATTCTACCGGCTGGATGAACAGGAAGAAGAAGGCCGCATCGGGCCGGTTCCCAGGGGAAAAGACAGTGTGGCCACCGCGGCCTATTCGCGACCCTTGTTCAAGGGGACTGTCGTGAGGAACGCGGCGGAGGGGCCGGCTGACTCAACGCCTGCGCCATGAGCGTAATCAGGTGTTCTCGCAGAGCCTGGTCTTGAATGCCTTGCGTGTGGAGCGTGGCTTCCTGGAGGAGCTGAAGGGATGGCTGAACGGCAGGCGGATCTGGAAAAGCCGCACCGGCTACGGTCGACGAATGGTCTGCCGGAAACTCCCCGACACGCAAGACGATCTCCGTGACCAGCGGTTGCCCCGCCATTCCATTCACCTTCTCCAAGAGGACCGGTTTGAGGAACGTGAGTTGCTGCAACCACACTGAATTATGGACCAGGACGTATAGTTTTTTGAACCGGATCTGGTCGGGACGCGTGTGGGCCGCGATCGGCTCGCCCACGATGTCCGACCACTGGCGTCGCAAGCGCGCTTCGAACAGTTTGCTCTCCAGGCCCAACCTGTGAGCAACACCGGCCAGGATCGAGCCCAAGGAATCGAGTCTGCTCTGTCCACGCATGGTGGTATGATAGCAAAATCCGTTCGATGGAAATAGCTGACCCCGGCATGAGATGACAAAAACGCACGATAAAGAAGACCAGTACAAAGTCGTCGCCACCAATCGCAAGGCGTACCACGACTACTTTATCGAAGAGAAGTTCGAAGCCGGCGTCATCCTGCGGGGGACGGAGGTGAAGTCGTTGCGGGAAGGGCGCGTCAATCTGCAGGACAGTTATGCCTCGGTGGATGACGGCGAGGTCTACTTGCAGCATTGTCACATCAGTCCCTACTCGCACGGCAATCTGATGAATCACGACCCGCTCCGCAAGCGGAAACTGCTGCTGCACCGCAAGGAGATCAACAAGCTGATCGGAAAGACTCAGCTGAAGGGTCTCACGCTCGTCCCCCTGCGCATCTATTTTTCGAAGCGCGGCCATGCCAAGGTGGAGTTGGCCCTGGCGAAGGGCAAGAAGCAATACGACCGCCGTGAATCGATTAAGGCCCGCGAAGCAGGCCGTGAAGTCGAACGCGCGATCAAGAGCAGGAAGTAAGCGGGTTTGTCCCTGCCCGCGAGAGCCATTGAGGCCTCGGTTATTTCTCAGCGTGTTGTGTCCCTTTCCCCGCCCGGCAGGTTGATCGGCCTGTGACCCGTCGCACCCCTAAACCCACAACTGACTGATCTCGAGGACGATATGTCCTTTCCGTCAAGGGAGCATATTTGCCCTTGACTTGGTTCTAATTAGAACTATTATAGTGACTTCGGCCCATATGGCGCTTCGCCTGGGGATCTGTGCGGTGGGCAGAGTCAGGCGGTCTATGGTCAATTTCTGGAGGGAAATTAAATGAAGGCGTTATTCAAGACAGATGATGGGTGGTCCGGCCTGATTTTGCGGCTGACCTTGGGGTTGGTGATGCTGCCGCACGGGGCTCAAAAGTTACTGGGTTGGTTCGGTGGGTTCGGGTTCGACGGGACCATGGGGTTCTTCACTCAGAAAATGGGGCTACCCTGGATCGTCGCATTTCTGGTTATCATGGGGGAATTTTTCGGCGCCGTGGGGTTGCTCGCCGGCTTGTTAACGCGATTCACGGCCGCCAGCTTCGTTGTGATCATGCTGGGAGCCATTCTGACGGTGCATCTGCCGTTTGGGTTTTTCATGAACTGGTTTGGGCAACAGCAGGGAGAGGGGTATGAGTATCACCTCCTGGTGATCGGGTTGGCCGCCGCGTTACTGGTAACGGGAGCCGGCCGATGGTCGATTGATCGGGTTGTGGCGGAACGAGTTGCCTGAGGCCGGAAAGGAAACCGAAGATGTTTGTTGTATTAGGTGCTACAGGACATACAGGGGCCGCAGTCGTAGAGACGCTGCTTGCTCGCAAACAGCCCGTGCGGGTGGTGGTTCGGTCGGCCGACAAGAGAGCAGCCTGGAGAGCAAAAGGGGTTGAGGTGGCCGTTGCCTCGCTGGATGATGTGCCAGCCTTGACGAAAGCCTTGCAAGGGGCGTTGGGTGTCTATCTGCTGGTTCCGCCGAACTATGGGGCTGCGGCATGGCTTGCGGAGCAACGGCAACGGATGGATCGCGCGGCCGAAGCCGTCAAAGCGAGCGGGATTTCGCACGTCGTGCTGCTCTCGTCCGTCGGCGGCCAGCTCCCGGAAGGCACCGGCCCTATACGCGCCGTCCGATACGGTGAACACAAACTGAGTGCGGTGGCTCGTAATCTGACGATTTTGCGCCCCTGTTATTTCATGGAAAACTGGGCGCCGGGTATCGGTCTGGCAAAGAGTGAGGGGCTGTTGCCCACATTCATTGCGCCGCAGGCCAAGGTGCCGATGATATCGACGAAGGATATCGGCCGTGTCGCAGCAGAGCGATTGATGGCCGGTGGAAGGGGCCAGACGGTGGTGGAGCTCGCAGGTCCGGAGGAGTACAGTCCGGAACAGGTGGCCGAAGCGCTCGGCCGGATTCTTGGGCGGGCGGTCGTCGCGCAACCGGCGCCGCTCAGTGCCGTGGTGCCGACATTGACCTTGTTCGGTTTTTCCAGAGAAGCAGCCGGTTTGTTCGAGGAAATGTACACGGCGTTTTCAACCGGTGCGATCACGTATGAACACCCCGCCTCGCTGGTGCGAGGGACCATTTCCCTCGCGGAAGCATTGCGCGGAATGGTGTAAGGAAGGAGACCGCTATGCGAACAGGCACATCCATCACGAAAGACCTTGTCGGTGTGTATCAGGCAGGGTCTCATCATATGGTCGGCGACGGGTTTCCGGTCCGCAACATGATTCCCGGCGCCGGAATCGAGGAACAGCTGTCGCCGTTTTTGATGCTCGATTATCTGGGGCCGCAGCAGTTCCCGCCGACCAACCGGCGGCTCGGGGTCGGTGAGCATCCTCATCGGGGCTTCGAGACGGTCACGATTATGTACCACGGAAAGGTGGCGCATCGTGATTCAACCGGCAGCGGCGGCGTCATCGGTCCCGGCGATGTGCAGTGGATGACGGCGGCTTCGGGTATCGTGCACGAAGAATTGCATGAAGAGGAATTTGCCAAACAGGGTGGCCTGTTGGAGGGGATCCAGCTGTGGGTCAATCTGCCGAGGGCGTCCAAGATGACCGCGCCTCGTTATCAGACGCTGGTCGATGCCGAGATTCCTGCGGTCGAGCTTGATGGAGGAGCTGGTCGGGTGCGCGTGATCGCCGGGGAGTTTCGCGGTGCAAAAGGTCCGGCGAAGACCTTCAGTCCGGTCCATCTGTACGACCTGCGGTTGCAGGCGGGACATCAGATGGAACTCGACTTACCCGAGGGATTCAATTCGTCCCTGTTTGTGCTGCACGGGCAGATTGTGGTGAACGGGTCGCAGGCTGTTCAGGAAGTGGAAATCGCGTTGCTCGGACAGCGAGGTGAGCGCGTGGCGCTGGAGGCGAAGCAGGATGCGACCATTCTCGTGATGAGCGGAGAACCGATTGCCGAGCCGATCGCCCGGTACGGTCCGTTCGTGATGAACACGCGCGACGAAATTATTCAGGCGGTCCAAGACTATCAAGCGGGCCGGATGGGACATCTGGGCTAAGCGTCAACAGGCTCTGCCGGGCGGTTGTGCCAGATATCGCTGGTACAGCCGCAGCCGGTACAGGCGCTGATGATGGAGGCTGCAACAAAGACCTTGTAGGGAAGCAACGGAGACCGTCATGAAAACGGATTTGGATAGAGTCGGCACATTGGCCCTGGATCTTCGGAAGGACTATCCTCGGAGTCCTCGTGAAAAACTGGGCGGCTATGTGATTGCCGCCCGCTGTGTGGATAAATGCCGGGCCTTGTTGCTCGGGATCAACGGGGAATACAGCTATTGGCCCTGTTCGCTGGCCAGCCAATGGTTTGCCTTTACGGGGATTACGCCGGAGCAATTGAAAGCGGTGGTGGCGACAGGAGCCACGGATGAGCAGATCGCCGAATGGATCAAAGAGACGTCGAAGATCACGGATGCGAATGACGTGCTGAAGTGGAATAACACATTGCGCGATACGCGGCTGAGCGACATGAGCCTTGAGGCGCAGCAATACCTCGAAGACTATATTCCCAAGTTCGTGCCGGCGCATCGTCCGGTATACGTATGGTTCGATGTGTACGATTTGGAGGAGAAGCGGCTGTGAGGATACTCCGCGGAGAGTGATCGGTATGGACAAGGAAAGGAACACGATGATGACACAGCAGACAGCGAGTGCGGTCACGAAGGAACTGGCCGGAGTGTATGCTGCTGATTCTCCGCATATGGTCGGTGATGGCTTTCCGGTGCGCAACATGATTCCGGGCCCTGAGGGAGACGATCAGCAATTTTCTCCCTTCCTGCTTCTGGACTATATGGGGCCGAAGTATTTTCCTCCGACCTACCGGCGGCTCGGCGTGGGTGAGCATCCGCATCGGGGGTTTGAAACGGTGACGATTATGTATCAAGGCAAGGTGTCGCATCGTGACTCGACCGGCAGCGGCGGCGTCATCGGTCCCGGCGATGTGCAGTGGATGACGGCGGCCTCCGGCATCGTGCACGAGGAACTGCACGAGGAAGGGTTTGCCGAGCAGGGGGGCACGCTGGAGGGTGTGCAGCTTTGGGTGAATCTCCCGAAGGCGGTCAAGATGTCGCCGCCTCGGTACCAGACGCTGGTGAATCAGGATATTCCAACGGTGGATCTTCCGGGTGGGGCGGGCCAGGTTCGCGTCATCGCGGGCGAATTTCAGGGCGTCGCCGGCCCTGCAAAGACGTTCAGCCCAGTCCATTTGTACGATCTTCGTGTGACGGCTGGGCACCGGGTTGAGTTGACGTTGCCGGCGGGGTTTAACACGTCGGTGCTCGTGCTCCGGGGCCGGGTGGCGATCAACGGGTCGAAGGAGGCCCGGGAGGCTCAATTGGCCGTCTTCGGGCAGGCCGGCGAACGGGTGGCACTTGAGGCCAAAGAAGATGCGACGCTGCTCGTTCTCAGCGGAGAACCGATCAATGAACCGATCGCACGCTATGGTCCCTTTGTCATGAATACCCGCGAGGAGTTGATGCAGGCGGCACAGGATTATCAAGCAGGCAAGATGGGACATTTGTCGTGACGAATTCGGCGCTCCATATCGACATCTATTCCGATGTCGTCTGTCCCTGGTGTTATGTCGGGAAACGGCGACTGGAACGAGCGCTGACAGAGTTCGGCGGAGACGTACGAGTGACCTGGCGGCCGTTTCAGTTGAATCCGACGATGCCGAAGGATGGGATGGATCGCACGGCCTATCTCGAAGCGAAGTTCGGGAGCCTGGAGACGTTCCGGCAGATGGAGGAATCTGTGCTGGCTGCCGGAGCGTCGGAGCGGATTGCCTTCGCATTCGAGAAGATTGCACGGGCGCCGAATACGTTTGACGCGCATCGGTTGATTTGGCTTGGTGCACGAGAAGACTGCCAGAACGCGGTGGTCGCCTCGCTCTTCCGAGGCTATTTCGAGGAGGGGGCCGATATCGGGTCGGTCCCGACCCTCGTCGATCTTGCCGGCCGTGCAGGATTGAATCGGGAGTCCGTGGAACGCATGCTCCAGAGCGACGAAGGAACTGCAGAGGTCAAGGCGGAAGCCGCGGCTGGTCACCGGCTGGGCATTCGTGGCGTCCCCTATTTCATCGTGAACGGGACGTCTGCGATCTCGGGTGCACAGCCGGTGGACGTCTTTGTGTCGGCGCTCAAGCGGGTGGCGGCGGAGGGCGCCGGACGAAAGGCAGATGTGTGATGGCGGTGCAAGTCTATGGCTGCAACCACATCGTCATTGAAGTCACCGACGCCAAGAAGGCGGTGAAGTTTTATTCGGACGTGTTCGGCTTGAAGATGCTCCGAGGCGGTGAAGGTGCCGCCTGGTGCAAGCTGGGGGAGCATCAATTCATGGCGATCTTTGAGGTCGAGCAACTGCAACCGGACCGGGTGAAGCACTTTGGTCTGATGGTCCGTGATGCCAAGCAGATCAAAGAAGTGAGACAGAAGCTGACGAAGAAGTACAAGTTGAAGATGCAGCCAGGTTTCCGCTGCGACTTTCGCGATCCTTGGGGCAATCGCATTCAAGTCGGTGATCTGAGCGACGAGTCGCTCGTCTGGCTGCTCCCCTACCAGGAAGTGCAGAAGGCCGGGATAACATTCGTCAATAAATCACAAAAGGAGAAACGGTCATGAGCACGACGAATCTGCAACAGCGGTTGAACGATCTGTTCGGCTATATCGGTCAAGGCAAGATCATCGAGGCAATAAACGAGTTCTACGACAAGGACGTCAAGATGCAGGAGAATGCCCATCCTCCGACAGAGGGTCTCGCGGCCAATATCGAGCGGGAGAAACAGTTTATGAGCAACGTGAAAGAGTGGAAAGGGTTCAATGTCACGGCCAGCGGAGTCGGCGACGGCGTCACGTTCTATGAGTGTGCGCTCGATTTCATCGCCGTCAGCGGGCAGCCGGTTCATATGGAACAGGTGGTGCTGGCGAAGTGGAAGAACGGCAAGATCGTTCACGAACGGTATTATTACGACACAGGGAAGCAGGCATCCTGATGACCGAATCGTGGCTTGAAGGTGCCGCTGCAGAAGTGTACGGTTTCTGCGCCGTCATTGCGCCACGTTTTGAGAAGAGGAAACTACCGCCCTGTTTACGTGTAGTTCGATGTGTACGATCTGGAAGAGCAGCGCTTGTGACAAATGGATGTGTGGCTGACACCTGAAGGAACTCGATATGCCGGATGCGACATGGACTGAGATCGGTTTGATCGATGAGTTGAAACAGCGCCCGCTTCAGCAGATCGTCTGCGGTCAGACACAGCTGGCGTTGAGTTATAAGGACGGCCGGTTCGCGGCGATCTCCGGGGTGTGCAATCACATCGGCGGGCCGCTGGGTGAGGGGCGGCTCGATGGCGACTATGTTGTCTGTCCCTGGCATTACTGGAAGTTTCATCATCGGACCGGCCAAAGCGGGCCTGGATACGAAGGGAATCAGGTGGCGACCTATGCCGTCAAAGTGGAGGATGGGCGCGTCTTTGTCGATCTGACACCGGTGACGAAGCGACAGACGCTCCCGAAACAATCACACCCGCTGGCGCGCCCGATCGTGCGAGCCGACGGTCCCGTGCGTGTGCTGGGTATTGCCACGACCGCGATGACGAAGGACCAGCCGCGGTTTAGCGCCTCCGATGCCCTGCTGGAGGAAGCCTTAGCCCATGCGCGCGAGCATCTCCAGCTCGACACGCAACTCATCAAATTGCGTGAGCTTTCGTTCAGGCCCTGTGAAGGGTTTTATTCCAAGGCCGCGGAAGCCTGCACCTGGCCCTGTTCGATCACGCAGATGGATCCGACCGATCAAATGGATCGGGTGTATGAGGCCATCGTGCATTGGGCGGATGTGATCCTCGTCTCGACTCCGATCAGATGGGGTGGAGCGAGCAGCCTCTATTACAAAATGGTCGAGCGCATGAACTGCATTCAGAACCAGGAGACGATCGCGAACCGGCATCTCCTCAAGAATAAAGTCGCCGCATTCATCATTATGGGTGGCCAAGACAATGTGCAGGGTGTTGCCGGTCAACTGATGACCTTTTTTGCCGAAATCGGCTGCCAGTTTCCGCAGTTTCCGTTTATCGCCCATTCGCGTGGGTGGAGCGCAGAGGACATGGAGCGGAACAACAGCGAGGTACAGCACAGCCGAGAGTTACGAGAAGGCGCGCAAGCGCTCGTCACACGCGCGGCGGAGATGGCGCGGGTCATGGTCGAGGGGCAGCTGGCACTGCATCCGCTTACTCGAGGGGGTCGCAAGGCGCATCAATTGGATAGTGAACCCACGGGATAAGCGGGAGCGATTCGCAAGGAGGCGGGATCATGTCAGGTCAGGATCATATGCGCGCGCATTTGGGTAATCTGTCGCGGTCATTGCTGCGTTTGCACAAGGCGTTGTTGGACGCCGAACGGGTCTCCTATGAGCGGGTGCATGGGCGGATCGAGACGAATGGCGCATTCTTTCAGCTGGTATTGGGTGATGCGTGGTTCGCCTGGCTGCGCCCCCTGTCTCAATTGATGGTGAAGATCGATGAACTGTCCGAGGATAAAGAGATCGAGGATCGGGCGGAGATTGCCCGGACCATCGATTCGGTGCGGACCATGTTAACGCCGTCTGAAGAAGGCAATGGATTCGGCCGGCATTATTACGACGCGTTGCAGCGCGAGCCTGATGTCGTACTGGCGCATGCCGAGGTTAGGGCACTGCTTCGGACATCGTCGTCCGGGAAGGAGTCGAGCGCATGAAGGCGCACTATCTCGGCCATGTCGTGTTCTATGTGAAGGATCTGCTGCGCGCACTGGAGTTCTATCGGGACCTGTTGGGATTTAAGGAGGTCGGAAAGGCTTTTAATGGTGCGGCCGCGGCGCTTACATCTGGCCGCACCCATCACGAGCTCTTGCTCATCCAAGTCGGCGATGCTCCGGCCTCTCCCTCCGGGCGGCGTCGAGGGCTCTATCACATTGGCATCAAAGTCGGCGACAGCCTGGACGAGCTCCGGGCGGCGAAGCAAGAATTGGAGCAGGCCGGCGTTGTGATCGACGGCATGAGCGACCATACGGTGAGTCAAAGTCTGTACCTCCATGATCCCGACGGCAATGAGGTCGAGGTGTACGTGGACGCCGACGAAGCGACTTGGAAAAACAATCCATTGGCTGTCCTCTCGCCGATCAAGCCGCTGTATTTATAGCCGTAGCCAGGGAGAAGAGAATGAACCGGAAAATATTGGTTGTACTCACGAGCGTTGAAAAATATCCGAACCTGAATCGGGCCACCGGTTTATGGCTCGGTGAGGCGGTGCATTTCGTCAAGAAGGTCGAGGCCGCGGGTTATGCCGTGGATTATGTCAGCCCCAAGGGGGGATATACGCCGATCGATCCCCACAGTCTGGCGATGGCGGAGCCTATCGATTGGGAGTGGTACCAGAAGAAAGAATTCATGAATCGTCTCGGGGCGACGCTGGCACCCGGCGAGGTCAAGCCTGATGATTACGCGGCGATCTACTATGCCGGCGGCCACGGCGTGATCTGGGACTTTCCCGAGAACGAAGCCTTGCAACGCATCAGCCGCACGATTTATGAACGAGGCGGCATCGTCTCGTCGGTATGCCATGGAGCCGTGGGCCTGCTGAACATTACCTTGTCGAATGGATCGTTACTGGTGAAGGGCAAGACGGTCACCGGGTTTTCAAATGAAGAAGAACGATTGGCCGAACTGGATAAGTTTGTTCCGTTTTTAACGGAGACCGAACTGGTGTCGCGAGGTGCGGTCTATACGAAGGCCGATAAGGCGTGGGCCCCCTTCGCGGTCGAAGATGACCGGCTCATCACGGGACAGAATCCGGCATCAGGAGGCGCCGTCGCCGACCGACTGATCGAGGCGTTACGGACACGCGGCTAGCTGTGTGTCCCCGTCCCTGGAACCGTTTTGCGTTGTCATCGACGGGGTTGCCGTCAGTTCGAGTGTCTGTGCAAGAGTCAGGAACCGCGTTATTTATCATCTCACAAGGAGGAACAACACATGGAGAAGCCAGTCATTGCAGCGAAACAGCCGGCCGTGTTGGAGTTGGAAGCGGGCACCTATCATTGGTGCCGGTGCGGGCGTTCGAAGAAGCAACCGTTCTGTGACGGGTCGCACAAAGGAACTGGGTTTACGCCGATGGAGTTTACGACCACCGAAAAGAAGACCGTGGCGCTCTGTCAGTGCAAACAGACCAAGAATCCTCCGTTTTGCGACGGAACACACAAATCGCTCTGAGCGGTTCGCGTCACGTGCATGCAACGTGCGACGCAACAGGTGAATCATGGGTGATGCGGAGAGCGAGAACGGGTATTCGATCACGCTGATCGAGCGGCGGCTGGTGGCGGAGGGGACGATGGCGTTCTACTTCGACAAGCCGCCGCAGTTTGTGTTCACGCCGGGTCAGTTTGTCGACCTGACGTTGCCCCAGCCCTCTGAGACGGATGCGGAGGGCAACACCAGGGCCTTGTCCATCGCGAGTGCGCCGCAAGAATCGACGCTGATGGTGGCCACCCGGCTGCGTGATACCGCTTTCAAGCGCGAACTGCAGCGGATGCCGCTCGGCTCAATCGTCCGGATGGAGGGACCATTCGGCCAATTCGTGTTACATCCGGACCAGACCCGCCCTGCCGTCTTTCTGGCAGGCGGGATCGGGATCACGCCCTTCCGTAGCATGGTGGTGCAGGCGGCGTTGCAACGGTCGCCGCACCCCATGGTGCTGTTCTACTCCAACCGGCGACCGGAGGATGCGCCGTTTTTGGATGAGCTGCAGGCCTTGCAGGACAACAATCCTCACTATCGCTTCGTGGGCACCATGACCGAGCCCGCCAAGTCTTCCCGTCCCTGGCAGGGTGAGACGGGATACATCAACGCAGCCTTGCTCTCCAAACATCTCGTGAACATCGACAAGCCGATGTATTACGTGGTCGGCCCGCCGGGTATGGTCGGCGCACTACGGACGATGCTTAAAGCAGCCGGCATCGACGACAGCGCCATTCGTACGGAAAAATTTGCAGGCTACTAACGTAAGAGACGCCCCTCACCGTTCCGGCATCTGGAGCGTGGATGAAGCCAGGAGGGAGGTTTGCGTTATGCGCACTATGTGGCGCGCAAAGGCGAGATCAATGCCTGGGATAACGCGGACTTTGTCGCCACCGTCAAGGCCACAGGCCGGAAGACGTTGATCATCGCCGGCACCATCACCGAAGTGTTGGATTTCCAGCGAGGATAACTCCCTACCGCAGGGTGCGGCGAGAGCCGTGGTCTGCCATCAACCAATAGGAGGACGACACCATGGCCAGTGAACCAATTCGAGACCCCAAGAAGGATCAGTTGTTGACCCCGCAGAACTCCGCGTTCATCATCATCGATTATCAGCCGGTGCAGGTGAACTCCATTGCCTCAATGGATCGGCAGCTGATGGTCAATAATATTGTCGGCGCGGCGAAGGCGGCTGTTGCCTATGGCTTGCCGATTGTCCATTCCACCGTCAACGTCAAGACCGGCCTCAACAAACCACCCATCGTGCAGTTGCGTAGGGTGCTCGACAAGTTTCCGACCTACGACCGCACGTCGATCAATTCCTGGGAAGATATCGAGTTCCGCAAAGCCGTGGAAGCCACGGGCCGGAAGAAGCTCATTATGACCGCGCTCTGGACCGAAGCCTGCTTGACCTTTCCGGCTTTGGACGCGCTCGCGGCAGGCTTCGAGGTTTATGTTGTGGCTGACGCCGTCGGCGGCACATCGGTGGCCGCCCATGACATGGCGTTGCGCCGGATCGAGCAGGCGGGCGGGAAGATGATCAGTGTGCCGCAGTTGTTCTGTGAGCTGCAGCGGGATTGGCAACGCAAGGACACCGTCCCGGCATTCATGAATCTGTTCATCGAAACCGGGGGCACTGCCGGCCTGCAGTTTTCTGCCGACAAAACGGAGTAATCGTTCCGTCAGGAACGTTTCCCGTTCGACACGACCAACCAAGTCACTGAGGAGAGCGAGCCGGCGGCTGAAAGAGCCGCCGGTATCGCAACTGAACCCATCGGAGAGCGGAGGTTGACCATGAAGATTGCCTTGATCGGAGCCAGCGGGTTTGTGGGATCGGCCATTCTGAAAGAAGCCTTGGATCGTGGCCATGAGGTGACGGCCATTGTCCGGCATCCGGAGAAGGTCCCGCCGCACGCGAAGCTTCACTCCGAGAAGGGGGATGTCTACAATGCTGACGACGTGGCCCGCCTGGTCGCAGGTCACGATGTCGTCATCAGCGCCTTCAACCCTGGGTGGGGTAATCCTGACATCTACAATCTTCAAGTCACAGGCGCGAGATCAATCATCGACGGAGTCAAAAAGGCCGGTCTCAAGCGGTTGTTATTCGTGGGAGGTGCGGGCAGCTTGGAGGTAAAGCCGGGAGTTCAGGCCTTGGATCTGCCTGGATTCCCGGCAGAGTATAAACAAGGCGCCCTCGCAACACGCGAGACGCTGAACATGCTGCGGAACGAATCCGGTCTTGATTGGACGTTTCTCTCTCCTTCAGCGGATCTCGCTCCCGGCCAGCGCACCGGAACATTCCGTCTGGGTACGGATCAGATGTTGACGGATGCACAGGGGAAGAGCCGCATCTCGACGCAGGATTATGCGATAGCCATGATCGACGAGGTTGAAAAACCACGCCATACACGGCAGCGGTTTACCGTTGGTTACTGAGGGGGCTCTTTGGGCAGGCCAACGCGACTCCAGGTGTGCGATCTCAAAGGAGTGGAGTGGAGGCGTTCCCCTCCCCCACGATTGGTGATCAGCACGGCCATGCATATTCTGCGGTCGCTTTGGACGGAATAGTGGACAACGCTGTATCACCGACTCGCGCTCTGAGGGTGTTTCCATGAGCAAAACACCTCAACCTCCGAAGGTCGTCATCGTCGGCGGCGGGTTCGGCGGCCTTCATGCTGCCAAGGCCTTGTCTAACCAAGCGGTGGACGTCACACTGATCGACCGCAAGAATCATCACACGTTCCAGCCGTTGTTGTACCAAGTGGCGTTGGCCGTGCTCTCCCCTGCTGAGATTGCCTCCTCGCTCCGTCATATCCTGCACACATCGCGCAACGTTCAGATCATTCTTGGCGAGGTGGTAGGATTCGACATCACCGCCCGGCGGGTGCAACTCAGCGATGGGACGGCGCTCGACTACGATTACCTGATTGTGGCGGCTGGAGCGCGCCACGCGTATTTCGGTCATGACGAATGGGAGCGAGATGCGCCGGGGCTCAAGACGATCGAGGATGCGGTTGAAATCCGAAGTCGGTTATTGTTGGCGTTCGAAACGGCAGAACGCGACGCGCATTTCACCGGCAGACACACTCCGTTGAGTTTCGCCGTCATCGGCGGAGGGCCGACGGGTGTCGAATTGGCGGGAGCGATTGCGGACCTTGCGCGGCGAGCCCTGACAAAAGATTTCAGAGCGATCGACACGACACAGACGCGTGTGCGGCTGTATGAAGGGTCCCCGCGTATCTTGGGTCTGTATTCGGAAGCCACGTCATGGAGCGCCACAGAGCAACTGCGGCAGTTGGGTGTCGAAGTCTGCACCGAGAGTCTGGTGACGGCGGTTGAACCGGGGCGCATCAAGGTGCGAGACGAATGGATCGCAACCGACGTCACGCTCTGGGCGACAGGCGTCGCCCCTTCACCGTTGGGCCCCGCACTCGGCGCCGCAACCGACCGCGCAGGGCGAGTGTGCATCGAGCAGGACTTGAGCGTCCCCGGACATCGTAACATTTTTGTGATCGGCGATATGTCGGCGTTGATCGATGCCAACGGACGACAGGTGCCTGGCCTGGCTGCCGCGGCGATACAGCAGGGGCAAGCCGCGGCGGTGAATATCCTGCGCGACATACGCGGCGCGCCCCGTCTTCCGTTCAGATATCGTGACCTGGGCAGTATGGCGACCATTGGCCACCATCGCGCGGTGGCGGAAATTGGATCCATGAAGCTGTCTGGTGTGGTGGCGTGGCTTCTGTGGTCGATAGTCCATGTCTTTCTGCTCATCGGTTTTCGCAACCGTGTCGCGGTCATGGGGCGATGGGTGTGGACCTATGTGACACGCGAGGGAAGCAGTCCGCTCATTACCGACTACCAACAGGCAGAAACTGGTTCAACAGGAGTGCAGCACCCGCCGATTTCAGTCGGAAGAAAAGGTGTGGATTGATGCGGCGGAGTCCTCGCAGCCTTGACGCCAGGCGACGCCCAGACCGTTAGTGGCCGAAAGGAGCGGGCGGCTGGCCGGTGCATGTTCGCTTCCAAACGACCCGCCACCCTTCGGTGCCCAGCTCGCTGGGACGCGCTATGCGATGCACTGAGTCACTCAGCAGCGGGCACATGCGCCTCGCCCCACTGATGCATCGCTTCGACGACCGGTTTTAAGCTGGTGCCCAATGGAGTGACGGAGTACTCGACCTTGGGAGGCACCTGGGCAAAGACTTTACGCGCGATGATCCCGTCACGCTCCATCTCACGGAGCTGCTGAGTGAGAACCTTCTGCGTCACGCCGGCGAGGGTTCGACGTAACTCGGAGAACCGTTTCACATCTTGAAACAGATACCACAAGATCACGATCTTCCATCGGCCTGCGATCAACGTGCTCGTCAATTCGGCTGGGCATGTGCGGGGCTGTTTCACCGGCGCTCCTCTTGGGTCGGTTACCAGATGGTGACTCTCCCACCTGACGGTGCCTTCTTGCCTTGTGCTCCACCGGCGTTATACCGAAACTGCAGCGGCGAACCAAGTTGAAAACTCACCATGCCGCTAACAGGGAAGGAGCGCAACCATGACCAGGCAAGAGATCAGCAGGGAGCATCAGGCCGTCGATATCCGTCGTGCCGAGGATCGATTTCATTCGCACATCGGCTGGCTCAATTCACGGCACAGTTTCAGCTTTTCAAATCACTATGATCAGGAGAATACGCACCACGGGCTGTTGTTGGTGAGCAACGACGACATCGTGGCGCCTCAGAGCGGCTTCCGGACCCATCCCCATCGGGACATGGAAATTGTGACCTGGGTGTTGGATGGGGAGCTGGAGCATAAAGATTCAGAAGGCAATAGGGGCCTTCTTTTTCCGGGACTGGCCCAACGCATGAGCGCTGGAACAGGCATCTGGCACAGCGAGATGAACCCGCTGGGAGAGAAGCCGGTGCATTTTATCCAGATGTGGGTGCCGCCCGATAGGGAACGGATCAATCCCGGCTATGAGCAGCTTGACATCAACGGAGAGTTGAACAAGGGCGGGCTCATTCCCATCGCGTCCGGACGAGGACATCATGCGGCTATTTCCATCCGTCAAAAGGGTGCAGTCCTGTGGGGCGGGCGGCTCAAGCCTGGTGAACCGGTGCACGTTCCGGATGCGCCCTATGTGCATGTGTTCATTGCAAAAGGGGCGGCGGAATTGGAAGGGGCCGGTGAATTGCAAACCGGCGATGCCGTGAGGCTGACCGCTGCCGGTGCTCGTCGATTGACAGCGGATCAGGCCGGCGGCGCGGAAGTGTTGATATGGGAAAGCGACGCGGACGGTTCTTTCTGAAGCAGAGCCATCACGGGACGCTCAGTCAGGGGCGGGTTGCTGGCTGAGCGTCCTCTTCATGTCGGATAGCATCGTCACGTCGGAAGACCGGCGGCGAGAGGACGTGTCGATCCCGTTGCGTACTGTTCCGGTCGCGGTCATACTACGTCACGACTCATGAACGACCAGCCTCCCCTACCATCCCTACAGACGATGCAAGGAGACAGTACACGCTATAGCGCTCTGCTGCAGGTGGCAGAGGCTATTGCGAGCCATGCCGACCTGCCGACCCTGATCCAGGATCTTGCCCGCCGTCTGCCGTTGCTCGTTCCTGTCAATTTCGTGGGTCTCTCCCTCTACGATGCGCAACGGGGTGTGATGCGCCTGCATGTGTTGCAAGCGAATGTTCCGGCCGACATCATCGGCGGCCATGAACCCATCCCTGCCGATACACCAGCCGGTCTGGTGTGGGAAACCCAGCAACCGTTGCTGATCAATAATCTGGACGAGGAACATCGCTGGCCGAAGGTTCTGGCGTTCATGCGTGAGGATGGGGTGCAGTCCTGCTGCCTAGTTCCCCTGACTTCTCCAGGGCGACAGTTAGGCGCGTTGGAATTTTTAAGTATCGAGGAGGAGGCATACCGAATTTCAGATCTGGAGCTGATGCAACACATCGGGCGGCAGGTCGCCGTCGCGGTGGAAAATGTGCTCAACCGCGAAGCGGCGGTGCAGGCCAGGCGAGACGTGGAGCGTCAGCGCGATCGCTTTGCTCTGTTATTGCGCATGACCAATACGATGGTATCCAAGCTCGATCTGCGGGATGTCTTCAGGGCAGTGAGTCTCTGTTTGCGCGAGATGATGCCGCAGGAATACGCCAGTCTGATTCTGTGCGATGGCAAGAGCGGCCGCGTCCGCCTCCATGCCCTGGATTTCCCCGACAACGAAGGCGCGTTGACTGAAGGGGTGATGTCGGATACCGCCGGTTCTCTGGCCGGCCTGGCGTTTGAGCGGAGGTGCCCCACGGTCGCCAACAATCTGCCGGACCTGAAGGCGTTTTCGCACCCCGTGCCTCAGCTCCTGGTCATGAAAGGCTTCCACTCCATGTGCTCCTTGCCCTTGTTGTCGCATGACCGCGTGCTCGGCTGTCTCAATCTGGCCAGCCGGCAGGAGCAGGCATTCGGCGAACAGGCCGTCGAGTTTCTGAGCCAGGTGGCCGGACAGATCGCGCTTGCGGTGGACAATGCTCTGGCCTATCAAGAGATCACGGAACTCAAGGACCGGTTGACCGAAGAGAAGTTATATCTCGAAGAGGAAATTCGCCTCGAACACGGGTTCGACGACATCATCGGCGACAGCCGGGCGTTGAAGCAGGTCCTTTCGCAAGTCGAAATTGTGGCGCCGACCCAGGCGACGGTATTGATCCAGGGCGAAACGGGAACGGGGAAAGAGCTGATTGCCCGCGCGATTCACCGGCTCAGTGATCGGAAGCAGCGGACCTTCGTGAAACTGAACTGCGCTGCAATTCCCACCGGCCTGCTCGAAAGCGAGCTGTTCGGGCATGAACGGGGGGCATTCACCGGGGCCATCGCCCAGAAAGTCGGTCGGTTCGAATTGGCCCATGGCGGCACGATCTTTCTGGACGAGGTGGGGGAAATTCCGCTGGAGCTGCAGTCCAAACTCCTTCGAGTCCTGCAGGAGCAGGAGTTCGAACGGCTCGGAAGCACCCGTACGGTGCATGTGGATATCCGGTTGATTGCTGCCACGAACCGAGATCTGGCCAAGCTGGTGGAGCAGCAGGAGTTCCGAAGCGATTTGTATTACCGGCTGAATGTGTTTCCGATCACCCTGCCGCCGTTGCGCGAGCGGAGAGAGGATATTCCGGTGCTGGTGCGTTATTTCACCCAGCACTATGCTGCTCGCATGAAAAAGCCGATCGAATCGATTCCGGCGGCGACGTTGGAGGCCCTCTCCCGTTATCACTGGCCCGGCAACATCCGCGAATTGGAGAACCTGATTGAACGTGCCGTGATTCTGACGCAGGGGACCCATTTGCAGGTGCCGCTTCCGGAACTCAAGATTCACGCGCCGCAGCCTCCGGTTCCCGCAGCCACCCTTCACGATGCCGAGCGCGACCAGATTCTGCGAACCTTGCGCGACACGCGATGGGTCATCGGCGGCCCGGACGGCGCAGCGGCTCGCCTGGGCCTGAAGCGTACGACACTCACCTCGAAAATCAAAAAGCTCGGCATCTCCCGTCCCCGGGAGTGACGACTCTCTTCGTCACCTGACGACCTCTCGTCGTTTTCATTTCGTCACGCTCCGTTCGCGATCACGTCTGTTTTCTCCATCTATCTCAGATCATCCAAGTATTCCAAGCGGTTAGCCTCTGTTGTGTGATTTGGCACCGGCTGGAACGGGCCTTGCCATTACCGGTGCATAGCAATGCACAAGCGAACCGGAGGTGAGGCCATGAAAGACATGACGCTGTGGGGCTGGTGGTACGGAATGCTCGTGACCCTGCCGCTTTTCGTGGCAGGGCTGTTCCTGAAGGATCGAATAACGAGTGCGGTTCCGCAACGGGTGCGGAGCCACCGACGGTAATCCATAACAAGGAGGTTTCCCATGTACAGCTTTTTCAAGACAGACGATTCATGGGCGGGTTTGATTCTGCGGGTGGTGCTGGGAGGTGTGATATTCGCGCACGGCGCCCAGAAGCTTCTGGGTTGGTACGGAGGGTCCGGCTTTGAAGGCACCATGGGATTCTTCACGCAAAAGATGGGCCTCCCCTGGCTGATCGCGTTTCTGGTCATCATCGGGGAATCCATCGGCAGTGTGGGCTTGCTGGCCGGTCTGTTCACACGCTTCACGGCAGCGAGCTTCATCGTGATCATGCTGGGCGCGATCATGACCGTGCACTTGCCGCAGGGGTTCTTCATGAACTGGTTCGGACAGCAGACCGGTGAAGGGTTTGAATTTCACCTGCTCGTGATCGGCATGAGTCTGGCGTTGCTGGTCGTCGGCGGAGGGAAGTGGGCGCTCGACGGTGTGATCGCTCGCTGGCTTGGGGAGCGGGCGGCGTCGCCGGCTCCGAAGGCACAGGAAGCGAGCTTCGCACTCCGTATGTTTTGAGCCTCATGGTGAGGTCGAGCATCGGACGTATGGGACGAAGGGGGCCACGACCATGCTGAAGATTACGGTGTCGAATACGAATCCAGGCACCATCTTCGTTCTTTCCGGTCGGTTGGCCGGTCCCTGGGTCCGGGAGCTGCGGGAGTGTTGGTTGAAGCGGGAGTTCGACGAGTCGGCCCCGTGCCATCTCGATCTCCGGGAAGTGACGTTCATCGATGAAGCGGGCAGCACGCTGCTGTCTCAGATGTGCCGCGAGGGCGCCACGATTCAGGCGGCAGGCTGTATGACCAAGGCGATCGTGCAGAATTTAGGTCGGAAAGGAGGCGGCAATCACGGAGGGATCAGGCGATGAGTAAGGCGTGTCGATGTGTACGTTCGGTGTGCCAAGTCGGTCTCACAGTTCTCAACTTCACTATGAAAGGAGTCAGATGATGACACGCACAATGGTTATTTTCGGTTCCATGGTTCTCAGCTTGTCGATGGCGGTGCCCTATGGTCAAGCTGCCGAAAGCGGGGGCAAGAGCGCGACGCACATGAAGGTCAGCGGAGTGGTATCGAATGTGGCGTCAGGCATCACCACCGTGAAGACTCCCTGGGGAACGATGAAGATCGCGTCCACGCTCGCACCTAAGGGCCTTGAGGTAGGCCAGGACGTGGAGATGCAGGTCAATGAAAACAATGCCGTGATCGATGTCCATCGGAAGGGAGAGAAGGGGCACGCCCATCGCTTCGTGACCGGCAATCTGGCTTATGCCTCGCCGGATAAGAAAGAAATCAAAGTGTGGACGCCGGAGGGAGAGAAGGCCATTGATGTGCAAACCGGAAAGTCCAAGTTGTCTGCTTTGGAGGAAGGAGCCCCGGTGACGATCGAGTTGAACGAAGCGGGAAAGATGATCGACATCCATCGTTTCACAGTCGAGATGAGCTTCGACGAGCACCCACGCACGAAGCCCGGCTATGTCATTCAGGTGGATGGCACGGTGACCAGTATTAAGTCGGGTCTCGCCCATGTGAAGACGCCGACTGCAGAGTACACGCTCATGTCGAAGTATGCCCCTCCCGATGCGGCGGTCGGCGATCGGGTGTCCCTTTGGATCAATGAGGAGGGCATGGTGATCGACGTCCACGGCAAGGATAAGAAGATGGCCGGAACCCACCGGTTGATTTTCGGAAAGTTGGTCTATACCGGCAAGACTAAGGAGCAGATCAAGCTTCACACTCCGGAAGGTGAGAAGGTGTTTCCGCTGGAGCGGATGGAGGTGAAGACCAAGCCGATCGCTGAAGGATCCAATATTGTAGTGGAGCTGAATGAGCAGGGCTCGGTCATCGATCTCAGAATGGCACAGTAACGTGAGCAGGTGTGGCGGGGGCCCCCGCTCCCGTCATACCGCAGGTGGGTCGCGATCAAATACTGCGTCTCAACAAGTGGCAGGTGAAGGTGGACGTCAAAATCGAACCTATTTAAGGAGGTGCCTTATGTCGGTGACATTGATCAATGTGTTTTCGGTCCCCGCTGCCAAAGAGGCAGAGTTTGTGCAGTGGTGGCAGGACGTCAAGGAGCACATCACGAAGCAAGAGGGGTTCATCAGCGGCAAATTCCACAAGAGCATCAAGGCCGAGAGCAAGTTTAACTACATCAACGTGGCCATCTGGGACAATGAAACCGTGTATTGGAAGGCCTATGAGAAGAGTGTCACACCTATGAAGGCGAAGCTGGGGCAACTGGGGGTGGAAATGACGCCGGCGCTCTATCACGTCGCCTTTGAATACTGAGTGAATATTCATGAGTAGCACTCGCGCATCATGGCATTCACCACGTTCACCAAGGAGGGCAGTATGAAGATGCAGAACACGGTTCGGGTTGCGATCGGGACGCTGGTTCTGGCCGGGGCGCTTGTCGGGGCCGGTTGTCATCGGCATCACACGCCGGCGGAACGAGCCGACTGGATGACGAACAAGATTGCCAAACATTTGGATTTGGACGACCAGCAGAAGGCGAAGCTCATGGTCGTGAGGGATGAAATGGTGGCGGCTCGTGCCGAGTCTCAGCAGGAGCACAAGGTGATCATGGAAGAAGTGATTGCCCAGGTGCAAAGCGATCGGCTGGACCAGGCCAAGCTGGCGCAACTGATGGATCGTCACCAGGCTGAACAGAAACGCCTGATGCAGCGCGTGTTGCCGAAGGTGGCGGACTGGCATGCGACTCTGCGACCGGAACAGAAGGCTGAAGCGGTGGAACATTTGCGCAAGTGGATGGACCGGTACGGAGACCACTAAGAACAGAGAAGTCGGACGCACGATGGCCATTGAATGATGACGTGTGTTGGTGATGAACAGTGAGCGGTCGATGAAGGACCGTCAGAGCCTAACCAAGGAGGGTGCGATGCGATATGTGAAAGGATTCTGCGCCATGTTGTTCGCGGCGGGGCTGATGTTTTCGGCCGGTTCCCTGTTCGCCGAGGTCGATGATGGATCTCACGTCACAATTACCTCACCGAAGGACGGGGCAACGGTGGGAGAGACGTTCGAGCTCACCTACGAACTCACGAAGGGTTCCAAGGCGGCTCATGGGCATGTGTACCTGGACGGCGAACCGCAGAAGAAATTTCCCGGCACATTCAAGGGACTGAGCAAGGGCAAACATGAGATCAAGGTTCAAGCCGCGACTCACGATCATGACCATTTGGCTGCAATTGATGCCATTACGGTCGACGTGCAGTAGCCGCAGATCGGGTGGAGAGGGACCGGCCTCTCCACCAACCGCTTCATGAAGCGCTTGTGATAGGCAGGATCAGCCGCTAGACTCGTTGAGTGGTGCATGGGCCAACGCAAATGGCGCTGCGGCCAGCATCTGTCACTGAAACCAAGGAGGCCACATGAAACGGAATGCATCAGCCAAATGGCAGGGAGATCTCAAAACCGGAAAAGGGACGGTGTCGACGGAGAGTGGGGTCCTGAGCGAGACGCAATATTCGTTCAGTACCCGATTCGAGAATGGAAAAGGGACGAACCCGGAAGAGCTGATCGCGGCGGCCCACGCCGGTTGCTTTACCATGGCGCTCTCGGGCCAATTGGGTGCGGCGAATCTGGTCGCCGAGCACCTGGCGACCACTGCTACCGTCACGATGGAAAAAGTAGAGGCAGGCTGGACCGTTACGGGCGTGCATTTGATCGTGAAGGGGAAGGTTCCCAAGGCGGACCAAGCCGCCTGGGAGAAGGCAACCACGGCTGCCAAGGCCGGCTGCCCCATTTCACGATTGCTCAATACCACGATTACGATGGACGCAACGCTGGAGAACTAGCAGGCATGACCGCTTCGCACGATCTTGATTCCATAGCCTTTCTCTTTGATCTGGACGGCACGCTGGTGGATAGCGTCTACCAGCATGTGCTGGCTTGGCGGGAGGCCACCCAGGCCGCCGGGATTGAGTTGCCGGTCTGGAGAATCCATCGACAAATCGGCATGAGCGGGGGGCTCATGCTGCAGGCGCTCTGGCGGGAAACCGGACGGCCGGTTTCGAAAGAAGAGGCGGAACGTATTCAGCGGGTGCACGCCGAGGTCTATGCCAAACAAGCCCCTTCGCTCCGGGTGTTGCCGGGGGCGCAAGAACTCTTGGACACTCTGACGGCAGCTCGGGTGCCCTACGCCATTGCTACGAGTGGGCGACTGCAGAGTGCGCAGCATGCCCTGAAGCTGCTGCAGCTGCCCTCCGGAACTCCCGTGGTGACTCGCGATCAAGTCAAGCGGGCGAAGCCGGACCCTGATTTATTTCTGGCGGCGGCCGAACAGCTCAACGTGCCGATTGTCAAGTGCATCGTCGTCGGAGACAGCGTCTGGGACCTGCTAGCGGCCCGACGCGCCTCCGCGCTCGGCGTCGGCCTGTTATCAGGAGGCTACGGCCGAGAAGAGTTGGAACGGGCGGGTGCGTATCGTACCTATGATGACCCGGCTGACCTTTTGCACCACCTGGACGAATGTGGGGTTCGACCGGATTCGTTGATATGAGGGGGCGCGTCGTGGAGAGATGACTGAACAAAGCGACAAGCTCAAGATGCTGGCGGGAGAGTTGTATCGTTCGTCGGCGGCAGAACTCATGATGGAGCGTCGTCGCGCGCAGGGGATGCTCGCTCGCTACAATGCCATCTCGGATGGAGAGCCCGCTTTTCTGATCTTGCTGCTTCGTGAGTTCATGGGCTCGGTCGGAGAAGGAACCGTCATCATGCCCGACTTCACCTGCGACTACGGTTACAACATCCGACTTGGCCGGAACGTCTTCATCAATTATCACTGCATCTTTCTTGACTGTGCTTCTATCGAAATCGGGAATGACGTGCAAATCGGCCCCTCCGTGCAGCTGTATACGGCGCAGCATCCGCTCGATGCAGAGGTGCGTCGTTCCGGCCTGGAATCTGCCCTTCCCATTCGGATCGGCAATGATGTCTGGATCGGCGGCGGGTCTGTTGTCTTGCCCGGGGTCACGATTGGAGCGCGCAGCGTTGTTGGTGCGGGAAGTGTGGTCGTGCACAACGTGCCTCCGGATAGTCTCGTCGTCGGCAATCCCGCTCGCATGGTGCGAACGTTGGTGTAGTTGGTGTAAATGACAATCTAGGGAAGGATGGATTCATGGAAAAACCTGCTGATGTGGCCTGCCCCATTCATGCTCTGTTACAGCGGCGATGGAGTCCGCGCGCATTCGATGAGCGGCCGGTCGAACCAGACAAGCTTCGCAGCCTGTTCGAGGCGGTGCGTTGGGCCCCCTCTTCCAGTAATGAGCAGCCCTGGCGGTTTGTCGTCGCCACCAAAGAGGATCAGGTCGCCTATGATCGACTCCTGGCTTGTCTCGTGGAGGGCAACAGGAAGTGGGCCTTTCGTGCGCCGGTGTTGATCCTGTCGGTCGCCTGTATGAATTTTGAGGATGAAGGGAAGCCGAATCGCCATGCCTTCCACGATGTGGGATTAGCGACGGAGAATCTTCTGTTGCAAGCAACCGCGCTCGGACTCGCCGCACACCCCATGGCGGGTTTCGACCTCGAGAAAGCCCGGGCCGATCTCAAGATTCCGTCCGGCTATGAGCCGGTGGCCATGATCGCAGTCGGATACCCGGGCGATCCGGCCGCACTTCCTGAGTATCTGCGCGAGCGGGAAGTCACATCGCGCGAGCGGAAGCCCGCGACCGAGTTCGTGTCCAACGGAAGGTGGAATGGCCCGCCCGATTGGCTCACCCGCTAGGCGTCGCGGCGCATGTGTGCCGGAGGCGTAGCATCTCGTTGCCGCCGCGCTGAAGCTCATACCCCACCCGTTCGATCGAGAGGTGATGGCCCTCTCGACGAAGCTGTTCACAGACCGGCTCCAAGTGCTGTGAGCGTTCCGCGCGGAGCGCGAGCAGGGGGAAGATCCTCACTTCACGCGCCACTCGCAACAGGGCCCGAATCGCATTGAGGTGAAACGCCTGATCGAAGTGATCCGAGTAGAGAAAGAGAAAGTGCGACGACAGTGCGAGGTCGAACCGATCTGATTCGAACGGGAGGTTCGGTAAGGCGCCGCAAACATACCGTCCTGCCTCCCGTTCCCTGCTGAAATCGGCCACAAAGGTATCCATTACCGCGATCCGGTTCCGTCGCAGGTCCTCCGGATCGCGATGATACCTCCAGATCCAATTCTGCGGCGTCGCCCGCACCTGCGCGATGACGTGATCCAGGGTTGAGAAGAATTGCCGTTGGATCTCCGCGCCGCTGAATTGATACAGTGGATCGATTGAACAGACGTTGCCACCGGCCGCCGTGAGCTCGGCGTTGAAGCTGGACGGCCCGGCGGCACAGTCCAGAATGCGGCCCCTGCGATCGGCCTCGCTGAGTGAAAACATCAACTCATATTCGCGCAGCGACCGTCCGAACGGCACGGTTTGGTCAAGACGGAGGCTCATGGGCGCACTGTATCAGAGGCACTCTTCACGAGACCATTAGCCTGCCGCGAGTGATTTGTGGGTGAGGCGACTGCTGGCGAGTGGCAGGACAGGAATGGAGGCGCGGGCATGAGGTTGTTGAAGGGCAAAGTGGCCATTGTGACCGGATCGTCCAGCGGCATCGGTCGCGCCATCGCCGAACGCCTGGCGCAGGATGGCGCGACGGTGGTGGTGAATTACCATGCGCGTGAGGAGAAGGCTCGGGAGGTGGCCGCGGGGATTCAGGCCAGTGGCGGGGCCGCTGCCGTCATCCAGGCGGACATGAGTCGGGTAACGGAAGCGCAACGCCTGGTGCAGGAGACGTTCCACCAGTTCCATCGCCTCGATATTCTCGTCAACAATGCGGGCCGGTTCATTCCGAAGAAGTTAGTGGAGACGACGGAAGCGGAGTTCGATGCCATTGTTGCGCTGAATGCGAAGGGGCCGTATTTTGCGATGCAGGCGGCGGCGAAGGTGCTCAGCGACGGTGGACGTATTGTGAATATTTCGTCGGCGCTCACCCACCTGAAGTTTCCCGGCGCCACGGCGCACCTGGGAAGCAAGGCGGCGCTGGAGCAGTACGGTAAGGGGCTCGCGCAGGAACTGGCGCCACGCGGTATTACCGTCAATACCGTGTTGCCGGGCTTTACGGATACCGGTGTGTTGACGGAGCCGTATCGCAACATGGGCGAACAGCTGTCGCCGTTCAAGCGGCTCGGGCTGCCGTCCGACGTGGCCGATGTGGTGGCGTTTTTGGTGAGTGAGCAGGCGCGCTGGTTGACGGGCCAGACGATACAGGCCGGCGGCGGCATCGTCATGTGACAGAATGTTGAAACAGGTTGCTCACGGCGTTCCGAGGCTAGGCGGGTGAGAAGAGCGACCTGTTTGAACAGTTTGAGGTAGAAGGAGGCATGTATGGCGGAGAAGAAAATCATCGCGGTAGTTGGGGCGACCGGGGCGCAGGGCGGCGGGCTCGTGCGGGCGATCGTGAACGATCCCGGCAGTGGATTTGTTGCGCGTGCCATCACGCGTGATGTGAATTCTGAGAAGGCCAAGGCGTTGGCGAAGCTCGGGGCCGAAGTCGTGGCGGCAAATCTCGACGACGTGGACAGCCTGGCGCGCGCCTTTACCGGAGCCTATGGCCTGTTCTGCCTGACGAATTTCTGGGAACATTTCTCGCCGGAAAAGGAGTATGCCCAGGTAAAGGCGCAGGCGACGGCGGCCAAGCAGGTCGGTGTGCAGCATGTCATCTGGTCGACGCTGGAGGACACGCGCCAGTGGGTGCCGCTCTCGGACAACCGGATGCCCACGCTGATGGGCAAGTATAAGGTCCCGCATTTCGATGCGAAGGGAGAAGCCGATCAAGAGTTCACGAAGCTCGGCGTGCCGACCACGTTTCTCCTCACATCGTTCTATTGGGACAACATGATTTCGTTCGGGATGGGTCCCAAAAAAGGACCGGATGGCACGCTGGGCTTTACGCTTCCCATGGGCGATAAGAAGTTGCCTGGCATCGCCGCAGAGGATATCGGCAAGTGCGCATTGGGGATCTTCAAGAAAGGCCGTGAGTGTATCGGCAAGAGGGTGGCCATTGCCGGCGAACACTTGACCGGAACCGAGATGGCTGCGGCCATGACCAAGGCGTTCGGTCAACCGGTTCGGTACAACAAGGTGAGCCCTGAGCAGTATCGGGGATTCGGGTTTCCCGGTGCCGACGATCTGGGCAATATGTTTCAATTCAATCATGATTTTGCCGAGGCCTTCTGTGGGCCGCGTGATCCGGCGGTGGCGCGCGGTCTGAATCCCGCGTTGCTGACCTTCGATGCCTGGCTGGCGCAGAACAAGACCCGAATTCCCCTGACGTAATGACGATCTGACAAAAGGAGTGAGCATGGCACGGCAGAATGTTTCCACCGGTGGACCCTGGGAAGCCAAGATTGGCTATTCGCGCGCCGTGCGTGTTGGTGCGCATGTGCAGGTATCGGGTTCCACGGCGATGACGCCATCCGGTTTGGTCGGCAAGGACGATCCCTATGCGCAAACCGTTCAGGCTCTGAAGACGATCGAGGCGGCGTTACAGCAAGCCGGGGTTTCGCTGGCCGATGTGGTGCGGACCAGAATCTATATGGCCAACATCGATCAGTGGCAGGAAGTCGGCCGGGCGCACGGAGAAGTGTTCGGCAATATCAGGCCTGCGACGACGATGGTCGAAGTGAAGCGGCTCATCGACCCGGATATGTTGGTTGAGATCGAAGCGGACGCGATTTCACCGCAATAGCAGCCTAGCCGAAGGTGCAGGATGTCCGCCGGCGGCGCACGGAGGGGTGGATGAGCAGGCAATCACCGGAAATGACCCACCTGTGCAGGATCGATCCGGTGATGAAGCGGGTCATCGGCGAAGTCGGGCCCTATGCGTTGCTGCCTCGAGTGAAGCGCTCCCCGTTTGAGTCGCTGGCCCGCGCCATTGCCTATCAGCAACTGCATGACAAGGCGGCGGAGAGTATTCTCAAACGGTTCATCGCGCTGTTCCCTGGTCGGCGGTTTCCTCGTCCGGCCGACCTGCTGGCGGTGGCGCCGGAGATCATTCGCAGCACTGGATTTTCTCGCGCCAAAATTGCCGCGCTGCATGATTTGGCGGCCAAGGCGATGGATGGAACCGTGCCGACCACCGCGGTGATCCAGCGGCTCGATGATGACGCCATTGTTGAACGGTTGATTGCGGTGCGAGGTATCGGCCGATGGACCGTGGAGATGCTGCTGATTTTTCAGCTTGGTCGTCCCGATGTCCTGCCGGTGGATGACTTCGGTGTGCGGAATGGATTCCGGATCGCGTACAAACGACGTGCGATGCCGACCCCGAAAGAATTGATGCGGTATGGGGAACGCTGGAGACCCTATCGCACGGCCGCAGCTTGGTATCTCTGGCGCGCGGCGGATCGTGCGAAGGTGGTGCGCCCGTCTCTACCGGCGGTGACGGCTGCAAGGAAGCGAGCTTGAAATGGCTGACCCACGGAAGCGCCTGGATGCGAATCGAGCCGGGAACTTCTACGTCGATTCCACCTGCATCGATTGTGATGCCTGCCGCCAACTGGCGCCGGCGAGTTTCGCTGAGGTCGGCGACTATTCTGCGGTGACGCATCAACCGATCACCGAACTGGAACAGAGGCAGGCCTATCGCGCCTTACTCGCCTGTCCGACCGGGTCGATCGGGGCCGAGCATACGAACCACACCCTCTTGAGTGCCGCGAAAGCCGACTTCCCGCTCCTGATTGAAGGGAACGTCTATTACTGCGGGTTTAATGCGGAACAGTCGTTCGGGGCGAACAGTTTCTTCGTGCAGCATCCGGACGGCAATTGGCTGATTGATTCGCCGCGGTATCTCAAACCACTGGTCGATGCCTTCGACCGGCTGGGAGGTATCGCCCATATTTTTCTCACCCATGAAGATGATGTGGCGGACGCCGCCAGGTATGCGCGCCGGTTCGGGGCAGAACGGATTATCCACCGTGCGGATGTCCATGCCATGCCCGATGCGGAGGTAATTGTCGAAGAGGCCGCGCCCCGTTTGTACGGGAACGACTTCCGCATCATCCCCGTACCAGGCCATACGGCGGGCAGTCTCTGTCTGCTGTATCGGGACCGGTTCCTCTTCACCGGCGATCACCTCTGGTGGGACCCGGAGATGAGGGAACTCGCCTCGCCACGGCAGTTGGTGTGGAATGCAGCAGCCTTACACCGTTCCATCGAGCAACTGACGGAATATCCGTTCGAATGGGTGTTGGCCGGTCATGGCGGGCGTGTCTCCCTGCCACAATCGGACATGCAGGTCGCGTTGCGCGATCTGGTGGAGCGACGGCGATGAGCTGGAATCAGATGGGTTGGACGTGTGCTCTGTCATGGACCGGGCTGCTCTTCATGGTGAGCGTCAGCCTGGCCTCCGCTGAGCCGACTTATCGGAGCGGTGACCAGGCCTTGATTGGGGCGGCAGAACGCAACGATGTCGAGGTTGTGCGGCGGCTGTTGAAAGAAGGCGCCGGCGTCCGTGCTCGTGATTCGCAGGGACGCACGGCCCTGATGGCTGCAACGTATGGGAACCATGTCGAGGTCGCCACATTGTTGATTCAGGCCGGTTCCGATGTGAATGCGCAGGATGCCATACAAAACAGTCCCCTGTTGTTGGCCGGGGCTAGCGGGTATCTCGACATTCTGCGAATGACGTTGGCCGCCAATCCAGACTTCAGGATCTACAATCGCTACGGAGGCACCGCCTTGATCCCGGCCTGCGAGCGGGGGCACGTGGAAGTGGTGAAAGAACTGTTGAAGACGAAGATCGAGGTGAATCACGTCAACCGGCTGGGCTGGACGGCGTTGCTGGAGGCCATCATTCTCGGTGACGGCGGACCGGCGCATCAAACCATCGTCGGGTTGCTTGTGGCTGCCGGGGCCGATCTGAACCTTGCCGACGGAGATGGAGTGACGCCCCTCCGGCATGCTAGACAGAAGGGCTATCGAGTCATCGCCGACCTTCTCCTGTCGGCGGGGGCACGGGAGTAACCGGCAGGGCGTGCCGCCGATCTTCCCTCAACTCCCTCGATAAGTGCTGTAGCCGAAGGGGCTCAGGAGCAGCGGAATGTGATACGGCTGTGTGACATCGCGCAGGCTGAAGATCACGACGATCTCGGGGTAAAAGGTCGTCATGTTCTGTGATCGAAAATAAGATGAGACCTCAAACGTGAGGCGGTAGATCCCGGCCTGAAGGCGCAGGTTCGCAGGGTACACGTCGTCGGTACGGCCGTCCGTATCCGTCCTGCTCCTGCCCAGCACGGTCCAGATTCCTGCCAACCCCTGGCCTTCCAACGTGACGGGTATGCCCTGCGCCGGCCGGCCTTGCGCAATGTCCAACACATGCGTGCTGATTCGTGACCCGGCCATTCTTCCTCCTGTCATTGTGTGAGGCTTATGATCGTGAGGTGATGGGCATCAGCCCGGGAATTTTCAACGCACCGACCGCATCCTGGATCACCGGAATCACCGACGGCCTCGTGAATCCCTTCCGCCAGGCCAGCGCAATCCTGCGTTCCGGCACCGGCTTCATGAATTCCAGCACCGCCAGTCGTTTGTTGTGGTGTTTGGCCGTGACGGCGCTGCATGGCATGACGGTGATGCCCAGCCCGGAGGCCACCATCTGGCGGATCGTCTCCAGCGAGTTCCCCTGCAAACTTTCCGTGTCCGACCGGCTGAGTTCCGGACACGTGTCCAGCACTTGTTGCCGGAAGCAATGTCCGGCATGCGGGAGCAGTACGCGCTCGTGACTCAAGACGATCGAATCGATTTTTGATCGTTTGGCAAGCCGGTGGTCAGCCGGCACGACGGCCTTAAATGGTTCATCGTAGAGCGTGTGGGTGAGAATGCCCGCTTCTTCGAACGGCAGCGCAATCATGATCACGTCCAATCTGCCACTTTTCAGCATGGCGGTCAGATTGACGGTCAGATTCTCTTCGATTTCGAGCGGCATGCCTGGTGCGCGTTTGTGCAGCTGCGGGATCAGGTCCGGCAAGAGATACGGCCCCACCGTGGCGATCACCCCGAATCGTAGCGCCCCGACGAGCTGATTCTTTCCCCGCGCGGCGAGCAGTTTGATCTGCTCCGCTTCCTCCAGCACACGTTGCGCCTGATGGACGATCTGCTCCCCCAGCGGCGTGAGCTCGACGTGATTTTTTCGTCGCTCGAAGATGGGCACTCCCAGTTCATCCTCCAGCTTTTTGATCGCCAGGCTGAGCGCAGGTTGGGTGACAAACATCCGGTCCGCCGCCCGTCCGAAATGATGTTCGCGCGAGACCGCCACGATGTACTGCAGTTCCGTCAGGGTCACGGCGTCCCTCCTTCATCGATAAGATTAGTTAATCATCTGGTCATAGACTATCAATTGGACTGATTCATCGGCAATCGATATCGTACATGACATGGGGACAGAGCAGGCACGACAGCATTGAAAGGAGGTTCCTATGCGCAGCGTTGAAATGGTCATCATGATCGCGGCAGCATCAGCATTGATACAGGGGTGTGCGACGTCGGCCAAGCCGGTATCCGATCAGGCCCGGGTCGACCGATCCGATGTGATTCAGGAACGTATGCATGAGGGCACGGCGGACCGTGCTCAGGTGGAGATCAGTGACGAGCAGGTGCGCGAATACGTGGAGCGGCAGAAGGAGCCGGGCTCAACGCTTCTGTTCCGGTAAGGCGGAAGGGCCGGGGTCTCAGGCCCCGGCCCTTCCCGCTGGTTCTGCGGCCTGCTTGCAAATGGTGGTCCCGTACGGGTAACAGAGAGGGAGAAGAAGATGAGTTCACTGCCGCCACTGGATACGCATTCGTGATTGCTGCTGCCTCCCGCTGGATCGACCGCAATATTCTGGAACTCGCACGCGACTTCCAGCTTTCTTATCTACCACCGCTCATGGTCTACATGGCCGCCGGGATTTCGGGTCTCACCGGCATTGTCGGCACGTTTTTCGTCAAAGACTATCTGGGTCTGTCGGCGGCCTTTCTGGCGGCGCTGGGGTTCTGGGCGGGCATTCCCTGGGCGCTCAAAATGCCGTTCGGACATCTGGTCGATTTGATGTGGCGATGGAAAAGTCTCCTTGTGTATTTCGGTGCCGGGGTGATTGCGGTGAGTCTGTTGATCATGGTCGGCCTGATCGGCCACCGCGAGGCGATGGTCGCCGTGATGCCGGCCGAGGTGTGGTATGTGCTCAGCGTGTTGTTGTCACCGATCGGTTATGTGATTCAGGACACGGTGGCGGATGCGATGACGGTTGAGGCTGTACCCAGAGTCGATGAACGAGGGGTGCCCATCGATGAAGCCAGGCTGAAACTCATGCACACCACGATGCAGACACTTGGACGCGTCGCCATTATCAGTGGGGGCATCCTGGTTGCCCTCATCAATCTGTACCTGTTCACTGGAGTGGAGAATCTGCCGAAGGAACAGATCGCCGGGATCTATCAGCAGGTCTATCTGATGGCCCTGGTGATTCCGGCCGTCTCGGTGCTGGGTGTGATCGCAGCGTCGTTGCTGCGAGTGCGCGAGAGGCGCCGGTTCCTGCGCCAGGGCATGACAGTTGACCAGGTTGAGGGGCTGATGGACCGCGCCGCTGAATCGACTAAGCCCAATTGGTGGATTCTCGGAGGCAGCCTGGCCTTCGTGCTCTTCACCCTCACGGTCGGAGTCGCAGATTTTGCCTACAGTGAAGAAATCGTGTTCGCCGGGTCGATGGCCATTGTCTCGGTCTTGATGGTGCGCCTCACGAGGGAACTGGCTCCCGACGCAAGGTATGTCCTTGTGGGCACGGCGCTGGTGGTGTTCGTCTTTCGCGCGGTCCCCGGTCCCGGTGAAGGCGCAACCTGGTGGATGATCGACAAGCTCGGATTCGACCAACAGTTTCTGTCGGTGCTCTCGCTCATCGGCAGTGCCCTCACGCTCGCGGGCATGTTTCTGTTTCGCCGGTTTATGGCGGAACGGTCCATCGCCTATGTGGTCGGCTTCCTCACCGTGGCGGCCTTTTTCTTAGGAGTGCCCATCGTCAGTATGTATTACGGACTTCATCAGTGGACTGCCGCGTTGACCGGCGGCCTGGTTGATGCGCGATTCATTGCGTTGGTGAATACCGCGCTGGAATCGCCGCTCGGTCAGATTTCCATGATCCCCATGTTGGCCTGGATCGCGAACTCTGCGCCGGCCAATCTCAAGGCGACCTATTTTGCCGTGATGGCGTCCTTCACGAACCTCGCGCTGTCGCTCGGCCAACTGGGGACGAAATATCTCAACGAGCTGTTTGTCGTCACCCGGGAGGTGCGTGATCCTGCAACCAACGTACTCCAGACGCCCGACGATTATAGTCAGCTGGGAATCTTGTTGATTGTCCAGGCGGTGCTTGGCCTCGCCCTCCCCTTTGCCGCGATTCTGTTTACGCGATACTCGCGGTATCGCAGCGCCTGAGTGGCTGGAAGGAGACCACGATGAACACCTTCCAGTTTCTCACCGATCACGGCGCCTCGGTGCTGTTTTGGGTGATCTTTGTCGAGCAGGTCGGATTTCCGATTCCGGCGATTCCTCTTCTCATCGCGGCAGGTGCGCTCGTCGGGGCCGGGAAAATGAGCCTCGCCACGGCGCTGCTGGTGCCGATTGCCGCTGCGCTCCCGCCGGACCTTGCCTGGTACTACCTTGGTAGGATCAAGGGCGGCAAGGTGCTGGGTTTCCTCTGTCGCTTGTCGCTTGAGCCGGACTCCTGCGTGAGGGATACGGAAAATCTGTTTCAGCGGTACGGGCCACGTGGACTGTTGCTGGCCAAGTTCATCCCCGGTTTCAACACGGTGGCGCCGCCGCTGGCCGGGATTGTCGGCATGGCCGTGACGACATTCGCACTGTACGATATCGCGGGCACGCTGATCTGGGCGGCGGTCAGCGCCGGAGTCGGCGCCTTATTCAGCAATCAACTGGAACAGCTCGCCACATTGCTCGATCAAGCCGGCGGGTTGATGCTCGTGGTGGTGCTCATCGGTCTGGCCGGATTCATCGGGTACAAGATCTATCACCGGCAGAAGTTTTTGCGTTACTTGCGGATGGCGAAGATATCCGTAGAGGAGCTCAAGGCGCGGTTGGATGCCGGTGAGGCGATCAGCGTGGTCGATGTCAGGCATCCGCTCGCCCTTGATCTCGATCCTGAGACGATTCCCGGCGCGATCAACTTCACGATGGAAGAGATTGACTATCGTCATCACGAAATTCCGCGTGACCGAGACATTGTGCTTTATTGCACCTGCCCGAATGAAGTCTCCAGCGCCAGGACGGCGTTTCTCTTGAAAAAGAAAGGCATCCACCGTGTGCGCCCGCTCGAAGGCGGTCTCGACGCCTGGCGAGAACGGCAGTATCCCGTGGAGCGACGGGTGAATACCAATGTGGGTGGCTGACGGCATCCCGCTGTACGGGGTTGTGACGGGCTGCCGGTGGGATGACTCCAGTCGGCGGGGGCGGCTGTAAGGGCACACACCCGGTTCCGGGGCAGGTGCGTGAGGAACAGGTGCTGGTGACACTCCCGCCGGAGTTTTTTGCTGGACAGTTGCCCAAGGGGCAGATCTTTACGCAACAGGATCAGGGATGGACCTGGACCTTCACGCCGGTTCGGCGAGAGTCCGTGCCGGGGTTTCCCGCCTTATCGTTTCTCTCCTGGCATCCCCTTGACCACTGCGGTATGATGAACATCTAGAAGACAGGTCGCTCGTGAAGCGTGAAAGGTATCTCGTAAACCAAAGCATCCAAGGTTTGTCCGGCGCTTCACGAAAGACGAGAGACAAATCACGATCTTCAAGAAAGGGGGCGACCGGTTTCGACGGGGATATTGACGCCATCGTCGCATGTCGAGATCTCGGGAACTCGTAAAATTCCGGGAAAAACGCAACTGCCAACCAAGAACTGGCACTCGCAGCTTAATTATTTAAGCTGAGACGTCGTTCCATCTGAGGCCCGCGGGGGTGGAATGGCGCGATGCAGCGGGCTGGTCCCACGCCGGTGCTCAGCGGCGGGGGGCGAGACAATACTGGGCTAGCGGCGATTCTAAGCCGGCCGATAGGCGTGGGTCGCTGCGAAGCTTAAAGAATCGGCTACACATGTAGACGCGATGAGCCGACGATCTTCGGACAGGGGTTCAACTCCCCTCGCCTCCACCAAATCAAGCCCCTGAGTTGCAAGACTCAGGGGCTTTTTCGTGGTTGCTGGGCGCGACGCGATGCGAGTAGATTTGCCTGGTGCTGGTCAATACAACAGAATGAAAGGAACGATGATATGGGTGACGAGCTGCTGAAGAATCTCGGTCCGTTGGCGGTGTTGGCTGGGGTGTGGGAGGGAGACAAGGGCGCCGATGTGGCGCCTGACGATGACCGAGGGACAGAACACAATGCCTTTCGCGAACGGTTCACGTTTGAGCCGATCGGATCGGTCAAGAATCATGAACAAGAGTTCTACGGCCTGAGATATTTGAGGATAGCATGGCGATTGGGCGAAGAGGCCCCGTTTCACCAGGATACCGGATATTGGCTCTGGGATGCGGCGGCGAAACAGGTGCTGCGATGTTTTGTGGTCCCGCGCGGCATTACGATCTTGGCCGGTGGCACCGTGGAGCCGGACGCCTCGTCGTTTCAGATTGCAGCGGATGCCGGATCGGATACCTACGGTATCTGCTCGAACAAGTTTCTCGATCGGGAATTCAAGACGGTTCACTATGAACTGACCGTGACCCTGCATGGACGCGACAGTTTTAGTTACAAGGAAGACACGCAGCTGAAGATGAAGGGCCGGAGCGACCTGTTTCACCATACCGATGCCAATCAAGTGACCCGCGTCAAATAACGCAGATCGGCTTCCACGCGAAAATACTGAGTCCCGAGCTTGGAAGTGAGCTTGTGGAACATGGTAAAGTAAAGACGGTGGGCTCGGAAGAGTATGAACAGACCTTTTAGATTCCGAGAGCCTGGAAGTACAATCGTTTTTTAGGAAGGAGGATACGGATGAGAGGATCAGTGATTGCATTGACCGGGTTGCTTTTGATGACAGGCTGTGCGGGATTGGCGGAAACGACCAGGACGGCGGTGATTCACGAGGTCAAGTTTGAGGAGCATTTGAATCCCGCTGATTTGACGGTGCGGGTCGGTGACGAAGTACGCTGGGTGAACCACCGCACACTTCCGGTACGGATCGATATTCCCGGCTTGAATAAGGACATGTTGAGCTGTGAGCGCGACTTTTCCAACTTTATAGGCCAGGTTGGGGAAACAGCTGAATTGTCACCGAGCAAGAGCACGAGCCTCTGCTTCAGTAAGGGGATGGTGATTAGTTACAATGCGCGTATGAAATCAGCAGTCCCGGGCGGCATGGTGATTGAGCCGGGGACGATTCGAGTCGTCGGTCCCACCCAGTAACGTTGAGGGCTGGCTGCGCCTTAGATTGTGCCATTGGCAGCTCTTCGCCAATTCTGCTCACCCCGGAGCCGACCAGAGGGGCTCCGGGGGCGAGGTCGGACTCTCCCCTGCCTTCACTTCCGTGTCGAGATGATCATTCTTGCCATGATCACATGATGTCGTGGCGCCGACGACCAACCCCTCTTGTCCTGCAGGTTCTACTTCAATATCCGTAGGCCCCTGCCATGAGCCTGTACGGTGGGATTGATGTGCGCGGGCTACAGTACCGTCGTCCAGGACGGACTGACGGCGAAGGCGGCGTTGATCAAGCCGACGTGGGAGTAGGCTTGAGGAAAGTTGCCGAGCTGGGTGCGGGTTTCGGGTACGAAATGTTCGGAGAAGAGCCCGAGGTGGTTTGCGCCGGTGAGGACCTGGGCCATGATCTGCTGCGCTTCCGCCATCCGCCCGAGTCGCGCGAGCCCTTGGACGACCCAGAAGGAACAGATGACAAAGCTGGATTGCGGCCGTCCGAAATCGTCTGTGCGGAGATAGCGAAAATAGAAACCGGTTTCCTTCCCTCCTGCTTGCACGGCCAGGGTTCGTGCAATGCTCTGCATCGTGGATTCACAGACGTCCCGGTTGGGAAAGCCGAGAATCGCCGCCTGAGCCAGCGAGGCATCGTAGGTGTCGTCTTTGGGGCCGTTTCGAAGCGAGCCGTCTTTCATGGCGTTCAGGAGTGCCTGTGCGGCGCGTGCGCGCGCCGCGTCGAGGTCGAACGTCAACGAGGGCAGAAATCCGGCCTTGTGCATGCGGTGGGCCCGGTCGAGCCCGGCCCAACACATCAAATTGGAAAACGAATGTTCCTGCCAGCCATTACGAATCTCCCACAGTCCGGCGTCGGGCTGGGCGATGGTCCGGTCGCATAACCGGGCGAGGTTGGCGACGAGTTGTTCCTGGTCTTTGGTCCGCAGATCGTAGAATCGATTGTCGGAGAAAATTGGGGTCAGCGCGAGGACCAGTTCGCCGTAGACATCGTTTTGGATATGTTCGGCGGCCTGATTGTTGTTGCGCACCGGAGCGCTCCCGCAAAAGCCGGCCCAGTTCCGGTGTTCGGTTTCCGGCAGCGGGAGATCCTGGCTGAGGGTATACACCGGTGCGAGTCGTTCCCGAGAATGTTCATGCGTGTAGGCGATGTTCAGCAGGAATTTGAGAAATCCTTCCATCTCTTCGAAGTGGCCGAGATTGTGGAAGGCGGTCAGGGAAAAATACGCGTCGCGCAGCCAGCAGTACCGATAGTCCCAATTCCTGGGGCCGCCCGGCTCTTCCGGAAGGCTGGTGGTCAATGCGGCGAGGATGGCGCCGGTGTCTTCATAACAATGGAGCTTGAGCGCGAGCGCGGACCGAATGACTTCTTCCTGGTGCAGCACCGGGATCGAACAATGTTTGACCCACATGCGCCAGTAGCGAGTGGTCTGGTCGAGGAATTCGTGACTGACCTTGGCGAGGTCATCCTCGATCCCCAGGCCCCAGGTGAGGGCGAAGTATGTTTTCTCGGTGAGGGCGAAGGGGCGTTCCTCGTACAGGTAGGTCAGGGGCATGTTGGTCAATAATCGGAGATACTCACCCCGGATGTCATACCGAACATGACTGTTCCCACGCATGCCCCGGGCATATTCTTTTCCCCATCCTGTGACCGGGCGACAACTCACGCGGATCGACGGAGTGCCGGCCAGCGGTTCGACGATGCGAAAGAGGGCGGCTGGCCGGTACACACGGCCGTATTGTTCGAAGCGCGGGCAGAAGTCCGTGATTCTGAAGGTGTCACCCTTTGACGTGGATACCTCGGTCACCAAGATATTTGTATTAGGGAGGTAACGCTGCGTCGTCTTGACTTGAGCGGAACTGGTAGGGCTTGATATGGAGAAGTGTCCGCCCTCGGGATCGAGGATGCGGCCGAAGACCGGTTCGCTATCCGGTCGCGGCAGGCAGAGCCAGTCCACAGACCCGCTTTCATGAATATGGGCGGAGATGTGGCAATTGCCGATGAGGCCGTAGGGGTACATACCCTCGACCATAAAAGATTTTGATTCCAAAGTAAACTGTAGGAGTACACATGCGTCTGTCCCTTCGGTTTATTCTTCCTCTCCTGCTGGTGTTGGGCGTTGTGGCCTATAGCGTGGTGCCCCTGGTGGACTCGCTTACGCTGAAGTGGTTCACGCGCGATCTCGAAAGCCGCTCTAAATTGCTGGCCAGCACGATGGAAGTACCGTTGGCGGACTTGGTCATCTCCCGCTCGCGGACGAAGATCTTCGCGTATTTTCACAAAGTCATTCAGGATGAGCGGTTGTATGCACTGGGTTTCTGCGATACCCAGCAGCGCCTGCTGTACCAGACCCTGACCTACCCCGACCAATTGTCCTGCGAAAGTCTGGCGCACCTGGCGCCGGGCTCGTCGGAAGTGGTGGAGTTTGCGCAGGGCCCGCTGCACGTGGTGGTGGCGATTATTCAGTCGGGGGGCAAAGTACAGGGTCGATTGATGCTGGTGCATGACATGAGTTTTGTGCACCAGCGCAGCACCGATACGAAGTGGTACATTTTTTATCTGTTTGTTGGGTTGGCCGGGTTGATATCAGCGGTGACGGTGCTGGTCGCGCAGCTGAGCTGGAGGGGCTGGGTGGCCGGCGTGCGGGCCATGTTGACCAGCAAAGGGTTGCCGGCTGAATCCGCCGGAATCCATTCGCCGGAACTGCATCCGGTGGCGCAGGATCTTCATGCGCTGGTGCGGGAATTGGAAGCTGATCGCCGGATGCGCGATGAAAGCCAAATCACCTGGAGTCCCGCCAGCCTCAAAACCATTCTGCATGAACATCTGTCGGGCGATGAAATTCTGATTGTGTCGAATCGGCAGCCCTACATCCACAATCGACGGGGGCAGAAGATCGAGGTGCAACTGCCGGCCAGCGGGCTGGTGTCCGCCCTTGAACCGGTGATGCGGGCTTGCTCGGGTGTGTGGATCGCCCATGGCAACGGCTCAGCCGACCGGGAAGTGGTGGACAGCCGCGATCACGTACGGGTGCCGCCGGATCATCCCTCGTACGATATTCGTCGCTTGTGGTTGTCGCCCGACGAAGAATCCGGGTTTTATTATGGGTTTTCCAATGAGGGCCTCTGGCCGCTGTGCCACAACGCGCATGTCCGTCCGACGTTCCGGACTTCCGACTGGGAGCAATACGTGGCCGTGAACGCACGGTTCGCGCAGGCGGTGGTGGAAGAGGCCAAGACGGATGATCCGGTGGTCCTCGTGCAGGATTACCACTTTGCACTGTTGCCGAAGATGGTGCGGGAGAAGCTGCCGAACGCGACCATCATCATGTTCTGGCATATTCCCTGGCCCAATTCTGAGAGCTACGGCATCTGTCCGTGGCGGCAGGAGATTCTGGAAGGCTTGCTCGGCAGCAGTATTGTCGGCTTCCACACCCGTGAGCATGGCAACCATTTCCTCTCCTGCATCGATCGCATCCTGGAAGCACGTATCGACCGCGACAGCTCCACGGTGTCCTACGGCGGACGCTTGACTGCGGTGAACCCCTACCCGATTTCCATCGAATGGCCGTCGCGCTGGTTGGAGAATCAACGGCCGGTGCCGGATTGCCGGGTGCACATCCGCGAGCGCCATGCGATGGGACCCGATCGGCTGGTCGGGATCGGTGTGGACCGTTTGGATTACACCAAAGGCATCATCGAACGATTCCTCGCCGTCGAACGGTTGTTCGAGCTGCAGCCAGAGTGGATCGGCAAGTTCTCCTTCGTGCAAATCGCCGCGCCGAGTCGGACGATCATCGATCAGTACCAACATTTCCACGACCAAGTTTATGCGCTAGCTGAGCGCATCAATAAGCGATTCGGCCGCGAGGGGTATGAGCCGATTGTGTTGAAAGTGAAGCACCACGAGCCGCCGGATGTGTATGAGTACTACCGGGCTTCCGATCTCTGCTTCGTCACGAGCTTGCATGACGGCATGAACCTGGTCGCCAAAGAATTCATCGCGGCCCGCGATGACGAACAAGGCGTATTGATCCTCAGCCAGTTCACCGGCGCGGCACAGGAGCTCCCCGAGGCCTTGGTGGTCAATCCGTACGATATCGATCAGTGCGCGGCGGCGTTACATATGGCGCTGTCTATGACTCCAAAGGAGCAACGCGCCCGCATGCGAAGCATGCGCGGGCTGATTCAGGAATTTAATGTGTATCGTTGGGCCGGTCGCATGCTCATGGATGCGGCACGGATGCGCCGTCGTATTCGCGTGATGAAGCAGGTGGGGCAAGCTTCAGGACGAGGGCGGTAATCGCACCGATGCAGGACGTGCTCAGCGCTCCAGGTAAGCGTGCTCTCGATCGGCTGGCCGGCCAGGCCGAGGCGTTGTTTGCCTTTGATTTCGACGGGACACTCGCGCGAATCGTTCAGGATCGGCATGCCGCTGCCCTCACCGAACCTATTCGTGCGGCCCTGCATGCTGTGGCGGTCGCCGCACCGACAGCGGTCATTTCGGGGCGGTCACTCGACGATCTTCGCCCGCGCATAGAGGGCATCTCCGCGCACCTCATCGGCAATCACGGGCTTGAAGGGCTGCATACGTCGGAGCGGGTCATGCACCAAGCTCAAGAGTGCTGTCGCGCGTGGCTCAAGACGGTTTCAAAAGATGAGCGGAATCTGACGCGGGTCGGGGTGATCGTGGAGGATAAGACCTATTCCCTGACGTTCCACTATCGGCAGGCCTGTTCTCCTCAGCTCGCGCGTGAGGCGATCTTTCATACGGTTTCGATGTTGACCCCTTCGCCGAGGCTCGTCTTGGGGAAAGCGGTGGTGAACGCCATCCCGTCCGGCAATCTCCATAAGGGATCCGCGATGTTGGAATTGATGCACCAGCTGAAGAGTTCCGGTGCGCTCTACGTCGGCGACGACGATACCGACGAAGATGTGTTTTCGTTGCCGGATGAGCGCATTGTGACGGTGCGCATTGGAAAGAAAGTTGCGACCGCCGCACAATGGTATCTTGCGCGGCAGTCGCAGATCGGACTCTTGCTGCAATACCTTACCCTGGCGCGCCGCCGGCTGACGCCGTCCTAGGCTTCCTGCGCCGCCACCCCTTTTTTGTACTGACCGTAGATGTACACAGGAATATTCAGCTCTTTCAGGACCTGCTGGAGCAAGGGATAGACCTTCTCCCATCCTAGACCACCGACTCCCGTTGCTAGACGAGGCAGTGCGACGCTCGTTACCTGATGCTCCTGCAGTTCCTTCTTCAGTGCTTGGAGCGCATGATTCACGTTGGGCAAGGTGGCCTTTCCGGGATGATCCTGATCGCTGGCCGGCGGTTCTTGCGTAAACAGATTGATGATGACCGGCGAATTCGGACCTTTCCAGGACCAGGCGCCGCCCGGTTTGGGATTGTAGGTTTGGCAATAGTGGCGGAAATCTTTGTACATCCCCGGCCACTGCTCGCGGAGCGACAAGGCTAAGCCCTGCTTAAAATTGTCGTGGGGAGCAACGCCGTGTGCAATGGCGCCGGCGGTGGATAAGAGGATGTCTCCGTTCACTTCCTTGAGCATGACTGACGCCTCCTTGAGTTAGGAATAAGGTCACTTCTTATCACATAAGGCTGCGTCCGGTTCAATCAATGGAGCGGGGGAATAAATTTAATTTGCAACCAGGAATGCGACTCGTTTCATCGCCGATAGAGTCGCTCGCCATGACGGCGTACAGGTCTCTTCTTGCATGAAGGACTCGTATGAGGAGACGCGTGTCTTGATCAGTGAAGGGAGGGACTCTCGTGAAGAAGGATAGGATGAACGCCTATCGCATCGAACCCGGCTGCCGGCCGGCATTAAAACGATTCGATCCCGACGACACCGGGGCGTATAAAAAGAATGAAGATGGGAAAACCAAAGCCAAAGCGGCCACGGCCGAACTCATTGCAACACTCGATCAATTGCAGGAGCGTCTCTATGCCAACGGCACGCGTGCGTTGTTGATTGTCTTACAGGGAATGGACACCAGCGGCAAGGACGGCACAATTCGCAGTGTGATGTCCGGGGTCAATCCGCAAGGCTGCAAGGTGGTGTCTTTTAAAACGCCTTCCGCCGAAGAGCTCTCCCACGACTTCCTGTGGCGTGTGCATCAGAAAGCGCCCGCCAGGGGGCAAATCGGAATTTTCAACCGCTCGCACTATGAAGACGTGTTGATTACACGGGTGCACGGCTGGGTTTCGGGCAAGGAGGTGAAGCGCCGGTTCAATCAGATCAAGGAATTTGAGGAACTCCTTGCCGAGAACGGGACGGCCATTCTGAAGTGCTTTCTCCATATTTCAAAGGATGAACAGAAGGCTCGGCTGGAAGACCGCATTCATGATCCAGAGAAGCGTTGGAAATGGAATTCGGGAGATCTGGAAGAGCGCAAGCTCTGGGGCGAATATATGACGGCCTTCGAGGAGGTTCTTGCGGCGACCAGCAGCGACCGGGCGCCTTGGTATATCGTGCCGGCCAATCGCAAATGGTATCGCAATTTCGTGGTGGCCGAATTGGTGGTCCAGGCGCTGACGGCGATGAAGCTCTCGACCCCTCCGGCTCCCAAGGGAGTGAACTTCAACACGTTGAAGATTGTGTAGCGCGGGGCCGTCGGCATGCAGGGGGGAGTCAGCGGGCGGCCTCCACCTTCGCTTACGCTCCGGCCGGTGCTGTCGACTCTATGCCCTGCAGGATGAATAGTCGTCGAACCTGAGCGAGATGATAGGATGGTCCAGTGAGATGAGGCGGTCACAACGGGTGCAACCGCAGGACGCGCGGTCGCAGCGCGCGTCCATGATGGAAGGAGCGTAACATGCGCATGGTCATGCTGGGTCTAGCAGGAGGCATCCTCCTGACGGCTGTTGCAGCGGTCGTGTCGGCGAGTGATTTTGAGGGCCTCATGCTCCTGAATGAGACAAGCGACGGGGCGACGATGCAGCAGCAGTGGTTTCTGAAGGGCGACAAATTGCGGTTTGAGGAAACAGGCCCGGATGCGGATAAGGGCGCTCTGATCTTCGATGCAAAGAAGAAGATCATGTACAGTCTTCAGCATGACGAGAGGATGTATGTGGAAATTCCCACGGGGGAGACGTCTCAGGTTCCGCCGGAGAGGTCGGAGGACGTCGTGATCGTCAAGACCGGAAAGCGCGATCAGGCCGCAGGGTATTCCTGCGACATCTATCACACGAAAGACAAGTCGGACGGCAGCACCGGCGAGCTCTGCATCGCGAGGGGGATCGGGAATGCGGCCATGTTGGGAATGATGAGCGCACAAGCGGGAGGCGCCTCGTTGCTGCCGGGGTGGATGCGTGAGCTCTTCAAGGACGGCGGGTTTCCGATCAAGGGCGTGGATCGTGATGCCAAGGGGAATGAGGAGGCTCGCTGGGAAGTGATAAAAATCGAAAAGAAAAGTCTCGACGATAGGTTGTTCCTCCCTCCCGCCGACTATAAGAAACAGGATATGGCGGTGATCAGGCAGCCATTCGATGGTGCGATGAAAGAGGGGCGTTCTCCGGCGGACCGGTAAGGCTGCTGGTTGCCGGCCGCCACCCCACCCCCGTATTGACAGAATTTTTCGAGGAGCGTAGAGAGGATTTGCGGCCCGATTGCATCGTGGTAGCTGGGAGACCGGACAGACCGCGCGGCTGCCGTCTAGATCTCCCACTGATTCCCGCAACAGAGAGGAGGGTGGACGATGAACGATATGACTCCACCTGGCCCGTGTGGCCTGCCGAATTGAAGGCAGGTGTCTCGTCGGTTCTGCCGGTCGGTTCTCTCTTGGCTATGCCTCATGGCATTGAAGGCGCACGGAGGTCCCTCATTGCGTCATGCCTCTCAGCGGAGGACTGGTCGTGGTTTCTCTATCTTGCCTGTGGATGACAGGCTGTGTTTCTCTGGCGAGATGTTCCTGCCTCACGTTCGATTCGGCAGGTCTTTACGGGCCGCGACATGACGAACAGCACTCGGCGTCCTAAGCGCCACCCGGGGGCTCCTGTCCACGCAGGGGCCCTTGTCGGTGAGAGATCTCAAGCAGTCCGCCAGTTCAGGATAGATGACCAGGGCCAATTTCCCTATTGACAGGATTTTCTAAGGAGCGTAAGAGGGGAGAGTGTATTCCAAGGGCTGTGTTAACCGTGACGAGGCGATGGACAGTGCGCGCCTGTTCGGGAGACCTCGCCACTCCTCAACCGGGGAGGGTCACACATGGAAGAACTTACGCCACCGGATTAGAACGGCCCGCAGAGTCGCGGGTGACCTGATCGTCGGTCGTGGTTGACGGATCCTTCGCGGGCTTGTGCCTCTCGGCACTATCCGATAATCGGATAACAGCCACAAAAAAAGAGAAGGATTCGATCTAAACACGAGGCACACAAGTTCCCGGGGTAGATTACCCCCCGACGGATATCCTGACACCCCGTCTTCTCGAACGGGTCCCGAGTCTCCGATCACATCATCGATTTTTTCGGCGTCCCAAGCGCCATCCACGGGCGACCTCCCACCGCAGTGTAGGGTCGCCCGTGGCATTTTATCGTCCTGGCCCTCCCATCTTGTTCAGACCTTCTTCCATGGCATACAGTCGTCCGAACTGTTCAGCGCAGATCACGCGTTGAGCCATGGAGGTGCCTATGTCTTTTCTGGATGTGTTCGTCCGTGGAGATTTCATCAACCCTGCGACATGGGTCGGGGCTGTGTTTTACGCATGCTTCTTCATTCTGGTCGCCTGGTTTTTGGCTCGTACGATCAAGCTGGGGGTGCGCCGGGCCGGAGTTCTCTTGAAACATCAGGCCGCGTCGACGCTGTTGATCAGGCTAGGGCAGATCGTGGTCTACACCTTGGCGGTCATTTTCTATTTTCATACGATTCCGCAACTGCATTCCGTGGGCACGGCCTTGCTGGCCAGTGCCGGAGTGACGTCGATTCTCTTCGGGTTTGCCGCGCAGACGACGCTCAGTAATCTGGTGTCAGGCTTCGCGTTGCTGTTCTATCATCCGTTCGAGGTGGGCGATCGTGTGCAGCTCTCGGCGCCGACCGGCCTTGAGACGGGGGTGATTGATGCCATGACGATGGGGTATATCCTGGTGAAGACGGGCGACGGCCGCGACATCGTGGTGCCCAATAGCGTTGCGGCGGTGCAGATCGTGGTGAAGCTGGCTTCGTAGAAGAAGCGCTTCTGGCGAATGGCGTATCGCCCAGATCAGTGACCGGACCGTTCTCTTTCCGAGCCATAGGCCATGAGCCATCTGCCTCGTGGCGTGCTCAGATGCGGTCGGGAAAGTCGGAGACGATTCCGTCCACGCCCATCTCACGCATACGTTGGATGTCGTGCCGTTCGTTCACGGTGTAGGTGAAGACCTGCGTTCCGAGGTTGTGGTAGGTCTGGAGCAACAGGGGTGTGACGGTCGAATAGTGGAGTCCGACGTGAGTTGCCGCTACGGCAACGACATCTGCGACGGGGTCCTGAGGAAGGTGGCGAGGGTGCAAGACCATCAACTTCGCCTCGGGATCGACTTGCCGAAGGCGACGGAGTTCTGAGATGAGAAAGGACGCATAGATCAACGTGCCGGGGAAGCCGGTGCGTTTCACGATCGCGCAGGCCTCGTTTCCAATTCCTTCTACTTTCAGTTCGAGAATCATCCCGATGGCTCCCCCGGCGATGTCCAACGCTTCCTCCAACGTCGGTACGCGTTGCCAATTGCCCGCGTCCAGTCGTTGGATCTGCTCGAGTGACAACTCGGCCACGTGACCGGGTTTATTGGTGGTGCGATCGATGGTCTCGTCGTGTAACAGCACGAGATGACCGTCGTTGGTTGCGCGCAGGTCGATTTCGACGAAATCTGCGTGAAAGGATCGGGCTTTCCAAATCGCGGCGAGCGTATTCTCAGGGGCGTGGCCGGCGGCTCCCCGATGACCGATGCGAAGGACGGTGGCGATAGCGACCTCGCGTAAGATGGCCTGGGAGAATCCTCCCCGATTTCCTACAGACGGTTTGCGGGGGGAGGGGCTTTCTTTTCGAACCCCATTTCCCTACCATATTTCGCGTCAGTCTGCAAAGCATCTCCGCAGTCAGAGGGCAAGTCGTTGGTGACGGAGGCGTCGACGAGAGCGAATGATGAGGCAGAACACGTTCCCCTACGGGTGATTTCTTAGCGAGTCGCCGTGCGTGAAAGGAGGCTGCCATGCTTGTCCAAGATGTGATGTCCACCGGTGTGGTCACAGCCAGACGAAACGAATCCGTGCGTTCCGTGGTCACCAAGATGCTCAGTCGTCATTGCGGCGCGATTCCGGTCGTGGAGGACGGCGAGTTGTTGATCGGCCTGGTGACGTTGCGCGATGTCTTGATCCCCCTCTATCCCAATTACGGCGAATATATTCATGACAATGTGCACAGTCGGGATTTTATTGAGATGGAGGATGCGTATGCGGATGTCCTGACCCAGCGGGTCGAGGAGGTCATGAGTGTGAATCCATTGACGGTGACGCCACGGACTCCCGTGCTGGAAGCGGCATCGTATATGGGCGTGAAGAATTTTCGACGCATTCCGGTGGTCGAGAAAGGCACATTGGTCGGGATGGTCAGTGTGGGGGATATTAATCGAGGGTTGTTCTTTGAGCGCGGACATGCTGCATTGGAGCACCAACGTGCGGCGCAGCCCTCAGGGTACTAGGGCGGTTGCGGGACAGAACGGGCAGCTCGTAGAATAGCGCCTTCTCGAAACCACTGACGATTGTCACCGTCTGCGAAGGAGATGTCATGAGTCTGGCCGACAAGAAATGTATTCCCTGCCGGGGCGGGGTCCCTCCCCTCCCTGCAGAGCGTACGGAATCGTTGCTGCAGGAATTGGGACGCGGGTGGTCACTCAATACCCAGGGCCATCTGGAGCGGTTGTATACGTTTAAGGATTTCGCACAGTCGCTGGATTTTGCAAATAAGGTCGGGGTCGTGGCTGAAGCCGAGGGCCATCATCCGGATCTATATGTGGCGTGGGGTAAATGTAAGGTCGAGATCTGGACGCACAAAATCAATGGACTCACGGAGAGTGATTTTTATCTGGCCGCCAAAGCGGATCGTGAATTTGACCCGTTCCGGGCTGGAGCCTAACCCGGACCAGTCATGGCGCATGTACTGCGACAACCGATCTCCTCGCCCGGCGCGAACGTTTTCGCTCGTCCTCCTCGATGGCTCGCGGTATTTTCCCCTGCGTCGCCCTCTCCGCAGGCGCTCGTGGCGCGTCTCGTGGTCGATCGTTTCGTGAGGAGGTTCATCGCATATCCTGCTGTATGCCCTGCCCTGTGCCGACCAGACTGGGGTGCGTATGAGTAATGTTCAGGTCCAGGTGGCGCTCGTCAATATGCCCTTCAGTTTTTCGAAGTATCCCTCGATTCAATTGGGGACACTCTCGGCGTTGCTGAAGTCGAGAGGTGTGGCGGTCGATTGCCACCACTTGAATGTGCGATTCGCGCATAAGATCGGAATTCCGCTCTACGAATCGATTTGTGAGAAACGCGCCCTGTTCGGTGAGTGGCTGTTCTCCTATCTCCTGTTTCGCGATAACCCCCAACGGGCCGACTATCCGCGAGTGTTCAAACCGGTGTTTGAGCAGATTGCCCGGGAGAGCGGCCAACCGGTCTCGTTCTTCGAGGAGATGGCCACGCGGACGGCGCCGCAATTCCTGACGGGGGCGATGACCGGCATCGACTGGGGTCAGTACAAAATCGTGGGGTTTACATCCACCTTTGATCAAAACGTCGCCAGCCTGACCATGGCGAAGCTGATCAAGGATTTGTATCCGGATGTGACAATCGTATTCGGTGGCGCCAACTACGATGGTGAGATGGGCTTGGAGTATTTTCGGGCGTTCCCGTTCATCGACCATGTGGTGGTTGGTGAAGGCGAGGTGACGTTTCCCGCGTTAGTCGACCATGTGCTGAGCGGATCGATTGGCCCCTGCCCCAAAGGCGTGACGTACCGGGAGAATGGCGAGATTCGTTATGAGCCGAATACGGCACTTTTTACGGAATTTGCGCACACCGGTCCGCCGGACTACGACGACTATTATCATCTCCTGGCTGAGCTCGGTACCGAAGCGTCGCGTGGACTGGATCGCATTCTCTTGTACGAAGGCTCACGCGGTTGTTGGTGGGGAGAAAAACACCATTGCACTTTCTGCGGACTGAATGCGCAGAGCATGAAGTTCCGCGCCAAGTCGTCCGAACAAGTCGCTCGTGAGATGGCGTTTTTGTCGAGTCGGTACGATACGACACGGTTCCGGCTTGTGGACAACATCATCGATATGAAATATGTCGAGCACCTGTTCGGCAGCTTCGCCCAGGAGCGCCGCGACCTGGATGTGTTCATTGAAACCAAGAGCAATCTGCAGAAGAGTCAGATCCGAACGCTGGCCGTAGGGGGCGTGAAGTGCATGCAGCCCGGTTTGGAAAGCCTCAGCCTGACTCAGTTGAAGGCGATGGATAAGGGCGTGACGCCCATGCAGAATCTAGTCTGCCTGAAATGGTGCTTCTACTATCGCGTGGCGGTGTCGTGGAATATCCTGCTCGGATTTCCGGGCGAGACCAACGATGACTATCGTCGGCAGATTGCTCTCCTCCCCTCTCTCTTTCACCTGCAGCCGCCGGAAGGAGCTGGGAAGTTCTGGCTGGAGCGGTTCAGCCCCTACTACACGCGTCCGCACGAATACGGCATCCGCATCGCTGGCCCGGGCATGGCCTATTCGCATGTCTATGATTCGCGGCAGGTCGATCTTGCGAAAATCGCGTATGACTTCGAATACGAGCTCGACCAATGGTCCGTGGATCCGGAGGTGTTTCAGGAGTTGATGAGTGTCGTGGAAGAATGGCAACGGCGAGCCGCCTCTGCAGACAAGCCGTTCCTGTACTATTCGAAGGCGTTCGACTATGTGACGGTGTACGATGGGCGGACGATGACTCCGACGCGTGAACGGTTCGACTGGCCGGCGTCATTATTCATTGATCTGTGCAGCGAAGCACCGAAGTCATTGGAGCACTTGCGAAGCGCGGTTCGGGAGCGTGGTGACGTGGGGAGCGCGGCGGATGGCGTCATCCAAGAGTCGTTGGAGCGATTGACGGCGAAGCGAATTCTCTATGAAGAGCGGGGAAAGTATTTCACGCTGGCCATTCCCGAGCATCCCTATTATTAAGCGGATTCTGCGGTCGCGTCGGGTGTATCCCCTCCCCTACATCGACAGCTTCTCAGCGACGTTTCGCATTTGCACCCCGTGCACGAGGGAGGCCCCTCCCCGAATGGCGCAGGCCACGTGTGCCGCTTCGGTCATTTCTTCGATGTTGGATCCCTTTTCAAGACAGGCTTGAGTATAGGCATCGATGCAGTAGGGGCATTGCACGGCGTGGGCTACGCCGAGCGCGATCAGCGCCTTTTCCCGCTCGGTCAGCGCACCGTCGGCAAAGACGGCGCTGTAATAACTCATGAACTTCTCCCACAAGACCGGGTTGCCCTTTCCCATGTCTCCGAATTTGCCGAGATCCTTCGAGTGGTAATAGCAGTCCATGGATAACCTCTTAGGGTGAATAGGCGTGGTCCGTCCATGAGACGGATCGGTGAGCACGGTGACGGTGCGGCGTGTCGGGGGGCCGGCCTGTTAGGCATTCCCCGGCGTGGAAGGGTCTGTTTCGCCGAGGGCTTGTGAAAACCGATGTCCGACGATGGTCGTGACCTTGCTCATGAGTTCCCCGAGCTCTTTCCATTCTTCCGCACTCAAATCTGCCTTGATTTGAGGGTGCAGCGCCCATTCGGCATTGACGAGTTGTCCTTTACGTGACACGTGTACGTGTAACAATTCGACATCCCAGACGTCCTGCGGGGCGGCGGGTGCGGCGACTGGTTTTTGTGGGGGGACTTGGCTTGCCATGGTGCGTGCACTCCTTCGGTCTGACGGGTGAGGTCGGCATAATACCGTATCAAATATCGCACTGTACATGGGGAGTGTCGCGGTGTGCTCTGTTCGTGGCCGGCAATGAATCGCCGCGGGTCGGCGGCTGAACACGCTCCTGATTAGTGAGGATCAGGTTGCTGATTGATGGCGCGGAGTAAGTGGTCGTGAATGCGTCCGTTGGTGGCGACGAGTTCTTGCTCGTACAGCGAGAAGCGGCCCTTGCTGAATCCGGAGACCGTTCCACCCGCTTCTCGAAGAATGACAATGCCCGCAGCCATATCCCACGGGCTCAGTTTGACTTCCCAATATCCGTCGAACCGGCCGGCAGCCACATAGCTCAGATCGAGAGCGGCCGACCCGGTTCGGCGTATACCCTGTGCGCGGAGTGAGAGGCGAGCGAAGTGGTCGAGATTATTGTTCGTTGTGTCCCGGATGTCGTAGGCGAAGCCAGTCACCAGCAGTGATTGGTCGAGCGTCTCAATCGTCGACACGCGAAGGCGCTCGCCGTTCAGGTATGCGCCCTGTCCCAGGGCCCCTGTGAACAGTTCCCGGCGCATGGGGTCGAAAACCACTCCCACGATACATTCCCCCTCATATTCCAGCCCGATCGAGACTGAGTAGAACGGAAAGCCGTGTGCGAAGTTGGTTGTGCCGTCCAGAGGATCGATAATCCAGCAATACGGGGAGTCCGTGGCCCCATCCTTCCCGCGCTCTTCAGCAAGGATTCGGTGGGAGGGGTGGGCGGACAGAATCGTGTGCACGATACGCTCCTCGGCGCGTCGATCTGCGTCGGTCACCAGGTTGGTCGCCGCCTTATAGTCGATCCGAAAACCGGTTTTGGCATGGTCCAGTAGCACGGTTCCGGCTGCTTCGGCTGCTCGAATCGCGGTCGTCAGATACAAGTTATGCTCTTCTGGGGAGAGAGGCTTTGATGTATGCATAGGCGCCCTATCCTAGCACGAGTCGCATTCAAGCGACGAATGGAGGGCGCATTTTTCTGCTAAATCATTGTAAGTGCATGATAAATAACAGGAGTGAAAACGCTTGTTCTTGTATGGCAAGGCTTGATTAGGCATTGTATGCATTCTGAATACATGTGCGTATGATGCGATCAAATAGTTGTTTTGAGTGACTTGACAGAAAATGAATCACTTGCTATAAAGCAAGTATGCTTTGTTGAGGACTTGCTTGTGGAAGAATTAACCGACATTCTGGTGGGGCTTGAGCAGCGCATCAGTGCCTACCGGAATCGCTACCAGGAGCTTGAGAAGAAGCGGCGGCGTCTCGACGACGAAATCGCGATGATCAAGAAATACCTGGAGCTGGCGGAGACCCTGTATCGCGTCGAAGCCGATAAGGCCAAGCTGGCGAGTCTCTCCAGTCAGATCATCACCGACGAAAAAGGTATTCGCCCGCTGCCGGTGACGGATGTCACGGATCAGTCGCGTGAGATCTTGCTTGGAAAAAGCAAGTATGTCGGGAAGAGTGTGCCTGAGGCCGCCTATCAAATTCTCCGCGAAGCCAGCCGGCCGATGCACGCGAAGGAGCTCCTGCAGCGGTTGTTGGAAGGTGGGTTACAGATAAAGGGGAAGACGCCGTTGACGTCCGTGGCGACGTCGTTAAAGCGAGATAAACGATTCCAGAAAGTCGGGCCGAACACGTTTGCGGTAATGACTCAGGAACTGACAGCGGTTGTATGAGTGGGTGGAAGAGAAGTTCACGTCAACTCTAAATGTGTGAAGGGAGGTGAGAATCTTGGCAACGAAGAAGGCAGCGAAGAAACCAGCGAAGAAGGCAGCGAAGAAGAAGTAAGTCCTGCCAGGATTTACACGCCGGGGGTAAGGCCACTTACCTCCGGCGTTTTTTTATGCCTAAAAGCAACCATAGCCTTGCGGGTCTAGGCCTGAGGGGGGTACACGTGTTGCGGATACTAGGCGGAGTGATTAGATCGCAAGGGACGGTGCAGGGCGAAGGAGCCCCAGTGACGTGCGGGGTTCAGGTGCAGTAACGGCATGCTCTCCGGTGATGAGCGCCCACTTGTCGCGCTGAGCGAGGATTTGCTCGACGAGTCGAGTGTGCATCGCATGGCCTGAGCGTTCGGCGACGACATGACCGATGAACGGGAAGCCAAGCAGCGCGATATCGCCGATCAGGTCCAGGACTTTATGCCGGACGAACTCGTCTGGGAAGCGCAAGCCTGCTTCGTTCACGACACCGTCTTTAGACAGGACCACCGTGTTATCCAGTGTTCCGCCTTTTCCGAGACCTCGTGCCCACAGCGCTTCCACCTCGTGTAAAAATCCGAAGGTGCGCGCCGTGGCAATATCCTGCTCGAATGCCGTGGCGGAGCACGTGTAGGTGTAGGACTGAGTCTGGATCAACGGATGATCATAGTGAATGGAGTAGGTGATTTTCGGGGTTGCCGATGGCTCGATCCGGACGCGCCGCGTTCCATCAACGACCTCAATGGGTTGTGTGATTTTCACGTAGGATTGGCGACGGGTCTGCGGGATGACGCCAGCCGCGCGAATCAGGCGTACGAACGGGCTTGCGCTGCCATCCAATACGGGAACTTCGCCCGCGTTGACTTCCGCGTACACATTATCGACTTCCATGCCGACCAGCGCCGACAGAAGGTGTTCAATGGTCTTGACTTGATGGCCGTTGACGCTGATCGCGGTGCAGAGTTCGGTTGGCACCTTATTGGAAATAGCGGCAGGGAGGAGGGTCTCCTCCGATCCGTTCCGATAGATGAAGATGATACCGGTATTGGGGGGGGCAGGACGAAGTGTCAGCGTGACCGGTTGGCCGGAGTGGAGTCCGACGCCTGAGCAGGAAACTGGTGATCCGATCGTTTGCTGAAACCGCACGGTGCCTCCTCCGTAGTGTGTACTTCCATATAGGCAATGATTGTGCCATTCAGGGTTGTGATCATATATTGTTGATAAATAATAGATTATATTGATTTGTTTGAAGTAATCACTGTTGTGAAATTAACACAATTGTATCTTTTGGCTGTGGAGTCAATGATCCGAAGTGATTGGTTTTCAATGGGTTACCTCATCGTGCTCAGTTGGGTCCTCGGGGAAACCATGTGTTTTCTACATCAGCTTCGGAACCGGTAGGTGTGTCCGATGCTCGTCGTCAGCTTTTGTTATGGTCGCGGTTCGAGTTCGATGAGTCCCTTCCGAATAGCCAGAATCGCGGCTTGAGTCCGGTCATAGACCTGAAGTTTGTGAAAGATATTGCGTACGTGGTTCTTAACCGTCTTCTCGCTGAGGTCCAGGCTGTTGGCGATTTCTTTGTTGGTCTTGCCGTCTGCAACCAGACGAAGCACGGTGATTTCCCGTTCGGTCAGATCGTGCTCGACCCACGTCGGCTTCTTGCCCTTTTTCTGTGACATGAGGGAGAACTCGGCCAGGATCTTACTAGCGACCGACGGATGAATCAGCGACTCACCGCGGTAGATTGCCCGGATGGCAGCCACGATTTGTGACGATTCCGAGTCTTTCAGCAGATAGCCGGTGGCACCGGCGCGCACTAGATCGAAGATGTATTGCTGTTCTTCGTACATCGTCAGCGCCACGATACCCATGTGAGGGAATTCCCGCTTGATCTGTCGGGTGGCCTCGATGCCGCCCATGCGGGGCATGCTGACGTCCATGAGGATGACATCCGGCATGAGGGTCTTGGTTTTCTCCACGGCATCCGCGCCGTCCTGCGCTTCGCCCACCACGTTGATGTCTTCTTTGGTTTTGAGGATGGCTGCCAGGCCTTCGCGCACCACGCGGTGATCATCGGCGATCAGGACTTTAATTTTTTCCATGACGAATCGTCTCCTTGTCGGCTAGTGGGATTCGCAGCACGATGCGCGTGCCGCGCCCTTTCTTCGAATCGATCGTGGCTTCCCCGCCCACCAGCCGTGCGCGTTCCAAGATGCCGCGAATGCCGAAGTGATCCCACTTTTCGGGATCGCGAAGGACCGCATCCATGTCGAATCCGATCCCGTTGTCGGAAATGGTCACTTGTAACAGGTCAAGTCGAATGTCGAGTTGCACCGACACGCGCTTGGCTTTCGCATGCTTTTGTACGTTACTCAAGGCCTCTTGCACGATCCGGAACAAAAAGATCTTGGTGCGTGGGAATAAGATCGTTTCGTCTCCGGTCACGGAGAAAGCCGTCTTGATATGGTACTGGGTTTCGTACGACTTGAGGTAATTCGTCAACGCCGGGATGAGCTCCATCTTGTCATATTGGAGCGGGCGTAGATTGAAGATAACCTGTCTGGCTTCCTGGATGGCCAATTTCAGCTGGGCTTTGGATTCACGGATCGTGGCCAGACTGGCCTTGGGATTTTTGCGCAGCAGTTCTTGAGACAGTTCCAGTTTGAAATTGACGCCGGCCAGGCTCTGTACGAGCCCATCGTGAATTTCGCAGGCAATGCGTGTTCGTTCCTCCGTCACCGCCGCACCGGTCTCCTTCACGTATAAGCGGTACAGCGACTGGTACTTGTTCAGTGCTTTCTCGATGTCGGCGGTGGCGCGGATCCGAGCTTCGATTAACTGCCACATGAATTTAGCGCTGGCACCACCGATGACCGACACGCCCATGCGACGAATGTCCTGGAGGTATTCGCCGACCTCAGGGTTGCCCGACACATCGATGACCAGATCGACCGGTCCCATTTTGAGCAGTTGGCGATAGTTGCGGGTCACCCGGATGTGCAGGCGTTTGGCGAGGCCGAGGCCTGGTGCCTGGTCGCTGATGTCTGCCACGCCGACGATACGGACCAATGGATCGTTGGCGAAAATCTCCATCAAGGCGGTGCCGCCGCGACCTGCGCCGATGATGACGACATGTGTGGCCCCGGGCGATCGCCGTTTGCTGGGCCGCGAGGCTGTTCGTCGGTTGCGGGTGATTCTGGTTGTCGCCATGGGTTCAGAACATGTCGAGAGAGCGCAAGCCTCTCCTCAATTGGTGCCCATCCTGCCTAGACCTTAACTGAGCGGACTGATCCGAAACAGCGAGGAGAGGGGAGAGGCTAACGCTCCCGGCGCTGCTGGGCCAGGGCTTTGATCTCTTCCATGAACTGGTCGATATCTTTGAACTCTCGATACACGGATGCGAATCGTACGTAAGCGACCTGATCGAGCTGGGACAGTTCTTTCATGACTTCTTCCCCGACGGCGGTGCTCACAATCTCGGTCTCACCCATGTCCTGGATGCGCTTTTCGATGCGATCAGTGACGGTTTCGATGGTCGCGGTGCTGATCGGCCGCTTTTCGCACGCCTTCTTGAGCCCGGAGACGATCTTGCTCCGATCGAACGGTTCCCGTCGCCCGTCTTTCTTCACAACGGCGGGCATGGTTTCTTCGACTCGTTCGTAGGTGGTGTAGCGTCGTTTACACGACAGACATTCGCGCCGCCGCCGGATGACCTCGCCTTCCTTGGCCATCCTCGAATCGACAACTTTGTCCTCGACATCGTCGCAGAAAGGACACTTCACTGGCGAACGTCCTGCCTAAGCGGGAGACGAATCGTAGGCATGAAAGATGGGAAAACGATTACACAACGTCTTTGCTTGCGCCCGCACCTCGGCGTGCACCTGTGGGTCCTGGTGATGTTGCAACACGCGATCGACGAGCGCCACGATCTCACGCATCTCCGCTTCGCGCATGCCGCGCGTCGAGACGATGGGGCTGCCGATCCGGATGCCACTGGCCGTGGCCGGCGGTTTTTCGTCATAAGGGACAGCGTTCTTGTTGACGATGATGCCGGAGGCATCCAAGGCGGCATCGGCTTCTTTGCCCGTGATGCCTTTGTTGGTCAGGTTCACCAGCATCAGATGGGTATCGGTACCCCCGGACACGATCTTGTATCCTCGGTCGACCAGCCCTTGCGCCAGGGTGCGGGCGTTGGCCAGCACCTGTTGCTGGTACCGTTTGAATGCCGGAGAGAGCGCTTCTTTAAAAGCGACCGCTTTGGCGGCAATCACATGCATGAGGGGGCCGCCTTGCAGACCCGGGAAAATAATCTTGTCGACGGCTTTCGCGTATTCGGCCTTGCACATGGTGACGCCGCCGCGCGGGCCGCGCAGGGTCTTATGTGTCGTGGTCGTGACGAAATCCGCATAGGGAACGGGATTAGGGTGTAAACCGGCTGCGATCAATCCGGCAATGTGTGCGATATCGACTAGCAGGTACGCGCCCACCGACTTGGCGATTTCCTGAAACTTGGGGAAGTCGAGGGTGCGAGCGTAGGCGCTGGCTCCCACCACCAACATGCGAGGACGGCATTCCTCGGCGATTTTCTGAACCGCCGCATAATCGATGGTTTCGGTCTGGCGATCGACGCCATACGAAAACGCCCGGAAAATGATGCCGGAGAAATTCACTTTGCTGCCGTGGGTCAAGTGTCCGCCCTGGGCGAGGTCTAGCCCCAGAATCGTATCGCCAGGCTTGAGCACAGACAGATAGGCTGCCATGTTGGCCTGCGACCCCGAATGCGGCTGCACGTTCACGTGCTCGGCTCCAAAGATCTTTTTGGCGCGTTCGATGGCGAGGCTTTCAACCGTATCGACATGCTGGCATCCGCCGTAATAGCGTTTGCCGGGATACCCTTCGGCATACTTATTCGTCATGACGCTGCCCTGGGCGGCCAAGACCGCGGGGCTGGCGAAATTCTCCGAAGCGATCAACAGCAACTTGTCTCGTTGCCGCTGTTCCTCGGCGACGATGGCCTCGTACGTCTCGGGGTCGGTTGATTTCAACGCGTCCAACGAACCGATCAGATCCTGCATGCTTCCTCCGAGCGCGGCCTCCGGTCTGGCGGCCGCGCATGATCCCGCAACGGGTTATGCGGTTGGTGCGGCTTCTTCCGGTTCTGCCTGCTCGTCCTGCTTCCTCACCACGTGGACCGCGATGGTCGCGGTGACTTCGCGTGGCAGCTTGATCGCGATGGCAAAGGTGCCGAGTTCTTTGATGGGCTGGGCCAGCTGGATCTTGCGGCGATCCACAGTGAACCCCTGTTCAGCCAACCCTTCCGCGATATCCTTGGCCGTGACGGACCCGAACATCTTGTCGTCTTTTCCGACCTGGGCGGAGACCGTCAGGGACACGGCCGAGATCTTCTTGCCGTGCGCCTCGATGTCCTGTTTTTCCTTCTTGGCTTTCTCGGCGGCGGCCCGCTTGGCATGTTCGAATTCTTTGATGTTCCGGCTATTGGCTTCCACAGCCTTCTTGCGGGGCAAGAGATAGTTGCGGGCAAACCCGTTGGAGACGTCCAAAAGGTCGCCGAGGTCGCCCACGCCTTCGAGTGTTTCTTGGAGAATCACCTTCATACTGCAACTCCTTCTGTTGGAAAGGGAAAAAGCATACTGGCGGGCTGTGCAAAAGTCAATTGATCTGGAGCCACCGGGCGGTTTTCTTCGTGTGGCTCAAAATGGTCCAACAGGCGTTCAGGAGGGTTCTTCCCATACATCTTCCGTGTCTTGGTCCGGGTGATCCGCGTGAGCGCGAGGCAGATGGACAGGATCTTTCAGAACTCGTTAAGATGCGTTCCCTATTCGATGAGCCATGGTGCCGTGGCGGTGTGACCGGCGCCATGGGACGGGCCACGATGAAAGGCGGGGAAAGAACGGACCATGACCGCACTACCAGGCACCTTACCCGATCTCCTCGATCAGTTGGCCGCGATGCTGGACGGCGAGGCGGCGCGCAGCACGGAGCAGGGGCTCGACCAGTCGATTCCGCTCACGCGCGGCCGGCTGCTCCAGACCGTCGGCAATTTGCATTTGTATGAGTTTTTTCTGCCTGCCGACGTGCTGGTCGGTGCCGATCTGTCAGCGACTCTGCTCTTGGGCGAAGAGGTCGAACCGACGGAGGGGATCGTGCTGTTTCAGGACGGGGAACGCCTCGTGTTGCAATTGTTCGATGCCATCGGCGAGGTGGTGCCTCACGGCACTCTGGTACCAGATGCCGGCGGATTGGCCCTTACTACCAGCCGCCGTTTGACCGAGATGAGCAAGACGGGGACCTCCTACACACTAGGTCCGGCTGAGCGGCTTCTGCCCGTGTTCGAGGCGGGGCAAACCGGAGACCGGGTGATGTTAGAGGCTCTGGTTCCTACCTCCGTGCTCACGCCCTTGTGGCAAGACGATCTGACGGCGCGTCGGCAGAAGCTGGCTACGCTCGTTATTGAGCTGCTGCGAGGCAACAAACGTATTCTGCTCATCGCCCCGGATCACGAGAGCGCCGATACGATCACCCTGCTCACGGCCCGGGCGATGAAAGCGGCCGGATTGACGTTCAGGAGTTGGCTGAGTCGGTATGAAGTGGCGACCAGCAAGGAGAGCGGAGGCATTCCTCTTCCGGATTTGGGATTTGAGGCGCAGATGCATCAGTTCTATGCCAAGTCTCGATCCGACAAGGCGGTCTTGCGTAAAAAATACGATCGGTTCCGTGAACTCACGCCGATTCTGGCCTACAAGGCTCAGAAGCAGAAGGATCTGGACGAGGTGCGGCTGTTGGAATGGCGACTCGTGACTCAGTTGACGGATTTTTTGGCCAAGATCAAGGACATCGACCAGACCCTGATCGACTATGAACAGCTCCCCATCTGGAAGCGGTTGTCGATGCAGGCGGTAGGGAAAAATGTCGAAACCTTGCGCGAGTACAAAGTGATCTACGAGCGGCACTGTGCCGGGCTCCGTCATGAAGTCGATATCGCCAAGGAGCGGATTGCCGAATTAATTCCCGAGGCGACGGTTCCGAAGGAGCTCAAGCCGGAGTTTGCCGAACTCAAGGAAGAAGTGATCCGGTTGGGAGGGACGAAGAAGATTCGCGAGCTGTTGGCGGCGCAGGAGGATACAAACCGGCAGGCCTTTGTGCAGAACCGGCGGGTCATCGTCACGACGGCGGCGCGGGTGGCGGCCGATCCGTTGTTTCGCAAGGTGCGGTTCGACGTGTTGATTGCGGACGAGGCCCCGCGTATTCGCGCCGCCTTCCTGTTGGCGTCGGCCGGGCTGGTCCGCGAACGGATTGTGCTCAGCGGCGACCTGCGCGAGGTGACGGCAGGTGGCGCCTGGAATCTCACCGACGGTGTTCTGACCGCAGGCTGAAGTTGATCGATCCCGGTCGCCCGATAATTTCACGTCCCTCACCTTGACGGGTCGAAACCGATCAGCGATAATCCCGCTCTATTCTTCTCTTCAAGCCGAAGTGGCGGAACTGGCAGACGCACTGGTTTCAGGTACCAGCGCCCGTAAGGGTATCCGGGTTCAACTCCCGGCTTCGGCACCATCACACAAGATTGCTCACCCCTGAGTCTCTCCAGGTTCTTCTTGGCTACAAGCATAAGCGGTAGCGGTGGGCTCCCCGTACCATACCTCTATGGTCGTGGCCGGTAAGAGGCTGACGCTGTGGCAGACGCAGCTGAGTCGGCGGAAGGCTTTGAATGCCGTGCCGCCGCAGGCCATGTAGCCCTGTTGATTCGGCCCTACCACTTTTCACGTTAAGTTTGTAGGATGCCGCGCAGTCCGTGCGAGATTTCATTCTGGGCGCGTCCAACAATCAACCCACGCACCTCACTGAATGCCTGTGGATGTGAAGTCATCTCCTGCGCTGATCGATGTGCCCGGCGGCGAATTTCTCCTCGGCCACCTGCGTGCGTTCAGGCGGCAACCGCTGGCGGCGATGTTACAGTGGTGGCGCCGGTACGGCGATGCGCTGCGCTTTCGGCTCGGCCCCAAGACGCTGTATCTCTTCAGTCATCCTGATCTCGCGGAAGAGATTCTCGTCCATCAGGCCGATCGTTTCGTGAAGGTCTATGAGCCGCAGCGTCCCACCGGCCTTGCGTTGGTCCTCGGTAACGGATTGGTGACCAGTTCGGGCGAAGTCTGGAAGCGGCACCGACGTATCATCCAGCCGGTCTTTCATCGCACCCGCATGGCGGCGATAGCTGAGCGTATGGCGCAGGTGGGGGAGCAGCGTCTCGCAGGCTGGACGGCCCACGCGGGACGGTCGGTCGATATCGCCGATGAAATGATGCGGCTGGCTCTTGAGGTCATTTCTCACACGATGTTTCACACGGACGTGGCAGATCAGATCGACCACATCAGTCATGCGCTGCGGGTAAGCCTGAAGTATGCGTTCGATTCGTTTCACCGTCTCGTGCGGGTGCCTCTGTGGGTGCCGACGCCGCGCAACCGTCAGTTTCGTCTCGCTCTGCAGTACATGGACACGCTGATCTATGGATTGATCGCTGAGCGACGCCGTACCGGCGCGCAGCACGACGACCTCCTTGATCTACTCCTCAGAGCCCGCGACGAGGACACGGGTGCTGGGTTGAGCGATCAGGAACTGCGAGATGAAGCGCTGACCATCTTTGCGGCCGGACACGAGACCACCGCCAATGCCCTTGCCTGGACCTGGTACCTGCTCGCCACCCATCCGGAGGTCGCGGCGCGTTTTCACGACGAGATAGACCGGGTGCTGCAGGGGCGAAGGCCCACCGCCGACGATCTTTCCCAGCTCCCGTATACCCGTGCGGTCTTCGATGAAGCGGTTCGTTTATTTCCTCCGGTGCCGGCGGTCCAGCGCAAGGCCGCCACCAGCACGAGTATCGGCGGGTTCTCCCTGCCTGCCGGAGCGATTGTTCTGGTGGGAATTTATCACCTGCATCGGCACCCGGCCTTCTGGCGAGATCCTGAGCGATTCATGCCGGAGCGATGGGTGGATGGTGAACGGCCGGCTGCCCGCGGCGCGTATTTGCCGTTCGGCGCAGGGGCGCGAGCCTGCGTGGGTACGCACTTCGCGACGGTGGAAGGGCCGCTGCTCCTGGCGCTGATCGGCCGCCGCTACGAGTTGCAGCTTGCGCAGGAAGACGTCGAGCCTGAGATCGTGGTGACCCTACGCCCGAAACATGGCATCCGGATGACCATCCAGCCACGACATCGGCCGCTCCAGTCCGCCTAAAGCGAGCGGGACTTTCAGCCGGCCAGGCTGTCTCTGTTTTTTAGAAGCGTGAGGGATGGAAGGCCGATCCGGCAGCCGTCGTATTGCTTGCGGAAGCGGTTCAGTAGCTGACCGGGATCATCAACCAATTGGTGATGTAGACGTTCCGGACCTGCCCTTCGGGAAGCAACTTGTTGATGGCGCGTTGAATGTCGGCTCGCAGGGCCGGCAGCTGCCCGGCTGTGCGCAGGTCGCTGGCGGCATAGGAGTGAATGATTTCCATGACCTGGCGATCGATGGTGTCGTGACGGGCCTGGATCAATCCAGCGGTGCCCGAGCGGTCGAGTTCCAGGGACAGATTCACTTGCACCTGATAGTATCGTTGGCCATCATCGACGGGTGCGACAACAGGCGGCAGATTGAGGGTCACACCGGGTTGCATCTGTGAAGAGTCCGGTGTAGCCGTCTGCAAGGAAAACGTGTGCGGCATCAGATCCGTAGCGGAAATGCCCGCGAGATAGCCCACGAGCACCAGGATGCCGGAGATGCTGAGGAACAAGACAATGCTGATTCGAGTGGTCATGTGTCGTAGGTAGGTGTCAAACGGCTCGGTGTTTAACGCGCCGCGTTCTTGCCCAGCGTATACCCGGGCTACAACGGCATCCTGAATAACAGTAGCAGTTCTTTCGAGATTGTCACCAGGTGGTTATCATCGGTTTGCACCAGGAAATTCCTAGGGCTGCCGGTTGTTGCCGGTTAGTGTGGTTAGGCGAGACTCACAGAGGTTCGTGGGCATCCTATGGCTATTATGTGGCATTTACGAGGACGGGAAGGGGATGAGAAGGGAGTGTGCAACGGATCCCAGGGCGATTTCTGTCGGAAGAATCCTGCGGGAGACCGTCACCCTCTCGCGTTCCATCACGGTGTTGCACTCCACCTTCATGAGGTCGGCCGTTTCACCGGGAACCTCGCTTCTAACTGAACGCGCGTCACCGCCCGCCCTCGTAGGTCCCAAGCTTTGTTACTGGCGTGTGTAGCTGAGTTTGAGATGGTAGAAGGCGCCGAATTGTTGGAGAACAGTGGCGGTGAGGCGACTGTTGCCGTCGACCACCGAGGCCGTATCGCCGACACCATACGGTGCTTCAAATAAATAGCCTTGCTCAAGGCTTGAACTGTCGATCTTCGGATGCACCACGACCGGTGAGTGACCGGTTGGGACTGTCGAATTCACGCTGTACACCAGCACTCCCTCACGCGGGCGTCCGTTCGGGGCGTCTTCCCTGGGTTGCGCCAATTCCACCACGAAGACTTTGCTCGGGCTCTGAGGGTCGTCGATGGGCACGACAACCATCGAGATCCCGTACCGGCTTGATAGAGGGCTCAGGGTGATGTATCGCTCCTGCGGACTCTCGCTGAGGTAGATGGTTCTCGACGTGTCGAGCCACCCGTTCTTGTGGCGATGCCAGCCCAAGAAGGTGGTGCAGTGAAAAATGTCCGACATGATGTCCCAGCAACCCGCGCGAGAGGTGTCGACGCCTGCGCCGTATGGATACAGGTCGGGCAGGCCCATTAAATGGCTGACCTCATGCACGAGATTGATGTAGCTGTTGCGGTAGCTATCCTGGCCGAACGTCACGGCAAGGCGGATTTCTCCACTGGCCGATGACGCCCCCTGCCCGGGCCTTGCATTAAATGCCGGAGAATCTGGAAATCCTGCGTTCGGCGGGGCCACGATCAACACGAACTGATAGGTCGAAAAATCGAGTTCCCCGGCGAACAATGCGGCGGCGTCCGCAATGTATTGCCGATGAGACGTGAAGTCGTGCCAATTGTAGTTGCTGGAGGATTGCGCGAGCCGTCGCCACCCGAGGTGATCCAAGATGTCTACCGTCAGTGCGAAGGTGCCATGGCTCTGGTCATGAAACAGCCGCTGTGCTTGGCCGTTTCCCAGCAGATGGGTTGCCTGGTCGACGGGAACGCAAGCTCCAGCCGGTGCATCCGGAAAGTCCACGAAGAGCATCACGGCCTTCAAGTGGCCGACAGGGCGCGCGTAGAACGCAAAATCGGTACAGCCTTCAGGGCAATAGACGTCCGGCGCGGGTGTGAGGTCAGGAATCGCTGCCTGCTCAGGAATGGGCGTGAGTTTGGTGAGGCTCCACTGTGGATGTCGCGGGCGACCGCGGGCCTGCCGTGTGGTGACTACGGCCTGTTTCCGTAGGCGGAGGCAGGTTTGTGACCCGCAGAGATCGTTCATAAGCGCGTAGGTTCCCGATGTATTGGCGTGTAGGTTCCAGGACTGGCCGGCCGAGAGGGTGGTTGGGCTGAGGGATACGAGGCCCTGGTTGTCCAGGGTCAGGCTCAATCCGTCGCCCAGGTAGGCGGTGTGAAGTGCGTAACGGTTATCGGCGATCGGAGTCAGTTTCCAGTATTGCCCGCTCGATTCGGCAGGCTCCGCGAGCGTGACGTGACCGGACCCGTCCGGGGAGACGTCCAGAGCCTGTTCTCTTCCCGCGATGCGCGTCGTGAGTCGGTAGTAGTGGGTATGGTCGAAGCTCATAGCCTTGACGTGTGTTGATGTGCGCGTGATACCCCTACGATACATGAAACTAGGCCGTTGAGGAACAAGGGACAGATTAACCGGCCTGCCCCATGATTGGGCGTAGGGGGAAGCGAGCGTCGAACGATTTGAAAACTCGCATCGAGTGGGATGGAGCGGTGGCAGGCGCCTCCTGAACCAGTCCTGTTGCGGCCGGTTAGCCAGGGCCGGTTCCTCGCCAGCCACGCGTAGGCCTTCTAGGGGGGGAGCGATCGAGGGGCGGCGACTGACGTGAGACAGAAGTCTTAGGCCGACCGCTTCCCGGATCGCACGGAAGACCTCGAGTCCGATGATGACGGTGTCTCCCCGTCAGCCCGGAATCGTAAACCGCCTGGTGAATCGCTCCAGTATCTCGTCCAGCCCACTGAAGCGTTCCAGAACATCAATGTGGGATTGCGCGAACTGATTGCGCATCGCGCGGGCCCCGTGGCCACCGGCCACGACCGTGGTGATGGGTGTCAATTCTTCCGCGAGTGCTCGAATCAACTCGGTTGCGCTGTCTTCCTGGAGCACGAGGGTCAATGAAAGTATGGTCAGATCCGGGGTGACTTCTCGGCAGAGTCTGCTGAGGGAGGCGATCGGCACGTTTGATCCTAAGTAGTAGACGCGGCAGCCACGCACGCGGCATCGGTACGCGACTGCTAACGCGGCAATATCATGCTCCTCCCCGGGCGGGCAGGCCACGACGACTTTCGCGCCGAATTCCGCCACAGGCAATTGATTCATGGCGGCATACAGTTTTTGGTGAATTTGACCCGTGACGTAATGTTCGACGGCGATACTGATGCGCCCGCTGTGCCAGAGATCCCCCACTTGTTCCTGCAGGGGAAGCAAAATTCCGTGGAGTGCCTCCTCGAATGGCACGACCGCGACCGCGCCGTTCAAGCGTTTCTCGAAGGTGACGCGGTCGAGTGGTTCCAGTGCCGAGAGCAATTCCCGTAAGAGCCGGTCGAACGTATTGTCTACCACGGCGGTGCGCGGCGTCTCCGCGCGCAGCCGGGTGATCAATTCCTCACGGCCCAGCTTGGCGAGATCGCCGATTGAAGCGCCCGCGTCCAGTTGATGCTTCAGATAGCGCAACAGCGCAACATCTTCATCCGAATAATTGCGATAACGGTTCGCCCCTCGCGTCGGCTTTAGCAGGTCAAACCGACGTTCCCAGACCCGAATCACATCTCGACTCAGGCCGGTGAGTTTCGCAACTCTATGAATTCTATGGGTATTCATTGGTGTGTCCAAGTATATGGATGTGTCCAATGTTTGTCAAATATTTATTTAAATTAACCATTGACACGTTGGACACAAATGGTTAAACATTGGACATAGCAGTTGCAAACATTGGACATGAGCATGTGAGGGGTGATCATGGCAACCACGAAGACGACGGAAGGAATTGCGGGATTGAGTGAAGGCCGAAGCCAGATCCTGGCTTCCCGGCAAGAGGCGAATTGCATGCGATGCGGCGGCTTGATGGTTCGTGATTTCTGCACGGACCTGCTGAGTGGGGCCAGCGGGTTCAATTGCACCACGTCGCGTTGCGTGCAATGCGGTGATGTCGTGGATCCGGTCATTCGCTGGAACCGGTACCTGCAGCAAGCCGCCGGTGCAGCGTGAGAAATCGGGCGGTCGCAGCCGGCTGTGCCGGGCCAGGTCGCTGTTTAGCAAGCATCATGACCCCACCGGGTTTGTGCGGGGGTTCTCAACCAAGGAGGTTTCTCATGCGGAGGCACACAGGTCTACAAATTGGAATAGGAGCGGTGCTCGTGGCCGGGTCCATGTCGATGGCGGTGTCGGCGAGGGCAGCCGGTGACTCCAAAGACATGGTCCTCATTCCGAGCGGTGAGTTCACCATGGGTAGTCACGAACATTCCGATGAGGTGAGGCATCAGGTGGTGATCGATGCGTATCTGGTCGACAAGTTTGAGGCGTCGAATGCGCGGTACAAGGAGTTCATGCGGGCCACCGGTCATCCGGCGCCAGCCTACTGGGACGACCCCCGGCTCAGCAAGCCTGAGCAACCGGTGGTCGGAGTGAGTTGGACGGATGCCAATGCGTTTTGTAAGTGGGACGGCAAGCGACTGCCCACTGAGGCGGAATGGGAGAAGGCCGCCAAGGGGCCGGAGGGAGACAACCATTATCCGTGGGGACATCACCTCGATCCCAAGAAAGCGAACTATGGACAGAATGTGGGTCACACCACAGCGGTCGATTCCTATCCAGAGGGTGTGAGCGGGTACGGCCTGTACAACATGGCCGGCAATGTCTTCGAGTGGGTCGAGGATTGGTACGATCCGAAATATTACCGGACCAGCAACGCGTTGAATCCCCGTGGCGCTGAGAAGGGGTACAACTTTGCGAATCAAGGCCCGGTGAAAGTCCTGCGCGGTGGTTCGTGGCTGGCCCCGGAAACGTCGTTACATACCAGCCATCGGTTCTGGAATCAGCCCGAGAACAATTCCTACGGTGTCGGGCTGGGGTTCCGTTGCGCGAAGTCGGCGAGCGTGGTGTCCGACGAAGCCGCTCAAGCCGGGCGTGATGCGTTTATCCAGGCCCTCGTAGGCATGGGAGCGGAGAAGAACGCCGATGCTCTCGTCTCCATCGAGAAAGCCCTGGCGGTGGACCCCGACAACAAAGAGTATCTGGCCACTCGCGAGCTCATTAAGAAGAGTCTGAAGAAGTAGTACAGAACCGTGGAGGAGGCGGGTGGCCGTCTCCTTCCACGGCCCTCAGGGGCAGAAGGTGTGGAATGAAGATAACAGGGACTGTCGTCAGCCGGGCTTCATCCTGGGCATGGCCGTTTATTGAACGATCGATGACGCAACGGTGAGCGCACAGGGCGGGCCCGCTCGATACCCGAGGGAGGCAGAGGTATGACGTACAGCACGATGATCACCCTGATCGGCGGATTTACCGCACTCTTGATGACGGTGGACCTCCAAGCCGGTCCGATCGATGTCAGCCGCCACCCCCATCCGGAGAAACTCCAGCTGGTGCATGAGGCGGAACACAGCGTGGACCATGCGTGGGAAGTGTATCACCGTGCGGCCTTGGGGGGCACCGTGGCATCACCTGACCTGCAGGCCAACATCGAGCAGCATCTGCATGAAGCCCGAACCCTGCTGACACAGGCGCAAGAAGCAGCCGACCAGGGAGACAGGGGCAAGGTAGAACGGCTGGTCGGTGAGATCAAGATTCATACGGTCCAGGCAATCGCGGGGAGCAAGGAGCAGAAGAAATGACTCAAGGTTTGAGCAGGAGAGGAACCAGGTGGAGATGCATGAGCCTGTTCGTGACGGCAGCCTGTGCGGTCGCCCTGACACCTGCGCTCGCGGCGCCGACTCTCAAGGAGCTTGATCCGGTTCCGATGGTGATCGTTCCGGGCGGACCGTTTCTGATGGGCAGTGAGAGTCCCACGGGGCGAGCCGACGAGTGGCCGCAGCGTTCGGTGCATGTCGATACGTTCGCCATCGATCACGTGGAAGTGACCAATGAGCGCTACATGGCGTTCGTCGCCACCACCGGCCATCGCAGCCCGCCGAACCCCTATGGCACGGGAGTTTTGGTGTCGGCCAAGGGCATCGAGCAGCTACCGGTCGTGCAGGTGACGTGGTACGACGCCAAGGCCTACTGTGCGTGGGCCAAGAAACGACTGCCCACCGAAGCGGAGTGGGAGAAGGCTGCGCGCGGCACCGATGGCAGGATGTTTCCATGGGGGAACAAAACTCCAGACCCGACTCAAGCGAACTTTGACCGAGAATGGATCGACGACAAGACATTGTACGCCGTCGGTTCGTTGTCCGGAGGAGCCTCGCCCTACGGCATTCAGGATATGTCCGGCAATGCACGGGAATGGGTGCAGGATTGGTACGCCCCCGACTATTACGCAAATGCTCCCGACAAGAACCCACAGGGCCCCGACAAGGGGATTGTCCGGGTGATCCGTGGCGGTTCCTGGCATAGCCCTTTGTCGGATATCACCGCGACGGCACGGGGACGCGGAGGATTCGCGCTGCAGACGCACGGCACCGGATTCCGGTGTGTTCGGGGTGGAGAGTCGGCGAAGTGAGCAACGGACATGTGAGAGGGAGTGAGGTCGGTTTGAAGCAGAGGGAGAGGAGGTACCGCGCCTCCGCACGCGGCCTCCCGTTGAGGTGGGCGGGTTCTTCCTTCGGAGGAATCCGTCCCCTCAGCGAACCATCGAATGGCGGATGACGATCAGCCAGGCGGAATAACAGGGAGGCCTTCATGACTCAGGTCATCGCATATGGCATCGCGGCGATTGTGGTGAGTATCGGGGCGGCACTGTTGGTCAGACCGCGGCGTGCTGCCTATGTGGTGGTGCGGGCGGCTCGATCGGAAAGGCCACGGGTGCGGTAGGTCGATGGGTAGACACTGGAATGGGAGCCGTCGCATGCAGTGGGCTCCATGTCGTTCGCGGGCGTCCATTTTTACTCCGGTCGGGGGTTCCAATGGAAACACATGGGACACCAGAATCCGTCTCCACTCCGCAGCCCGGGCATCAGATCTGTCCGCGTTGCGGAGGATTGTTGTTGACGCAGCACTATATCGATTTGCTTGATGATACCGGTCAGATCGATATTACGGCATGGCACTGCACGATGTGCGGCGAGGTGCTCGACCCGGTCATTCTGAAGAATCGCCGGAGCCCGCCGCCGAATCTGTTGTACGGCACGAAGCAGCGGAAGTTCAGCCAGCGTGTGACGGCCGCGTCGGACAGCAGGCCTGTGAAACAGTCATCAGATGATCGGGCCCCGGATGAGAGCGACGAGGAGTCAGTTGATCAGGCTGACGGGGATGGGGCAACGTAGCCGTGGACTGTGAGAGACGGGAGGGCGGACGGATGAAGATCATCGTCACCGGCGGAACAGGATTCATCGGCCATGCGTTGGTCGATGTGTTGGCGCGGAAGGGACATGAGGTGGTGGTGCTCAGCCGCAAGGCCGGTCACGCCCCGCAGTCTTCCGTCCGGTTTGTCGAATGGGATGCGCACTCCGCCGGATCCTGGCAGTCTGATGTGGTGACGGCAGAGGTCGTGATCAATCTTGCCGGTGCGCCGATCGCCGAGGGGCGATGGACGGATGCCCGCAAACGGATTCTGGTGGAGAGCCGGGTTCGGTCGACCAGACTCATGGTGGACGCATTGGCCGGACGGTCCGCGCCCCTTCCCCTGTTGGTCAGCGCCTCTGGCATCGGATATTACGGTCCCAACGACGACCGGCTTCTGGATGAGGCTTCCCCGGTCGGGCAAGGATTCCTGGCTGAGCTGTCTGCCGCATGGGAAGCGGAGGCCTTGCGCGCGAGTCAGTTCGGGACGCGGGTCGTGCTGTTGAGAACCGGGATGGTGCTCGAACAGGACGGTGGGGCGCTGCCGAAGATGTGGCTGCCGTTTCAGCTTTTTGCCGGAGGGCCGATTCTGCCCGGCACGCAGTGGGTGTCATGGATTCACCGGGCGGATCTTATCGGACTCATTCAATGGGCCATCGCGACGGCGACGCTCTCAGGACCTGTGAATGCGGTGGCGCCTGAGGCGGTTATGATGAAGACATTCTGTGCCACAGTCGGCAAGGTGCTCCACCGTCCCTCGTGGCTTCCGGTTCCCGGTTTCGCGTTACAGTTGGCACTGGGTGAGTTGGGGAGCTTGATGACCACCGGTCAACGTGTCGATCCGGCCAAGGCGAGGGCCGGGGGATATCCCTTTCTCTACCCAACACTGGAGCCGGCTTTGCGGGCGATCGTCAACGAGGAGGATCAGGCATGTCTGCCCTCATCGACTCGGTGATGCAGTATCTGCAGGCACTGGCCGTTGCTGTTCTGGTCGGCAAGGTCGTACTGCTGTCGTTCGTTGTGGCGCCGATTCTGGCCAGGAACCTGGATCAGGACGCTTTCGGGAAAGTCGTTCGCCGGCTCTTTCCTGCCTACTATCTGCTCGGCATGGGAGCCGCTGTGGTAGGACTGTTGTCGGCCACCGTGCTCGGGAGCACAGGTGGATGGACTGTGCCGGTGCTGATTGTATTGTGCACCTGGCTGGTCATTCTCGCGGCGGAATCCTATTGCCGGTCGCCTCTGACTCCGCAGAGTAATGCGATGCGTGATCGATTGAAGGCGCAGGAGCAGCAGGGGGCCGTCGATGCGGCGTTGAAGCAGGCCTGGGACCGCCTGCACCAACGGTCGCTCTATCTGAACTCGCTGGTGTTGCTGGCGGGATTGTGTCTCGTGGGTGTGGCTCGTCAATTATGATTGTCATAAAGGGAGATGGACTATGAAGAAGCACATCGATACCTCCGCGTACCTGATCGCAGGGTTTTTGAGCCTCTGCCTGATCCCCTCGCCTGCCGCCACCGGCACGGCCTGGGCTGCCGACGGACATGAGAAGTCAGAGGCGCCGGCACCCACGTTCAGTTTGGAATCCACGATTCCGGATGGCGTGATCGGCGTGTCGCTGCACGTCGGGGCGGAGCGCGTGGGTGAGACCGCCGTGCTGTATATCGCGCATGTGTTGCCGGATGGACCAGCCCAGCAGGCCGGACTTAAGCAGGGAGACGAGGTGATGACCGTAGATGGTGTGGCGGTGACCGGCAAAACCTATGAGCAAGTGGCCCTCATGGTTCGAGGAGAGCCCGGCTCGGTGGTGAAGCTGGGGGTCAAGAGCGAGGGTGGCCCGCACGAGGTCTCCGTGACTCGCGTATCGGGCCAGAGTTTGTACAAGGGACAAATGGGGTCACACGGCGGTTCGGGCCGATAGGTGGTATGTGACGGCCTTCTGGCGAGGGACATGAATCAAACCAGTGTGTGGCTGAACAAGGCCACGCCCGATCGGCTCCGGCTGGAGCAGGCGCAGTGGCGGCGCACCCCTGCCAACGAATGGTGGCGGGCGATGTCGGATACCTGGATCCAATGAATACACACGAACTCCACGGAGTCTGTCCGCAAGGAAGGAGTGTCAGCACATGATCGGACGCGCGACTTCACGAGGCCTCGACATCAAACTCTTCGGAGCGCTGTTTCTGCTGGTGGGGTTGATCGATCTGTTGATCATCGAATGGTTCCCCGCTTATGCGCTCAAACTGTTCGGCGTCACGATCGCCGGTCCGCTGGCCTACCTGGTCAAGCTACATTCCCCGGCCGTGCATCTCCTGATCGGCTATGGGTTTCTCTTTCTACGTCCGTGGGCCTGGGGGTTGGCCATGGCCTATGGAGGCTTCGGCCTCACCAGCGAATTGATGAATCAGGTTCAATTCGGCTTCCATCCGTTGCGTGCGGGCTTCATGGCGACCACGGCTCTGTTTCTCTGGTATGTGGCCTGGCGGCGGACTCTGTTCGTCGATGCTGTTCCTCCGGCACAGCGACTGGCTCCTTCCTCTCCCGAGGTTCCCTCATGAAGGGGTTGGTGTGGTTGCGTCGAGATCTGCGACTCCGTGACAACCCCGCGCTGTCGGCGGCGTGCAAGGAATGTCAGGAGATCGTACCGTTGTTCGTATTCGACGCACCCTTGTTGCATTCGCACGCGTTCGGCTCCGCCTCTGTCGGGTTCATGTTGGGGTGTCTGGAGGAGTTAAGACGGTCTCTCGTCGCGCACGGTATCGCCCTCGCTTGGCGGTCAGGCGATCCGGTCGACTCGGTGATGCAGGCGGCGGCAGAGCTCAAGGTCGATGCGGTGTATTGGAATCGGGACTATGAACCGGCGGCGCTGGAGCGGGATCGCAGGGTTCAGCAGCGATTGGCGCAGCAGGGCCGGACGGTCAGAACGTTCAAGGATCATGTCGTATTCGAGACAGAAGAGGTGCGCGGGCTGACCGGAGATCCGTTTCAGCGCTACAGTGCCTATCGCGACCGGTGGTGGGTGAAGTGGCGGGCCGCTGCCCCGCCGCTGCTGGCCATTCCGTCGTTCCCGCGGGCCGACAAGGCGACCGCTCCTGAGTCGCGGGAATTGCCTTCGCTGGCGGATCTCGGGTATGAGTCGGTGCCGATGTGGATCGAACCGGGTGAGCAGGCTGCGCATGCCAGACTGCAGTGGTTCTTGCGAGGCCCGGTTCATCACTATGTGACCGGCAGAAATCTTCCGGCGATCGACGGCACGTCGAAGTTGTCTCCTCATCTGCGCTTCGGGACGATCTCCGCTCGCACCTTGGTGCATGCCGCCCTCAACGCACTTGCGAAAGGCGGCGCGGTGTCGCGCGCGGATGTCTTCACCTGGATTGATGAACTGGTCTGGCGGGAATTTTTTCAGCACGTCCTCAGCTCGTTTCCCCACGTGGCTCACGGGCCGTTCAAGGTCAAACCGGGACTGCCCGAGCCTAGGCCTGCAGGGCCCGAGCGCGATCGGTTCTTTGCCGCCTGGTCTCAGGGACTGACAGGCTACCCGATTGTGGATGCCGGTATGCGCCAATTGAACCAGACGGGCTGGATGCACAATCGCGTGCGAATGGTGGTGGCCTCGTTTCTGGTGAAGGACCTGCGGATCGATTGGCAGAGCGGAGAGCGCTATTTCATGGAGCGGCTCGTGGACGGTGACTTGGCCGCCAACAATGGCAATTGGCAATGGTGCGCCTCCACGGGGACGGACGCGATGCAGGGCTACAGGATTTTTAATCCGAGAATCCAAAGCGAAAAGTTCGACGCCGAGGGGGAATATCTTCGTCGCTACGTTCCTGAGCTGAAGCACGTGCCCACGAAATGGATTCATGAGCCGCATCTCATGCCGCCGTTGGAACAGGTGCAGGCCGGATGCCGCATCGGATCGGATTATCCGGAGCCGATCGTGGACCATCGACAAGCGCGCCAGGAATATCTGGATCTCGGAAAGGCGCCGGTGAAGGCATGATGACCACTCCGCTTCGCCTGGGCATCAGTCGGTGTCTGCTTGGCGAAGAGGTCCGCTTCGACGGGGGGCACAAGCGAGACCTGTTTCTGACCGATGTGCTGGGCCGTTATGTTGAGTGGGTGCCGGTTTGTCCGGAAGTCGAAGCCGGACTCGGGACGCCGCGCGAAGCGATGCGACTTATCGGCAGTCCGCAACAGCCGCGGCTGGTGACCATCAAGACCGGGCAGGACCACACGCGAGCTTTGGAGGCAATGGCGGCGAGACGCCTGGAGAATCTCGACGGGATGGATCTCTCCGGGTTTGTGTTGAAGAAAGACTCGCCGAGTTGCGGGGTGGAGCGGGTTCGTACGTACAACGAGCATGGAATGCCGGGCAGAAAGGGTGTGGGATTGTTCGCGCGGGCCTTTCTGGCGAAGTTCCCCCTGATTCCGGTGGAGGAAGAAGGGCGTCTGTGTGATCCGCTGCTGCGGGAAAACTTCATTGAGCGGGTGTTCTGTTATCGTCGTTGGCAGGATCTGAGGCAACGCGGTGTCACTAGGCAAGCATTGGTGCGGTTTCATACGATCCACAAATATCTGCTCCTGGCCCATAGCGCTCCGCACTATCGTCAGCTTGGACGGTTGGTGGCACAGGTCACGGAGTATCGGCCGAAGGAGCTCGCCGTGCGGTATGGCGAACTGTTCATGCAGGCCCTCGCGGCCAAGGCGACGGTGCGAAAACATGTGAATGTGCTCCAGCACATCCTGGGCCATTTCAAGGAACGGCTCGATACGCAGGAGAAGGCCGAGCTGTTGAGCGTCATCGGGGACTATCACCAGGGACTCACGCCGCTGATTGTTCCGCTGACCTTGATCAAACACTATGTCCAGATCTTTGATGTCGCATACATTCGCGACCAGGTGTATCTGACTCCGCATCCGAAGGAGTTGATGCTCCGCAACCATGTCTAGACAGGGAGCGACTAGGCCGTCAGGAGTATCTGGATTCCACGGTGTCGATGTGAGTGCATAGAGGTGTGAATTTCAATCAGAGGAGCGATGATATGGCAACAGTGCGACAAGGTGTGATTCTCGTCGGGCATGGCGGCATCCCAAAAGGGTGCCCGCAGGATTTGGTGACGAAATTAAAGCGGCTGGAGGGACAGCGGCGCGCGGCGAAACAGCCGGCCTCGGCCGAAGAGCTTGAATTGGATGCCAAGATCCGCCAGTGGCCGAGGAATGCCGACACGGATCCGTATCAGGCCGGGCTGGAAGCGGTCGCTGCGCAATTGCGCGCGAATCTGGGCGAGGTGTTGTTCGCCGTGGCCTATAACGAGTTTTGCGCGCCCACGCTGGAAGCATCGGTTGATCAGCTCGTCAAACAGGGAGCGACCCGCATTACGGTGGCGACTACGATGTTCACTCCGGGCGGCTCGCATTCGGAAATCGAGATTCCGGAAATTCTTGAGCATCTTCGACCGCAGTATCCCGGAGTCGAACTCCGTTATGCCTGGCCGTTTGATTTGGCCCTGGTTGCAGGCACGCTGGCCGAGCAGGTGCGGCGATTTTCCTAGTTCGCACCAAACGGCTCATTGTTCGGGAGGACGGAGGGAATGTGGGTTAGGTGTGGGTCGGACTCTGGGGGCATCAGTGAATGACCGATTTCATCTGGGCGGTGACCCGTGTAAAATCAGCTCCCATTCTGGAGGAACCCACACAGCCGCAGTGGCTTGACGATGCTGGGGCTCCAAGGGAGTAGAGGATGTGCCATGTTGCATGATGACCTTGTCGCCGCGTTTCAGAAGACCCAGTCGTTTAAGTGGGATCCGACAGGCGGATTCAAACTCGCATCCGGGCTGATGAGTCCATTTTACGTGGATTGTCGCACTCTGATGGCGTTCCCCCACGCCAGGCATCTGGTCGCACAACGGGCCTGGGAGGTGACCAAGGAACTCGAAGTGGATTGCCTTGGGGGCTTGGAGATCGGGGCGATCTCGATTGCGACGACGATCTCGGACTTTGCCTATCTCGCGACGCCTCGCCGTGAGTGGCGGACTTTTTTTGTGAGGAAGCAGCCCAAGGACCATGGGTTGGGCAGGTTGGTGGAGGGTGTCGTGCAGGTGGGAGACCGGGCCCTCATCGTCGATGATGTGTTGACCAGCGGAGGATCTGTCCTTAAGGCCATCACGGCCGCGCGTGACGCGGGGTTGAAGGTGACCGACGCGTTGGTCATCGTCGATCGGAAAGAACAGGATGGCCGTGCCCGCATCGAAGCCACCGGCGTGAGAGTGCTGAGCCTCCTGACGATCGACGATCTGACGAAGGGGCAGCGTCGCTCGTCCTAGTTCATTTACACTGAAATTGAATGCCCCAACGACGCTCTTCGACGATGTCGTTCGCGCCTGCGATGGGACTCGCTTGACGCAGTCGTCCTTTGGTTTCTCCTTCGCGTACACTCGTCCAGCCGCCCGGGCATTTCTCTTCCATGAGGTGTACGGCTTCCTTTCGGAACGACGATAGGAGGTTTCCCTGTTCGGCGCGATAGGGGTAGACGACCACGCCGCCGTTGTCGACCTCTTTGACCAGGATGGCCCCTTCCCCGCAGCCGGAGGCCGTCAGGACGAGGGACAGAACACTCACTCTTGACCAGCTTTTCATAGGGCTCCTATCATAGACCGTACGTCAGATAACCTGCTTGGCATGACTAAAGGAGCGGTAACCATGAGATATCTGAGCGGTCTTCTCTGCCTGGGAGTGCTGTGTGGCCTTCTCTTGGAGGGGCCTCAGGCCACCTTCGCGCATCATTCCTATACGTTGACGGTGCAGCAACTGCGAGCCGGTTTGCTGAAGGCCTCTTCGACGGAGGCGAAGGGATTCCTGTTGGTCGATGTGCGCTCGCCTGAGGAGCATGCCTCCGGCATGATTCCGGGGACCGATCGAAACATCGACTTCCGTGAGATCCAGGCGCGGCATCGGGAACTTGGCGCGGCCCTGGGCGACCATATTGTCGTGTATTGCCAGTCCGGCCATCGCAGCAACATTGCCGCTGAAACGTTGGCCGATTTGGGCTACACGCACGTCTACAATGTCGTAGGCAGCATGAATGCCTGGATGGAGGCTGGGTTTCCCGTCTCGCCTGCTCGCTAGGTCTGGTCATCGGTCGCGTGATGAGCTGGCGGTGTTTGGGGACGGGAGGCTGCGCGTCGGTGCCCGTGGGCTGATGCCGATGACGGTTGGTAGTGGAATATGCACACCAATGTTGCCCGCCAGAAGTGATCGCCATGTGGCTTGTGTGGTGGTTTCCTGGGCGGCGTGGAGCAGATCTGGGCTCGCAATGACATCGGACGAAGCGCCCCCGTCCATGGCCATTGCCTGCTGAATCGACGGCAGTTGCCGATGCAGACAGTCGGCCAGGTGATGCAGTGAGACGACATCCGCTGTCTTGATGACGAGAATGGCGCCCTCCCCATCTTCGGCCACCACGGTTTGAAACGCCCGTTTCCCACTGTCCCGAACCCGGAGCTTTCCTGTCCTGTCGAACAGCATCAGGGATTGCGCCGCTTCCCGGTAGAGCGGAGCCTCTTCTGCAAACCCGTCGAAGGCCAGGTCCAGCACGCGGGCTTTCCGGAGTTTCCCGTCGATCGGTTCAGCCGCGAACAGCCCTTGCCACGAATGATGTTTCTTGCTGCCGAGTGAACGCCCGTTTTTCAGCAAGACACCCAGGTACGAATAATCTTCGCGAAACAGGCCTGCGTTAAACAGCACGTAGGCATCGGTGCGTTGCTGCCAGTCGTGAATGGAGAGCGGGGCGCGGAGGCCTTCATCGCGATACTGATAGATGGTAAATCGAAACCGTTCAGGATCGATCTGCAGCATGAGAAGGGACGGAACCTGAGGGCAGGCGTCGATGGGGCTCCAGAACGCCACGTGCATGCCCGTGACCAATCGTTCCCATGGGACCCCGGTGGTGGCAGCGGTGGCGGTCTGGGGTCCGTTGCCGATGGAAAGGGCTATCAGGCTCCAGAATAAGAGCGCCAGCCGGTAAACGGGTCGCGGGCTCTGTGTGCGGCTGTCATTCATCATATCCCCGTACGCGGTACCTTCTCGACGTCGGGCCGTGCAGGCGCTATATCATGGGACCTCAGTATAAAAAGGATGGGCCCAGGGGGTCAAATTCGTCGAGCTCTCTGCCGGTGTGGTATGGCGAGATGTGTCAGGATGCTCGCGCGTTGCGTGGAGCCTGGTCTGGTGTGGAGGGGTGTTGCGCATTGACCGTGCCGGGCGCAGAGGAGTCGAGCAAGGCGCGAACTGTGCGCAGGAGCACATCCGGGGTGAAGGGCTTTTGGAGAAATGTCGTACGGTGGGGGTTCATGCCCCTATTCACGGAGATATCGTCCAGGTACCCCGACATGAACAGCACTCGAAGATTCGGCTTAATCACGCACAGGTGTTGCGCGAGTTCGCGACCGTTCATCCCCGGCATCGCCACGTCGGTGAGCAGGAGGTCCACATGGTAACTCTGTTGTGTGGCCGTGAGACAGGCTTCGACTCCATTCTTGGCCTCCAGCACCTGATAGCCGGTTTTAAGCAGTTCGTGACGGACCAGGTCGCGCACCCCGGTATCGTCCTCGACGAGAAGAATGGTTTCCGATCCCTGGCGCAGGTGGCCCTGAGGGGCCGTGGTGTCCGTCGCCGCCGCTTGCGGGTTCACGCGTGGGAAATACAGGTCAAAGGTGGTGCCATGTCCGACCTGGCTCCACACATCAATGCCGCCTCCGCAGGTCGTGACGATACCGAAGACGGTGGACAGGCCCAGTCCGGTGCCGTTGGGCTCTTCCTTGGTGGTAAAAAATGGTTCGAATAAATGGGAGAGGACGTCGGCATCCATGCCGCACCCGGTATCGGTGACGGTCAATTTCACATATTGTCCCAATGGGAGTGGATGAAGATGATGCACCGGGGTCCGTGTGAGTTCCGTTTGCGACGTTTCAATCGCCAGTAGGCCTCCGTTCGGCATGGCATCCCGCGCATTTACGACCAGATTTATGAGGACCTGTTCCAGTTGGCCGAGGTCGGCGTTCACGTGGCCGTCATAGGGGTCTGGGCGGATGACCAGTTGGATATCTTCACCGATGAGTCGCTGGAGCATGCCGTCTACATTGCCGACGACTGAGTTGAACGACAGGGTTTTTGGTTCCACCTCCTGCTTCCGGCTGAAGGCCATGAGTTGGCGAATGAGGCTTGCGGCGCGTCCGCCGGCTTTCTGCATCTCTTCGATCTTGGTGCGCATGGGATTGTCGGGATGCAATTCTCCCAGGAGGACCTGGCTATGCCCCATGATGACCGTCAACAGATTGTTGAAATCATGGGCGAGTCCTCCCGCGAGCCGCCCGACGGCTTCCATCTTCTGGGCCTGACGAAACTGCTTTTCGCTCACACTCAGCGCGTCTTGCGCCCGTCTGCGTTCCAGCCGTTCGTCGAGTTCACGCAGGGTTCGCTTGATGGAGGGGCCCAGACGTCCAAGGCGCTGCTTGGAGATGTAGTCGGTGGCTCCCCGCTGCATCATGTCGATGGCGAATTCTTCCCCTTGGGTGCTGGAGACAAAGAGGAACGGCATGTCCGGATGCAGGGTTCGCGTGTGCGAGAGGGCGGCGGCGCCGTCGAAACCAGGGACCGCGGTGTCGGCGAGAATGAGACTGAACCCCTCCTGGCGGAGGGCTGCCAGAAACTCCTCCCGCGTCTGCACGCGCTTCAACTGGCACGGAATGTCGGCATCTTTGAGGGTCGTGGCGATGAGCTCCGCATCGGCGGAGTTGGTCTCGAGATGGATGATGCGCAGTGGCTGAGACATCGTGTGTACCGAGAACAGGGTGCCTGTCAGGGTTACGTTGATCGGCTGGTTGCGCGGCTTGCCGCTTCGGGAGGGGGCTCGTTGATCATCCCCCAGAACACACCGAGTTCCTTCACGGCCTTGAGGAACTGGTGAAACTCGACCGGTTTCACCACATAGGCGTTTGCGCCCAAGGCATAACTTTCCACCAGGTCCCGCTCTTCGCGGGAGGAGGTGAGCATGACGACTGGGATCGGTTTTAGGGCCGCGTCGTTCTTGATCGTGCGCAAGACCTCCAGTCCGTCGACTTTCGGCATTTTCAAATCGAGCAGGACGACGGCTGGATTGCCTTGAAGACGAGTCTTGAAATGGCCGCGGCAGTAGAGGTAGTCCAACACCTCCGCGCCGTCATGACAGAGAATGACTTTGTCGGCAAGGTGATGTTCCTCCATTGCCGCCAGTGCCAGTTCCGCGTCGCGTGGATTATCTTCCGCCAGTAAAATGGGTTTGGTGAGAGTCATGCCGATGTCCTTGCCATCGGGAGGCTGACGTAAAAGGTTGCGCCTTCGCCGAGCGCACCTTCTGCCCAGGCTTTCCCGCCATGTCGGTGAATGATGCGTCGGACATTGGCTAGCCCGATGCCCGTTCCCTCGAACTCATCCGCTCGATGGAGTCGCTGAAAGACGCCGAACAATTTGTTGGCGTAGCGCATATCAAATCCTACCCCATTATCGCGCACGAATAACACCGCTTCTTCCTGCCCGCTTTCCCGGCTTCCGATCTCAATGGTGGCCTGTGGACGCGTGCCGGTAAACTTTATTGCATTGGCCACGAGATTCGTAAACACCTGCCGTAACATGGCTGCGTCGCCCGTGACTTCAGGGAGTTGATCGATTGTCCATGAGATTGTCCGATCTTGCAAGTCATGTCGCAGATCGTGCAGCACGGACGTGATCAATTGATTGAGGTTGACCGTCCCGTGCAACATTTCCTGTCGGCCCATGCGGGAAAACACTAACAGATCGTCGATGAGTTGTCCCATTTTGGTGGCTGATTCAGAAATCGTCAGGAGATACCGTTTGGCCTTGTCGTCGAGGGAGATGGACGCCGCTTTCGTGAGCAGTGACGCGTAGCCGTCGATATGCCGCAGCGGTGCGCGCAAATCGTGTGACACAGAGTAACTGAACGCTTCGAGTTCCTTGTTAGCTGCCTCCAGGAGTTCTCCCCGTCGATGAAGTTCCTCCGCGATTCGACGTCGGGCGGTAATGTCATGACGAATCAGGTAATACACCGCTGCCAGGAGCACAAAGAGCAGGAGGGCGCCGATGATCAGAAGGATGATGCTGGAGCGCGTGGTCGTGGTGGATTCGATCACCCGTTGTGCGAGGGCCTTGGTCTCGTCCTGTTCCATCTGAGCCTGGAGCCGACGCGCAGAGTCGAGCGCGGTTCTGGCGACACCGGCCAAGGCCATCGTCCGTACCGATTCAAATCCCGTGTCGTTTCTCAAGTCGATGGCGGCGCGTTCTTCCCGCAATTGCTGTGCAATCAACTGCTCGAGCTGCGCGACGCGTCCACGCTGGATACTGCCCGCCTCCGTGAGGTCCCTTAGGTACCCGATGTACTCCGGTGCACGTTCCCGCAACGTATTGTAGGCGGCCAGGTAGCTCTCGTCACCGGTGACGAGAAACCGCCGGTGGCCGTTCTCGGCGTCGTCGATGGATTCTCCCGTTGCGGCTAAGGACTGGATGAACTCATGACTCAGTTGATCGTGGTGACCGTTGCGGATCAACACCGTCATGTTGCGATACGATATGGCGGAAATCACCAGGATGCCCGCAAACACGAGTCCGAAGCCAGCCAGGACGCGCTGTTCAATGGACCGTTTCTGAAATGCCAGCACCCACGGGAGAAGAAACGAGAGGCGGGTGAGTATGCGCTGGCTCCAAGGAGGGGCGGGAAGGACGCACTCGACGTCTGCGTCGACGACCTGTTGGGGTTTCGGTTCGTCCATGCCCATAGGAAATCCACGCGGATGAATGAAGCGGGGCTGCTCAGGGTATCGGTGCCTTGAGTAGCTGCTCAAAGAACTGCACGCTGCATTGTAGCAGAAGGTATTGATACGAGAAGGGTTTTGATCAAAATCGTGGAGCCGGTCCGGCGCTGCTCCTATCCACCGAATGGAGTCACGGGGGGCGTCAGGGAGGCAGCAGGGCCGAGGAGATTCGAAAACATCAAGGTGGCTGCCACGGCCCAGTCGAGGAACGGCTGTGGATAGATGCCGATCACAAGCGTTCCCGCGAGGCCGACATAAATCACGGCTCGCAGGGGGCCCGTGGTCTTGATGGGAGACGAATCGAGGGGTTCGTTGATGTACATCTTCTTGACGACAATCAGGTAGTAGTACATCGACACGACGATGTTGATCAGGCCTACCGTAATCAGGACGTAGAGGCCTTCCTTGATCGCTGCGACAAAGATATACAGTTTGCCGATGAAGCCGGCGAGTGGAGGTACACCGGCCAGGGACAACAAGAAAATCAACATCGCAAAAGCCAGAAAGGGAGAGCGCCGATTAAGGCCGCGATAGTCGTCGATTTCATCGCTGCCCACGGCGTTGCTGATCGCCATGATCACGGCGAAGGCGCCGAGGTTCGCAAAGAGGTAGGTCAGGAGGTAGAACAAAATGGAATCGGTCCCCATCTTGGTTCCGGCCGCGAGGCCAATCAGGACGTTGCCGACCTGCGCAATACCGGAATAGGCCAACAGGCGTTTCACATTGCGTTGCGCGATGGCCACGATGTTGCCATAGGTCATGGAGAGGATGGAGGCGGCTACAATCAGCAATGTCCAGGCCGGCTTGAAGGTCGCCAATGCCACGAGGAACAGGCGCAGCAGAATAGCAAAAGCGGCAACTTTTGGTGCGATCGACAGGAAGGCCGTCACGGGCGTCGGTGCCCCATGGTAGGTGTCCGGGATCCAGGAATGAAACGGCACGGCGCCGATCTTGAAGCCTAAGGCGGCAAAAATGAGCAGGAAGCCAATGATGAGACCGGTGGTCGGCGTGGCGCCGGTCATATCCGAAAAGACCAGTTTGCCTGTTTCGCCGTAGACCAGGCTGATGCCGTAGGCGAGCAAGCCGGCGGCAAAGACCCCGAGGATGAAAAACTTGAGGCCCGCCTCGTTGGACGCCATATCGTCGCGCAGATAGGACACGAGGACATAAAACCCGAATGTCGCGAACTCGAGGGTGACGAATAGCGACAGCAGATCGTTGGCTGAGGTCATGAACATCATGCCCAATGCCGACATGACGACGAGGAAGTAGTATTCGCCTCGGAAGAAAGAAAACCGGTGTACGTAATCGATCGAGAGCAGAATGACCAGGATTGTCGCAAGGAGAATCATGACCTTGAAGAAGATCGCCATCCGATCCAGCACGAACATCTTGCCGAACAGGGTGCCGGTTATACCGGTCATGTCAAACCAGGCGAGGCAGCCCAGTGTAATCATCAATCCTAGAATGCTGAGATAGGCCAGCTGCTCTTGTACGATTCGTTTGAATGAAAAGTCGACGATCAGGATGACGCAGAGCCAGGCCGTCAGAAAGAGCTCGGGCAGGAGGAGCAACAGATCGCTGACTGAGAGGGTCAGGGAAAAAGTCATCGCGGGCTCACCTTCGCAAGGGCTTCACGGGAAGCAGATAAGGGTACGGTCGGCGAGGTGGCATGTGGCATCTTCAGTGGGTGCTCCGCGACCGGGACGACCTTGGTGATGCGAGCGATTAAGGGATCTACCCCGGATCGGACGACGGAATACAGGTGTCCAGGGAAAATGCCAAAACTGATGCTGACGGTGATCATGATCAGTAAGGGCATGCGATCAATGACGGTCACGGCATCGTGCGAATGGCTGTATTTCTCGGCCATGGACCCATAGAACAGACCGCGCATCATTTTAAACAGATACGCCATGGTCAGCACGATACCCAGGACGGCAATGATTACCTGGAACGGGTATTTGTTCCAACTGCCGACGATGATCATCACTTCGGCAATAAAGTTCACGGTGCCGGGCATCCCGATCGACGCCATGCAGCCGATGACAAAGGCTGCGGAAATAAACGGCATCCGGTTGGAGAGGCCACCCAGCGAAGGAATGTCGCGGGTGTGGGTTTGATCGTAGACCCAGCCGGCCATCGCGAACAGCATTCCGGTGGCCATGGCGTGAGCGAACATATAGATGACGGCTCCGCTCAGGCTGATGTAGTCGAGCGCGGCCATTCCCAGGAAGACGTAACCCATGTGGCTGGAGCTGGAATAGCCGATGACGTATTTGGTGTCTTTCGCGTAATAGGCGACGAGTCCGCCGTAGATGATGCTGAAAATGCACAGTACTGCGGCAATGGGCATGAGTTCGCGGGTGGTCTCGGGCAGAATTTCGAAGGCGACTCGGATAATCGAGAAGTGCCCTAATTTCATCAGCACGCCCGCGTGTAACATGCTGGTGGCCGCCGGGGCCGCCGCGTGGCCGACAGGGGACCAGGAGTGCAGCGGCCAGATCGGAGCGATCGATGCAAAGCCGAAAAAGATCAAGAGCCAGATCAGCGTGGCGAGTGGGCCGGAGAAATGAGCCTGCTCGCGCAAGATCAGGATATCGAAGGTGTTGAGTCCTGAGAATTTGTAAATCAGGAGAATGCCCATCAAGGCCGCGACGGCGAACGCGGAGAGAAACAAGACCAACTTCATGGCCGCGTATTCTTTACTATTGGCGCCGAAATTGAAGATAAAACCGACCGAATCCCGCTGCTTGAGGCCTTCCGTGTCCGTCATTTCGAGATACTTCTTCGTGTGGCTCCCCCACATGCCTAAGAGGAGATACATGGGGATTACGGACATTTCGTAGAAGAAGTACAGAAAGAACAGATCCAGCGACATGAAGACGCCGATCGTTGCCGCGGCGAGAATCAAAATCCAGATGTAAAACTCTTTCACACGGTCTTTGATATGCCAGGACACGAAAATACCGGCGAAGAGGAGGATGCCGGAGGCCAGAACCAGCGGGGTGCCGATCCCATCGACCCCGAGATGGAGTGAAATGCCCAGCTGCCGTGACCACTCAATGCGTTGGATAAATTGAAAGCCGCCTTTCACCGGGTCGTAGGCATAAAAAAGATAGATCGATGCGATCAATGAGATGAAGGCCGAAGTGGCCGCAATGCCGCGGACCAGTGAAAGTTGGCGGTTGGAGACGAAGATCAGGGCCAGGGCCCCGACAAACGGCGCGAACAGAATAATGAGCAGCGTGTATTCAGCCATGGTCCTACTTCGCGGGCACGTGGATGACAGTGTCTACTGAGGCTACTTTTGCACGATCCAGTCGGTCGACGAGAGCCTGAATCGATCCATTCATCATTCTCAGGAACGGTGACGGGTATAGGCCGATCCACAAGATCATCACCGACAGCGACAGCGCGATCGTGATCTCCCGCATGTGGAGATCCTTGATCGTCGCGGAGACGTTCTTGCTGAGCGGGCCGAGCATGGCGCGCTCGTAATACCACAAGAAATAGGCCGCTCCGAAGATGACGCCGGTGACCGCCACTGCGCCATACCACCACTTGGCCTTGAAGGCGCCGAGGAGGATCAAGAATTCCCCAACGAATCCATTGGTCCCCGGGAGCCCGATGGAGGCCATGCCGATTAAGAGGAGGAAAGAGGCTAAGAGCGGTACCTGTTTCGCGAATCCTCCGAAGGAGGACAATTGGGAACTCTGTTGTCTGGTCGATAAGAAACCCGCCATGAAGAAAAGTCCGGCGGTGCTGAAGCCGAGGTTGATCATGGTCAGGAGACTCCCCTGGAGGCCTTGAAAATTGAGAGCAAAGAGTCCGACCACGACAAACCCAAGGTGGCTGATGCTGCTGAATGCGAGGAGGCGTTTGAAGTCTGATTGCACGAGGGCCACCACAGCCCCATAGATAATTGCCGCAAGGGCCAGCACCATGACGATGGAGACCACGCCTTCACTCTTCGACGCATCGGGAAGCAATGGGAAGGTAAAGCGCAGGAAGCCGTAGGTGCCCAGTTTCATGCCCGCTAACATGACGGCCATCCCGATGGGGCCTTCAACAAGGGCGTCAGGGAGCCAGGTGTGAAATGGGAAGACCGGCGCTTTGAAGGCTAGCCCCATGAACATGAGCCAGAAGATCAAGATCTGCTGGGAGAGCGGTATGGGGACCGAGAGTAACTCCAACAGGTCGAATGAGTAGACATGGTCGAGATGATGACTCACGGCCCATTGGTGATAGTTGATGTCCAGTAAGGCGATGCCGACTAACATGAAGACACTGCCCAGGAGCGTATAGAGAACATACTTGAGGGCTGCGTAATGGCGTTCCGCTCCTCCTCCCCACAACTTGATGAGGAAGTAGCTGGGGATGAGCATGAGTTCCCAGAACACGAAAAACAGAATGAGGTCGATCGACGTAAAAATGCCCATCGTGGTCGTCTCAAGGGCCAAGAGCGCCATGAAGTACAGGCGGATCTGATTGCGAACCGTATCCCAGGAGTAGATGACGACCAGCACGGTCAGAAACGCAGTCAGCCCGACGAAAAGCACACTAATGCCGTCGACCGCGAGATGATAGCCGATACCGAGAGCGGGCAGCCATCGCGCATGCTCGGCAAATTGCATGGCGGCGGAATCCGGCACAAAACGCACCAACACCAGGCAGGCCAGGGCCAATTCCACCAGGGTGATCCCTAAGGTAGTGGTTTTGATGAGATCTTCGTCTTCGATCAACCAAAGTACCGCCGCTCCGGCGAACGGGAGGAAGATCAGATACGAGAGGATCGGAAATCCAAAACTGAACTCTTCAAGCATCGTGTGTCCAGGAATTCTGCTGCGTCAGCGTGATAAATACCCGTTTGAACCGCTCCCGGTCCAAATTAAAAGAATGAGGTGCGCGAGAATAAAGAGGCCGGCCACAATAATGGCCGCATACTGGTGCACCATGCCGGTCTGAAGTCGTCGCCACGAGCGGGCCAGGAGGTGGTTCGCATAGCCGATGATGTTCAAGCCGGCGTAGACCACATATTTTTCCGTCCAGGTGATGGCCGCTGAACTCGCGTCCGTTCCTCGATCAATGGATCGAACGACCCCATCGATAATGGTTCGGTCAAACCAATCGCAGAATCTCCCGATCTGTTTGGTGGGTTCCACAAACAGGCGGTCATACAGTTCATCGACAAAGTATTTGTTGAGCAACGTCGTATAGACGCCGGGCAACCGTGCGGCCAGCGCATCTGCGGCGGTCGACGGGCCGCTATAAAAATAATGTGCCAGCCCCCAGCCCAAGAGTGCGATCGCGGTGGCCGTTCCCATCAGCCCGAGCATCAGCGCAGGTGGGGTGGCATGTTCCTCTCCTGCTACGCCTGCCACTGAGTGCAGGAAGTGGTGGAACCAGCCGTTTTCTGGCGGAACACCGGGGAAACCACCGATGACGGAGAGCGTGGCCAACACGACAAGGGGCGCGATCATCACCATGGGAGATTCGTGGACATGTTCGGCGGTGTGATGATCCAGGCGCGACGCTCCGTAGAACGTGAGATAGGTCAGGCGGAACATATAGAACGAGGTCATGAATGCGCCGACCGCCGCCATACCGTAGAGCAGATAATGGTGGTGGACGAAGGCATGTCCCATAATCTCGTCCTTACTCCAGAAGCCGGCTAAGGGCGGAATACCGGCGATCGCGAGGGTGCCGATCAGAAAGAGTGCGTGAGTCCAAGGAATTTTCGATTTCAGTGCGCCCATCTTCCGGATATCTTGCTCACCGGACAGCGCATGGATGACGGACCCCGCGGATAAGAAGAGGAGTGCCTTGAAAAACGCATGGGTCATGAGATGGAAGACCGCGGCGGTGTATGCGCCCAGACCACAACCGAGGAACATATATCCAAGCTGGCTGACCGTGGAATAGGCCAAGACTCGCTTGATGTCGGTCTGGACGAGGCCGATCGTGGCAGCGAAGAGCGCGGTCAGTCCGCCGATCCAGGCCACGGTTGTCATGGCGGTGGGTGATAGGTCAAAAATCGCATGATTACGAACGATCATATACACGCCGGCCGTGACCATGGTCGCCGCATGGATCAGGGCGCTGACCGGGGTCGGTCCTTCCATCGCATCGGGCAGCCACGTATAGAGCGGGAGTTGCGCGGATTTTCCGACGGCGCCGACCAAAAGACAGAGTGCGATCGCGGTGGCCATGTCAGGCGAGAGTTGCCCAACATTCTGCATGACCTGGGTATAGTCGAGGGTTTTGAAGTTGACAAAGATCAGGAAGATCGCCAACAGAAATCCAGCGTCTCCGATTCGGTTCACCACGAACGCCTTGGTGGCGGCCTTGGCGGCGGAGACCTTGTCGTAGTAGTAGCCGATCAGGAGATAGGAACAGAGGCCGACGCCTTCCCAGCCGATGAACAGGACGACATAGTTGTTGCCCATCACCAGCAGCAGCATCGAAACCATAAAGAGATTCATGTAGACGAAGAATCGGGTGAAACCGGATTCTCCGTGCATGTATCCCACCGAGTAGACGTGAATCAGGAAGCCGACGCCCGTAATGACCAGGAGCATGATGCAGGTCAGGGGATCGATCAAATAGGCAAGATTGATCGTGAGATCGCCGCCGAAGATCCATTTATAAACGACCACTTCACGAGCCGCCCCCGTTCGAAGGGTTTCCGTGAAGACGGCCAGCACACAGAGAAAGGACATCAGGACCGATCCCCAGGCGAAGCGGTGAGCTAGGTCATGGGAATAGCGGTGCCCGAAGAGCCCGTTCACAATGACGGCCATCAGCGGGAACAGGGGAATCAGTTTGACGATCAGATCAATAGAGTCGGACACGTTACCACTTTAATAAATTCATTTCGTCGACGTTGGTTGAAATCTTGCCGCGGAACACCACAATAATGATGGCGAGTCCGATGGCTGCTTCTCCCGCTGCAATGGCGATGATGAAGAGCGCCACGATTTGGCCCTGCATCGACTCCAGATAATGGGAAAAGGCGACCAGATTGATGGTGGCCGCATTCAACATGATTTCGACCGACATCAGCACAATAATAAAATTGCGACGGATCAAGACGCCGAGCAATCCCGTGGCAAATAACACCGCACTAACAGCTACATAGGCGGACAACGGAATCATGTGTCACGCCTCGTTTCAATGGACTTGGGGGTTTTCGCGAGGACGATCGCCCCGACGATGGCCCCGGTCAGGAACACGCCGATGATTTCGAATTGCAGCAAGTAGTCGCTGAACATTTTAATGCCGATGGCATGGGCATCCCCATTCATGAGAATCGCCGCCGTTGAGGCATCGCCCTTGGCCCCGTTGAAGGGTGACCCCACCAGCAGGAATAAGAGATAGGCCAGACCGATGGCTGCCGGCGCGAGGAGGTAGGGGGCCTTTGCGTGGAAATAGCGGTCGTCGGTCTTGAGGTTCAGCAACATCAGGACAAACAAATACAGGACCAAAATGGCACCGGCATAGACGATCACTTGGACCGCCCACAAAAATTCCGCGTTCAGCATGACGAACAGGCCTGAGACGTGAAGGAGCAGGGCCAGGAGCGCCAGACCGCATTGCACGGGATTCTTCAGTGCGACGGTGAGAATGCCGGCGACAATACTGACCACTGCGAAATACGCGAAAAACACGAAGGCCATAACGATACGTTCAGCTTAAATGTTTGGGTTGTGTCTGTGTGGGTTTGAGAACCGACTGCGGAAAGTAATAACGATACTCCCGGCTCTCGTCCGAATTTTTTTCTTGGTTATGGGTGTACAGATATTTCTTGGCGTCTTCGAGATGGCGTTCACCGATCTCGTAGAGTCGCTTTTTGTCGAAGAGGAGGGTGCGCTTGTCGTGGGTGGAGTATTCGTACATCTTGGTCATCGCCAACGCGTTGACGGGGCATGCCTCGACGCAGTATCCGCAAAACACGCACTTGGTGATGTCGATATAGAATTCGCTGGCATACCGTTGCAAGGGACGTTCAGGGTCTTCCTGGCTGATGACTTTGATGCAGCGGGACGGACAGGCTGCTTCGCAGAGGTCGCACCCTACACAACGGTCCCGCCCGTCCGCGTAACGAAGCAATCCTAATGCGCCGCGGTGGCCATCGGGGATCGTGCGTTGTTCGCGCGGGTATTGGAAGGTGATGGGGCGATGAAACATGTGCTTGAAAGTCACCTTCATGGCGTCCCAAATTTCATAGAACAACGCCGCCTGCAAAACTTTTTTGGTCAAGGCCCCGACACTCATTCCCACCACCTCTAACGACATCAAAAAGACGGACGAGCTTACTCTTACGCACCAACCTTTTCAATCTTTACACGCGTGGATTTGAAGTAGGGGACTCCCGTTACAGTATCGACTTCCACGGTCATCAGGTCTTTCACGGCCGGCTCGTTAAAATGCTCGGGGAAGAAGCACGATCCAGCCTGGATATCGGGGTCCGCTTTGACGCCGGCTTGCACGGAGCCCTGCTGAGACGTGAGGCGGATGGTGGATTGGTTGTTCAGGCCAAGCCGCTCCACATCGGCTGGATGCATTCGGATACGCCCATCGTTCGGTTCGATATTGATGAGCCCAGAGGCCTGCGTGGACATTTTTCCTGAATGATACAGTACTTGTCCGGTCCGCAAGATAAAGGGACCTGCGTTGTCGTGCGACGATGGATGTCCGTGCTGACTTCGATAGCGACTCGCTACTTCGGCAGCATAGCCATCCGACAGATAGGCGTCGGCTGAAGGGGAGATGCGTCGGGGCTGACCGAGATTGTAGTACCCCGGTAGCAGCTTCATGATTTCATTCTGCACGTCTTGCGGTGATTCGTAGGTCCAGTCGTATCCCAACCCGTTAGCCAGCGAAGTCATGATATGCCAATCAGGCAGGCTTTCCCCGACCTGATCCACGGCCTGCCGCACGCGCAAGACTTTTCCTTCCAGACTGGTGAAGGTGCCGTCCTTTTCCGCGTAGGTGGCGGCTGGGAGGACGACATGCGCCATCCGGCCTGTTTCCGTCAGGAAGGGATCTTGAACGATCAGCAGTTGGAGTTTTTCGAGCGCCCCCTTCACATCCATGGAGGCCGGCAAGGTCGCCAACGGATTCTCTCCGATGACATACAGTGCTTTAATCTGGCCGCTTTGAATACGAGCGAGAATCTCTAGGAAATGAGCCCCGCTTCCGCTGGCAGGAAGGGTCACATCCCAGGCTTTCCCAAAGCGTTCCCTTGCGCTGGGATCATCAAAGCGTGCCTGTCCAGGGAGGAACTCCGGTGCGACGCCCATATCTACTGCGCCCTGTTCATTGATTTCTTCTGTGACTGTGGTGACGCCGCTCCCGGGTTGGCCTAACTTGCCGGTCACCCAGGCGAGATCAATCAGCTTGAGAACATTCTGGTAGCCATTCGGTTGCCGGACGATGCCTTCGGCGCACAGCGCAATGGCCCGCGGGGCCTCTGCGAAGATCGCCGCGACTTCACGGATCTGTGCGGCGGCAATGCCGGTTTGTGCGGAGACCTGATCCATGGAGACGTGTGCCATGGCTTGCTTCAGGGCCGCATATGCCTGCGGGTGCTGTGTGGTGCTGGCCTCATCGATGAGATCCTGCTCGATCACGGATTTCACCAGCCCGTCGATTAAGAACGATTCGCTGCCTGGTTTGACCAGGAGGGGATGCGAGGCCAGTTGCGCGATATTGGTATTGGCCGAGTCGACGACAATGACCTGCGAATGATACACACGGATAGCTTCCTTGATGCGGACAGCCGTCAGCGGGTTGGTTTCCGTGATATTTGAGCCGATGACCAAGATAGCTTTGGCTTTGGTCAAATCTTCCCAGTCGTTGAGCGGACGGCCGACGCCGACCGCATGGCGAACGGCATGCACATAATTCATGTGGCCGTAGCGGGCACTGCTGTCGATCTGGTTGGTCCTGAGCCCGGCGCGCATGAGTTTTTGGAACAAATACAATTCTTCGTTCGTGCAACGCGCGGTAATCAGTCCGGCGATCGATTCCGGTCCGTGCTTCCGATGAATGTCGGACAACCGGTCGATCACCGTCTGCATGGCGTCGAGCCACGGTGCTTCCGTCAGCGTTTCGCCTGTGCGGACGAGGGGCTGCCGAAGTCGTTGCGCACTGTCGATGTACTGAAATCCAAACCGGCCGCGGACGCAAAGCCCCCCGTGTCCCTTGGCGGTTTCCGTCCGGTCGCCCCACTTATTTTTCCAGGAGAGCGGCGAAGTCACACGGACGACTTCGGTGTCCTTGGTTTCGAGATGCATCTGGCAGCCGTCGCCACAATAGTTGCATGTGGTCGTGGTTTTCTTCATCTGCCAAGGTTTGTAGAGATACTTGGAATATTTGTTCGTGATGGCGCCGACGGGGCACACCGCCAGGCAATCCCCGCAGAATTCACAGGCAAGGGGTTGGTCCCCTTTCGCCACGACCTGGTTGAATCCGCCCTTCTTCATGAACTGAAGCGCGTCGATCATCAGGACGTCTTTGCAGACGTTGATGCATTCGGCGCAGGCGATACAGCGATTCATGTTGAAGTCGAGGACGAGGCTGCGCGTGTCTTCGGGAATGAATTTTTGCTTCGCATTGGCGAGATTGGTCACACCATGCTGGAAGGCCATGTCCTGGAGTTCGCAATGGCCGTCTGCGTCGCAGACTGGGCAGTCTAGCGGGTGAACCGAGAGATGTTTTTCGACGGCTTTTTTTCGTGCCGCGAAGAGGTCATCGCCGTCTGTGCGGATCACCATGCCGGCTGCTGCCTTGGCAGTGCAGGAGCGGACCGGGGCTTTCTTGCCTTCCTGCATGACCAGGCACATCCCGCAGGATCCGAATGGATCAAAGGTATAGTGATAACACATAGCAGGAATAATCTTGCCTGTGCTGGCAATGACATCGTACAGCGAAACGCCGTCTTTGGCCGATACCGTCCGTCCGTCGATCGACAATTCGATCGTGGCCGCTTCGACGTCTGGATTGGTAGCTGGTTTCAAACCCATGAAGTTACCTCAAGTCAAAAGTGATGGGGCGAACGAATGACTCAGCGCCGCTCACTTTCTCCTTCGTGCTGTATCGGTCTTCATCGATCGCATTCTCCCATGACGATATCGTAGGTGCCGAAGATCGTCACGGCGTCCGCGATCATGTAGCCTTTCGACATATGATCGAATGCGCCCATATGGATAAACGACGGGGCGCGAATTTTCAGTCGGTACGGCTTCCCGCCGCCCGTGCTGACGATGTAGAAACCCAATTCGCCTTTATGCGCTTCCGTCCCGCAGTAGATTTCTCCGGGGGGTGCGTTAAACCCTTGCGAGAAGAGCTTGAACTGCTGAATCATGGATTCCAGGTTGGTGAACACACGTTCCTTCGGAGGAAGAGTCACGCTGGGCACGTCCGCCATGATCGGCCCGTCCTGGATCTGCTCAAGGCACTGGCGAATGATCTTGACGCTTTCGTAGAGCTCTTGCACACGAATCCAGTACCGGTCATAGGTGTCCCCATTCTTGCCGACCGGGACACTGAACTCACATTTGGGATAGGCGGAGTAGGGTTCGTATTTGCGAAGATCGTAATCAACGCCTGAACCGCGCAACGTCGGTCCGCTCAAGCCAAAGCTCAGCGCATCTTCGGCCGAAATCACAGCCACACCCTTGGTGCGCGCGAGCCAGATGCGGTTTGTTTCCAAAAAGATCACATATTCGTCGATCTTCGGCGGGAAGTAGTCGAGGAATTGTTTGAGTTTGGCAAACAAGGACGGCGTGAAATCGCGCTCCACGCCGCCGATACGGTACCAGCTTGTCGTGAGGCGAGCGCCGCACAGCTCATCAAACCAATCGAGTAGAATTTCACGGTCCCGGAAGCAATAGAAGAAGACCGTCATCGCTCCGATGTCGAGGGCCTGCGTACCGAGCCAGAACTGGTGGCCGATGATGCGCTGGATTTCCGCAACGATCGTCCGCAGGTACTCGGCGCGATCGGGCACGGTAATGTTCATCAGCTTTTCGACGGCGCGGCAGTACGCGAAGTTGTTGTACATCGCGCACACGTAATCAAGGCGGTCAGTGTGCGGAATGAACTGATGATACGTGCCCTCTTCGGCCAGTTTTTCCACGCCGCGGTGAAGAAATCCCATCACAGGGGTCGATTTGACCAACCGTTCGCCTTCCAGCTCGAGGATGACCTTCAACACGCCATGCGTGCTGGGATGCTGTGGCCCCATGTTGAGGAGCAGCTCTTCCGTTCGCAGTGTCGGAAGCGTGGCGTCTTCCGGATGCTCTGGATCGACTTTATAGACCGTCGTTCGTTGATCTTCGAACTGTGACATGATGGTTCAGTGGTCCAACATCGCCGCCCTACCGGGCCGGCTCATCCAAAAACTCAAACGTATCGCGCCATCCTTTCCCGCGGAGCGGGAAATCTTTGCGTAAGGGGTAGCCTTCTTCATACTCGTCGGGCATCAAAATGCGGCGAAGGTCGGGATGGTTCCGAAACCGGATACCCATCATGTCGTACACTTCGCGTTCCATGAAATCGGCCCCCTTCCAGATGTCGGTCAGGGAATCCACGATGCAATCCGACTCGGGAACCCGCGTTTTCAGTCTGATACGCTGCCGGGTACGAATCGAGTAGACCTCATAGACCACTTCGAAACGTTCTTCGTCATCCGGCCAATCGACTGAACTCACATGGACGATGTAGTCAAACCTCATGGACGGGTCGTCCCGCAAGAACTTGCCGATGTCATGCAAGGCCTCACGTTTGACGGTGACGGCAACATCCCCGCGCCACTCCACCACCTTGGTGCAGGCACCCGGAAAGGTGTCTTCGATGCGTTTGGCCAGTTGACTCATGCGGTTCGTTTCCGTCCGTCAGACCTTCAGTGCGTCTTTCACTTCTTTCGGCTGCGTGAGGAAGACACGCTTTTGCATGATGCGCTCTTGCAGTTTCAGAATGCCATCGAATAAGGCCTCCGGAGTCGGGGGGCAGCCGGGCACATAAATATCGACGGGCACAAAGCGATCTACTCCCTGCACGACGCTGTAGCTGTCATAAATGTTGCCTGACGTCGCGCAGGACCCCATGGCGATCACGTACTTCGGTTCTGGCATCTGGTCATAAATCTTGCGAATAACCGGCGCCATGCGTCGGCAGACGGTTCCAGCCACGATCATGAGGTCGGACTGACGGGGAGAGGCCCGAAACACTCCGGCACCATATCGATCCATGTCGTAACGGGACGAGACGGCGGCGATCATTTCAATGGCGCAGCAGGCCAATCCGAAGGTCATTGGCCACAAGGACCCCTTTCGAGCCCAATTCACGGCCTTTTCAACCGTCAAGGTGATGACATCGGGAGTGCCGTCTTTGTCGTGACCTCCCAGTTGAATTAATCCCATTCCAAAGCTCCTTTTCGCCAGGCATAGGCATAGGCGACGAGGAAAAGTCCGATGAAGATCAGCATCTCTATCAGCCCAATCAGGCCGATCTTGTTGAACACAATAGCCCAGGGATACAGAAAGATGACTTCGACGTCGAAAATCACAAACAACATCGCAAAGATGTAATAACGAACGGGAAACGGCATCCGGGCATCGGAAAACGGTTCAGATCCGCACTCATAAGTGGAGAGTTTTTCCGGTTCCGGGAACTTCGGTTGGACGAAGTAGCTGATGAGCAAGGTGCCTGCGCCGAACGCCAATGCGACGAACACAAACATCAGGATCGGAAAATATCGGCTTAGGTACTCTAAGAGGAGCTCGGAACCGGCCATTGGCTCGAACCTCAACAGGTTTGAGGGCTTATAGGGCTAATTAGGAGGTCGGAATCTTAGCCCCTGCCTATTTTTAATAGCAAGCGCACAAAGGACCTACGCGTCTAGTCCCGAAAGTCCTAGAATGTGAATACTGTCCAGCAGTTAGGGGTGCGCTAGATTATGCTCAGGAGCCGGGATCGTTTGTCTTTTTCCTGGGCAGTGTCGAGGTGGCGCCGGTGGACGCAGGGCGATTGGCAGTCCCTGTGTTCATTTTTTCAGCCGGGGTTCTCAAGGCGCTCGGCGGAGAATCGGCGGTGATATCCCATTCCGACTCCATCGGTGTGGCAGGTTGAACCTTCAATCTGCGGGGCATTTGAGTGTTGATGCGCCGCTTCTCTGTTCCCACACCATCCCTCAGCTATTGAGCCGCCGTGTTCTCGATACTCGCCGAGTTGTTACCTCGAAGAGAGGCTCACGATAACACCCGCATGGACCTGAATCAAACTGTCCCGCTCCCCTCCCGTTTCTTGACAACCCCCTGCTCTTTGCTAAGGTTGCTACAGATAACCCTCCTAGGTGTGATCAATATGAGGACATTACCCATGCGCGCCAGCCTGATCATCCTGTCTTGCAGTCTCGCCGCCGTGACGGCCATCCCCGCTCATGCCCAGAACGCTCAAAGCGTGCGTTTGGGTGAATCCGCCCTCACCTATGCGGCCGGGGCGATTCGGCAGGAGATGCCGATCGAGGGGGTCATCAATGTGATCACCGGAGATAATCAACTTTCCGGAAACCGGATGATGTTGGGCTGGTCCGGGACCGATACGCTCTACCTCAAATTGAAGAATCCCGGCGATGCGGCGCTCGGAGACCTCTACACCGTGTATCGGCGCTCGCGCAAAGTGTTTCACCCCATGACGAAACAGTATCTGGGCTATATCATCAATCGGGTCGGAGTGGTGAAAGTGATTCAGTTGGATTCGGCGTTGGTGGGTGTTCGAGTCGTTCGGTCCTACGGCCCGCTCTCCCCCGGTGACCCGGTCATGCGGTTTACGCCCCCTCCGGCCGAGGAGGTCGCGGAGTCCGTTGCAGATGCGGGTGAGATCGATGCCATGATCGTGGAGTTGCAGGCCGATAAGCATATGTCGCTCGTGGCGCAGGGAAATCTGGTGTATCTCGATAAAGGCACGGACGATGGCCTCCGCCCTGGGCGCCAGATGGAAGTTTTCCGCACCGGCGGCGGGCTTCCCGAGAGGAAAATCGGAGAAGTGAAGGTCCTGTCCACAGAACCTCATACGGCGACCGCGGTGTTGTCCAAGGCGACGGCCCGTGCCCTGATCGGCGACCGCCTTCGCTCCAAACATGCCTCGCCGGTTGTCGCCATGCCGGACGAGAACGGGGACGCGGATTTTCCAGCGACAGCGGTTCAACCGGTAAAAATCACGAAGCTGGAGAATGGTTCCGTGATGCCCAGCGAGTCCCGTTCGAGCAGCCGCCCCAAAGTCGAACGCACTCACGGAGGGACGAGGATCAGTCTCGAGGACCTGGCGGATCAGTTGGAGTATGAATCCGGCGAAGTGAGAGTCAAACCGGACGGTGTGCCGATTCTCGAGCAAGTGGCAGAGTACTTGAAGTCGACCGGGTCCTCTCAGCAGGTCCGGGTGGAAGGTCATTCCGACAACATGGAAATCGGCCCTTCGTTGAAAGGCGTCTTCCCGACCAATTGGGAATTGTCGAAGGCTCGTGCAGCCGAAGTGGTGCGGTATTTGGTTGAGAAGGGCGGCATGGATTCGGCGAAGTTGTCTGCCGTGGGGTATGGGGCGAGCCGTCCTGTTGCCGGCAATGGGAGCGAGGAAGGGCGCAAGAAGAATCGCCGCGTTGAGATTGTGCTCGACTCCACTACGGAAGGATCCGAGGCTCAGCCTGTGACGGCTCCGGTGAGTGAACGCGTCCCAGCGCCGGCTCAGGTTACGTATCACCAGATGGGCGCGTTGCCGTCTGCCGTCGCCGTGCCGTCGACTCCAGTACCTCCGGCCGGATCGAATCCAGTCGATGCCGCGAATGATCCGGCGGTGGCTCTTGCCGATGGGGCTCTGCCGGTCGCGCCCGCCGGAGATGCTGCAGCCCCGATCCCACCAGGCTTGTAGTGAGTGCCGGCGACTGGCCTTTTACGAAGAGGCCGGTCGCCAGGGTTTTCTCGGTTTTCCCTCCCCGTACAGCGCCTCCTGTTTCTGATCGGCCTCTCCCCAGTGCTCTCTTCACAAGGTCCATGATTGTTGCGCTCACCCGGTGTTGTTAGAATGCCGTATGTTCGAGCCACGGTTGCCTGCCACCCCAGCGGTGGCTTCTGCGTCTCCCGCTGTGTATGCCGATGTGGTACTCCCTCGCCGACTTCACCGTCCCTTTACCTATGTGATCCCGCCTGCGCTCAGGGGGCAGGTCGCCATCGGGCAATCCGTAATCGTGCCGTTCGGCTCCCAAGACCTTCATGGCCTCGTGACGGCGGTGCATGATCGGCTTCCACTCGGCGCGCCGGAGCAGGGGCTAAAAGCTGTCCGCTCGCTGGCACCAGCTTCCCCCGACTATCTACTCAGTCCCAGTCAACTCGATTTGAGCCGGTGGGTGGCAGACCGGTATGCCGCGTCATGGGGGCAATGTATTAAGCTTGTGCTGCCCTTCGCGGAGCAGGCCGCCCCCCGTTCATTGCGGTATCTGCCTACGGAGCAGGGCATGAGTAGTTCCCAGTCGCTCGATGAGTTCGGGGAAGTTGAAGTTCAGGTACTCACGCGACTCCGTCGTCGTCCCAAGGGCATTGCTGAGACCACCCTTACGCAGGGCGACAAACCCCGTGTCATGCGCGCGTTACAGGCACTGATTCGAAGAGGGCTTGTGATTCGATGTGATGATGCGATTGTCCCGAGAGTGTCTCGTCCAAAGAAGACTCCCTCCCAGGGGGCGGGGCAAGCGTGGCTTACGAGCGAGATGCTGGATGATGTGCCACCGTCTCCACCGGAAGCAGCCGCGTGGCCCGGTACGGTCGCTCAGGCGCTTTCGCAGGGGGCCTATGCCTCCGTCCTGGTTCAGGGGGCCCGCGTCACCAGGCTCTGGTGTCTTGTGCAGGCTGCTCAGGCTACCATCCGCCACCAACGACGCGTGTTGATTCTCACAGGTGATGTTGAGAATGCCGCACGACTGGCCGCAGCCTTGGCAGCCGCGGGAGAACGATCGCTGCTCTTGCATAGTGGCCTTTCGGCGCAGGCGCGCGCGGACGTATGGCAATCGGCACAGGAATCGTCCGCCACGATCCTGATCGGCACCCGCATGGCGGTGTTTGCGCCTTTGGAGCGATTGGGGTTGGTGTGGGTGGAGGGAGAGGATGATGCATCCCTGAAGGAGGAACAAGCGCCTCGGTACCATGCTCGTGAGGTGGCACGACGGCGCGCGGTCTGTGATCGAGCTCTGCTGGTGCTGGCTTCGAGCCATCCGTCGCTTGAGAGTTGGGCCGCGGTTCGGCAGGGGGAGATGACGGCCTGCGTCTATCGCAATCCGGTGAGTGCTCCGAGGGTGCAGGTCATCGATCTGAGAATGTACTCCAGGGAAACTCCCGCGGGAACCCTGTTGTCGCCACCGTTCTATGAGGGGATTCAGGACGCCCTGCGGCAGCAGGCCCTGGCGATTCTGTATCTCAACCGCAAAGGGTTCGCGAGCGTCTTGCATTGCGCGGATTGTGGCGCGATGCCGCAGTGTGACGCCTGTAGCGTCGCGCTGACATTTTTCCGGCGCAGCAATCATGTGCGGTGCCATTACTGCGGGCGAACGAAGCCCGTGCCGGATCATTGCGCGAAATGCCAGTCGCTCAAGCTGGAGCCGGTGGGGTCCGGTACGGAACGTATCGAGGAGGCTGTGCGTCGGAAGTTTCCTCAGGCGCGCGTGGGTCGCGTAGATAGCGAAACGATTCGTCGGCCTGCTGACGCACGGGCGTTCCGTCGGCTGCTTGCCGCTGGCGAATTAGACATCGTGATCGGTACCCAGATGTTATTCCGGTTTGGCCTTCAGGGGCGGGCCGCGTTTGTCGGGGTGCCGGATGCGGATGCCGGTTTGCATGTGCCGGATTTTCGCTCCGGGGAGCGCATGTACCATGGTCTCATGGATGCCGTGGAATTAGCCCGACCGGCTCATGCCGGAGGCGTGGTGATGATCCAGACCCGCCTAACGGATCACCATGCCATCGTGGCGGTGGCCACTGGCGACGATTCGGTGTTTCTTGAGCAGGAGCAGGCGTTTCGGCAGATGCTGCAGTATCCGCCGCTGACATCACTGGTGAGACTGGATGTGTCCGGGACGCTGGAATCGGTGGTAGCTCAGGCCGCTGGTCGTTGGGCGGCGTTACTGCGAACGGAGGTCGCGCGTGCAGGAAGGCGGGAGACTCACGTCGGCAATGGGGTGTCCTCGCCGCGGTGTTCCGTCGGTTCGGACGAAGAGGCGAATGCCATCATTATCTTGGGGCCGTCTCCGGCACCACATGCCATGGCGCGAGGCCGTTACTGTTGGCAGATTCTCATCAAGTCCCTCTCTCTTGCGACAGGCAGAGAAATAGTCGTGCGGACGCGTGAGGCGCTTGAGCGGGACTCACGACGAGGAGGGCTCCGCTTTGATATCGACGTCGATCCGATCGCCATGGCGTGACGCGAGTTTCAACGCCGCGCCCGTGCTTTTTTGCTCCGTGCCAAGGCTGGTTCTCTTCCTGGGGGAGGCGCCGGCGGGGTCTGTTGTTCTCGCAGACGCTTGAACAGTCCAAACGCGAAGGTGATCCAGAACACCGAGGTGAAGAGTCCGAAGAGCACTGCGTTCAGGATCGTTTCCATCTGTTCGTCGCTCGGCTGACTCCCTCCTGTCCGCATTCGAATCATGGTCACAATCGGCCAGGCCATGCTTTCGACGCCGAGCCCCAGGGTGGTCCAGGCCCAGATCGCCGTGATGCTCTGTCCCTGCCACCAGAGAAAGGCTGTCGCCGCAGCAGCCACGAGTAGCGCCCAGGTGGGCGTCACCTGCTCCCACATGACGACGATGCCGATTGCGACGACGATGCCGCCCAGTACCGCGTGTAGGTGCGGCGTCCACCATGTTTTCATGACCACCACTTTCTTTGATGAAGCGAAAACGGAAGCGGGCGTTAGTGTGCGGATCGATGTGCCGGAAGTCAATGTGACAGTGGCGAGGTCGGCTGATTGAGAAGCTGAAGAGGCGGGTGTGGGTCAGTGTGTAATTTCGGCTTGAACGGCATCCAGGAGTTGCTGCATTTCGAAGGGTTTCTGGAGCGTGCGGCGCGCGCCGAGCATACGGGCCACATCGAGGAAGTTTAAGATACCGATCATGTCGCTCCCGCCGGTGATGGCCATAATCTTGGCCTCGGGAAATTCACGACGGAGCGTCAAGATACTCTCAAGGCCATCCTGGTCGGGCATCAGGATATCCATGATGACGAGATCAGCCGGCGATTCGCGATAGTGGGACAGCCCTGCTTTGCCGTCGGCCGCTTCGCGGACATAAAAACCTGCCTGTTCGAGCGTGATGCGAATAAGGCGGCGAATCGCTTCTTCATCGTCCACGATCAAAACCGAAGGCATAACATTCCTCGCAGGAGTGTGGGCGTTCAAGCGTCCAGGGAATTTGGCGGTGCCCAAAAGAAGGCGCAAGCGGGGCGCTTCGACGCTCTCTTGAGTCGCTCAGTGAATTTACCGTTCTTTGTCAGGCTCAGCAAGAAATTCCTTCGGTTGCGAAAGGGGTGATGTCGTTCCACGCGCCGGTGCAGTGCCCAAGGCCGAATGGGACTGGGGCATGACGGGCAGATAGACTTCGGTTGTGGTGCCCTGACCGGCCGTGCTGGTGGCGCGAAGCGTTCCCCCATGCTCGCTGACGATGCGCTGTATCTCTGCGAACCCTGCTCGTGCCTGATCCCCCCCAGTGAGGCGCGTAGAAAGCGGGGTTGATGTCTGAGGTCGACTCCCAGGGGGGCTGCCGTCGTCGGTATCTGAGACCGTGAGGCGCACATATTGGCCTGAGGGGAGTGGGAGGTCGTGACCGGGCATCGAGGAGTCGAGGCGTATTGTCTCGAGGCGCACTTCCAAGACCCCGCCGTTGAGGGTCAGGGCTTGTTGTGCACGACCCAAGAGATCCAGGCAAAGTTGATGGATCTGGGTTGGGTCGGCAGAGATGAGGTTGGTGGCGCCAGAGACCCATTCGCGGAGGCTAATATTGTCCGGCAACTGCCCTCTGAGGATTCGCAGCGTTTCTTTGAGGAGGATGTCCAGGAAGAGTGGCTGTTTTGCGCCGTCCGGTTGGCGGCCAAACATGAGCATTTGTGTGACCAGGTCACGAGCCCGTTTCGACGCGAGGATGACCTGCTGAATATGCCCATGGACGCGACTGTCGGGCGCGAGTGACGGGAGGGCCAAGTCCGAGAACCCCATGATGGCGGTCAGGCAATTGTTAAACTCATGGGCCATGCCACCGGCCAACGTTGCCGCAGTCGCCAGCTTCTTGCCCCGATGCAGCTGCTCGACGATTTGGTTTTGTGCGGTGATATCGGTGACGAGTACCTGAATGGCCGGGTGTCCGTCGAATACCACGGGGGCGGCGACCAATTCGACATCGATGACCTGTCCATCGGATCGTAGAAACTGTCGGTTGTTGGGGAGTCTGGTGGTCACTTTCGCAAGGGGGAGATTTTGGAGGAACTCTTTCGGGAAGAAATCCGACAGTGGGTGGCCTTCGATCGCCTGGGCGGTTGCGAGTCCGAAGAGTCTGGTGCCGGCTTCATTGATGAAGAGGAGTGTGTCGTCTGCATGGACGAAGATCGCATGGGGCGACTGAAGCGCCAGCGTTCGGTACCGTTCCTCTGTGGTGTGCAGGGCGTCCAGTGCCAGTTGTCTGGGGGTAATGTCGCGCACGATACCGACGTAACCGCCGGAGGGGCCTTCCCCGGTGCGCAACGGGAAGGCTTCCGCCATGACCCAGCGTAACGACCCGTCCGGCCGGCGGAAGCGAAACTCCCGTGAAAAGCTCCGTTCGGCGCTGGTGGCGCCAGACCATTCGCTACAGATCGGGTCATGGTCTTCAGGTGCCAGCGCATTGCGCCAGCATTCCCCGGGCGTCGATGGGACAGGCAGTCCTGCGATGCGGCGCAGCCGGTCATTCAGGTATAGCGTGCGGCCTTCGGGATCCGAGAGAAAGATGCCGATGGATGCTTGACCGGACAGGGTTCGGACAAGGGCCTCAACGGTGCTGGAATCTCCCGATGGCGAGAGGGCCGTTGTTAGGTCTTGCGCAGTCACAGGTGCCTCCTTCGTCTGTTATCAGCGGATTGCATCCTCAGTGGGCATTCCCTCACCAAGAGTGGCTGCGAGAAGGTGGGCGGGACTGCTTCGACGGAACGTCCGTATGGTTTGCAGTGTTGCACTCACGATCCAGTGATTAGGCATGCACGTGGCCCATCATAGCACCAAGCCGGAGCAGGCGGTTAGAGATGATTGACAATTGGAAATGTAATTGGGCCCTAGTGGAATAGGGCCGTTTATCTGTGGCAGAGGAGTCATCGCAGAGCCGTCGATCCTGGCTGGTGGCCGCACAACAAGCCGGACGGCGTAGGGACCGGTCTGGGTGCATTCTGCCGGAAGGAAGAGGCGCCGTAAGATAGTACTGAAAGGAACGTGCTGGATCTGCGGGAGTTACTGAAGGACCGCCAGTTCGTCGAACGACTGCTGAGTTTGGTGCCGAAGGCGGGACTTGAACCCGCACGGCTTGCGCCACACGCCCCTCAAACGTGCGTGTCTGCCATTCCACCACTTCGGCAACCGAGAGTCTCTCCGTCGAAACATGAAGCGAGGTGCACGCCAGCTGGACGGCGATGAAACGCGCGTTCTCGCTACGCAGGCGCCAGGCCTCAGAGGAAGCGCATTATAGAAGTGGTCCAAAATGCTTGTCAATCAACTAGTTGTCCAGTAGAATTCACGCGTGCTGCGCGGACACGTCGCAGATCTTTCCTCATCAACAGCGATCAGCAGGCCGACAATCGAGATGACGCCTCTCTCTGTTTCACATGTTTCGCGCACGAGTCGGCAGACGGACATTGCTGCGTTGTTTGACGTCGACAACACGTTGCTTCCCGGACAGGCCAGCGAAGTTCGGTTTTTCCGTTTTCTCTGGAAGCGAGGTCTCGTCGGATGGCGCGAGCTTCTGGACAGTGTGGGCTGGGTGCTCCGTCAGGCGCCTGCAGTGTCATTGCACCCCCTACGGGAACGGAAACTGTATTTGGCCGGGAAGGCTGCGGCCGAAATCGAATCACTGGCTGAGGAATTCTGTCGTGCCGAGCTGTTTCCTCGTCTGTCCGCGCAAGGGCTCGCTCGAATGGACGAACACCGTCGGGCCGGGCATCATATCGTGCTGGTGACCGGATCCCTCGACTTCCTCATTGCTCCACTCGCCTCTTTGCTGGAGGTGCCGACCCTGCTGGCGGCCAGGCTGGAGCGGCAACAGCGCCGGTTTACGGGTCACGTGTGTGTCCCGCTTCCCTATGGTCCAGGAAAGCGTGAATTGATCGCCCGGCTGACGCAGGAATTGCGCATTGATCTGACACAATCGTTTGCCTATGGCGATAGTCCCGGGGATGTTGAGTTGCTCCACATGGTGGGGCATCCGTTGGTCGTGAATCCGATTCGCGGGATGGATCGCATCGCGCGGCGGAATGGATGGCCGGTGACGACGTGGAAATGAGTCCTCCGTATCATCCATCAGTGAGATGCTGAGTTGCCGGATCAATCGACGATGGTCAAGGTTACCGAAATCTTCCACAGCATCCAGGGCGAGTCTACCTATGCTGGCCGCCCCTGTGTATTCGTCCGCTTGACCGGTTGTCCGCTCCGGTGCACCTGGTGCGACACGGCCTATGCCTTCTACGGCGGTCGGGATCTGACGATCGACGACCTTGTCAATCAGGTCCGCGCCTTCGAGTGTGACCTTGTGGAAGTGACCGGGGGGGAACCGTTGAGCCAGACAGAATCGCTGCCCTTGCTGAGTCGCCTGTGTGACGAGGGGTTCGAGGTGCTGGTGGAAACCAGCGGGGCCATCGATACGGCCGGCGTCGATCGGCGTGTCCATGTGATTCTTGATGTCAAATGTCCCGGGAGCGGAATGACCGATCGCATGTGTTGGTCGAACCTCGAACGGCTTGCGCCTCAGGATGAAGTGAAATTTGTGATCAAGGATCGAGCGGACTATGAATGGGCGCGCGAGGTGGCGCGTCGTCACGATCTTCCGGCGCGGTGCACGGTGCTCATGAGTCCGGTGTTTGGTGAGGTGGAGGCGCGGCATTTGGCGGAGTGGGTACTGGCCGATAAACTGCCGGTGCGTTTCCAGCTCCAAATGCACAAATACATTTGGGCGCCGGACTTGCGTGGTGTTTGAGAGGGGCGTGATGCTTAGGGACGAGGCGGTCTGTGAACGGCTGATAATGAACGCTGAACGGCAAGAACCGGGGGAGGATTGATGAAGAAGATTCAAGTTCACGCACAGGTTGGACGGGCTGAGAACGAGGCGGCTGAGGTGCTGGTGTTGCTTCATTGCGAGGGGAGTTCCGATCTCGCGCAAGAAGCTGCCGCCATCGATGCTCAACTCGGGAGGCAGCTTGCCGCGTTGATTCAGCGCCGAGAATTCGAAGGGAAGTCCGGCGAAGGGTTGCTCGTCCATACCCAGGGCAAGGCCAAGGCAAAGCGGCTGTTGCTGGTTGGTTTGGGGAAGGAAAAAGATCTGCGTGTGGATGCGTTTCGCCAGGCCTTGGGTTCCGCGGTGAAACGTGTTCGCCAAGCCAAAGTCACGTCATTCGCCGTGGTGATGCCGGCCGCGCTCCTGGAGGAGATTCCCGTCCAGGATGTGGCGCAGGCCCTGGCCGAGGGCGCCATTCTCGGTGATTACCAATTCACCGCCTATCGTAGCGCCAACGGCACCAAGCCGATCGATGTCGAGCGTATGACGATCTACACGTCGCAAGCGGCCCTGCTTCCACAGATCACGGAAGGAATCCGGCGCGGCGTGGCGACGGCTGAAGCGACCGTTCTGGTGCGCGACTTGTGTAATCACCCGGCTAACGTGATGACGCCGACGCGCATCGTGCAGGAGGCCAAGGCGGTGGCCAAAGAACCCGGCGTGCGCCTAAAGGTGCTCGAACAGAAGGACATGGAACAACTCGGCATGGGTGCGTTGCTGGGTGTGGCGCGTGGCAGCCATGAGCCGCCGAAGTTCATCATCCTTGAATACAAGGGTGCTAAAGCGAAGAAGGGCGATCCTCCGGTGGTGTTGGTGGGAAAGACCATCACCTTTGATACCGGCGGTATTTCGCTCAAGCCGGCCGAGAACATGGAGCATATGAAGGCTGATATGACCGGCGGCGCCGAGGTGCTGGCGACGATGCGGGCTGCGGCAAGGCTCAAGCTCCCCCTCCACCTCGTTAGCATTCTGCCGGTGGCTGAAAATATGCCGGGCGGGCGCGCGATGCGGCCTGGGGATATCGTCACGACCCTCTCCGGCAAGACCGTCGAGGTGCAAAATACCGATGCCGAGGGACGGCTGATTCTGTCGGATGCGTTGGCGTATGCGACCCGCTACAAGCCGGCGGTGTTGATCGATATTGCGACTCTGACCGGCGCCTGTGTGGTGGCGCTTGGCCAATTCGCCATCGGGATGTTCGGGAATAACGATCCCTTAAAAGAGCAGGTCCGAAGCGCCGGGCAGCGTGCCGGTGAGCGTGTGTGGGAGATGCCGTTGTGGGAGGAGTATTTCGAGCAGCTGCGCAGCGACGTGGCGGATATGCGAAATATCGGCGGCCGGGGCGGAGGGATGATTACCGCGGCTCTGTTCCTGAGCAAGTTTGTCGGCGATTGCCCGTGGATCCACCTGGATATCGCGAGTACCGATTGGAGTGAACGTGAGCGGGCGTATGTGCCGAAGGGGCCGACCGGGATCGGCACACGTCTCCTGATTCAGTTCCTTCTGGACCGCACGTTGCCGTAGGGGCAGCTGCCTGCTTCTCACTCAGATCGTCACGGTAGGGGGTTATGACACTACGCGAGCAAATCGGTCAGCTGTTTATGATGGGGTTCACCGGGACCACGGTCACCAACGACCTAGCCTCGTTTCTGAAATCCTATACGCCGGGCGGCGTCATCTTTTTCCGGCGCAACCTCGAGTCGGTTCAACAAATTGTCGATCTGACCAATGGGCTGCAGAAACTGTCGCCCGCTCAGCCGCTGCTGATCGCGATTGATCAAGAGGGCGGTCGGGTGTCCCGGCTGCCGGCTGAGTTTACGATTTTTCCTCCCTGCGGGCAGTTGGGCCGGTGTAATTCCAGTGAGCTTGCCTACTCTGCTGCCGCTACCATTGCGAAAGAGTTGCGGGCTGTAGGTATCAACATGAACATGGCTCCGGTACTGGATGTGAACAGTAATCCGGAGAATCCCGTGATCGGCGATCGCGCGTTTGGCGACTCCCCCGATCTTGTCGGCGAGATGGGGTTGGCCACCATCGGAGGCCTGCAGGACAATAGGGTGGTCGCATGCGGGAAGCACTTTCCCGGCCATGGAGACACGGCGACGGATTCGCATAAAGAATTGCCTGTTGTGGATGCGGGCCTGCCGCGGTTACGCGACACCGAGTTCCCTCCTTTTCAGCAGGCCATTCGTTCTGGCGTGGCCAGCCTGATGACGGCCCATGTGTTGTACCGGGCGTTGGACCCAGAGGCGCCGGCGACTCTGTCCGCGGCGATCATCCAGCGCTTGCTGCGTGAGGAGTTTCGGTATGACGGGGTGGTCTTTACCGACGATCTGGAGATGCACGCCATCATCGATCACGATGGCATCGGCGAGGCGGCGGTCCGGTCGTTTGTGGCTGGCTGCGATGTGTTGTTGATCTGTAAGGATCAAGACCGTGTGATGGCGGCGATGCAGGCCATGGAGCGTGCTGTGAACGACGGTCGAATTACCCAGGAACGACTGGCGCAGTCACTGGCTCGCGTGGCAACCCTCAAGGCACAGTATCTTCATCCATATAAGCCGGTCACCATTTCCGATGCGCGACTGGTGGTGGGCTGTCGATCTCACCGGGTTCTGCTTGATTCGTGGCACAAGGCCTATGCGCGTCTTCCCAAACTGACGTCGGCTGATCCGCCGGAGCCGGTACCCTCTCATGATTCTCCGGTAACCCACGTGTAAGGGCTGTACGTTGATGTCATCCCGTCACCGGAGTCAGCCTTCGAAGGCTCCTCCGGTGGAGTCCCTGCTGGCTTTTCCGTCGGCGATCTGATTCACTATCGGATCAACTGTACTGTTCCCGGTGTTCCGATTCATTTATTTCGAGGCAGCATGGCAATCAAAAAGGGCGACATTCTCGACGAGCGAAAACGTTTTCCGGATTCGTGCGGGTTAGTGGTCAAGGTGGCCGGCGGTGGCGAGGGATTCCAGAAGATCTTCTGTTGCGGGCATGAACTGACAGAGGACGATGTGGTGCCGGACATCATCTCTTCGAGAGGCCGGAGAAAAGGCGAATTGCTCCCCGGGGCCATGCTGGAAGAAAAGCGGCAGTTTCCCGACTCTTGCGGTTTGCGCGTGATGGTGATCGACGGAGGCGCCGGGTTTCAGGGGGTCAACTGTTGTGGCCATACCGTCACGGCCAAAGCGGTCCACAGCTTGAAATTCGGTCAACCGCGGGAGGACTCTCCCATGCCGACCGGTCAGGCAGGAACCGCATGACGCCACCGGTGACCCCTCCCGGGCCTCTAGAGAAGTCTCGCCGGGCAACCATGCAGTGGTTGCTCGGATTCATGGACCATTTGGACCGGCTGGGGTATGTCGGGGCAGGATTCAGCTTGCTGGCTTTGGGCATGCTGATTTTTGTTCATGCCTGGTACGCCTTTTTTTTGCGCGCTGACAATGTTCCCCTCCTGCCGGCCGGGCTCAAGCTGTTGAATGATCTGCTACTCGTCATCATCCTGCTGGAATTGTTCCGAACGGTGGTGCGGTTTCTTCAAACCGAGGTGCTGGAATTGGAGCCCTACCTGGCGGTTGGCATCATCGCCTGCACGCGACGGGTGTTGACGGCCAGCGCGGAATTGTCCCATCAGCTTGAGGTGGTGACGCGAGAGGCGAGACAGGAACTCTTTCAGCAGTACGTGATGGATGTCGGCCTCAACGTGACCGTGATTATCGTCCTCATCTTGGGTGTCTATCTACTCCGCATGCGTCCCACGAGAGAGCGTCCTGCGGCGGTCTAGTTGAATCTGGACCAAATCGCAGGGGGGATAGGCCCATCTTGCCCTCTTCCCGCCTCTTATGGCATCATGCACCTCTTCTTGGAGGCGTGGTGGCCACATTGCTTGAATATGTGGGGTCAGTGCATATCTATCTCGGGCCGTACCGGGGGAACCCGATTGCCTTGTATTTGAGGCGTACGGAGACCGGATGCCAGATCGGTCCTCGGGCCTATCCATGGAATGACGTGGTGGGTGCGGGAGAAACGCCGAATAAAGCTGCCGCAGATTTTGAAGAAAAGTGGAAAGGCAAAGGGCTGGCAGCCGATATGTATTCAGGCCCTTCCTGGGAAGGCGGGATTAAACCCGAGCGGCCTGCTCCGCCGAAACCCGCTGCGCCACCCAAGCCACCGGCCGCCCCGGCCGCCGGTGCGGCTGCTTCCGCGGCCCCAAGCGCCGCTTCGGCAGCGCCAGGTTCTCCTGCTCCGGCAGCAGTTGCCGCCAAGCCAGCCGCTTCGGCTGCAACCGTGTCACCTGCGCCCACTCCTGTTGCCCCAACCGAAGCCTCGTCCTAGTTTTGCCCATCATCAGTTTCGTCGCGCATGATTCGACTATGCCGGTCGAGGTGTCTCGGTCTGCTCTGTCGAGGGGCTTGTCGCGAGTTTGCTATGGCGCATTCCATACATGACGTAGACCACGATCCCAATGATGGTCCACACAAAGAACCGGATCCAGGTGATCCAGGGGAGGAAGTACATCAGTCCTAGACAGGCCAAGACTCCGAGGATGGGGACGACCGGCATGAATGGCATACGGAAGGGACGTGGATGGTTCGGTTTGGTGTAGCGAAGGACCATGATACCGATACAGACGAGGACAAAGGCGAAGAGCGTCCCGATGTTTGTCATATCCGCTGCCTCCCCGATGGGAATGAGCGCGGCCATGATGGCGACGGCCACGCCTGTCAAATAGGTCGCGTGGTGCGGTGTTCGAAACTTTGGATGGACGCCTGAAAGCCAAGGTCCGAGGAGGCCGTCTCGGGACATGGCGAAAAAGACCCGAATCTGGCCAAGCATCATCACCACCAGGACGCTCGTAATTCCCGCTACCGCTCCGGTCGCCACGATGGCGGCTCCCCACTTGAAGCCGACGATGCGGAGCCCTTCAGCCACCGGTGCGTGGACGTCAATCTGCGAAGAGGGCACTAAGCCGGTCAGGACCGCGGCAACAGAAATATAGAGTACGGTGCAGATGGCCAGTGAGGCGAAGATCCCGATGGGTAAATCCCGTTGAGGGTTCTTGGCTTCTTCGGCGGTGGTGGACACCGCGTCGAACCCGATATAGGCGAAAAATACGATGGCTGCGGCCGCGCCCACGCCGGCAAACCCGAACGGCATAAATGGGGACCAATTGGCCGTGTCGACGGAGGACGTGCCGACCGCAAGGAAGAAGACAATCACGGCGAGCTTGATCAGCACAATGCCGCAGGTGGCGCGTGCGCTTTCCTTCACCCCGATGATCAAGATGCCGGTCACGAGCAGCACGATGATTGCGGCCGGGATGTTTGCGATGCCGCCGTCCGAACCCGGCGGATGAGTAGCCCAGTAGGGGAGTTCAAGGCCGCAGAGTGTGAGGATGTTGTTAAAGTACCCGGACCATCCGATCGCGACGGCCACGCAGGCCACACCGTATTCCAGAATAAGATTCCAGCCTGTCAGCCAGGCCAGAAACTCTCCCAGGGTCGCGTAGGAGTAGGTATAGGCGCTCCCTGCCACCGGGATCATGGCGGCAAACTCGGCATAGCAGAGGGCGGCCAGTGCGCAGGTAATGCCTGAAAGAATGAACGACAACATAATGCCGGGTCCTGCGCCTGGCCGATGCGCATCACCGACGATAGCGGTGCCGATCAATACGAAGATGCCGGTCCCGATGATGGCGCCGATGCCGAGTCCTGTCAGATCCCAGGCCGTCAGACTCCGTTTCAGGCGATGTTCAGGAGCCTCGGAATCAGCGAGAATTCGTTCGATGGATTTGGTGCGAAACAGCGGATTGCCCACACAGTGTCCTCTCTCCGGTGGCGTCACCTCCAGGTCCGCTGTCAGGGCGGACGGAGCACCGTGTCATGAGTTGTTCCCGCGTCTCGCAGGTGAAGGTTGGAGTGCCGGGCGGCGTGAAGCAGCCCGCAAGAATGTCTGAAAGAGTCGCCGGTGTAGGGGGTGGCGTTCGAACAAGAATTCGGGGTGCCATTGCAAGCCGAGGAAGAAGGGGTGCGTCGGATGTTCGATGGCTTCAACGATGCCATCCGGCGCCGTTGCGCTGGCGATGAGGGGATGCCCGACCGCTTTCACCGATTGGTGGTGCGAGCTGTTTACCCGCATGCGGGTGTGTTTGACGATTCGATTGAGCAGGCTGTTGGGTGCGATGGAAACGCTGTGAGAGAGTTGAACGGCCGGCGTTGTCTGTCGATGCTGCAACACGTGATCGACCTGAGCAGGCAGGTCCTGGTAGAGGCTTCCACCGCAGGCGACATTCATGGTTTGCATGCCTCCGCAGATGGCCAAGGTTGGAATGTGACGGCGGATGGCGAGACGGACCAGGTCCAGTTCGAAGCTGGAGCGGCGTTCGGCAACGATCGGAAATGTGAATCGTTTTCGTTCTGCGTAGAGGCTCGGGTCTAAGTCCGGACCGCTTCCTGTCAACAGCAGCCCGTCGATTCCTTGCAGGAGACGCCGGCGGGCAGAGCGGTCTGCCACGAGCGGGAGAATTACCGGCACGCCGCCGAGTTCCTCGATTGCGCGGACGTACCGCGCCCGTAGAAAATACGTGGGCTCTTTGCCGCCCCATTCTTGACGATCACCGGCATTGAAGTCGGGCGTGACTCCGATGACGGGTTTCATGCTAGCGGATGGGTTCCAATGGCAACGGAACTGGTTCCGAGGTGCTGTAGTCACTGACCTCTCGGGCCGGCTCGCTTGAGACACCGAGGAAACGGATGGGTTTATCGCCCTTCAGATGGTCCGGCGTGATGATGTAGGTGCCGTACATGCTCGGGACCCAGATATTCTTGGCGGTCTGTTCACTGAACCCTGAGAAGCCATAGGCTAATCCGCCCACAACCCCGCCTCCGATGGCGAAGGCCAGTTTGAGCGGGAAGTAAACGATCGTGGCCAGTGCGGAGCCTACCTGAACGCCGACACCCGAAGCGCTAGCATCGTTCTGTGAGACAGGTACATTGGAAGCGCCACTCGACTCCTGTGCTGAAACGGGGGCGATGAGTAAGGCCAGCGAACAGATCGTGACAAGACTGAAGACGAAAACTTGGGCCCAGAGGCTGCGTCGTCTTTTAAGTGGCAGATAGACAGAGACGTTCACGTTGGGTGCCTCCTTCGTGCTGAAGCTCCGATGCGGTGGAAAGAAAAATGAATGCCGATGAGTCCGTTGTCGTTATAACAAATTCGCCCCCGTTTTCAAACCCCTTCCGGCTTTGCTGTCAGTCCGTTGTTCATTAGATTTCGGAAATCTCACCCAAGTCCAGTTCGAGGCGAATTCGATCGGTGATCTGTTCCGGTTGGTCGTCGAGGAGTTGATGCAGTTCGTCGGCGAACGCGGCGGCGTCGATCAGTTGATTCACCTGTTCAATTCCTGTCTGGAGGGCCAGATTGAGTGCACTGGTACAGAGTGATTGGACGAGCAGGTCATCGGCGCGGCTGGTCAGCTCCTTGCGTTCGTCTTGATTTCCCGCTTGAAGCAGTCCGGCCAGCCAGGACGTATAATGAATTCGTTCCCTGGCTCGGTCGAGGTGATCCTGAGCCACATCCACCGCCACTTGCACGCCGCCTTTCCAACTCCGCTTCTTCACGTTGAAGATACATCGCAGATGGTTCGGTCGATCCTCGACGACTTCCGGCCCGAAGAAGAAGGTGACGCGGTACTGCGCGGGATCGGATGAGGGAACAATAGCCATAGCGTGTTCAGCGCATTCTAGCATTGCATGGACGGCAGAGGACAGCAGGATTGCGCAGTGGTATCGATTTCGAAATGACGCTATGATGGCCACATGGACGCGTCCGCTCGGTATGCTGCACGGATTACTCGTATTCAGCAGGCCATCCGGGAACAACCGGGGCTTGATGGGTGGTTGTTTTATGACTTTCGTCATCTCGACCCGATTGCCTACCGCGTCTTGTTGTTAGATCCCTCGCGGCATGTCACGCGGCGCTGGTACTACTGGATTCCTGCCGAAGGCACGCCGGTGAAACTCCAGCATCGTATTGAGCCTCATGTGCTGGATGGGCTGCCCGGTGACGCGCGCGAGTATGTCTCCTGGCGGGATCAGCACGCGGCTCTCGGTTCCCTACTGCACGCTGCCAAGCGGGTCGCGATGCAGTATTCGCCGATGAATGCTATTCCGTATCTTTCACGCGTGGATGCCGGCACGATTGATCTGGTGCGCAGTCTCGGTGCGGAGGTGGTGACGTCTGCCGATCTGGTCCAGCAATTTGAGGCGGTGTGGAATGATGTGCAATTGGCGTCGCACCAGGTAGCCGCAGAAGGTTTACGCGCAATTGTGGATGAAGCGTTTGAGTGTGTCGGCACGTCGCTCGGTTCTGGGCGAGGTCTGACTGAATATGAATTGCAACAGTACATTCTTTCTCGCATGCAGGCACGTGGCTTGGTAACGTCGAGTCCGCCGATTGCGGCGGTGAATGCGCATAGCGCGGATCCTCACTATGCACCGGTCAGTGAAGGCTCAGCCCCGATTCGACAGGGAGACCTTGTATTGATCGATCTCTGGGCCAAACAGCCGACTCCCGGAGCGGTCTATGCGGATATCACGTGGACGGGGTTCGTCGGGGCGACGGTGCCTGCCAGGCATCAGGACATTTTTCAGATTGTTCGACGGGCTCGGGATGCGGCTGTTCTTTTTGTGCAGGGGCGTGTGCGAGCCGGCTCTTTCCCCTATGGGTGGGAAGTCGATGATGTCTGCCGCCAGGTGATTCAGGACGCCGGGTATGGACAGTATTTTGTGCATCGAACCGGTCATTCCATCGGCGAGGAAGTGCATGGGAATGGTGCGAACATCGATAATCTGGAGACGCAGGATGCGCGCCGGTTGTTGCCGGGCACCTGCTTTTCGATTGAGCCCGGCATCTACTTGCCGAATGATTTCGGTATTCGGAGTGAACTGGATGTGTATCTTTCCGCCCGCGACGCCGTGGTGTATGGCCAGCCGATTCAGGCCGATCTGCTTCCTATTCCCGTCCTATGAGCTAGGTTTCTTCGGTTGTATTCCTGGGTCGGCTGTGGCTGGTCACCTTTCTTGACACCCTTTGCATCGGGCAGCTATCGTGGGTGTTCGGATGGCCGATGCGGCGTTCTGAGGCCGATGTAGCCCCTATTTGCCGAGGAAGGATATCGAACATGTTTGGCACGATGGGATTCTCCGAGTTGATTATTATCCTAGTGATTGTGTTGATCATTTTTGGAGCTGGGAAACTGCCGCAAATTGGTGAAGGGGTTGGGAAGGCGCTCAAGGGGTTCAAGAAGGAGGTGAATGATATTCCACCTCCTGAGAACGTTACCGAACCGAACGACACGGCTGCTACGCCTGCTCAGATCCAGGCTCAGCCGACGGCGGAAATTGCGCAAGTTGCGCAGCCGGCTGCCGTCGCGTCGGCGCCGTCCGCTCCCAAAGCCACATCGCCATATACCCCAGGCCCTGAGCTCACTCCCGGTACGACGGCCGCGTTGATGGCTGCGGCCGGGCCACAGGGCCCGCAGACGGCTCAACCAGTGAAGCCGCGCGTGGCGACTGTGACGCCGGGGCAGGCGGCAGCGGGGTCGGCCGTTGCGCACAGTCATCAACCACCAACCATGGAAGACCGCATGGCGGCGCCCGCCCCAGTGATGCGCGCGCAGTATCCGCCCCTTCCACCAGGCGCCCAGAGCAAGCCCGTGGCCAAGCGCCCGTCGGCAATTGTGAACAAAGACGCCGTCGCTCGGGTGCAGGCTGCTCAAGCGGCTATGCGAACGAAAGCCGCACAGGCTCAACCGGCAGCATTTTCCGCTCAGGACATGCAGGGTTTGGGAGAGGGATTGGGCGATGCCGTGCGGACCTTCCGGCAAGCGGTCGCGGATGTGCGAAGTTCAGTCGATCCCGAAATGCGAACCATACGGGCCGAAATGGATTCGGCGCAGAAGGAATTGGAGCAGTCCATCGAGGCCGCCAAGCAAGCGCCGGTGCTGGACGACGATGCCCCTGTAAAACCCGTGTAGCAGCGCGTGAAAGAGTTTCTTCCTTAGCCGCCCAGATGGTTCCTCGAAGTCGTGGTGCTCGCGTCACCCTTCACGGTCGCCTTGTTTGTTCTTCGGTCTTGTTATCTTGCCGAGTGCTTCGTCGCCAGCATGATTGGTGAGTCAGGCTTTTTCGCACAGTCTCAGGTTCTCTTCGCAAGTCGTGCGTCTCGATGGTCGGTGTCATGACCTTTATGCGATACGCTCCCACGAGTTTGCGTCGTGTTCAGCTCCACGTTCTCCTGAGTGTGCTTCTGTCTGCTGTGCTGACTGGGTGTTACATCGATACACCGCCGGGAGATCCGGAAATGGTGGCGCAGCGGCTTGTCTATTTGCTGACCGACTCGGATCCGAACGTTCGGCGTACCGCCACAGAAGCGTTGGGGAAGGTCGGCCACCGGTCGGCGAGTGCCGGCCTGATTTTCTCGCTCAATGATCGCGATGCATCTGTTCGCGCGGCGGCCGCGCTTTCTCTGGGACGGTTGGGCGATGGTGAGAGTGGGCCGGCGCTGGTAGAGCGTCTCACGGATTCAGACGAAACCGTTCGAGCGGCATCGGCAGTGGCCCTCGGTGCTATTGAGTTATCCACAGCTCGTGAGTCCCAGATTCTGAAGGTCCTTCACCATCCGCAAGACTTCGCTCGGATCGCTGCCACTCGGGCATTGCTCAACCTGGATACCGTGTCGCTCTCCGCCGATCTCGTCGATGCGCTTCACGATTCGGATACACAAGTTCGTCAGGGAGTGGTGGCGGTGTTGGGCGAGACGGGTGACGGTGGGGCTGTTCCTCACCTGCGTTCATTGCTCAGGACAGATGCGTCTGCAGGCGTGCGTGCTGAGGCAGCCTTTCGGTTGGGGAAAATTGGTACGAGCGATGTGTTGACGGATTTATCGACGATCGCGGTAGTGGATCTGGATGTGGGGGTTCGCGGATGGGCAGGCTGGGCGATTCAGCAGATTAGGCTGTCGCACGAGTTCGGTTCAGGGCAGCCACCAATTCGATGAGCCGTTTCTGAGCCTCCGGGTCGATGTCTGTAAACTGGATACCCATCCCGGGAAATAAGAGATATCGTTCAGGCTTTGAGCGTGTCCAGGCGACCTTCGCACGAGTTTCGAATTTCTGGCTTGGCCGATCCGGCAACGAAAACTCGACGGTTAGCTCGGTACCGGGTGTCAGCGGCGTACTACTTTCAATGAACAACCCGCCGCCACCAATCCCGCCGGTCAGGCTGTCGAAATGTTTGCCATCAGTTGTGGTGCAATGGACTTTGATTGCTAGAGGGGCTCGTGGATGCGCGCGACTATGCGCAAAGAGGGCCTCTTCATCGACCGAGAGCATATATTCAATCAGGGTGCTCCAGGCGAGGATGCTGAGCCGTTTTCCCTTGTCATCGAAGAGGGAAAGGGTTTCTTGGTCGCAGTCGATATCGAGAATTTTCCCCTGGTGTTCGCGAGTGGCGGTAACGGGAAATTTCATCTTCAACTCAGAGGTGTCATGTGTATGGTTGGTGACCTGAAACGGCGGTTCTTCACAGCAGGAGCTTAGTTCGACTCGCCTTGTGGGATGCCCTTGACCGAATGGACGAGGCTTAAGACTCGGTTCCGTGTTTCCGTAGTGATGTCGGTGAATCGGATCCCCATCCCCGGACTAAATGTATATTGGTCGGCCTTTGGGCAGACCCATGCGATCACTCCCTTTGCCGAGAGCCACTCACCAGGAGTTTCGGGCAACGTAAAATCCATGGCGAGCTTGGTTCCTACGGCCAACGGCGTAAAGCTCTCTATAAAGAGTCCCCCTCCGCCGATCCCGCCAGCGCGACTCTCGAATTGGGTGCCTTCAGGGGTATGGTATTTGACGCGTATAGAGAGCGAAATGCGCGGTTCAGATCGAGCCTCGCGGGACTGTGGGGGTTTCCGATACGTCAGAATTTGATCGACGAGAAAGTCCCACGCCAGGCTTCCCATTGGCTCACCGTTGATGCCGACCAATGTGATGAGTTCTTTGGTCGCATCAACCTCGAGGGTTTTGCCCTTGTGTCTACTATTTGAAACCACTGGGAATTTCACGTGCACCGCCCTTCGAAAAGACACCATTGATGGAATAGGCATCTTTCCGCAAGTATACCGCAGGAAACTGGCTTGTCGATAAAAACCTGATATTTGTGTAGGGGGATGCGTGGAATGTGCTCGAACGTGCTTCTTCAGGGGGAAAAGGAAGAGGGGGCGCTAGGCCCCCTCAGGAATAGTCACTGCCCTAATGATGTGAACATGTGGTCGATGGATCAGGCGCTCTTCACGTCTTTATCCTGCTCAAAGATTCGAATTGGAGCGTGTTTCCCGCTGATAGCGTCTTCAGTGATGACAACTTCCTTGATTTGCTTCTGAGAAGGGGCGTCATACATCACATCGAGCATAGCTTCCTCCAGAATGGAGCGTAATCCCCGTGCACCGGTCTTTTGTGTGAATGCTTTGCGGGCTACGGCGCTCAGAGCTCCCTCGGTAAATCGAAGCTTGACCTTCTCGAAAGACAGAAGCTTTTCATATTGTTTGGTGAGCGCGTTTCTGGGCTCAGTAAGGATTCGAATCAACGCCTGCTCGTCGAGCTCGTCTAACGTGGCGACCACGGGCAAGCGACCGATGAATTCCGGGATCAATCCATACTTCAAGAGATCTTCCGGCTGGACATGCGGCAACAACTCGCCCAACCGGATGTCGTTGCGACCTCGGACTTCCGCTCCGAACCCCATTGATTTCTTGTTCATGCGTTGTTCGATGATGTGCTCCAGTCCGACGAATGCTCCACCACAAATGAACAAAATATTGGAGGTGTTTACCTGTATGAATTCTTGATGCGGGTGCTTGCGCCCTCCTTGCGGAGGCACGTTCGCGACGGTCCCTTCGATCAGTTTCAGGAGTGCCTGCTGCACACCCTCACCGGAGACGTCTCTCGTGATGGACGGGCTGTCGCTTTTCCTGCTGATCTTGTCGATTTCGTCGATATACACAATCCCGCGTTCAGCGCGTTCCACATCGTAGTCCGCGGCTTGGAGCAGTTTCAGGATAATGTTTTCGACATCCTCTCCCACGTAACCGGCTTCGGTGAGTGTCGTGGCATCAGCAAGAGTGAAGGGCACGTCAAGAAATTTGGCCAGAGTTTGTGCGAGGAGCGTTTTCCCGGTACCGGTTGGGCCGACGACCAGAATATTGCCTTTTTGGAGTTCGACATCGTCGACATCCTTTTCCTTCGCGGAGATGCGTTTGTAGTGGTTGTGCACGGCAACAGAAAGGATTCGTTTGGCGCGATCCTGGCCAACGACATATTGATCGAGGTGATGTTTGATTTCGGCTGGCTTCTTGAGCTTCGAAGAGATTTCTTCCTTCGCCTCTTCCCAATCCTCTGCGATGATGTCATTGCAGAGGTTGACGCATTCGTCGCAGATATAGACGGTGGGACCGGCGATAAGCTTCCGGACTTCGTCCCGACTTTTCCCGCAGAACGAACAACGCAGGTGCCGATCAATCTTTTCTTGCTTAGCCATGCTGCCTCCTGTACACCAAAGGTCAACTAGCTCTTACCGCCGTCCTTCCCCGAGTCCGTCGACCCGACGGGCTTGAGGCTCTTCAGGGGGCGCGTGATGACTTCGTCGATCAGCCCATACCGCTTGGCTTCCTCGCTCGACATGAAATAGTCTCGCTCGGTGTCCTGGGAGATTTTGTCGAGCGGCTGTCCGGTGTGCTTGGCCATGATTTCGTTCAGGCGTTCGCGAATCTTCAGAATCTCGCGCGCGTGAATATCGATTTCTGTCGCCTGGCCCTGAAAGCCCCCCATTGGCTGATGGATCATGACGCGGGCATTCGGCAAGGCGTAGCGCTTGCCCTTTGTTCCGGCTGTCAGAAGGAAGGCTCCCATGCTTGCAGCCTGGCCCAAGCAGATCGTATTGATAGCCGGCTTGACGTATTGCATCGTATCGTAGATGCCAAGTCCAGCGGTGACGCTTCCTCCAGGGGAATTGATATACAGATTGATATCCTTTTCAGGATCCTCAGCTTCCAGGAAGAGCAGTTGAGCGATGATCAGGTTCGCAAAGACGTCATCGATCGGAGCGCCGAGAAAGATGATGCGGTCTTTAAGCAGGCGTGAGTAGATATCATAAGCACGTTCGCCGCGGTTCGTCTGTTCGATGACAATCGGAACTAGCATTCAGCTGAATCCTTTCCGCTAGAGGCCTGACAGGTGGAAACTCTTCAGTTTACCATACGCATCTAACATGGACTGGGTGATCACCTTCCGGCAATCCAGTGTTGCGACTCCTTGCATCAGATTACACTACCCCTGGATCATCGCGTGTTTGTAAACAAAATCCAATGCTTTGTCCGCCAAAATTCTAGATCGAAGATCATCCAGGGTCTCTTGCCCACCGGCCTGGATCATGCGGGTGACTTCCTCGACCGAGAGTTTAACCTCTGCCGCGAGTCTCGCGATTTCGTTGCCAAGGTCCTCATTCGTGACGGTGATGGATTCCTTCGCCGCAAGCGCTTCAAGAATGAGTCCCACTTTCACGCGGCGCTCAGCTTCCGGGCGCAACTCGTCCTGGAGCTTTTTGGCATCTTCTGTTTGAGGTGAGCCGGACGGCGTGTTGGTACTTTCAGTAGATTTACGCTGATTGGATTGCAACTGTTGTCTGACCATCGCCGACAATTCTCGCTCGACCAAGGTTCCGGGAAGTTCAAAATGGTGGGTTTCTGCCAGTCGCTTGATGATGGTTTCTTTGTATGTATCCTCGATATCTTTCTTCAAGGCCCGTTCCATTTCGGTGCGAAGCTTCTCTCGGATTTCCTGCAATGATTGGTAGGGGCCGCAATCCTTTGCGAACTCGTCGTCTAGCGCCGGGAGTTGTTTTTGCTTCACGGATTTGATGGCACAGCGAAACGTCACAGTCTTGCCCGCGACTCGAGTATCGGGGTGTGTGGCCGGATAGGCTTGTGGAATGGTGACGATCTCGCCGTCCTTTTTGCCGGCAAGGTGCGCTTCGATGTCGAGGCCAAGAACAGAGGCATGTGACCCCATCTTGTGCAGGTGTCCGTCCTTGGTCGTGCCGTCAAGCGGCGTGCCATCTAAGGTTCCGGCAATGTCTAGAACCGCGAAGTCGCCGTCCGCCAATGCCGTTCCTGTGGGGGCCGGGTGTAATTGCGCCATTTGCTCGCGGAGGACCTCAAGCGCTTTTTGGACTTGCTCGTCTGTGACGGTTCGCTGATCCTGCTTCAAGGAAATAGGGTTCGGAGCCTTGTAATCTCGAAGCTCGATGGTCGGCTTGATTTCAACCGTTGCCGTGAAGCTAAAGGGAGTGTCTTTCTTGACTTTGACTCGTTCTAGAGGCGGTATTTCCACGAGCACCGGAACGATGCCTGCCTGCCGGATGGCTCGATCATAATAATCCGGGACCAAGCTGCGAATCACATCCTCTTCGATGGTCTTCGCGTAGCGCTTCTCCAGCAATTGCAGCGGAGCCTTACCGGGTCGAAATCCTGGAATGCGAACTTGTCGATTCAACTCCGAGTAGGCTTGAACAAAACGCACGTTGACTTCATCAGCCGGGACTTCGATTTTAAGGGCCCGCTTCATGGGGCCGAGTTCGGTCATTTCCATTTTCATAAGGCTATTCGCGTCCTCCGAATCCGAAAAGTGAGGTGCATCACGCTACATGTATGAGTGGTGGTGCGAGAGGGGGGACTTGAACCCCCACGGTTACCCACGAGATCCTAAGTCTCGCGCGTCTGCCAGTTCCGCCACTCTCGCGCGACGCTGGGTATTGGGTTGCTTATCGATGATACATATGGAATGCGTCTGTGAGTGGAAAGTCACGATGAATAATGACATTTTGTACCGTCGATCGAGTCTGCCTGTCAACCCATACGCAGGTGGGGCCTGTGTATGAGCCGGTGCTTTGGACTGGAAGGAAATCGTGGAGTGAACGCAAGAAAATAGGGACACGTGCTGCCGGTTGTTTACGATGTCTGGCGGTCGTTCGTGGTCTGGGGCGATCTTAGAGAGTATGGGAGAGTATAATGGGGGCATCAATGCTCGTGTCGCTCGGATCCTTCGTCCAGGCGCCCTTAGAGAAGGAGAAAGTGTGTATGACACGGAGTTGTTCGACGGCTGCAGCCTTGTTCATCCTGGCAATCTTGGGCATCGCTTCTTCTGCAGAGGCCTATCGTGATTACTTTAGTGATGCGCAAAAGGCGGAGCTGGCACATATTCGCACGGTTCTTATCGAGGTCATCGCGCTGACCGACAAGGGGGCTGGTCACGCGGACGGCATCAGAAATGTCGTTATGCGGCGCATGGAGGAACTGGGCTATACGGTCGTTGCGGACCCTGGCCTCTCTCATGATGTTGCCGTGCGGGTCAAATGCGAGCAACGCAAGACCTGGGAAGGGACTGCGTCGGCTGGCGGAGATCATGATTTGTTGGACGCTCCTTCTCGCCTCTGGAAGGGGCCGGCGTGTCAGGTGACTTATGCGTTAGGTGGGATGAAGATCAAGTGGCAGAAAGAGGTGCGGACGGAATTTGAGGATGCCACCCAGGCTGCTCAATCGGCCCAGGCCGGCGAGCCTGGTTCTTATGCCTTGGCGGCCCTCCAGGGTGAGTTGGAGAAGTATGAGTTTCCCCTCCTCCTGACGGCCGAATGGGGGCAGCCTGATCGACTGTTGAAATTGATGGAGGCCACTGACACCAACCAGCTCAGGAAATTGAAGATTATTTCACTGCTGGGGGAGATGGTGGCCGATGAAGCCTTGCCCCAACTCACGGAGGCGTTGAAGGATAAAGATCTGGCAAAGCAGGCGGCGGTGGCCTTGGGCAATATGGGAAAAGAAGGAATCCCGGTGCTTATCGATATTTTAAGATATTCCAAACAGGCTGATCTGCAGGCGGCGGCGGCTAAAGGGCTGGGTGATCTCGGGAATATTCACAGCGACCCGAGGGTCGTACCGCCGCTTCTTGATATGCTGGATGCGCCCGGCATTGACATTATAGTGCAAACGGAAATTGCCTGGGCCTTGGGGCGGGTCCCAGACAGGCGATCGGTTGAGCCGCTGTTTGCCCTCGATCGTAAGCTACAGAAGATTCGGAATGATCCGCCTGACCCTCAAATCAAGAAACTAAAAGAGGCGGTCTTTTGGTCAATCAAGCAGGTATACACTGAGGACCAGTACAGCTGAATCGCAATGCACAATCTTCCAGTTGGGTGTGAGCGATTACAAAGGAGCGCACGTGTATGAGTGTGATCTCGCGACGACGGTTCTTGCAAGTATCGGCCATGGCCGGCAGCGCACTGCTTTTGAGCGATGTGACCGACCGTGTGCTAGGTCTCTCGCCCAATAAATCGGTGGCCTCTGCTGCAGAGCCGATCAAGATCGGGATTCTTGATCCGCTGTCGAGTCCCTATAAGACATCCTCGATCCATGATGTGCACGGGGCAAACGTGGCGGTGGATCTGTTCAACAAGCGTGGTGGTGTCCTGGGGCGGCCGGTGGTGATTCTCGAGGCTGATGATGCGTCGAACCCTGAGACAGCTCTTCAGGCTGCCAAGAAGTTCGTCCATGACGATCGCGTAGACGTTCTGATGGGCACGTTCAACGCAGACTGTGCGCTCGTCGTGTCAGAGTTGGCAAAGAAGGAGAATAAGTTGTTCATGGTCACGGGCGCTCATCTTCCCGAGTTGACCGGAGCTGCGTGTAGTTCACACACCTTCGTGTTTATGCCGAATGCTTCGATGATGGCACAAGCGGTCGTGCCGCACTTGGTCAAGGCATACGGCCCTCGCTGGTACATGCTGACGACCAGCTCGTTGGATGGCAAAGCTATGGCTCAAGCCATGGTCACGGCCGGTCAGGCTCATGGGGTGGAGTTTGTGGGCGAGACGCTGGTGCCCTTTGGAGCAACCGACTTCAGTGCGGCATTGACCGTGGCTAAGGACAAACATCCGACACTCGTGGTGCTCAACCTCTATGGGTGGGACTTGGTCCACGCGTTGAAGGCCTACACGAAACTCGAGTTGGCCAAAGATAAAATCGGTGTCGGGGGAATGATCGCGGGGGAACAAATTGGCCGGCCGCTTGGGTATGCCAACAATGCCGGCATTTGGGGACTGATCTGGGACCCGAAGGTCGACAGTGAGGGTTCGAGACGGTTTATTCAGGGCGTGGTCGATAAGTATAGTCACACGCCCACTTCGCGTTGTTATCTCGGATATACCGCCATGACGCAGATCCTCGAGGCGATTCAGCGCGCGGGGTCGACCGATGCCCAAGCTCTGATTAAGGTATTGGAAGGACACGAGTTTGATGGGCTCAAAGAAGGTCGGTCGTACTTCAGGGCTGCAGATCATCAGCATGTGCAGGATGTGTTGGTCGGAGAAGCCTACGGCAAAGAGTTAGGACTGGGGCATTACAAGATTCTGGCACGGGTTGGAGGTGAGGGTGTTGCGGCTCTGGCCCAGCCGGGGGTCTGTCAGCTGTAAGAGTTGTGTGATGATGTGTCGGGGGAGTCCACGGCGCCCACCGATGCAATCCCCTTGGAGAAGCAACCTAGTGTATGGCGCTGAGCGCTGCGAGGCGATCGTGTTCGCGTCCTGACTCCTCGACCGCTGACGCAACAGTCGGATTCTGGAAGATGATCAATTCCAGCCGACGATTCTTCTGTCTTCCCTGCTCAGTAGCATTGGATGTGAGCGGGCGTGTATCGGCCAGTCCCACGGCCTTTGTTCGGTCGGCAGGCATCCCTCCGGTCACTAATGCCCTGCGAGCATTCTCCGCACGAGCCCAAGAAAACGCTTTATTGTCGGGGAATGATTTTTGGAGGCCTTTGCTGAGGGCCTGATTGTCGGTGTGGCCGGTGACTTGTACGAATTTGTCGGAAAGCGGACCCAGCACAGTGCCGATTCGTTTCAGCATGGTGGTGCCTTCCGGGGTCAGCGACGCGTCGCCGGCAGTAAATAGCCAGTTGCTTGCGAGTGCAACCGTCAATCGGTTTCCATCCTGTCTGAAGCTGAGGGTTTTTTGCCCACTGTCCGTGGACAGGACTCTGAGGAGTTCTTCCTTCACGTCTGCAAAGTTTCCACTCCTGGCTTCTGATTGTGAAGAAGGACTCTGAGATGGGCCTCCACTGCGGCCGGTAGATTTTCCCGTGAGTGCGGATTTTTCGCCGAGCGTCGGTCTTCCGGTCTCGCCCGCTGATTGGTCCGTAGACGCGACGCGTTGCCGGCCCGTGGGGGGAGTATTCCTGGGTCGTGGAGCCACATCCCGCACCTGTTCATTTATCTGCTGTTCGAGTGCTGCGATACGGTGTCTGGCCTGATGGATTTCCGCAATCATCGCGTTATATTGCGGCACCAATTTGTCTCGTTCCAAGAGGCGGGACCGAACCGTTTCATAGGCTTTCTCTCGGTCTTTGAGCTGCTGGTCGAGCGTGCTAATGCGGGCTTTCAACGAATCGATGGTGGTGGTGGCGGTCTGTAGCTGCGCTTCGAGGCTCTCCCGCTCAGCGGCTCCCATACGAACCGCGCGGAGCTCATGATCTTGCCGGGCGATGTGAGCCTCCAGGTCAATGATTCGGCGCCGAGCCACCTCAAGTTCTGCGACGGCCGTCGAGCGGGATTGGAGGGCGACCAGGTCTTTGTCTCGTGCCGCCAGCTGTTGCTCAAGTGTTCCAATGCGTTGACGAGCCTGTCCTAACTCGTGAGTCGTGGCCGCTAATTGCCCAGTTAGTTTCTCGCGCTCAGGGCCTAACCGTCTCAATTCTACGAGTTCCGCCTCCTTGGCACTCAGCAATTGATCATAGGATGCGGCGGCGGGTTCGCTCTGTCGATCGCCAAGCCGGCTTTCGAGGTCGCGAATCCGGTCGTGGAATTCCCCAAGGGTCGCCAGTAACTGCTCACGCTCCTGTTGGAGGGCTAGGAGCTTCGCCTCAGTCGATGAGGATTGCGTTGCCAGGGTTTGCGCGTAGGTGACGGGAACAGATTGTGCGATGAGGGAATTGAGAATGATGAGCGTCCAAATAGCTCGTCTCATACGATCTCTCCCTGGCGACTGGGCGCAGCTAATGTGGGGTGCCTGAGGTCGGCAGTCATCCAAGGAAATCCAGACGGGGCAGCGGGGAGAGACGACTGAAACCGAACTGACGGATGGGGATCAGTCGGTGTGAACACTGCGTGCCTAGTAAATAGGTGGTACAAGATGCACGCCCCAAGAACACGCATAGTACTTTAGCGTGTTCTTGGGGTAGATGCAAGTCGACAGGGCCGAGCAGGTTGTTCGTTATTGGCCGACGACGATCTCGACGCGCCGGTTTTTCTGCCGACCTTCGGCGGTTGCGTTACTGGCAATCGGCCGGCTGTCCGCATGCCCCGTCGCGTCAATTTTTGCCGCCGCCATGCCGCCGTCGGTCAACGCTTGACGTGCACTTTCGGCGCGGGCTTGAGAGAGTTCGAGGTTCGTCGGATACGTCTTCGCCAGTCTTCCCTTGATCGGCACGTTATCGGTGTGGCCGACCACATGGATCGAACGATCAGGATACTGCTTCAACACGCTGCCGATACGGTGCAGAACATCCGCCCCACCCGGCTTGAGCGTGGCTTCCCCGGAGTCGAACAGCAAAGTGGTGGCCAGTCCGAGCGTGAGTTGGTCGCCCAACTGCTTCATCGTGACGTTGCCTTTAGCCACTTCAGCCTGCAACAGTTTCGAGAGATCATCTTTTGCCTCGGCCAGGCTGGTTTTGTGTTGATCCAACGCACCTTTGAGGTTGGCCATTTCGTGATCTCGGCGCCCGAGCTCGCTTTCGAGGTCTGATGCTCGCTGTTTGGCCGCGGCAAGATCTGCGACAAGTTTCTCACGGTCGCTCGCTGCGTTTTTTAGGCCTGCCAGTTCGTGGTCCTTGGCGGCCAGCTGTCGCTCCAATTCGGTAATCCGTTGTTTGGCCTGCGCCAGCTCGGACGAAAGGCGATCTCGGTCGGCCGCATTTCCTTTCAGTCCGGTCAGTTCCCGATCCTTCGAGGACAGCTGTCCCTGGAGCGCCGCCAATTGTGTGGCTAAGTGGTCCTTCTCACCGACGCCACTTCTCAGGGCTGCCAGTTCCTGATCCTTCGCCGACAGTTGCCGTTCGGCCGTAGACAGTTGATTGGCCAGCCGGTCCTTGTCGCCGGAGGTCGTCCGAAGCGCGGCTAATTCCTGATCGCGTTGGCTGAGTTGAGCGTCAAGCCCAGCGGCTCGAGTCTTCGCCTGATCCAGTTCGCCGGTGAGCGAGGAGCGAAGCCGGGCCAGCTCCGCATCGCGGTTGGCGTTCTGTTGCTCAAGGTCTGCTATCCTGGCATCGCGCGGATCGGGCTTCGGCGGGAGTGGCTTCGCGACAGCCTTCATTTCATTTAACGCCCGGCTTGCGGTGTCATTGGGTGCCTGTGGCGTGGTGCAGGCGGTAAGCAGCAAGGCGCTCACTACCAGGGGAATGATGCGAGAGTCGGTCATGGAATCCTCCTTTGAAAGCCGCGAGGTTGCGGAACGTGCATGCGGTGTCCACCAACCGTGAGGAAACGGGGTCAGTGACGTTGATTCTTTAAGAGATCTCGGATTTCTGTCAGGAGCACTTCTTCCTTGGGCGGGGCAGGCGGCGGCCCGGGCGGGGTCGCTTTCTTAAAACGGTTCATTTGTTTGATGACCATGAAAATCACGAAGGCCAGAATAGTAAAGTCGAGCAGGGTCTGCAAAAAGACGCCGTAGTTAATGGTGGCGGCTCCGGCAGCTTTGGCTGCGGCCAGCGATTTTCCCTTGGCGTCCTCGGTCAACGGGATGAAGAGGCTTGAGAAGTCCACTTTTCCCATCAACAGGCCGATGGGGGGCATCAGGATATCGCTGACGACGGATGAGACGATCTTTCCGAACGCCCCGCCGATGATAACTCCCACGGCCATATCGAGCACATTGCCCTTGACGGCAAACTCCTTAAATTCACTCATCATGCCCATCGCACCACCTCCTTGTGTGAACCAAATGTGTGTGGCCCCTGGTTCGGACCCTACTGTTTCCGGCTGGTGTCGAAGCTGTATCCCAGCGTGATCAGATAGAGATTGTCGGTATCCGACACGCCCGGTGGGGGGTTCTTGTTATACCGCATGGTCCACTGAAACCCGCTGACCAACCCTCCCCACACTTTGAACCGCAATCCGGTGTCGGCCGTTACGTAGAGGTCTTTCGAATTGGCCAACGACTGAAACCCTTCCTGGAAGTGGTACAGGCTGACCTGATCGCCGCCCCAGAGCGGCCAATTCCATTTCACGGCCCATCGACCGCGAGTGCTGGACTTATCATCGGCGAGTTTAAAATCTTCGTTGAAGTAGGCGGCGCCGGCTTCCGCCCAGAGGGTCATGTCTTTGAAGACACCGGCCAGGTCACCGCGATCGAGGAATTGATAGCCGGGGCCCGTGGCAAGCGCCGTGCGCAGTTTGAGATCTTGAAAGGTATCTTGTTCGAAGTAGGCGGACGCGAACCAATACAACCGCTTCGAAAGGAAGAAGTCAAGTTTGATGGTGCCGCGGCTGTTTCTCACGATGAGGGCTTGGGCGTTATCGCCGTAGATATAGCGTCCCAGGATCGTCAGGCGAAGCGATTCGCTGCGGGCAGAGAGTTCGCCCAGTAAACTGCCGTTCCGCAAGTGGCTGTTGCCGGTCGTTTGCGAGAACCCGGCCTGGACGGCGCCGGTATAGATGACGGAAGGTTGGTTCATTCCCACTACCGTATCGAGCGGAATCGCCATGGATGTTCCGGTCGGCGCAACCTTCAGGAGCATGCTCCCAGGTTCGGCAGATTGTGCGGTGCCGACCACCGTCGTGCCTTCTTTGAGCATAAACGGCACAGGACGATTGACGGTGAGCTTGGCCACGTTCGGCCACATGACTTTGACGATGTCCTCTCCGGCGGTCGGTCCGAAACTGGTCTTGATGTGCAATTCGTCCGCGACCATGCCAAGGACTTGGCCATAGATCACCGTTCCGTCCTTGAGAGTGACGGCATCCAGGGGCGTCGCCGTGGGCGCCGTGTCCGCTGAGGTCGGAGGTTCAGCTCGCGCAATGGAGGTCGCGAGCGTCATGACCAAAAGCGCAAAAAAGAGGGATCCGAGTCGGCGTATCATGCAGGTTCTCCTTCTGGGTCTTGTATAGGGCATGCGCACAGTGGCCGTGCGCTCAGTAAGGAACGTTCGCGATGTATAATTGATTCTGCTTAGGAGGTCAACAGTTTGATGTGCGAAACGTTCTCCGTGGTGGTTCGGTCTGGTGCGTAGTCGAACGCTCGGCGTTATGTTGCTCCGGGATGAATGACTCGCTTTGTCGCGTATACGTAGATATTCGTCTGTCATGAGTGACCGAAATGTGTCCGCTGGGGATCAGCTGGTGCAGGGGTGCAGTGTGCAATGCGACACCGGCGCGGATTCGGATCGTACGTCGGGCTTGAGGCGAACAGGTGCCACGAAGAATGAGTGGTATGGGTTCGGCGTGGGTGTGTCATTTGAGGCTGGCCAGTTTCCGCGCCCCTTTGGGGTGTTGAGTCCTCCGTACGATAGCAGAGGGGGTCGGATGTGTCGACGAAACTTGCAGAATCCCCTCAAGCAGTGCCAGGCGGAGTAGTTGTGCCGAGTTAGATGCACGGAATTTCCGCAACAGATTGGCGCGGTGTGATTCTACCGTTTTGGGGGCGATCTGGAGCCGGGCGGCAATTTCGTGACTCGTCAGGCCGGCCCAAATGTGATTCAGTATTTCGCGTTCCCGCACGGTTGGCTCATCGGGGCGTGGGTGTGAAAGGGTTACGAACTTGTTCATCTCTCCTCCTTGGGTTTACTTCGAGACGTAGGGTGTGTCGGGGATCTCCACAGTGTGGTTCGCCGCGCTGTTCGCGGGCACCTACTATCAAGCTTTGTGCCAAGATCGGTACAGATTGCCTCGGGCGCGATCAGATGCGCCCACGTGCGTGAGGACCCTTAGGCATCTGGCATGAGAGCGCAGTGGTGAGACGACCGCAGGTGTCTCGCACTGTCTCGCACGAGACAGCCATGGAACAAGTTGTGGCGGCGAGGAGAATTACTCGGTTGGGAGACCGAGTTCATTTAGGCGGCGGTAGAAGGTGGCGCGACTCATTCCCAGGAGGCGTGCGGCCTTGGTCCTGTTCCCACGAGCTTGTCCAAGAGCGGCCGCAAATCGACTGCGCTCGTCTTCTGGCCTGACTGTTTCGGAGGGAGCATCGGATGGTCTCTGTCGAAGTTCCGGCGGAAGGTCCGTGGCGTCGAGTGTGTCCCCTTTGCAATGAATCATCGCGCACTCGATCGTGCTCTTGAGCTCCCGCACATTGCCGGGCCAGTGATAGTCCATCAGCGTGGCCAGCGCGGCCGGGCCGGCCCGATGGATGGCTTTTCCCATACTGGCCCGTCCCTCGCTGAGGAACGAGGTGACGAGGAGGGGAATATCTTCTTTTCGCTCCCTGAGCGGCGGGAGCTGGATCCGTGCGACTCGAATCCGGTAGAGCAAGTCGGCGCGGAAGGTGCCTTTCGCGACATCCTGGCTCAAATTGTGGTGAGTGGCCGTCAACACCCGCACGTTGACTTTTCTCGGTTTGGTCTCACCCAGTCGCGTGACTTCTTTCTCTTGCAGCACACGAAGTAGGTGGGTTTGGACGGTGTGGGGAATATCGCCGATCTCATCGAGAAACAAGACGCCGCCCTGGGCGGCCTCGAAGAGTCCTTGCTGGTCGTCGATCGCTCCGGTAAACGCGCCCTTCTTGTGGCCGAACAATTGGCTGCCCAAGAGCGAATCGGTGAGTCCTGCGCAATTAGCCGCGATGAACGGGCCTGTTCGCCGGGCACTCGCTTGGTGGAGCGCACGCGCGACTAATTCTTTGCCCGTCCCGGTCTCCCCCTCGATCAGAACGGTTGCGTCGACACGGGCCAAATCCTGGATCTGTTCATAGATCTGGGACATGACGCTGCTTTTGCCGACCAGATCGTGGTAGTGCGCCTTCAGCTCCAGCAGACGTCGGAGATGGTGGACGTCGGTCATGTCGTGGAGGAACAGGATTTTGATTCCCGTGTCTCGCGGGTCGTCTTGCACTTCGATGTCGAGCCACAGGTGCCGCCCGGTTTGGGTCTCAATGCGACACCGGACTCGTTCCCGCGCGGATGCGGGTTGCCGCAGCATCGATTGCAGGGCCAGCCGGTCGCCTTTTGTGAGCCGCAGCAGAGTGTCCCAACGGAGTTCATCGGGGTTGCTGGGTGTGGGTGTGTCCAGAAGGCGAGCTGCGGACGCACTGAGAAAGCGTACCTGCCCCTCCTGGTCGATCAGCAGAGTGGCGAGTCCAAGCTGCTGTAAAATGACGGCGACGTCATCCCGCGACCGCTCCATGTCTACTAGTTGCGTGGTGAGTTTCTGCTGGGTGCGCTGGTGCGCGCGATCGTGTTCGTGCTGCTGGAGGACCTGCTCACGTGCTCGCTGAAGAAGCGTGGCCTGTTGGTCATAGGTCGCCGTACTTCGCTGGATCAGTAAGAGGCGGCAGGAGTCTTGTCGTAGTGCCATGGCCTCAACGTGCCAGGGCTCGTCGGTTCCCCTTTGCTCGGTCCAAAAGCCCGAGCGCGTGATCGAGTCGCCGTCTATGCCCCAGGCCTCTGCGGCGTCGGCGAGGAAATTCTGGAGCACCGGTGTGCGCGCATCCACTGACAGCTGCAAGTTGTATTGGGCCTCCGGGTAGAGATGGAAGAGCCAGGCCGGTGGGTGTCCGATGATGCGGAACTGTGTGTCGGTCACGTGTTCGAGGACCGCAAATTGGAATCGCTCCAGGAGGGCTGCATACAGCCGGTCCGCCTCGGCTGGGCTTGTCTTATGCGCCATCGGTGCTCCCCGGGGAGGGTGTCGCTTGGGCAGTGAGCCGCATGGCACGCGTGAGCGCCGTGAACGCCTCTTCGACGCCCTGTCCTGTCTTCGCGCTGCTCAGGAGCACCGTCCAGCCACGTTGTGTCAACTGTGCGAGGTCTTGGTCGGTTATTTCCCAGTCCGATCGTCGGTCCAGTTTATTGATGAGGACGACAAACGGCACCGGTCCGAGGGTCTCGAGGGCGGTCTGTTGGATCCGTGAGGCGATGTCCAGCGTGGCCCGCCGCATTCCGTCCAGGACCAACAGGTATGCCGACGTTCCACGCAGATATGAGCGTCGCAGCTTTTGGAATTCGTCTTCTCCGTAGAGATCCCAAAGTACCAATGTGATGGGCTGGCCGTCCACGGTCATGGATTTTTTGTCGACTGTCACGCCGATGGTCGTCTGATACTGCTCAGAAAAACAACTGGTGACAAAGCGACGCACCAGACTGGTTTTTCCCACGGCAAAGGCGCCCAGCATGCAGATCTTCTTTTCGATCATCTCAGGGGCATCTCACGGAGCGGGCCGGACGGTGGCCAGAAAAGACACGCGCCGGGCCTGCGACAGGGTGTCGGTGTGTTGGATGGCTGGAGGTTCAGATGCAGGGACGATCCCACGGGTGCGAAACGTGATCGCCGTAAAGGTTGTGGGATGGATGGCTTCAAGGACGGTTTGAGCGCGACTCTCGCTCAAGCGTCTGTTCTGGTCTGACTGACCTAAGGCGTCGGTTTGGCCGATGACATCAATCGTCACTGCGGCGCCGGAGAAATGGGCCATCTCGTCCAGCTGATGCAGAAGTGTTGATATGTGACGCACCCCCTGAAGCTGTTCTGGTGATCGGATCGTGGCGGTTCCCTGTTCGAACAAAATCCAGACCCCTGCCATCCCTTGGGCCAATGCCTCAAGGGATTGAGTCACGACAGGGTGGTCGTCATATTCGGCGATGCCGGGGAGCAGGCGCGCCAGCGGCCGGCTCTGCCGGATCCACTCTGCGGTGGCTGTGCCGCTGACTGTCAGGCGCGTGCCTTTCACGGCCAGCTGGACGGTGTTCGGTGGGGACAGCACGAAGCCGGCTCGTTTGAGCGTGAAGGCCGGCTCGAGCGCGTAGTACGGGCTCCATTTGGAGTCAATGCGGTTCGAGGCCAGGCCACTGTCCTGCAAAAGCGCGTTCGGGTCAGCGGCCAACGGGTCCCGCAGTCCGGTGAGCACATACCGATTGTTCTCTGAATGCGTGGAAGTCACGACGAGCCCTGGTTCCGAGGCCAGCCGATCCAGATAGGAGTGCCAGTGTCGACGTTCTTGATAGGCCAACCATCCCCATGAAGCCGTTCCCGCTACAATGGCTGCCAGGAGCATCCACGCGATAGGGGCGATTCCGCGCCGGTGTGTTTCAAACTGAGTCCGCAGGCATTCTTCCAGCCGTGGTGTGGCACTGGCGAAGGCGGCTGCATCCCCGCTGAAACGCGCCAGCGCATCGGCATAGTCGACGTGTAGGTGGTTGAGCGTGTCTTGTAGATGAACGTGAAAGCTTTCCGGTGGTGTCCCGCGAATGACGGCTGCCAGGATTGCCTCTGGTCCCTGTTCGATCCAGACGGTCAGATCGCCGACTTGAAAGGTATTCAACCCCTGGTCGTCCGTTGCGCCGAAGGAATCCTGCACGAAGCTGCGAATCGCCGACAACATGCCGGAGACCAGCGTCTGGTCTTGAACGGCCACCGAGTCGCCGGCGGCGTGCGCGAGCAGGAGGCCGGTCTGCGCGTGAATGAGAAAGACCTGCTCGACGCGATAACAGAGGGTGTGGAGCAGGACGATTTCGGCAAACGGTTTGCCGGTGCGGAGGGCCTCCAGCCGCCACTTCAGACTTCGGATCGAGAGGCTATGTTCGACGGTTTGATTCAGTGATTGCACCATGCTGCGCAAGGCATTGGCGATAGCTTGGCGGATCGCCGGCATCATGATCGGGGCAATGGCCTCGACGATCATGTGGGGCTGCTTGCGCACGGACACACCCAGGGCTTCCGACACGTGAGGGGTCAGTGCATGGGTCAACCGGTGGTCGGCTTCTCCGCGCAGGGCAATCGCCTCGGGAAGGACGCGACTGAGATTGTGCGCAGTGAGATCGAGATGTTCGACTTGTGCTTGCAGTTGTTCCAGCCGCGATTGTTCGGGTGCGAGGAGGAGACTGCGTAGTTCGGCGTAGTCTTGTTCGCCGGCCGGCGTGACGGCTTTAGGTGTGTGCGCCATCCCGTCTCCGTTGTTCGACGTAGAGAAAGCGGCCGACACCGTCTCTCGTCGTCGGGTGAACATGGGCATGCCCGGTCCGCGGGGCAGACCGGAGCGATCCACGTGTGGTGGCGGCGTTATGTGTGCTGTGGAGGCTGGTCATGCGAGAGCCTCTGAGAGAGTTCTTGGAACAACGTCGCGAGGGAGGCGCGGTCGGTCTTTTGGTGTGAGAGTTGGCGAACCGCGTCGTCGAGGGTGGCCGACAAGGCGGCGTGCTGTTGTCCGAACTCGCCGGCGAGTGAGGTTGCCTGGCTCTGGAGCTGATTGCGCAAATCCTGATGCGCCTGCTCGCTCTGGTCCCGTAACTGTGTGGCCGTCTGTTGGAGCACGCCGGCCAGCGTCTGCAACTCCGTGGTCAAGCGGCCGACGGCATTGGTACGCCCCTGCTCTTCGGCCGTCAGACGGCCGGTGACCGTCTCGACTTCTTTTCGAATGTATTGTTCCAGCGAGGCGAATCGGTCTTTGAGGTCGCTGCGCAACTGGGCCGCTTCTGCGAGCAGCTGGGCTTCGAGTTTGGTAAAGCGGCGTTCATGATCACGGACCTGGGCGCCGAACAGAATGTCGCGAATCTTGTCGAGGTTTGTGCCGGCCGCATGCTCTTCGGTCAACGCGGATTCCGTGTCTGCATCGACGAGGCTGCCGCTCGATGTTCGGTCTGAATGTCGAGGGCGATCGAGGTCGGTCTGCCTAGTCATGGTATCGTCTCCTTAGTCACAGCCGTTTTGGAACGAAACGGGGTACAGTAGCATGTTGCGCTAGGGGGCAACAAGTAAGGCGACACGCCGGTGTCCTGGAGGCAGCCGTGGGCGTATGGATATATGGATGGCGGCTGGGTCATTAGGGTGAATTAAGGAGCCGTACGTCACGCTGGGGGAAGAGGATGCTTAGCCCATCTCTTTGTAATTGTTGAAAAATTGCCTGATTACGTTCGATGTGTGTGGCCTCGACAGAGGCCACCTGACTCGGGAGGCCCTGGAGCGCACGATCGATAGCGAGTCTGGCCACCAGCGGCGCGATTTGTAGGCCCAAACGGATTTGGCGACGAACAGCGCGGCGACGATGACCAGGATCGCCCCCGTGATTCAAAAGCCATATTGCAGAGGTATTGTGTGACCAAGTCGGCCAGCGACAGGTGTCTTCCGCGATGCTACCGTCCGAACAATCCCTTCAGGAGGTCTTTGCCCTGTTGCTTGAGATCGTCCGGCTTGGTCGAGCCTTTCAGAAGGTCTCCCACGGCCTCTTTGACCTTCTCCTTTACCTGGTCTTTCACTTTTCCAGCGAACATTTTTGTGTCGAGGCCATAGGAGGGGGCCTGTGCGCTGCCGGTAATGAGTAGTGGCAGCGAGAGCCGCCCGCCGGTGAGGGCGACTCTGGCAATGGGAGAGCCGGCCGCAATTTTTTGGCTCAAGGCCTGGGACAGGTTGAGATTCAGTTTCATGTCGAGCGACTGATCGAGGCCGATCGTCCCGCCGCCTGTGGCCTGAAAATCATGGCTGTCGACGAGGAGTCGTTGGACGGCGATCAGTCCTTGTTTGATCGCAAAGTCGCTTTCGATGGTGGAAAATGCGGTGGCTTTGACGTTGTCGAGGGAAACCCCCACGACTTTGAGTAATACCGAGGCTTGGTGCAAGAGATTGATCCCCTCGATTTTTCCTTCTTTCACGGCCACATGGCCGGTACCCGCGAGGGCCTTGACGAGGTCAGGGTGGGTAAACCCGCGTCCGCTGACTGCCAGCTCGGCGTTGGCCGTTCCGCTCATAGATACCTGATCAGTGCCGACGGCCTGAAGAGCCGGTCCAAGTTGAAGCCCTTGAATCGAGCTCGTGCCAGTGAAGGGGGGAGCTGTCGTCCCCAGGCCGAGCGTTCCCTGCGCGCGGACGAATCCGCCGAAGAGTTGGAGGGAGAGGCTGGTGAGGCGTGCTTCCTGTCCCTTCATTTCGGCCGTGGCCTGCAGGTCTTTGACCTCCACGGGCTTCTTCAGTGTCAGCGCGATTGGCAGATCAGTCGTGTTGATGAGTTTTGAGTTGGCAGTGAATTTCGCCAATCCGCCCAGCACCGATCCTTTGACCTCGATACGCGAACTTCCCATGGCGACGGTCAGGCCCAGGTTCGGAATCTCGGCCAGTTCGAGCGGCGCGGCTCCCTCTTTGGGCGGATACTTGGCACGCAGGCTCACATGCAGGTCTTTGAGCTCGACCGGCTTCGTGAGGGGGACGGCTATCGGAAGATCCGCGGAGTTGATACTGGCGGATGCTGCCGTCAGATTGACCAGGCCTTTGGCAGCCGTGCCTTTCACGTTAATGGCCGACCCGCCCATAACCAGGGTCAGCCCCAGATCGGTCAGATCGATCTGATTGGCGGGTGCGATATCGGGCGACAGAGGATAGAGGGCGTGGAGCGTGAGATGCAGATCTTTGAGCTGTACCGGTTTTGTCAGCGGCAGTGCAATGGGGAGATCTGCCGTATCGATCTGCAAGGCATTGACGGTTGCGTCCAGGTTGCCTCCGACGGCGCGGCCTTTGAGGCCCACCGCCACTTTCCCTAGCGCAAGGGTGAACGCGAACGATTTCACGTCCAGGGTTTCAACGAGTGGCCCAAACGTGCCGTCGAGCTGGACCGGCAGATTGTACGGCTGGACGGTTGCCCCGAGGTGGACGGTGGGGCTTTCATCGAGATGGACCGATGTCAGCAGAAACTCGAGATTATTGACGGTGTACTCGGTCGGTTTTGGAGTGGACTCGTCCCGATACGAAAGTTTCCCTCCGTCGATCGAGACCCGGTCCACCGCGAAGAGTGCCAGGACTTGGAGAGGGCTTCCGGGCGGCTGCGCGGGGGCGTCTGGTTTTGGAGTGGTCGGCGGAGCCGGTGTTCTGGAGCCGAGGGTCGAGACGTTGAGCTGGCCCTGCGCATTCTTCAGCACCGCGATGACCGGGTTGCGCAGGGTGATCTCCTCTACCTCGATTTTGCCTCTGACCAGGGGTAAGAGTTTGACGCCTACGTCCAAGGACGAGAGCGAGGCGAAGGGGCCTGAGCGAAAGGCCGGGTCGTCCTGGACAACGAATCCGCCGACTCGTGCGCCAATGCGTGGCCAGATGGTCAGACGAATATCCTGGAGTTCGACCTTTCGGTTGAGGGCTTCTTCGATTAACGGGCGGTATCGATCCTGATACTTATTCAAATCAATAAGGAAGGGCAATGCGACGATCAGGACGATGAGCAGTAGGATCACGACTCCGATCCCGACCAGAATTTTCATCACGGACCTCCCCTGAAATGGTTCCGCAGTATAGGAATGCGCGCCGGATGGGTCAATGGTGACAGGTTAGGGGGGCGTCCGGCGCCTTGTGGCGCTCACTTGTTGGATTTTCGCCTGTTGGTCTGTGTCCTGCACCCTCGTGGCATCCTATTCGGATGCGGGACCTTACCTTGCCGCACCAAAACCTGCGTGATAAGATGCGACCCCTTGAAGTCGTCCGATCGCGGAGAGGTGCGAGAGTGGACGAATCGACATGCTTGGAAAGCATGCGTCTCGGCAACGGGACCGTGGGTTCGAATCCCACCCTCTCCGCCATCAAGCAGAGCCTTGCAAGATTGAGAAGGCGTGTGAGTTGGAATGGCCATCGCGAACTGATGCGGTGGGATTCGAACGAGGGGGATCGCGGGGGAGACACTCCCCTGCGTGGGGAGACACGAGGGGGCAGGCCCCCTCAGTGGGAGCGCGACTTCGAATGCCCACCCTCTCCGCCATCAAAAATGCCGCGCAAGGTTGAGGGGACCTGTGATCAGTCGTCGCCTCGCCAATCGAGGCAATGGACTAGCTATTGTAACTGTAACGGGGCCGGGCCCTGTGCAACAGAACCCTGTGAACCCCGCCAGGTCCGGAAGGAAGCAACGGTAAGCGGTTCGTTCTGTGTGCCGCAGGATCACCTGGCCCCACTTTCATTGATGACGTCTCTCGCGACACGTCATTCGTGAAGCGTCCATACCATGGACGGTACCATTCACGAGGAATGATCCACGCCCCATGGACTACCAAGTCTCCGCAAGAAAATACCGGCCGGGGACCTTTGACGACGTCATCGGGCAGTCACACGTCGTACAGACGTTGATGAACTCGATCGCGACGAAGCGGATTGCCCATGCCTTTCTCTTTTCCGGTACCCGCGGGGTGGGAAAGACGACGGTCGCCAGGATTCTGGCGAAAGCGCTGAATTGCGAGCAGGGGCCGACCGGAACGCCGTGTAATACGTGTGCGAATTGCCAGGAGATTACGCAGGGCACGTCGGTGGATGTGGTCGAGATCGACGGCGCCTCGAACACCAGCGTGGACGACGTTCGCGAGATTCGCGAGAACGTCAAGTTTACGCCGTTCCGGGGGCAGTATCGGGTCTACATTATCGACGAAGTGCACATGCTTTCCAATTCGGCGTTCAACGCGCTGCTGAAAACGCTGGAAGAGCCCCCCGCCCATGTCGTGTTCATCTTCGCGACGACAGAAATTCATAAGATTCCCGCGACGATCCTGTCACGCTGTCAGCACTACAATTTTCGCCGGATCTCCAAGGCCGAAATCGCACGACGGTTGCGGCATGTCGCCGATCAAGACGGGTTGAGTATCGAAGACCGCAGTCTGCTGGCTCTGGCGCGAGCCAGCGAGGGGAGCATGCGCGACGGGCTCAGTTTACTGGATCAAATTATTGCGTTCGGCGGCAAGACGATTCGCCATGAGGATCTCGAAGCATTGCTCGGCGCGGTCCCGCAAGAACGCATACGAGCCATGGTCGAGGCGGTGATTCAACAGGACAGCGCTAAGGCCCTGCAGGTTATTGCGGCGTTGTTGGATCAAGGGCACGACGTGCGTGCGTACTGCGCCGATCTAGTGGAATACGTGCGGAATATGCTGGTGGCGGCGGTGGTGCCGTCAGGGCCGGAGCTGCGGAGCCTCATCGAAGCGACCGAAGAAGATTTGACGCAACTGGTTCGCGACGCCGGACGGTTCACCGTGGAGCAATTGCAGGACTTGTTTCGGATGTATGCCGCTGCCGAAGACAGCTTGCGAGTCAGTGCCCATCCGCGGTTTGTGCTCGAAACGGCGGCGGTCCGTGCCACCCGGTTATTGAGAAACGCAGAGGTTCAACCGACATCCAGCCGCCCCGGTGTTCAGCCCGAGAGGCCGGTAGCCGATCGCCGGGTGGTGACACCGGCGCCTGCGCAATCTCAGGAGAGGGTGACACCGCCTCAACCGGCCAAACCTGCCGATGCGAAAATCAGTCAGGACAGCATCGCGAAACCGTCTGTTTCTGGCGGGAGCGCCTCGAAGGCCTCCACTGCCGCACGCCCGCGCGAAGTAGCGACTCCGCCTGCACCCCCGCCTGCGGCGTCTTCCTCGGCCCCTATGAATGCTCCGGCTTCTGCTGCGTCGGTTCAGCGCGAGTCCAAGGTGGCTGCTTCTGCCGAGGCCTCGGCCGTTGCGGTGGAGGTGAATTGGGAGCAGTTTCAAGATGCGGTCTCCATGAATCATCCTAATATCGCGCCGTTCCTTGAAATGGGCCGTCTGGTCAAGATTGAGGGCGGGCTGATCACGTTGGGGTTTGCCAAGCAGGCCACTACCGCGCGATCGATGTTGGAGAAAGAGGATAACCTGCAGGCCTTGGCGACGTTGGGAGAGAGTCTTTACGGGTGTGCCGTACGAATTCGGATCGTCGAGGTGGCGGAACAGGATCCAGGGGCCGCCCCTACGATGAAGCAGATCCGGGTTGCAAAGGAGCAGGAACAGCGCCTGATCTTGACGCAACAGGCGAAGGCACATCCCCTTGTGAAACAAGCCCTGGAGATGTTCGGCGGAGAGCTGGCGGAGGTTCGCACGACTGCTCCGGCGCAGGAGGTACAGGAATGAAGAGTCCATTCGGGAATATGTCCAACATCTTGAAGCAAGCGCAGGCCATGCAGGAACAGATGGCGAAGGTGCAGGAGCAGGCCGCGAGCAAGACGGCGTCAGGAACGGCGGGTGGTGGAATTGTGACGGTGACGGTCAACGGGGCGATGGATCTGTTGAGTGTCAAGATCGATCCGGAGGTCGTGAAGGCCGGCGATGTCGAGATGTTGCAAGACTTGGTTGTGGCGGCCGGCAACGATGCGTTGAAAAAGTCACGCGACATGATGGCTGAAGAGATGAAGGCCGTGACGGGCGGGATGAAGATCCCCGGTTTATTTTGATGGCCGGCGGCTGCAGCGATTTGGCGATGTGCCATGAGTGTTGATCAGCAAGGTTTGTTGGCAAAACTTGTGCGCGAGTTGGTGCGCCTGCCAGGGATCGGCCAGAAGAGCGCGCAGCGGCTGGCCTTTCATCTGCTCAAGGCTGAACGAGACGATGCGATGCGCCTTGCCGAAGCGATTCAGGCGATGAAGGAGGGGCTGTCGTTCTGCCGACAATGCCGCAACATTGCCGAAGAGGAACTCTGTGAGTTCTGCCGAGACCCGAAGCGTGATCGCAGTAAAATTCTCGTCATTGAAGAGCCCAGCACCTTGTACGCGATCGAACGTGCCGGCGGCTATCGAGGCTTGTATCACGTGCTGCTCGGGGTGTTGTCCCCGCTGGATGGTGTCGGGCCATCGGATATTCGCGCGGAGGAGTTGTTGGATCGAGTGAAGGCGGGAGGGGTGGAAGAGGTGATCGTGGCGACGAACCCCACGATCGAAGGCGAGGCCACCGCCATCTACCTCACTCGGCTGTTGAAGCCGCATCACGTCCGGGTTTCTCGCATTGCCTATGGCATTCCGGTTGGGATGGACATCGAGTATGCGGACGAAGTGACCCTCGTCAAGTCCATTGAAGGCCGGAGGGATCTCTGAGCATGAGATTCTGGTGAGAGCATGGTGATGCCTTGGCGGAGCCTCGAAGAACGGATTGACCCCGTTGATTTACGGCTGCTATAGTCCAATTTCTGGTTACGCTCTGAAGACAATACCGGCATCTCGATTCCGAGTATTTGATGAAGACGTCCACGAAAAAAGCCACTCCAACCGCCGCTCGGCGAAAGCCATCCAAAGCCAACGGGGTCAAGTATCCCGACATTCTGGCGGACCTCGAAGGGCAACGTGCGGCGATTTTAGCTGAAGCCGGCGTGGTGCTGACGAATCCTACCGGGTTGGAAGTGTTTCCCGATGTGAGTGATCAGGCTTCCGCCGAAGCGGACCAGCATTTCTCGTTCCGTATTCGCGAGCGTGAGCGGAAACTGCTCAAGAAGATTGATGAGGCGCTGGGGCGATTCGTCACGCAGACCTATGGCATTTGCGAAGGTTGTGAGGGCGATATCCCCTACAAGCGCTTGAAAGCACGCCCCGTGACGACCTTGTGTATCGAGTGTAAGACGAGTCAGGAAGAAGCCGAAAAGTCCCCCCGCTGATCTGCCCCGCGTTCCCTACATCGATTCAACGCCGATCAAGCGCCCTGCCCAATTCTACTGGTGCTTGAGTGCTTGCACGCGTTTTTGTGCGAGCGCGGCACGGTCCGTTTCTTCGGGAATGCCTTCTACGAGGGCCAGGTACGTTTCATATTCCGTAATAGCCCGCCTCGGGTTGTCATCCGCGATGGCCTCGGCGACGTTGAAACGGGCAATGGCGTAGTTAGGGCGCATCAATATGGCTTTTTCGAAGGAGGCCAGAGCATTTTTCTTTTCGCCCAGTTTCCAGTACACGGCACCAAGGTTGTTGACGACCTCCGGCGAATTAGGGCGTAAGGCTAAGGAGGCGACGAGTTCGCTTTTGGCCTTTTCTAAGTTGCCGGCCGCTTCCCAGGAGACGCCCAAACGGTGGCGCAGCTCCGCCTGCCAGATTGTCCCGGTGAATCCCGAGGTGCTGGCCTTTTGGTACGCGTCGAGGGCGATGACCTGGTTTTTTGTTCCGCAATAGGCAAGTTGCGCCGTTTGGCCACGGGCGAACTGTTGCAGGGACGCGAAGGGCTCCTTGTCCTCAGCTCCCTGTTTGTCGAGTTGTCGGCCGCCGGTCTGCGTAGATGTCTCGCGGAGGCGGTCGAGAAACTCCTTGCGGTATGGAGAAAATAGTTTCACGTACGGATCGATTGTAAAGGACGCTTCGAGTAGGCGTTGGTCGCCGCGTTCTCCCAATACCAGGTATCGGGTCGTCGTTTTTTCGTCCCCGGTGTCATAGATGGTACTGGATTCCATGTTTTGGCGATCAGCCAACTGTGCCACCGTCAAATAAAACTCGAGACTGGGTTTGAGTTGGGAGAGGGTGTATCGGAGGGTCCTGTAGGGGGCCAGATCGAGTCCGGCGCGATACACGAACAGCATTCCAACCAGCGTTCCGTCCTCGTCAAAAAAATACGATTCATCGCTCTTGGAGTGGCTGTGCTCGGAGGAAATACGGAGTTCTTGCCCGCTGCCCCAGGTTTCGATGTGAGGCGCAACACCGGGATGTACTGCCAGGAATGCTTGCCGTGAATCGCAGAGTTTTGTGGGCCCCATGAGATCGAGATCGCTCTCCGAAGGGGGAAGCGGAGCCCTGGGGGGGGGCGGAGTTTCGCATCCCGTCCAGAGGGCGCAGACTGTGAAGCATAACGGAAGCAGTGAGAGGCGGCGATGCATAGCCGGTTCGAGGCTCGGGTTCAACGTAGAACAGGATTACGGAGGAGAGCATACCTGAATGGTTAGGGAGATGCGACTGGCAGTCGGACGGGCGGGCGATGTCACTTCGCCACCGGGAGGGGCCCGGCCGGCGAAGTGTCGAGCAGTGCTACCGGCGCTGTGAATCGATCATTGAATCTTCGGACGTGTATCCGAAGATGTAAGGCGCGTGTTTGGTAATAGCATACAGCGGGCGGTTTACGGTGTAGTCAACGAGTTGCCCGACCGGATGGAGGATGAATCCAAGCCACCGATAGGGGTTGTCATTGGCCTGTGAGGCAGCCGTAGGGTCGGAATAGACCAACGAGGTACTGTCCATTGCGCTATAAATGCTGAGCGGCGCGTTGTAGTTCTGGTCTTGTGTCGCAGCCTGATTGGTGGTCGAGCAGCCAGTGGTCAGCGCTAATCCTAAGATGATCGTTGCTACAGTCCCGCGCATGCTATGCCTCTCTTTCTTCTGTCGGAACATTCGTAAAGACGAATGTGTGTTCCTTGTGAGAAAAGTCTAGCTCAGGGTGCTGATTCTGTCCAGTGAAGGGAGGCGACCACCCTATGGTCGAGGAAGTCGAGTTCGAATCAAGGTCTCTTGCCTGGAGGGAAGTGCCATAGCCTTGAAAATCATCCACGCTCCACCTTCTCGACCTGTCTTCCTCATTTCTCCCTGGCTTACGACTACTCTATAAGAGTACCCGCTTAACGTCATTGATCAATTATAACAATATCTTAATATCGATAGTATATCGCTAGCAGTATATAAATTTTAATAGGTATGCTGTTAGCAATATAAAACTACTCAATATTATATTCTTTACAGTATGATGTAGCCATGAAGAGAAAGCTGGTCACGATTCTTGACGATATCGCACTGTCACGCCTCACGGTTGAGCCTCCAACAGGGACCAGCCATCGTTCGCCCGGGGACTGGATACGCATTCTTCGCAACTACCTCAGAATGACTCAGAGTGAATTGGCACAACGTGCACATATTACGCAGCCCAACCTGGCTGCAATTGAGTCTGGAAAAGTCGATCCGCAGCTGGGAACGCTCCGGCGGATCTATGAGGGGCTTTCCTGCACGCTCTCTATTGAGCCGCGACCGCAAAAGCCACTTGAAGAAATACTCCGAGGACGGGCACGCACGGTTGCCCTCAAGCGGCTCAAGCAGACAATGGGCACGATGGCGCTTGAACGTCAGGCCCCCGAGGAAGAAGCATTTCGACAGTTGCTCGAAAAGAGCACAGACAACATTTTACGCAGCACGAGGAAACGCATATCAGGGAAGAATGATGGCGGATGAGACGCACCTTGCCGGAGCCACACCGGGAGAGGACACGTCAGGCCTGATAAACCTCTCGCTTGTCACACGAGTTGATCGAAATGCTGCGGAAGCCCAAACTATCAGTCTTGCCTATAACCAGTATATTTTTGAAGCACGAAGAAAAAAGCGCGGGACAACATGGCTCACGGATGATTTTATCCTCGCTGTGCATCGAAGTATGTTTGGCTCTATTTGGGCGTGGGGAGGACAGTATCGCAAAGAACGACTCAATATGGGCTGTGAGCCGCACCTGATTCGAGAGCAACTGAAGTTACTCAGTGACGACTTTCTTGCCTGGGATTCCACCGAGTCACACATGCCAGTCATAGAAGTGGCCGCACGTCTTCAGAATCGGCTGACGAAAATTCATCCATTCAGAAACGGCAATGGGCGGCACGCCAGGCTTGTCACAGATATTTTTCTCCATTCCCGTAAGCACCCCTTACCTCAGTGGCCTCAGATTCACCTCATGGCTCAAGGAGAAGAGGTTCGAGCACGATATATTGGAGCGATGAAGAGGGCGGACCAGGGAGATTTCTCTGGTTTGATCGAGTTTATGGCAAGTTGTTTTCCCTCACCCTCTTAAAGATACATTCGCGTTAAGAGGTGGCACCGGATTCGGGCCCTGTGGTACGCGTGATAGCCTGACTTCACCGAAGCCACCAGCAGGTGGCGAACCAGAGGAGCGAGGCGATTAGGCTGTCCAATCAACCGGGGCCACCTTTCGGGGAAATTCCTGGTCGCCCATAGAATTCTTCGGTGCTAGGTTGGGAATGGTCCGGGCGCTTGAGAAAGGGACATCATGGGCACAGCACTTCGAGTCATTGCATTGTTGTCTAGGAGCAGCACCGTCCAGAAGCGGTCTGCCCCAAGTCGATGGGGTAGCTATCTCTCTGCCGGGATCGGTTTGGTGTTGCTGTCGCTGACATGGGTAGGGGATGGGCTGGCTCAACCGGAGAAACCGGGAACGTTTGATGAGCGCGATACCCGTGTGTTTAAGGCCGTTGCGTGCACCAAGGACAAGAAGCCAGTCGAAGCCCTGTACTACATTGTCGCGAGTCGATCAGATTTATTGGAAGGAAAGCCGTCTCCATCCTCGGAATTGATGAACGATGAGGTGGGGAGCAACTGGCAGAAAATATCTTCGCAGCTGACTCTGGAGCAGGTGATGGAAGAACGGTATACCGATACCTATCACACTCTTCTGAACAAGATGATTCCCCGCCTACAACAGGAGGTCCAGGAGGAGACTGGCGTGTCCATTGCTGTTACAGAGGTGAACAGTAGGCCAATGGATCGGGGGAGGGACCAGGATGTGCCGGTTTGCAGTTCGCAGTAGGTATCAAGATATATAGAGGCGGTTCGGCTGATTGGGCAGGCTCGCCGAGATCTGCACTTTGGAGCGGTGCGCATTCGGTTCTGCTTGGGCCGGGTGCGTCGTATTCGGGTGGTGACCGCCACGATCCGCTGGATCTGCTGGAACCTCGGCTATCCTCCGATCTGGCCCACAGGTCGCGACGTCGCCGGCAGCCGATCTTTCGATCCTCTTCAGCAACGAGCACCCAGGCGAGGGTGCGCAAATCGATGTGAAGCCGGCTAAGGTCGCCGGTCAAAAATATTCAATATACGGCCCCTCGATGACCGTATGCGCTATCGCACTTGTGCCTGTATCTGCGCAAGTATCACGATACCAGTCTCGACATTCCTGCTACGTGCCATTGCGAGTCTGACCCCTCCCGCCTAAAATGGGCCACCCTGCGAGGCGCTTATGTTCTTCTCGTTTCGCCTCTTCCGTGGATTCCCCATTCAGTACCTAGCGTTTCTTTTGCTTACATCAAGCTGCGTGAGTAGTGGCAACCCTTCCGTTGTGGATGAAGGTCGTACGTCTCAAGTCATACTCAACTCGTCCACAAAGGAGGACGTGAAACGGATTCTCGGCAAGCCGAACAGCGTTAGCCGCCAATCTGGTAGCTATGTGGCCATTCCCGGGTTGCCGCCATCTCAGCCTGGAACCATTATGGAGATTTGGAGTTACTCTCATTTGGATGTGGAAGTCGATGGCGCGACGTTTATCCCGATTGTGGGGCTCTTTGCTGGCGGCGCAACATCCAACGTGAATACTTTCACGGTCATGTTTGATGAGCGAGGAATTGTGCGTCACATTTCATCGACGCAATCTCAGGGCCATTCAAGGCTAGGATCAAATGAGAAAGCGAAGCCGATCCCATGAGGGCCGAATCCCTATGAACAAGGCACACAAGACCTCATTCGACAGTGAGACCTCTAGCAACGAATGGCTCGCACTGGTGAGTCGATCGAGCTGATCGTAGCCGAAGGCCTGTGGGCCTCGTCGATCCCTGAGACTCGTCCGATTCCCGACGGGGTTATAGACATACTCTGCCTTGTTGATCTGGGTGCTGGTGGCAGTGAGCTGATGCAGGATATTGGTCGCCTGCGAGGCGGGATCAGTTGCTGGCCCCAAATTTAGTTTTCTTACACTGCTATGATTGCGAACGGGCCGGTTTAAGTAAAGCCGGTTCGGTATCTATCCCGAGTTTATGCAATGAATCAAGAAATGCTTGTTTGCTGAGACCAGCGTCTATTGCGCGGGTTTCTGTATTAATAGTGAAGTATCCCGGCCTGCTATAGGATTTTTCAGGCTCGAGATCCGCGGCTGATACGTGCCCCACAACAATTGTTCCATAAACCTTATATCCATCAACATTTGCATCTACAGCAACCTTACCATCAGGATGATAAATGAGAAATGCGCCTCCATATATCCTGACGAGTGAGTATTCTCTTGGGAGCTTAATGGAATAATCGCCGCAACCAACCATGAAACTACTGCAGAGTAACGCAAATACAATAAGCCTCTCCACAAACGTTCGACTTGCTGTTCTCATTTAGAATCCTCCACTTCCAGAGAGACTGTCCGGCCAATCGGCATTGATCTGGTATGGCTTGCAGTCTGGGACTTCTGGTCCAGCACCTCCAAATGCTTCTCTAAACCAGTCTCTGATAGAGAATTTAGTGGGCAAGAATGGCTAAAGGTTCGAGCAGAACAATTAGCACGATGGCTTGATACCCGAAGTGGCCCACCGCGCTGGTGAACCCGATCTCGTCGTCGACTCCGTCGAACTGAAAGGCCTGGCCGGCGAAGCCCGCCGCGAAGCTCACCCCGTTGCGCAGGATACCGGGATTGGTCCCCTGTTCATCCGCCCTGAGCCTTCGCCCTTCCGCCAGTCCTCGCGATTCGTGGTCGGCAGCGGCAGGGTCAACCCATTACCCAGGCCCGTCAGGCGATTCAGCCCGGCATAGTGATAGCTGGTTGTCTTGGCCGCCTTGGCGAGGAGCAGTCGGTTGCCGATCTGGTCATAGGCATACCCCAGGGTGACGGCCGGTTGGTCCGGCGAGCCGGCTGTGTTCACACTCAGCAGCCTGTTGGCCTGGTCGTAGGTCATGGCCAGCACGCTATCCGGATCGGTGACGCGGGTCAAGTTCCCGACCTGGTCATAGAGGGAGGTGGGGTTCGTATCGCTAGAGCTTCCCAACCTCGGCTCGTTCGCGTATACGGGAATTGATCTCATTGAAGAGTAACTGATTCAAAGGCTTTCCCTGGCTTATAGCTTGCCATTGATACATGTAACGTAGCATCGCCCCACGACTTCGAAGACTCCATACAATGTGTGTACAAAAGTCGCCGCCTGGGTTATTTGGAAATGTTCCTCCCCAATCGTTATGACAGTAGAGAAGCGATAGAATTGCTTTTGAATTTTGTGCAACTCTAAAACTTTTTAAACAACCAAAAAGTTGCTCGCGAGAAACCTCCAAGTCAGGGTTTGCCCAGTTAAATGTGCTTGCTCCGACACGAAGCAGCAGCGTCTTATGTATGGCATAGAGAGCGATCAGCCATTTTTTTCTTTTCCATGGCCACCCCACAGCCTTTACGTCGGCAAATCCGACCGGGCGGGTCTCATTTGGCTGCATAGAAGACTTGTCTTGGATGGAGAAGTCTCCAGACTCCTCGTCAAGGACGTAGTATGTATCCGAATCGTAGAAATCTTGAAGAACAATGGAAGCCATGTTCACCTGTGACTTACTCGCACCCACAAGTGGCCTGATTAAGAAACGCTCCTACAGCAAGTTCTCCCCCATCAGCATTCGACGTTGCATTGGTTGTTGGCGCTGCCTCAATGCTCGCGTCCGGACTATCTTCACACGTCGATGTCGGGGCCATGGGTAATGTTGCTACTATCGTGCCCCAATAGAATGAATGGGCCAGCAGACTCTGATGCTATCCCACAAGTCTAATAATTCATTCCAAACTTTGTTTTCGTACAGGGATTAAAAAACGAGCTGGTTTCTTGTTCCGACCCTATCCTACCTCTGGACGATGCACGCAATTGCCGCTCCTAGCGCACGAAAGCGCACATATGCCTCCATACGCCTCCTTCCCTTCGCGTTGGCCCCCGTCTTGGTAACACGGGGGCGCTACCCACAGCGCTCCGTATAGGAGTTCGATAGATCCCATGGATTCTAGATTCACCCTCACCATTGATCGGCTGGCCTTTACGGTCTTGGCGAGCAATCCGCAGGAGACCATCAAGGTCCTCGGTGGCTGATGGAAGGCGAGGAGGTGAGATTGCTCGATGCCTGTCCGTCATGGTTACGCGAGCTGGTAGTGCCCGCGCTCCATTCCCTAATCTCCGCCACACTTTTGTGACGCGGCTGGTCCAGGCGGGAGTGGACCTCTACAAGGTGCAACGGCTCCTCGGACACAAGTCGCCGAGGATGACGCAACGCTGTGCGCATCATTACCAGGAAAGCCTGCGAGATGGAGTGAAATTTTGGACCGACGGTCACACCGTGACACAAACATGACCACAGTGTTGAGGGTGTCGGAGAGTACTGTCTCGGAAGTCGTTGAAAAGATGGTGGGCGATACTGGTATCGAACCAGTGGCCTCTTCCGTGTGAAGGAAGCGCTCTCCCCCTGAGCTAATCGCCCACGCGGGCGGAGTTTAGCACGGTCTGGCAAAAGGGAGCAACAAACTCAAGGGGCCTTTTCCGGTCGGCCTTCCGGTTCAATGGCTTCAGATGGCCTCATGGGCGAGGGCTGAATGGAATGGGCCTCGCGTTTCTTGACATCGAGAAAAGGCGATTCCTACAATGGGCCTCCTTCCATCTTTTCAAAGGTTTCCCATTCATGCGTGAAGACATCGTGATCATCGGGGGTGGTCTGGCCGGCACAGAAGCCGCCTGGCAGGCCGCGAATCGTGGCGCCAAGGTGACGCTCTACGAAATGCGCCCCAAAGAAATGACCAAAGCACATAAGACCGGTGACCTCGCAGAGCTCGTGTGTTCGAACTCCCTCGGATCCGTCGATCCGTTGAATGCCCCCGGCATTTTGAAAACGGAAATGCGTCGCCTGAACTCGCTGGTGATTCGTGCCGCTGAGGAGGCGCGTGTGCCGGCCGGCTCGGCGTTAGCAGTGGATCGCGAGCAGTTCGCCCGGGCAATCACGCAGGCGCTGGAGGGGCATCCGAATATCCGGATCATGCGTGAGGAAGTCACGGAGATTCCGCAGGACGCCGTCTGCATCATTGCGACAGGTCCGCTCACGTCGGAAAAGTTATCGAAAGCCATCAGCGAATTGACCCACGAGCGGCATCTCTATTTCTTCGACGCGATTTCGCCCATTATTGACGCGGAGTCGATCAATATGGACATCGTGTATCGTGCGTCACGGTATGGCAAGGGGGGCGCTGATTACCTTAATTGCCCGCTGGATGAAGCCGCGTACAATGCGTTGTACGACGCGATGATGACGGCCGAAAAGGTCCAACCGAAAGAGTTCGAAAAAATCGCCTATTTTGAAAGTTGTATTCCGATTGAAGTCATGGCCGAGCGTGGTCGACAGACCATGCAGTTCGGCCCGCTCAAGCCGGTCGGGCTGGAACATCCCAAGACCGGTGTGCGTCCCTATGCCGTGGTGCAGCTGCGTACCGAGAATGCGCATGGGACCTGCTACAACATGGTCGGGTTTCAGACCAAACTCACCTATCCGGAGCAGCGACGGGTGTTTCGTCTCATTCCCGGCCTTGAGAATGCTGAATTTCTACGACTTGGAAGTCTGCATCGCAACACCTTCATCAACTCGCCACAACTGCTGCGCGACACGCTCCAGCTCAAATCTCGCGGCACGGTGTTTTTTGCCGGACAATTGGTCGGGGTCGAAGGGTATACCGAGTCGGCCGCGATGGGAGGGATTGCCGGCATCAATGCGGCGCGAGGCCTGGCGGACCAGCCGTTGGTGACTCCGCCGCCGAACAGCGCCCACGGCTGCTTGATTGCGCATATTGCCAAGAGCGACCCGGCCCACTTTCAGCCGATGAATACGAACTTCGGGCTGTTCCCACCCGTCACCGTCAAGACGCGCGACAAGGATCAGAAGCGGCGTCTTATCCAGCAACGAGCCGTTGAGGATTTTGACGCATGGATCGCGCAATCCGGACTTTCCTAGACGTCTTGTCTGTCCAACAGAGCGCGTCGCCTCAAACGATTCGGGCCTATACGTCCGACCTGGCTCAGTTCCACGCCTTCGTGCTGAGTGTGCTGAAGCCGGGCGGGCCGCTGGTGCCTCAAGCGGTGACACCGGCTCTGATTCGCGAATTTCTCGCCGCACGGGATCGCAAGGGGGATAAGAAGGCCTCGCTGGCAAGAAAGCTGGCCTGCCTGCGCAGCTTCTTTCGATATCTCGTGCGTGTCGGGCAATTGGAGGTGAATCCCGCAGAGGACGTGCGCGCCCCGAAGCTTCCCAAACACCTTCCCCAGGTTCTCACGAAAGACGATGCGGGTGCGTTGATGGAGTTCCCCGGTGCCACAGCGCGGGAAGGGGGGCGGGATCGCGCGATTCTCGAGACCTTGTATTCCACCGGGGCTCGCGTCAGTGAATTGGTCGGCATGAATTGCGACGATATCAGCCGGAGCGAAGGGCTGGTGCGCGTGCGTGGAAAGGGCCGGAAAGAACGGGTGATTCCGATCGGGAGCATGGCCTTGGAGGCGATCGATGCCTACCACGCGCAGATCCAGACGGTGCCGGGGCCGTCCTCTGGGCGATCGGACGCCGTGGCCGTCTTTCGCAATAGCCGCGGGGGCCGATTGACCACTAGAACCATTGCGCGCATTGTGGCCAAATATTCGCGGCAGCTGACCGGCGGCGCGGTTCATCCTCACACCTTGCGCCATTCGTTTGCCACGCATTTATTGGATGAGGGCGCCGATCTGCGCGCCATTCAGGAAATGCTGGGACATGCCTCGCTCAGTACGACACAAAAATATACACATCTTGCGACGGACCAACTACTCGCGTTATACGATCGCACTCACCCTCGTGCCGTGAGTGCCACGGAGGCGAGCGAGTCTACCAAGCGGAAGGGGTCGCGATGATCATTCGATCTACCACGGTCTTGTGTGTGAGACGAGGCAACCAGGTGACGATGGGCTGCGATGGGCAGGTCACGGTCGGCACTACGGTCATGAAGCACAATGCCAGGAAGATGCGCCGTATGCACAGTGATACGGTGCTGGCAGGGTTTGCCGGTGCGACGGCCGATGCCTTCACCTTGTTTGAAAAGTTTGAGGCCAAACTGGCCGAGTATCGTGGAAATCTGACGAGAGCCGCCGTGGAATTGGCAAAGGACTGGCGCACCGATCGCGCGTTACGGCGTTTGGAGGCGTTGCTGGCCGTGGCCGATCTCGATCACTCCTTCATCATTTCGGGAACCGGAGATGTGATTGAGCCGGAAGACGCGATCCTGGCGATCGGATCAGGCGGGCCGTATGCGCTGGCTGCCGCGCGCGCCTTGCTGGGGCATTCCGAACTGGTTGCCGAACAAGTCGTCCGGGAATCCCTGATGATTGCCGGCGGGATCGACATTTATACCAACCAACAGATTGTGATCGAATCGCTCTCGCGTTAGGATCTGCCGCCATGACGACCGAAACGACCTCCCGTCCCCTCAACGTGAATAACCTCACACCTCGTCAGATCGTCGAAGCGCTGGACCGTTATGTGATCGGCCAGCAGGATGCCAAGCGTATGGTGGCGATTGCGCTCCGTAATCGCTGGCGTCGTCAGCAACTGGCTCCTGAGTTGCGTGATGAGGTCATGCCGAAAAACATCATCATGATCGGGCCGACCGGCGTGGGCAAAACCGAAATCGCCAGACGCCTGGCGAAACTTGCCGAAGCGCCGTTCATCAAGGTGGAGGCCTCCAAATTCACCGAAGTCGGCTATGTCGGTCGAGATGTCGAATCGATCATTCGTGATCTCACTGAGCTGGCCATCAGTTTGGTGAAGACCAAGCACTTGGAAGAGGTGCAGGAGAAGGCGTCGCGGCTTGGAGAAGAGCGGCTACTCGATCTCTTGTTGCCTGGTGCACCGTCGCGTTCGACGTCCCCTGGATTCGAACCTTCCGGGGCACGTGCCGACACGTCTGAATCCACAGAATCATCGGATGCCACGCGATCGAAGCTTCGCCTGCAACTGCGCGAGGGCAAGCTGGATCAGCGATCCGTGGAAGTGGAAGTGAAGGAGCGGGCGTTGCCGTTGGGGGTGATTTCCAATGCGGGCGGCATGGAGGATCTTGAAGGGAACCTGCGCGACATGCTGGGCGGTATGTTCCAAGGGAAGAAAAAGAAACGAATGATGAAAGTGCCCGATGCGCTCAAGCATCTCACCCAGGAGGAAGCCCAAAAGTTGATCGACATGGATGAAGTGGTCCGGGAGGCCATCACGAAGGTCGAGCAGACCGGTATTGTCTTTTTGGATGAGATCGACAAGATCGCAGGGCGTGAACGCGCGATGGGGCCGGATGTCTCCCGTGAAGGGGTGCAGCGTGACTTGTTGCCGATTGTGGAAGGGACCACGGTGAGCACTAAACATGGCGCCGTGCAGACCGACCATATTCTCTTCATCGCTGCGGGCGCGTTTCATGTTGCCAAGCCGTCTGACTTGATTCCCGAACTACAGGGCCGGTTCCCGATCCGTGTCGAATTGGCGCCGCTCACCAAAGAAGACTTCGTGCGTATCTTGACCGAGCCGAGAGGGGCGTTGGTGCGTCAGTACCATGCGTTGATGGCGACGGAAGGCCTCACGGTGGAGTTTACGGATGATGGGGTGGCAGAGATTGCGGCAACGGCCGTGCAGGTCAACGAACGGACAGAAAATATCGGGGCCCGGCGGCTGTTTACGATTATGGAGCGCTTGCTGGAGCAGGTGTCGTTCGAAGGATCCGAGATGAAAGAAAAGAAGATCGTGGTGGATGCCGCGTATGTGCGGGAGCGCTTGCAGAATATTGTGAAGGATCAAGACTTGAGCCGCTATATTTTGTAAGCGGCCGGCAGGACGGGGGAACGCATGAATAAACTGATTAAGAAGGCAGACGTGCTGATCGAGGCCCTGCCCTACATCCGCACCTTCAAGGGCAAGACGGTCGTCATCAAGTACGGTGGGCATGCGATGACCGATGGGCCGCTGAAAGAGCGATTCGCCCAGAATGTGGTGCTGCTGAAGTATGTCGGGCTCAACCCCGTGATCGTGCATGGCGGTGGTCCGCAAATCGATCAGATGCTGGATCGATTGGGAATGGTCGCGAAGTTTCGGCATGGGGTGCGAGTCACCGACGCGGCGACGATGGAAATTGTCGAGATGGTATTGGCCGGCCGGATCAATATGGAAATCGTCGACCTCTTGAATCGACACGGTGGACAGGCAGTCGGACTCAGCGGCAAGGACGGCGGGTTGATGTTGACCAAGGCCCTGACGGCGAAGGCCTGGGCGGAAAGCATAGAAAAGGACCTCGACTCGGATGATGCGGATGCCGACTTCGGGTTTGTCGGCGATGTGAAGTCGATTGATCCCACGTTGCTCTTGAAGCTCCAGGAAGATAATTACATTCCTGTGATCGCGCCGATCGGAACAGACCGGGAAGGCAGTACGTACAACATCAACGCCGATCTGGTGGCGGGCGCGATTGCCGCCGCGTTGAAGGCGGAAAAACTCGTGATGTTGACCGATGTGAAGGGCATCCGCGATGCCAATGGCCGCCACCTGCCGACGGTCTCCCGTAAGGATGTGCAGCGGATGGTGAAGCGTGGCACGATCAGCGAGGGCATGTTGCCGAAAGTGCACGCCTGCCTGGATGCCTTGGCCGGCGGCGTGGGGAAGGCGCACATCATCGACGGTCGTACGCCCCATGCCATTCTGTTGGAAATCTTCACCCACAAGGGGATCGGCACAGAGATCGTGGCGTAGTCGTTGATGACGCGGTGCTTCAACGATCCGCAGATGGAGGTCGTAGCGTGGACCCCTGCGTGGTGTCACGATGCCGTGCTGGCTGGTGGTTTCCAATTGCGGCGAATCTCGGCCGGCCGCACTCCCATCAAATGCGATCGGTTGACCCTCAATCTGATGAGCCCGGTTGTCGTCGGCGCCGGCACAGCGGCAACAGGTTTGGCCGGTATGGAGCATCATGGTTCGTAAACTGAAGACCGTGGGGACTGACGTTCGGCAGGCGATGAAGGATATTTTCGCGTGCCTCGACTATGCGCGATTGGGGCCGATCTATTGCGACGAAGGCGGGGATGAATTTTGGGCGGTGAAACGCGGGCTCTGTCAACGTCTTGGTCTGAAACTCGCGAAGGCGCTGGTGTCGCGACTTCGCTCGGGGGGTGCCAGTTTGTACGTGGGGGCCGGGGTGGCGGAGATTCCGCTGCTCGCGATGGAAACGCTGGATCTCAGGCGACGCGCGGTCGCCTGCAATCTGCGGAAACAGGAAGTGCTGATTCTCAATCGAGCCTGCGTCGGGTTCCCGATACGATTTGAGCATCGCGATGCCGGTTCTGTGAAAGACCGGGTGGACCACCTCTGGCTGGTCAGTGTGCTGAACGATCCCGAACGGTTCCCGGAGCTGTCGGCGTTGTCCTACGGGCGTGCGAATCCGGTGACGTTCGATGCGCGCAAGTTCCTGCCGCAGCAGCGCGCGGTGGCCACATTGGTGGATCGTTGCTTAAGCCGATTGATGATTCCGGGATTGGTGACGACGACGGTCGAGGAAGCGGTGTGGGTCGCTGAATGGTGTCATCGTCGAGGCATCCGTTACCGGATCGACCGCCAGACATTCGCATCACCGACGGTGGGTGATCCCATTTGCCTCATGCGGCTCGGGTAAAAAACGAACGGCCGAAGGCGCTTGGGTGTGCGGATCGTGCTAGACCCAGAATCCGGGGCGAAGCTTATCGGGACCAGAGAGGTACTGGCGGGAATAGCGGATGTAGTTTTGCGCGGATTCTCGGATCCAGGCGAGCTCTTGCTCGGTCACAGAACGTTTTACTTTGGCCGGCGAGCCCAGGATGAGACTCTTGGGCGGAACGACGGTGCCTTCGGTGATCAATGCGCCGGCGCCGACTACCGAGTCTTCACCGATGACCGCCCCGTCCATGATGATGGCGCCCATTCCGACCAGCACACGGTTCTGAATGGTGCAGCCATGCAAGACCACGTGGTGCCCGATGGTCACGTCGTCGCCGATGATGAGCGGATGCGTGTCGTGGGTGACATGCAACATGCAGAGATCCTGCACGTTCGTTCGGTGCCCGATGCGAATGTAGTTCACGTCGCCGCGAATGACGGCATGAAACCATGCGCTGCATTCGTCGCCCATCACGACGTCGCCGATGACCACGGCGGTCTCTTCGATAAAGCAGGACTGCGGGATAGTCGGGGTGATGCCCTGAAACGTGCGGATCATACGCTCAATCTAGGATAGCTACAGCGGAATAGCAAGAGACCTCGTTTGACAGACTTTTCTGCCCTCTCGTAGACTGCCAGGTTATGGCCTCATCATTGATTACTCCATCACGCGCGAAACGCACCAAGCCCACGATCGGTTTTGTGAACCTCGGGTGTTCCAAAAACCAGGTGGATTCGGAAGTCATGCTCGGCACGTTGGTGGCCGGCGGTTTTCAACTCACCGGCGACGCGCGAGCCGCGGAAGTCGTGATTATTAATACCTGCGGCTTTATCGAAGAGGCCAAGCAGGAATCGATCAATAGCATCATCGAGCATGGGCGCTTGAAGAAGTCCGGATCCTGCCGCGTGTTGATTGCCGCCGGGTGCCTCGCGCAGCGGTACCAGGGTGAACTGTTGAAAGAGTTGCCCGAGTTGGACGGCGTCGTAGGGACGGGCGAGTTCGGGCGTATTGCGGAAATCTGCCGCAGTCTGTTGGCGCCGAAAGCCCGTCAGCAGCGACTCTGGATTGGACAACCGCCCTATCTGTACGATGCCGAGACGCCGCGCATTCGCCTCGGAACTCCCCACAGCGCCTATCTCAAAATTGCCGAAGGTTGTAACCGGAACTGCGCCTTCTGCGCGATTCCCATCATGCGAGGGAAGCAGCGGAGCCGTCCGATTGAGTCGATTGTGGCTGAGGCCGAACGGTTGGTGCAGGAAGGAGTGAAGGAGCTCAACCTGATCTCCCAGGACACGATCAATTACGGCGTGGATCTTGGATTGAAACAGGGGCTCACGGCGCTGCTTCGCGAACTGGTGACGGTGAAGGATGTGCGCTGGATCCGGCCCTTCTATCTGTATCCGCAACAGGTGACGGATGAGTTGCTGAGTCTCTATGCTGGAGAGGAGCGCATTACGAAGTACCTCGACATGCCTCTGCAACATATCAGCGACGGGATGTTGAAGCGGATGCACCGGTTGGGAGACCGCAAACACGTCACCAAACTAGTCGAACGTATTCGAACCAAGATTCCTGGCGTCTTTTTCAGGACGGCGTTTATCGTCGGATTTCCCGGTGAGACCGATGCCATGTTCGAGGAACTCAAACAATTCATCCTCGAGATGGAATTCGATCGCGTGGCGGTATTTCTCTATTCCGATGAAGAGGGCACATCGGCTGTCGATCTTGACCGGAAAGTCGACCAGGCGGTCATGGAAGAGCGGCGCAATGAATTGCTGGCCTTGCAAGAATCTATTTCAGAAGCCAAGAATCGTGACTACCTCGGCCGTACAATGGAGGTCCTTGTGGATGGGATCTCTGAAGAATCTGACCGGCTGCTTGAAGCCAGGCATGAAGGGCTGGCACCTGAGATTGACGGGGTGGTCTTCTGTGATCGCGCTGCGGCGAAGCCGGGTGAGTTTGTTTCAGTCACCATCACCGATGTGGCCGGGTATGACTTGATTGCCCAGGCGGCTGGTCGGGTCGACTCTCCAGCTTCTTCTCCGACTGCTCCCACGCTGCTCATGCCCAAAAAAGCCGGAGCAGGCTACCGATAAGCCTGCGCTCACCAGTAGCCCGCTCCTACAGCCGCTCTTAGATTGTTGCGCTGAGATAGAGTGACGCGCCTCGTCGATTGACCAGGACTAGCACGGTTTGCCCTTTCTTGAGGTCAGAGGCAGCCCGGTCGAAATCTTTCATCGAAGTGACCGGTTTGCGGTTAATCTCCCGGATCACGTCACCTGGCATCAATCCCGCCCGCTCCGCGTCGCTCTCAGGCTCGATGGTTGTGACGACGACGCCTTGAATCTTCCCTTTCAGTCCAAGTTCCTGAGCGGTTTCCCGATCCAACTCCTGTACGGCGAGTCCGGCCAGCGGCTGTTCCGATGGAACGGCCTCCGCCTTGGCCACCTGCGGGTTGTCGGGGAGCTCACCGATGGTTACGGACAAATCTTTCTCGTGGCCATCCCGCATCACTGTCACGGTCGCTTTGCTGCCGACCGAGCTTCGGGTGACGGCGCGTTGGAGTGTTACGGCATCCTCGATCGCGGTTCCCTGATAGGACACGATCACGTCGCCCTGTTTCAGGCCGGCCTTGTCTGCCGGTCCTTCCTCTTTCACGTCGGTGACGATGGCGCCATGATTTCCTTTGACGTTGAACGACTTGGCCAACTCCTGATTGAGATCCTGTATCCCGATACCCATAAACCCGCGTACGACCTTCCCCGTCTTGACCAGACTCTCGTAGATGGGTTTACTCATGCTCGTGGAGACGGCGAAGCCCACGCCCTGGTAGCCGCCGGTCTGAGAGAAGATGGCCGTGTTGATGCCGATCAACTCACCCTTGGTATTCACCAGCGCGCCGCCGCTGTTGCCTGGATTGATGGCGGCATCGGTTTGGATGAAATCTTCGTACTGCGTAATTCCCATATGTCCACGGCCCAGGGCGCTCACGATGCCCAGGGTGACCGTGGAGTTCAGCCCAAACGGGTTCCCGACGGCTAGGACGTATTCACCGACCTGAAGACGGCCGGAGTCGCCCCATGGGATTGTCGGCAGCTGAGTGCCGTCGATCTTGACCACGGCGATATCGCTCTTGGGGTCACTGCCGACAATTTGCCCCTTGAACTCCCGCTTGTCGGGTAGTGTGACGGTGACGGTTTTCGCCCCTGCGATCACGTGGTTGTTGGTCAGCACATAGCCATCCGGAGTGACGATCACGCCGGATCCTTGCCCTCCGCCACGGCGTTCCCTGGGCTCCATCGGTGGGCCGAAGCGTCGGGGCCCGAACGGCGATCCGAAAAAATCCTCCATCCGGCCACGTGGGCGGGATGAATCAGAGACTTCTTCTGCGCCGCTCGTGGTGATGTTCACGACGGCCGGTGTCACGTTCTTCGCGACGTCCGTGAATCCGGCTGCGGGAAGGCCGCCGGCTATCGTCGCCGGACGGTCATCGGCCGCTGGTGACGGATTCGAGGCGTGTGAGGTCGTGAGCGGGAGATAACTCCAGATCAAGGCAGCGCCCAGGGCGGCGATGCCGGCAATGGCACTGACGGACTGCAAGGGACGTTTCATGAGGGCTCCTCCTTCTAACGTCGGTGATCTGTGTGCGCGGGAGAAATCCCGCTACAGCCATGCTGAAAGGTAGCAGCCGTGGATGAGAAACCAATTAACGCGCGATTAGAAGTCGTTAAGCTGTCGGCGGAGCGAGGGGGAGTACGATGGTGAACGTCGATCCTGCGCCCACCTCGCTCTTGACCTCGATGTGTCCGTGGTGAGCCTCAGCGATCCAGGCGCAGATGGCCAGGCCGAGCCCGGTCCCTTTTTTCGTGTGGGCACGTGCGTCGTCGGTGCGGAAGAAGCGGTCGAAGATTTGTTTGTGCGCGTCCGGGGGGATGCCGATGCCGTGGTCGCGCACCGAGAGGCGAACGGTGCGGCCTTCCACCAGCAGATCGATTTCCACCTTGCCCTGTGGGTAGGAGTATTTCACGGCATTGTCGACGATGTTCAGAATGAGTTCCCGCAGGCGAAGTTCATCGCCCTGCACCGTAGCGGGTTGGATGGTGCCCATGACGACATCCACCTCGCGCTCTTGGCCCAGCAGGCAGGCCTGGCGCTGGATATCCTCCACCAATGCCTCCAGGCGGACCGGTTCACATTCTGTTTTGACTTGGCCCAAATCCGCTCGTGAGAGGAATAAGAGTTCCTCGACGATGCGCGACATCCGGTCGATCTCTTCCAGGTTACTTTCCAAGACGGCAATGTAGTCTTCGACGGGGCGAGGACGCCGCAGGACTAACTCGCTTTCGCCCTTCATCACCGTCAACGGAGTCCGGAGTTCGTGCGAGGCATCGCTGCTGAATTGCCGGATTTGCGCGAAGGAGGTCTCCAGGCGCGCGATCATGTTGTTGAAGGTGTCGGTGAGACGCCCGATTTCATCCGTGGAGCGTTCGGACGTCAGGCGCTGCGTCAGGTCTCCTGCAGCGATGCGTTTCGCCGCGACGGTGATGGAATCGACGGGCCGTAAGGCACGTCCTGCCAGAAACCATCCTCCGACCAATGACACGACCAGTGCGATCGGGGCCATCACAACGAGGACCAGCAAGAACCGGCGCAGCGTTTCCTCTACACCCTCCAGGGTTGTGCCGACTTGCACGATATACAACAGGGACCCGCGATAGATGATGGGGACGGAGACCAAGCGTAGTGGCGGTTCGTTGGGATACCTGGCCGACTCGAAGACGGTGCTGCCGGTAAATGCGGCTTCCAGCGCGGGCCGACTCAAGGGCACGTCATGTTGCCGGATATTGGGGGAGCGGATGGTGATGGTGCCGGTGGGACTGAAGATCTGAAAAAATTTATCGATGCGGGTCAACTCAGGGAACTGGCTCAGGAGGGCATCTTCGTCGATCAGGGGGAGAAATCCGCGCTTCTCCAGGGAACGTACGGCTGCCGATGCGGTTTCTTGCAGCGACTCATCGACTTGATCTCGAAGACTGCGGGCCGTGATGGTGTACAGCACTACGGAAAAGGTCAGCAGGATGAGCGCCAAGGCCGTGCCGTACCAGAGTGTGAGCCGGACGCGAAGCGGCATCAGTCCACCTTGAGCATGTACCCACTCCCTCGAATCGTATGGATTAACTTTCGAGCCCGTCCACGATCGATCTTATTCCGCAGGTAGTTCACATAGACATCGATGACGTTGGTGAAGGTATCGAAATCCTGATTCCAGACGTGGTCTGAGATCATGGGACGGGTCAACACCCGCCCCGCATGGCGCATGAAATATTCCAGCAGCGCATATTCTTTCACGGTGAGGTCGATACGTTGCCCGCCGCGTGTGACTTCGCGTGTGGCCGGATTGAGCAGAAGATCGTCGATCTGGAGCGTGCCGGAGGATTCCGCCGTGCCGCGTCGTAACAGGGCCCGCACACGCGCCAGCAATTCATCGATGGCGAAGGGCTTCGTGAGGTAGTCGTCTGCGCCGGCGTCTAGCCCTTTGACCCGCTGGTCTACTTTCGACTGTGCCGTCAGGATCAGCACCGGGGTCTGAATTTTTCCCTTGCGGAGACGCGTGAGCACTTCCAGGCCTGGCAGGCTCGGCAGCATGAGATCGATCATGATGAGGTCGTAAGTGCCACTCAAGGCCATGTCGAGGCCTTGCGCGCCGTCCTCGCAGAGGTCGACGGCGTAACTCTCCTCCTCAAGCGCTCGCTTGATGAAAGAGCCTACCTTGGTTTCATCTTCAATGACGAGGACGCGCATACTTAGGGCTCACAAGTCCGTGGATTATACCAGAGGCGGCCGAATCTGTGAGCAGCGGAATCGTGCGGGCTAGGGAAGGTCGAGGGATAGTGCGGCGGAGCGTTCGCCGGCTTGCAGGCGGCAGAGCGAGCGAATGTCTTTCCAGTCTTCTCCCGGGAGGAGCCGTTGCGCGTCGGATGGAGGGGGGCCGGCCAGCGTGACGAGCGTGGCAAGCCGCTCGCCCATGTCCGGATGGGTGGAGAGAAAATCAGGCGGCCCGGCGTGATCCAGCGCGCCTTTCTCCATGGTTCCGTAAAATGACATCATCGCGGCAGGATCGAGGTGGGCGGCCTGCATCATGCGGAGTCCCTCGATGTCCGCTTCCGTTTCATGGGTGCGGCTGTAGTGTAACGAGCTCATTGTGCGCGCGCCTTCGAGTCCCCAGGCGAGCCCGCCGGACAGATCGCCGGAGATGGTGGTGAGAAGAAACGTCATCGCCGTCTGTTCAAGAATGGCTTTGGTCGTATGACGTTGGTAGACATGCTGGAGTTCGTGGGCGAGCACTCCGGCCAGTTGTTCCGGACTGTCTGTTTGCTCCAGCAGGCCTCGGAGAATCACCACCTGCCCGCCGGGAGCGGCGAACGCGTTGACGGTTGGGGCATCGACGACGGATAGGGTGATTCGATAGGGGGACGCCGGACGAGTGGCAGTCAATGTTCGCACGATGTGGTCGAGCTTTTGTAGTCGTTCCGGATCGCGGCATTTCTGCGCTTCCGGCGCAAGATGTGCGACGACCTGCTGTCCCAAAGATTCTTCCCACGTCACTGGCACATAGGGCGTGGCTGCGGCGGCGACCCCGGGGATGCCCCATCGATAGAGTCCCACGACCATGAGGACGACTCCCACGGCGGCATACACCGTCCAACGGACGCGCGCATTTCGCGAGGTTGGGTTGTGGAAGTGTTGTGCACCGGCAGGGGCGGCCTTGTGAATTTCCCTTAACAACGCCGTGGTGCCAGTCACGACGGCTTCGGCCGGTTCTGGTCCGAATTCCAGGCGCACTGGTTCGCCGCGATAGGTCCCTTGTGTTTGACGGATCTGCTCGTAAGGCCATTGTTTGATGCTGCCGTCGGGCATCCCGATGTGCAGGCTGGTGGGGGTGATCGTGAGGGTGACGCGATGGCGCGTGGCTGTGCGACCGTCGAGGTAATGGGCGCTTCGGCTGATGGGCATACGGGTTAGTCCATATCAAAGCCGGTGTCGAGGAGGTTCGACAGGCCTTCGCCGGTGACGGATGTTTCAGTGTTGTCCTGCAGCACGTGGTCGAGATCGGTGGTTCCCTGTAACGAAAGGGTGCCGAGAAAGACGCGTGCGTTCCGAACTGTCACCCATGGCCAGGCCCACCCCAAGGTCACAACCACGAGTGCGACATTGCCGAGGTACAGGGTGAAGAGCTGCTGCCAGGTGATGCTGCATGAAAACTGTGCGTCGCCGAACGTGGTGTGGTCCCAACAGTACTTCTGCTTTTGTCCGAGCCACCAGACCCACACCGGCCCAAGCACTAAGGGAATCAAGAGCAGTGTCAGGCCGCCATTTGTGAGTTGAAGGGCCAGGGCGAAACCGCACAGGCAGAGCACCGCATAGGTAGTGAAGAGTGTGACGGCAAAGGGCACCATCAGGCCCGATCCATGCCCGGTAAAGTGGAACCGTTGGTTGCCGAAGTAGGTGTGGGAGTGGAGGAACGCCTGTCGTTGTGTGTGGAAATAGGGATAGTAGGTGCCGAGGGACAGGACGGTGAAGAGCCACCCTTTGAAATAGAGTTTCAGGAAGTCCACCGTGTGGCCTCGAAACGAGAACCGGATGCCTCGCCAAGATGTGCGCGTGCAGCGATAGCGCCGCGCATTCACGATCGCGACTGGCACATAGAGGAAGAGCACCAGACCGGCCGTTGCCTGCAGGAAGGGATCGACCGATGGCGGGACTGTGAGGAAGGTGTGCGCGGCGCCTAATGAAAAATAGGGGATACCGAACACCAACATCGCTTTCAGAAACCCCTGGTAGAGTTCTTTTCCGGTGCCGTGATAGGCAAACCGATCTCCCGCGAACGCCGTGTGGCTGAACAGGTATCGGCGAACTTTCGCTTTGCCCCAAAAGTGGTAAACGCCGAGGGTGAGGATGGTGAGGCAGACATTGACGATCTGCATGCCCAGTAAGGTGCCACCGGCTCCGTGGAAGGATCCACGTTTGATGGGGTCGAGGGCTTCGGTGCTTCCGGATGGTACGGATGTGAGGGGCGTCGGTGGACGGTGGTCTCCACTTGCATGCGGATGCTCATTCGGGGGCGTCGGGATCACAATGGCGAATCGCGCGCCACAAGCTGGGCACCTACTTCGAGCCCGGTGCGTCAATCGATGTATGTCGCGGATACGGTATTGGCCCAGGCAGCGGTGGCAGGTGACGCGGGGGGCCCGTTCGCTGGTCTCGGTGTGGGTTTCCATGGTGTTCATCGCTCAGCAGGCCGCCTGGTGGCCGAATGCACAGGCCTGTTGCAGTTCTCGCAAGAAACCTTTGCCGTCGCCTTTCGCTTGCCTGATCCGTGCGCGTTCATAATGGGCGCGACCGTTCTGTGGGCGTTGTGTCAGGAATTGGTCCCACAAGGCGATGGCCTCGTCCCACTGCCGGCGCATGGTGTGCACTGAGGCCGCCGCGCGATAGGCTTCGAAGTAGGCTGGGCTGAGGCGGATGGCTGCGTGAAACGCGATGAGGGCTTCGTCAGGCGAGTTCTTTTGCAGCAGTGCCGTGCCGCGATCGAAATAGGATTCGGGATCGTTTGGGTCCAGGTTCAAGGCCTCGGCATACGCGAATAGCGCCTGATCGATCTGCCCTTTTTTCTGGAAGGCCACGCCTTGGGCTCGATGGGCCTTCGCTTGAGAAAATTCTTTGCCCCCATGCGCGAGCAGGAGGGCGATCAGTTCCTGGTCCTCGTCTTGCTGCGCGATCTCAAGGGCGGTCTCTCCATGGCTCTTGATGTTCGCATCGATGCCCTGTTCAAGCAGGGTTTGCGTCGCGACCAGATGGCCTCTCCGTACGGCCCGATGCAACGCTGAATCGCCACAGGTGCACGTCGCGTTGAGATCGGCGCCGTTCGACAACAGCACGGCGATCGTATCGGCATGTCCCTGCTCGGCAGCGGTCAGGAGTGCGGTCAGGCCCTGTTTGGTTCTCGCATTGGGGTTGGCCCCATGATGCAAGAGGACCGTCACCACCGGCGTCCGCCCTCGTTTGGCTGCTTCAAATAAGGCTGTTCGTCCCTTGTCGTTGTATTGGTCGACCGGTGCTCCTTCCTGCAGGAGCGACGTCACGGCAGCCATATCGCCTCGTGCGGCTGCAAGGTGGAGGGGCGTCCATCCGTTGGTTTTCAGGATCAGCGAGGAGAGCGTCAATTCATCGATATCGTAGGGGTCGTGGGTTGCCTTGATTTGGCTAAACATCCAGAAGCCCATTCCAGCCAGCAGCAGGTAATTCAATACACAGGCCAACACAGCCACCACAATGCCGACGAGCCGGCGCGTCATGTCGGTTGCGTCAGGGGCGCTTACTGAGTGAGAGACGGCCAGTTCCTCATCGGCTGCTGACCCGTTGGGGTTGAGTATCAGCAGGTTTGCTTGACACGATGGGCAGGGGAATTCATGTAGGGGTAGACCGGCGGCAGGCGGGCAAGGGGCGATGGCGTGGCAAAAGGGACAGACTACCGTCTGTGTCGAATCCAGCGATGGAGAGAGTGCGAGCGCAGAGGTTGCCGTGCCTGGGTGAATGGTTGCCATGGTAACGAACGACCCTTCGCCCGGGCGTATGGTGGACGGTCCCGTGAGTAGAGTGTTGGTGATTACTGAAAAGGATAGCGCAAAACCGCAGGAGCGCAACCGGCCGAACCGGCTTGGGCTGCCGGTTTTCGGGGTGGTTCGCCTGGGGAGACTTCGGATGCGGAAGACGACGTATTATGCAGGGGGGAATTGCGTAATGGTCACGGGAGTATAGCTTAACCGAGGCCCTTCCGTCTGGCGGTGGGAGAGGGTGTGGCGGAGCCAGGCACTATCGTTTCGAGTGGGGAAGTCGGCCCGGTAGTGGGCCCCGCGGCTTTCTTCCCGGCCGAGGGCGCTCACGACGATGGTGTCCGCGATGTCCAGCAGACACTGGAGCTCCAGGGCCTGAATCAGATCGGTATTGAAGACCCGTCCCTTGTCCTGGACGCACATCTGTTGCCCCCGGACCTTGAGGGCCTGAATGGCGTCTAGGGCCTCTTGCATGGACTGCTTGGTGCGGAAGATGCCGAGATTCAGGCTCATGGTTTTGCCGAGGTCATCCCGGATCTGCCAGGCCCGTTCGGGGCCGGGATTGGTCAGGAGGGTGTGCAGACGCTGTTCTTCTGCTTCCAGGATTCCCGCCGGAACAGCCGGCGGGGCAAGATCGTGGATCGACTCGGCGGCTCTTGTGCCGGCGCGGCGACCAAAGACAATAGTTTCGAGCAGGGAATTCCCGCCTAAGCGATTCGCTCCATGAACACTGACGCAGGCACATTCGCCCGCCGCGAAGAGCCCCGGTAAATCGGTTTCTCCCCAGGCGTTGGTGCGCACGCCGCCCATTTGATAGTGGGCGCCTGGTCGAATGGGAATGGGTGTTTCAATCGGATCGAGCCCTGCGAATTCAAGCGCCAGCTCCCGAATTTGCGGGAGCCGCTCAAGGATGCGGGCACGGCCCAGGTGCCGAAGATCAAGCAGGACACAACCATCTACCCCTCGTCCTTCCTGAATTTCCCGTCCGATCGCGAGAGAGACCGTGGACCGGGTCGCCAACTCCATCTGTTCCGGTGCGTACTGTTTCATGAATCGCTCGCCGAGCGTATTCAGCAAATAGCCGCCCTCGCCGCGCGCGCCTTCGGTGATCAGAATGCCGGTGTCTCTGAGCGTGGTGGGGTGAAACTGGACGAACTCCATGTCTTCCAGGGGGAGGCCGGCACGATAGGCCAGGGCCATGCCGTCCCCGGTGTTGATGACGGCGTTGGTGCTGGTGGAAAAGACGCGGCCGCTTCCGCCGGTGGCAAGAATGACGGCCTTGGCGTGCAGGGCCTGCAACCCTCCGTGGACCAGATCCCAGGCCACGACGCCGCAACAACGGCCCTGTTCGACCAGTAAGGCCGTGACATACCATTCTTCATAGACCCGACAGCGGCGCTTCATTAGCTGCTCGTACATGGCGTGCAGCAGCGCGTGGCCGGTGCGGTCGGCGGCATAACAGGTGCGCGGAAATCCGGCCCCGCCGAACGGCCGTTGGGCGATCCGCCCCTCCGGGGTGCGGCTGAAGATCACACCCATCCGTTCAAGCTCTAGAATGTCCTGCGGCGCCTCCCGGCACATGGCCTCGATCGCATCTTGGTCGCCCAGGTAGAGTCCCCCTTTGGCGGTGTCATAGGCATGGGCTTCCCAAGAGTCCTGCTCGCCGATGGCCGCGTTGATCCCCCCTTGGGCGGCCACGGAGTGGCTGCGGACCGGGTGGACCTTCGAGAGGAGGGCCACATTCAGGTGAGGTGGTGCGGCGATCGCGGCCCGCATTCCAGCGAGCCCGGCCCCGACAATCAAGATGTCATGCGTAATCATGGGTCTTCCTATGCTGATGACTGTTCGGGGCACAATCGGCGTCCCAGAACGGAGATCCATCGTCACTATTACGCTATGGAATTTCGGAAAACAAGCGATGGGCGTTGGCGCTGAACGCTTGGAAAACTCGGCCCTGCATGATAGGTTAGTTCACGCCCCTTCGAATGGACGAGAACGCCAACTTTTAGCAGGATTTCACCCTCATGCCAGAACCCAACTTTCTTGAGCCGAACGATACCTTTGTGCCTCGCCATATCGGCCCGACGGATTCCGACATCCAGGAGATGTTGGCCACGTTGAGCCTGCCGTCGTTGGACGCACTCGTCGAGTCGACGGTCCCTTCCGACATTCGCTTGCAGACCTCCTTGACGGTGCCCTCTCCGCGAGGTGAGCAGCAGGTGTTGGCGGAATTGCGTGGTTTGGCCGGACAGAATCAGGTGTGGCGGTCTCTGATCGGCATGGGCTATTACGATTGCATCACTCCGTTGGTCATCCAACGTAACATTCTGGAGAACCCAGGATGGTATACGCAGTACACCCCGTATCAAGCCGAGATTGCGCAGGGGCGCCTCGAGGCACTGGTCAATTTTCAGACCATGGTTGCCGATCTAACCGGCTTGCCGCTCGCCAATGCGTCGCTACTCGATGAAGCAACTGCTGCTGCCGAGGCGATGACGATGTGTGCGGCCATGTCTCGCGCCGCCGGGCATGAGCGCAAGAAATTCTTCGTCTCTGAAAATTGTCATCCGCAAACCATTGCCGTGGTGCAGACCCGCGCGGAACCGCTGGGTATTGTATTGCAGATCGGTTCGATTCAATCGTTGGACCTTTCCCAGGGCGAGTTCTTCGGGCTGTTGCTGCAATACCCCTCGACGGATGGGTATGTCGGTGACTACAGCGAATTCATCACGCGGGCGCATGCCTCCGGTGCCTACGTCGTGGTGGCGACCGACCTGCTGGCCCTCACGCTATTGCGTTCACCGGGAGAATTCGGCGCGGACGTGGCGATCGGGTCCAGCCAACGGTTCGGTGTCCCGCTTGGATATGGTGGACCGCATGCGGCGTTTCTTGCCACGAAGGAAGAGTTTCGCCGGCAGATGCCGGGCCGGATCATCGGTGTCTCGAAAGATGTGACGGGCCGTATGGCGTATCGCCTGTCTCTGCAGACCCGGGAACAGCATATACGGCGCGAGAAGGCCACCAGCAATATCTGCACGGCGCAAGTGCTGTTGGCGGTCATGGCGGGGATGTTTGCCGTCTACCACGGACCGGCGGGGTTGCGGCGAATTGCGGAACGCATCCATGGTTTGACGATGATGCTGGCAGAGGGATTGCGTCGGCACGGCTGTGTTGTCGGCCTTGAGCCTGTCTTCGATACGCTACGTGTTCCACTTTCGCCGGCCCAATCGGAGACGATTCTGAATCGGGCGCGCCAGCAGAAGATCAATCTCCGGCAGTATGACGACCACAGCCTGGGGCTGTCATTGGATGAATGGAGTACGGTTGCGGAAGTTCAGCAGGTGTTGGCGCTCTTTGTCGGCCACGAGATCCCGGCGGAAGAGGTTCAGTCCATTCTCGCTTCGGTCGATGTGCGGTATCCCGCTCCGCTCGCGCGCACGAGTCCCTATCTGACGCATCCGGTGTTTCACCGGTACCATGCTGAACATGAACTCTTACGCTACATCCACCGGCTTCAATCCCGCGACTTGTCGCTCGTACATTCTATGATTCCCCTGGGGTCTTGTACGATGAAGCTGAATGCCACGGCGGAAATGTTGCCGGTGACCTGGCCGGAGTTCGGGCGCCTCCATCCGTTTGCTCCTTCCGAGCAGGCGCAGGGGTACCGAGTCTTGTTTCAGCAGCTCGAATCATGGCTTGCCGAGCTGACCGGGTTTGCCGCCATCTCTCTGCAGCCCAATGCCGGCTCTCAAGGGGAATATACGGGACTGATGGTCATCCGCGCGCATCATCGGCATCGCGGGGAAACGCAGCGTGATGTCTGCTTGATTCCGGTGTCGGCTCACGGGACGAATCCGGCCAGTGCTTCGATGTGCGGAATGACAGTGGTGTCCGTTGCCTGTGACGATCGCGGTAATGTGGACCTGTCCGATCTCGAAGCCAAGGCGACTCAACATCGCACTCGTTTGGCGGCATTGATGGTCACCTACCCTTCAACCCACGGGGTGTTTGAGGAAGGGATTCGCCGGATGTGCCAGATTGTGCATACGCATGGCGGGCAGGTCTATATGGACGGCGCGAATTTGAATGCGCAAGTCGGGCTTTGTCGGCCGGCAGATCTGGGGGCGGACGTCTGTCACCTGAATCTTCACAAGACGTTCTGTATCCCCCACGGCGGTGGCGGGCCGGGGATGGGACCGATTGGTGTGGCCAGCCATCTGGTGCCATTTCTTCCCGGGCATCCGGTGACCAAACTCGGCGGACCGCAGTCGATTGGTCCGGTGTCAGCCGCTCCCTATGGCAGTCCAAGCATTCTCACGATTTCGTGGGTCTATATTGCACTGATGGGTCGTGAGGGTTTGACCAAGGCCACGCAGGTCGCCATCCTCAACGCGAACTACATGGCCAAACGCTTGGAGAAGCATTATCCCGTGTTGTACAGCGGCTCGCGTGGATTCGTCGCGCATGAATTTATCCTGGATCTTCGTCCACTCAAGGAGGGGAGCGGTGTGGAAGCCATGGACGTGGCCAAGCGTCTCATGGATTACGGGTTCCATGCTCCGACGGTGTCTTTTCCCGTGGCAGGCACCTTGATGATCGAGCCGACGGAGAGCGAGGTGAAGGCGGAATTGGATCGGTTGTGTGACGCCTTGATCGCGATCCGGGGTGAGATTCAGGCGATTGCCGAAGGTCGGCAACCGCGTGCGGGCAATGCACTCAAAAATGCTCCTCACACGGCATGGGCGGTCACGGCGGCCGAGTGGACGAAGCCCTACTCGCGTGAGCAGGCCGCGTTTCCTGCTCCATGGGTTCGGGAGAATAAATTTTGGCCGAGCGTAGGTCGTATCGATGAAGCCTATGGCGATCGCCACCTCTTTTGCACCTGCCCTCCGATGGATCCAGCATCCTAGCCGGTCTGTGGGCAGTGGTTCGTGCGAGGCGGCGGCAGGCCGCCTGCGGTGGGCGCGTACCGTCCTTCAGATTGTTGCCGGCTGTCTTCTGCTCAACGTCTGTGTCTCGTTCGCCGTGTGGGCCGAATCGAATCCTGGCCGCGTGATCGACACACAACCGGATGGGCGTCCGCTCGATATCAATCCTGGCGCCACGTACCGCGCCGGCACCAGGCTCCGAATTCCTGGAACCGACTGGTCGTTCTTGATCCCGGCCGGTTGGCAAAGTACTCGCCCTGAAGATTCAGAGATGCCTTTCCTGACGGCGGAAGAAGGGAAGGGCCTGGGGATGATGTTCCCCCTCACCGATGTCACCCGTGAGACGGTCCGTGACCACCTTAGTCAACCGCTGTCGCTCTTGCACGGGTTATCGTTTATTCCCGCCGGTTCAGAACTGGAGACCGATCGTTCGATTGCTCGGTCGTATCAGGGGGACGACATGGCCGGCCGAGCCTTGGCAGTTCTGGGTCCAGGGGACACCGCGGTCATTTATTTTCTCATGGGGCCACCAGACGAGGCGTCTGATTTTCACTCAGTCCTGGAGCAGCTTGCGGAATCCACCCGATTGGCAGCTTCGGTTCCCGAGCGCGATGTCGGCTTGTAACACGGGTGGATTCCCGTCCCACACCATTTAGGCATGCAGAGACCTTCGCCCACGAAAGTGATTCTCGATACCGATCCCGGAGTCGATGACGCTCTGGCGATCCTGCTGGCGTTGGCCTCGCCGGAATTGGAGGTGGTGGGGATCACGACCGTGTGCGGTAACGTGCCTGTGGGACAGGCGACGAAGAATTTGTTCCGCGTCCTGAATCTCGTGAAGACGCCGCCGGGGTTGTTGGTCGGACAGGGAGCGGCGCGGCCCCTGGAGGAAGATCTTGTGATGGCGACCCAGGTTCACGGAAGCGATGGGCTTGGTGAATTGGACGCTGTGCTGACCGCGGAGGGCGCGCTACGCTACCCTCAAGTCCGCTTGCCGTCTGTGCTCTCGACCGCGCAGGATGTCTGGAGTGAATGTGTTCGTCGATACCCCGATGAGGTCACGTTGATCACGTTGGGCCCACTGACGAATGTGGCCTTGGGACTGAAAGTGAACCCCCTGACGGTTCAGAAGTTCCGTTCGGTCATCGTGATGGGTGGGGCGATCGGCGTCCCCGGCAATATTGCGCCGGCAGCAGAATTCAATATGTATGTGGATCCGCATGCGGCCCATCGGGTGTTTCAGGCGTCGCTTCCCTTGACCCTTGTTCCGCTCGATGTGACGACCCGTGTTGCGGTGACACGCGAGCGCCTGACGACCTGGGCCGCTGAGTCGTGTGACCCGCTTGGTCGAATCACAACTGATATGACGCGCAAGGCATTCGAATTTGCTGAAACGGTTGAAGGCCATGGGCTCTTCTATTTTCACGATCCGTTGGCCGTTCTGGCTGCCGCGGATTCGTCTTTGTTGAAGGTGGAGCCATTCCATGTGGCGGTTGAAATGGTTGGGCGTGTGTCTCGCGGGATGACGGTGGCGGATCGACGCCTACGCAGGCCGGAGGAGAAGATGAGCCCGAATATGCGCGTGGCCGTTGATGTCGATGTTGATCGGGCGCTGCGTCTCTTGCGCAGCCGGCTATGTCCATGGTCCTAGTGGTCGGGTCCAGCAATATCGATCTGGTGGCGTCGGTCGATCGTCTGCCGAACCGAGGGGAAACCGTCCTCGGGTACCATTTTGCCCAATCATTCGGTGGCAAAGGTGCCAACCAGGCCGTAGCGGCAGCCCGCGCCGGCGGGGACGTGACATTTCTCAGTATGCTGGGGGCAGACGCCAATGGACTGTTGATCGAACAGCACTTGGCCACGCAGAGGCTGTCACGCCCGGTCCTTCTTCGCGATGCCGAAGCTCCTACCGGAGTGGCGATGATTCTCGTGGATCACAATGGCGAGAATCAGATCGTGGTTGTGCCAGGGAGTAATGGGCGTCTTACGCCCGCCGCTGTGCAGCAGCATTGTGAGTTGATGGTTGGAGTACGGGTACTGCTGGTTCAAATGGAAATTCCGCTGGAGACCGTTCGTGAGGCGTTGAGCCTGGCCAAGGCACATGGTCTCACCACGATTCTCAATCCAGCTCCTGCCGCTCCGCTACCATCGGATCTCCTGCAATTGGTGGATGTTCTCACGCCCAACGAAACCGAAGCGCATGCGTTGAGCGGTTCGTCGGATCCTGCGGAGGCGGCACGGATTCTGACTGGTCGTGGAGTCGGCACCGTGGTTGTGACCTGTGGCGCAGCGGGGGCGTTGATGATCGGTGGGCACGAAGCAACTCGTATTCCCGGTTATGTGGTCGAGTCGATTGATTCGACGGGTGCCGGCGATGCGTTTAACGGTGTCTTGGCCTGTGCGATGGCTGAAGGGGCATCGATCACGAGCGCAATAGAGAGGGCCAATGCGGCCGGTGCGTTGGCTACGACGGGACGTGGGGCGCAGGAGTCGCTGCCGACGAAAGATGACATCGAGCGGTTATGCCGATCCCAAGCCACGAGGATGGAAACGGCGTGATGGCAGGAAGTCGGAAGCTCTGCTCTCGGCAGCGTGGGGTAAGTAGCCGGCTCAGTTGCCTTTAGCGGCTTGGGCTCGTAGCTGGGAGAGCACCTGCCTCGCTTCAGGAATGAAATCCGCACGCTGAAGGCTTTGCGCGAGATCCAGTGCCTTGGTGGCAAGGGCGATCGCTTCTTCATGTCGCCCATCGGCGCAGTAGCTTTTTGCGAGGCTCAGTCGGGCATTGACGGCCGCCGGTTCCCTGGCAATGACCTGACGCAACAGGGTCTCTCCCTTTTCTTTGTCCCCGCCCATGAACCCCGGGATACGAACCAGAACGGCCCCCCTGGCTGAGAGCGCATCCAGATGGTCAGGATCCAGCTCGAGGGTGCGGTTTAACTCCTTCATCATCCGCCGGAATCCAAAGAGCGAGGTCAGGCTTTCCCCGTCAATCCGCAGTTGCTCACCGAGGTTGCAGAAGAGCGCGAAGTGAGCATCGGGGGATAAGTCATCCTTTTCAATCGCCTGCTCTCCAAAGGCTTGCCCCTGCGCGAAATGTTGAACGCGCTCCGCACGCGTGTGAGCCTGACGGCCCAGCGCACATTCGTGCGTCGCATCGGCGGTGAGTTGTTGCGCCGAGGTGCCTGCGCGAGCCAACTCGGCAGCGAATAACAGGGTGATCGTAAGGCTAAGCGTGAGGCGAAGAGATTTCATGGAATGTCCGTGTCGATGTGTTGGCGGAAAATCAGCGGCAGATTCTACAGCAGGTGCACAGCGGAATTCCATCAGAGGGCACGGCGTGGATGAGGGGCATCAGGAGCGACTCGTGAGGCCGCTCTGGGCCCATGGTGTCAACGTACGAAAGGCTTCCAGCATGGAATGGTAGGGATAGGATGCGTTTCGCCCGCTTGGGTTGGGGAGTAAGACGATTTTTGAATCGTACAGCGTCGCCGGTTGCAGCCCCGGTTTTCGCCTTGTCTGGTTTGGTTCGTGCGGAAAGAGCGTGGGGTACAGTGTGATGCCCAGCAGGGCAACCACCTGGGGACGATACCGGCGAATCTTTCGCATAAGTGTGAGCCGGCCTGCCGCGTAATCTTTTGGTGTGAGACTGTCCATACTCGCTGTCGATCGACTCACCAGGTTGGTGAGGCCCAGCCCCCAGTCCGGAAGTCGCCCGTCGTCTCGGTAGCTCAATGGTTCCGGCACAAGGTTCGCCTCATAAATCAGTTTCCAAAACCGATTCGACGGTCCGGCATAGTGATGGCCAAGTTGGGCGGAGCGTGTCCCCGGATTGATGCCGACAAAGACGATGCTGAGTCCCGGTCGGAGATGGTCTGGCAAAGGAGATTGTTTTGGCATGGGCATGATGGTCGTGGAGAGGTACCTTGCGGCATCAATTGAATCGATCGATGAGGCGGTTTAGTAGCATCCAGACTATTCTGCCACAGAATCGAATTGTGCTTTCTGTAGCATTATGAGGTACTTTGAGGGACATGTCCGAAAAAACAATAGTTTATGGTTGTGCGTCCAGACGGCAAGAACTTTGCTTTATTAAGCATCCGTCGGTCGTTGGTAATCTCAAATCTAACAGGAGGGAAGTCAGAATGAAGAAGATGATGTTGACGGTGATGGCGGCTGCATTGTTGGTTGCGTTCAGCGCTCCTTCGTTCGCCGGTGACGACAAGAAGAAGGAAGAGAAGAAGGGCGGCCACTTCTCCCAGACCCTCTTCGGCGAAGAGAAGAAGAAGGACGAGAAGAAGGGTGGACACTTGTCCCAGACCGTGTTCGGCGAAGAGAAGAAGAAGGACGAGAAAAAGGGCGGCCACTAAAAACAACACCGTTTTCGGCGAGGCTAGCTGGCTTGAGAGGTCTCCCATTTCCAAGGTGGGAGACCTCTTCGGTCTTCTACCGGTGTCGTTCCTGCCGAATATAGACTGCTTGTAGCCCGACGATCGTTTTTCCGTCCCGAATGGTTCCATCCTCAATTTTCGAAATGGCCTCGCGAAGAGGCATTTCCACTACTTCCAGAACTTCGTCCTCATCCAGATTCTGCGTGCCGATCGTCAGGCCTGTGGCAAGGTAGATGTGGATGACTTCATCCGCAAATCCCGGCGCCGTGAAAATGCTGGAGAGGAGTTCAAAGCGACCGGCCTTGTAGCCGATCTCTTCTTCAAGTTCGCGGGCCGCACAGTCGAGTGGGTCTTCTTTCGGATGTAGTTTCCCCGCGGGTATTTCGTAAATAAATCCGTTCGCGGCATGACGAAATTGACGGATCAGCACGACCGTTCCATCTTCTTTGAGGGGAACGACGGCAGAGGCACCGGGGTGGCGGATGACTTCGAGATCGATCGTGTGGCCGTTCGGCAGACGCACCGTATCGACGTTGAGCGTGACTACTGTGCCTTTGTAGATCGGTTTGACCATGCGTTACGGTGTGCCTGAAGGTTTCTTGTAAAATGGTGGCTTCACGACAACGGCGGGGTAAGCCTTGCCTCGAATATCGATCAGAATGGAGGATCCCGGCTGGGCCACAGCCGGCGTGACATACCCCATGCCGATCCCCTTTTGCAGCAAGGGTGACAAGTTTCCACTGGTGACGTCGCCGATCTCGGGATGGGGAGCCTGCGCGCTCAGAATCTTGAACCCATGCCGCGGTACGGCCTTTTCGATGAGTTCAAACGCCACGAGCCGTCGTGTTGCTCCGCGTGATTGTTGGGCAAGTAATTCAGTCCGGCCGATGAAGTCTCCCTTATCGAATTTCACCACCCAATCAGCCCCGGCCTCGATGGGAGTGGTCTCCTCGTTCATGTCGTTGCCATAGAGCAGGTAGGCCATTTCAAGCCGGAGCAAATCGCGAGCGCCTAACCCTGTCGGCTTGATGCCGAGTGGACGTCCCGCTTCGAGGAGCTGAGCCCAAACCTTCGGCGCTCCCTCTGCCGGAAGATACAACTCATATCCCAATTCGCCGGTATATCCGGTCCGTGTCACCAAGGTTGCGTGGCCGCAAAGGGTGGTGTCTAGGCACTGACGAATTTTCAGTGCCGCGAGGTCTGCCAGGCCGGCGGCTGTCAGGATGTCACGTGAGGCTGGACCCTGGATCGCGATCTGCGCAAGGGAGGCTGACTGGTCCTGGACTTTGCAGCCTTGGGCCTGCGCCACCTTCTCATGCAACCACGCCACAATCTTTTCCCGGTTTGAGGCGTTCACGCAAACCAGAAACTCATAGGGCTTCACATGGTAGACGAAGATGTCGTCTTTGATGCCGCCGTTCGAAGCGCAGATCATGGAGTAGTGCGATTGACGCACAGAGAGTTTCGACACATCGTTGGTGGTGATGCGCTGCAAAAACGCCAACGAGCCCGGTCCGGTGACGCGGATGCGCCCCATATGACTCACATCGAACAGTCCGGCATGCCGGCGGACGGTCTGGTATTCGTCCACCACGCCGGAATATTGGATGGGCATTTCCCAGCCTGCAAAGTCGACTAGCTTGCCTTGAGCTTTGCGATGGGCATCGATCAGGGGTGTCTGTTTCATCAGGTGTATCTACCGTCCAAGGTGGTGAGTGAATGTCGACGTCTGTGCAGCGGCCCTACCGGACTTCCAGCAGTTCCACGTCGAAGACGAGCGTGGCATTGGGTGGGATCACACCGCCGGCTCCACGCGCTCCGTATCCAAGTTGCGAGGGAATCGTCAGTTTCCGTTTTCCGCCGACTTTCATGCCCGCGACGCCTTCATCCCATCCCTTGATGACCCTGCCGGCTCCGAGTGGAAAGGAAAACGGCTCCTTGCGGTCGACGGAACTATCGAACTTCGTTCCATTCGTGAGCCAGCCGGTATAGTGCACGCTCACCTGGTTTCCCGCGGTGGCCTCACGGCCTGTGCCCGCCACGAGGTCTACGTATTTCAGGCCTGAATCGGTCGTGATTTCTGGGGTTGGGGCGGTCTGTTCGCTCTCTGCCATGATTGGTCTCCCTATAGTCAGGAATAAGAGTGCCACGATACCGCAAGTCGTCAACCAGAAGCGAGTGGTCATGGAGAAGTCCTTTCCCGGTGTGCGAGTTCGATGGCCTGACGCGCTGATGGAACTCAACGAGTCGAGCGTTGTGTGGTTGATCGACCCGGTTCAGAAAAGATGGCGATGCTTGCCGTATACCCGTGGAGAAAATTCCGTCCGCCGACCGGGCCTAGCTCGCCTTGCGCAAAAAACCCCGCCAACGGAATGGCGCCCAATTGCTCTCCCAGGACAGAGGCGTCATGGTTGGGAACACCGAAGAGCCCTTTCCCGCGTCCGCAACAACTGAAGAGCAGCGCGCCCAGCGGCCGTTGTGATTCATGGAGACGGGACGCGGCGAGTAGCGCGTGGAGGTCCTCGTCGGCGGCCCGGGCGTCCCGGACTTGAAATTGAACGGTTTGCCCTTCCTGGATGACGTCGCCGACGACGATGGCCCCCGTCTGTTGGTCTGCTCCCAGGAGATTGCGGATCAAAAAATCCCCGCGGGTAAATTCCGCGCGGTGTTCATCCATGGCGATGCCGATATGGAGCGCCCGTTGGGCCTGCGCACGTTCATCCATAGAGAGTTGCCCGAAGACGGTCTGCAAGCAATGCAAGGCTGGGATTCCACCGAGTTCTTGAATGATGTTCTGCTCCGCCTTTGTCACGATGAATCGGTCGCCGATCGGCCGACAGCCTTGCGAAATGACGGAGCGAACGGCGATGTTCCCGGAGAGCGCGACACCGACGAGTCCGTCGCTGTACACCTCCTCATCGAGGAATAGTCGATTCTCGGCAAGATCCTGACCGCCTCCTGCCAGCCCGCCAAGTGTTCGAGCCTGCGGATACCGCTCTTCAATGATGCCCAACACGTCCTGCAGTGGGGTGGAGAAGGGATCTGCGAAGAGGAGCATGAGGGGTGCCGACTCGCCCCCGTAGTCTAGTTCAGGCCAGTCACGCAGGGAAAACTGATCGTGGATGCTTGAAAATGACAGCCGTAACGGATGGGCGATGACTCCGGGCAAATGGGCTGCCCAGAGGGTGGCGGCTGGTCCCATTTCAACTTCACGTCCGGTGGCAATAACGCCCTCTCCTGTGCAGCCGACGAGGGTTTCTGGGCCGAGTGCTGTACGAATTGCGTGTGAGAGCGTATCGGCCTGATCCGCATGTTGGGCGGAGATAAACAGGAAGGCGACGTCAATGCGGGAGGACCCCAACTGCTCACGAATGGCCCGGATCAGTTCATCTGCGGCCGCCTGCGCGTCCGCCTGGCGGGTGAGGGCGGATGCAAACCGCAGTGTTGATGGAGGTGTGAGAATCACCGGTAGATCTTTGCCTATAGGATCGGGGTGCGACCTGCCTGGTGCGGTTAGACGCCTGGATTCATGCGCTCAGGGCGCTCCGACGCAAGTTTCTTGTAATAGCGCCACATATACGAATGGTAGTCATCAAGCTGGGCGAGCAAGTAATGGAGTTCGGTCGGGTCCTGGGTTTCCAGTGCCTGCGTCATGCGTGTTTGTAGAAATTCTGCGAACTTCCCGTTCTTTTCGAGCGCGGTCAGAAGTGTAAGGCCACCTCCGATAGAATAATCAGCCATAGCCCTCCGTATGACATACTGACAAGCCAGAAGGATAGCTGTGAGGCCTTACAAAAGCAAGGTGCCGGAGCCGCAGAGGGGAAGCTGGTGCGTGGCTAGCCCGCAGTATTCATGAGCGCTGCTGCAATTGAGGATGCGCAGGTGCGACCAGCCTGTCGTCGGGTGGGCTCGCCGCTCGGTCGGTCGGCCTCCTGTTCAAGGATGCTTCTTCCATCACGGCTCCGTGCGCCCATCTCGTTGCGCGACTCCGCCAGTTCGAGACGAACCACCCTGAATCATGCGGGCTAGGGACTAGGTGCGTTACCGGCGGAGAGGATCTCTCGCAGGCGAGGGATGGAAATGGCTTCTGCCCGAAACCCGTCTCGCCCGATGACGGTGGTGGCTGCGGTGAGCGCGTTCAGAATCGCTTCTTCAGTGGCCTCCACCGTGGCGGTGATTACCGGATTGAGGTGGGTATCGGCCAGATGAGTGAGTGAAAAGGTGGGGTCGGACGGGTAATGAGGGATGACGTTGCCGGTGGAAAAGGCCAGCATGAAATCCCCGCTCCCGTGGCGGGCGGTTGAGCCGGTGCGGGCGAGTCCTAATGCGGCTCGTTTTCCGAGGCGGGTGAGTTGTCGGCTATCCAACGGCGCATCGGTGGCAATGACGATAATGATCGACCCTTCGGCGTTGCCGCTGCTTCCTTCGCGGGGGGCGGGAAGGGCACTCGAATTTCGCTCCAGCGACAGGCTCGCTTGCGGGCCTGCGGCGTCGTAGCGTTGCCCAACCGGCACCCCGCCCATGGTGAGTTCGGACCTGCGGCCATGGTTCGCATTCACCAAGACCCCGATCGTAAATCCTCCATTGGCATCCGGGATTCGCCGCGAGGCCGTGCCGATGCCGCCTTTGAATCCATAGGAGATCATGCCGGTTCCGGCTCCCACGCTCCCCTCCGTGACAGGGCCTGATGACGCCTCATTCAGTGCCCGCATGACATCGGTTTCCGAGACGTGGCGACCCTGAATGTCGTTTAATCGTCCATCGTCGCATTCCGCCACGACGGGGGTCAGGGTGTCATCGGTAATGCCGATGCCGGGATATTGCGTGAGCATCCAGCTGATGACGCCATTGGCCACTCGGGGCACGTTGAGGGTGTTAGTCAACGCAATGGGGTATTCGAGAAAACCCGATTCCGCGACCCAGGACAGTCCCGTCATTTCACCAGTGCCGTTCAGGACGAAGGCTCCTGCCGGGACTTTCTTGCGCCACACATCGTCGCGCGGCACGATGACCGTGACGCCGGTTCTGACCGGTCCCTGGCCGGGTTGCAGAGGGCCCTCCCCCTGGGTCAGCGTCACCTGCCCGACTTTGACGCCCGGCACATCGGTGATGGCATTCAGGGGGCCCGGTTGAAATTGTCCGAGGTTCAGCCCCAAGGCGCGCGCACGGACTCGGCCCTGGGTCACGGCATCGGGCGATCCGTCCAGGCTCCAGGCCGGAGACGCACAGGCAGCCACCAGGATCACGGCGCAGGACAGGACTGCATCGAGGCTCGTTCTTGAGAGATTCATGTCTGCCGATTTCCTCCGTGAGTGGGTGCGCCTCAGACGCGGGGCTAGATCTCGTAGGTGCTGTCTTTGGCCGGAACGACAACAGCCATGTTGGGGTGTTCGGTCTGAATGGCCGCGCCCAGCGACAAAGCTTGTTTTTCTTCTCCGTGGACCACGAACACTTGTTGGGGGGCGGGGGAGATCGCTCGCACATACGCAAGCAGATCGTTCCGGTCCGCATGGGCCGACAACCCGTTGAAGACCACCACCTGGGCTCGGCGTGGGGTCGGAACCCCGAAGATCGGCACGATATCCCATCCTTCGACCAGTCTGCGGCCCAGCGTATGCTCAGCTTGAAATCCCACGATGGCGATGATGTTGGCTTCGTCCTGGATGGCATGTTTGAGGTGATGCACGACACGCCCTCCTTCGCACATGCCGGAAGAGGCGATGATCACACAGGGACCCTTCAGTTCATTCAATCGTTTGCTTTCTTCCGGCGAGGAGACATAGCGAATATATCGGGCCGCAAAGGGATCTCCTTCTGACGTGAACGTACGGAAGGTTTCTTCGTCGTAACACTCGGGGTGTTTTCGAAAGACGTCTGTGACCTTCGACGCCAGAGGCGAGTCGATATAAATCGGGAGCGGGTCGATTCTCCCCTCAGCCACCAATCGTTTGATCCGCATGACCAGGTCCTGCGTGCGTCCGAGCGCGAATGCGGGCACGATGATCTTGCTCTTCTGTTCTTTGGCATGGGCGACCAGTTGCTGAGCTTTTTGAGTCAACGCCTCCCCGGCTTCTTCGTGCAGGCGGTCGCCGTAGGTGGATTCGATGATCAGCACATCACAGCTTGGCGGCGGAGTGGGATCACGGAGGATCGGCATTTGCGAGCGCCCGAGATCGCCCGAAAAGAGCACCGTCGTACTATTGCCGCGCGCGGTATATTTGAGGCGAATGGCGGCGGATCCCAGGATATGGCCGACGTCGTGGAAGGACGCGGTGACGCGTGGGGTCACCTTAATCGGGTCGTCATAGCGGGCGCCGACGAAGCGACGGATAATGGCGCGGGCATCGCGGCTTTCGTAAAAGGGTTGGAGGCAGCGCTTCCCGCGCCGCTTTTCCTTCCGATTCAAATAGGCGCAGTCGTTTTCCTGCAGGCGGGCAGAATCTTCCAGCATCACGGCAGCAAGATCGGCGGTCGCACGAGTCATGTGCACCGCCCCGCGAAACTGATGTTTGCCCAGTACGGGCAGGGCTCCGGAATGGTCGATGTGGGCATGTGACAAGAGCACGGCTTGGATCGAGCGCGGGTCGAATCCCAGCAACCGGTTTTGGCGATCGGCTTCCTGGCGTTGCCCCTGAAAGAGTCCGCAATCCATGAGGATGTTGCTGCCGGGCATTTCGAGGAGGTGCCGGCTTCCCGTCACGGATCGTGCGGCCCCATGGAATGAGAGTTTCATTGGGTGGTAGGCCCTCCATGGTTCCGGTTGATGAGGTCCCAGGCTTGCTGCGCCGTTTCTGCGAAATGGAACAGCGAGAGGTCCTTGGGGCTGACGAGCCCCTCTTCGATCAAGAGCTGCCAATTGATGAGCCGCTCCCAAAACGCTTGTCCCATCAAGATGATCGTGATGTTGCGCGTTTTGCCGGTCTGGAGCAAGGTCAACGTCTCAAAGAGTTCGTCGAGTGTGCCGAACCCGCCAGGAAAGACGACCAGGGCTCGGGCGCGGAGGAGAAAATGCATCTTGCGGAGCGCAAAATAGCGGAACTGAAAACAGAGGTCCGGGGTGATGTACGGATTCGGTTGCTGTTCGTGAGGGAGCGTGATGTTGAGCCCCATCGATTTCGCGCCCACGTCCGCCGCGCCACGATTGGCCGCCTCCATAATCCCAGGGCCTCCGCCTGTGACGATCACGTAGTCGCACTGCCCATCAATCTGGCAGGTTGAGGACACCAGCCGACCGAACTCCCGAGCGACATCATAATACCGCGCGAGCGCAAGACGCCGTTCAGCTACGGCGAGACGTTGCTGGCAGGCTCGATCGTCGGGGAAGGCCGCTAATTCTGCGGAGGCTTGCTCAAGGGCTTGGCGCGCGCGCGCGGGCTCGAGAAGTCTTGCACTACCGAACACCACAATCGTCGAGTGAATACCTTGCTCGGTTTGTATCAATTCCGGTTTGAGGAGCTCCAACCCGAGGCGCAGTGGGCGGAGTTCGTCGCGCTGGAGAAAGTCGATGTCGCGATCGGCAGGGATATATGAGGCGGACGAGCCAGGGGTCTCTTGGCTCGGTGAGTCGTCGGAAGAACCTGCACCCATGAGCGGCATTATAACCAGATGTACGGGAGGCAGCAATTCATCGAGGTCGACCTCTCGGCGGCGGGATCAGAACGGATAAGGAGTAAATGGCGGCGCAGGGCGGTGACGTACGAAGGCCTGGTGGGTCACGATCCAGTTGTTGTCGCACAGGAGCTCAAACGCATCTGTGCCCAGGCCGGAGCGTGAGAAGATGAGGTCGGGATCCACCGGCGACCAGGGTTTCAGCAGCCATCCGAAATTCACCCGGGAATACTTGGCGTCGAGGAACCGGTAGGTCACGAGGGTTCCGGCTTCCGCATCGGTCATGGAGTCCGGTGCCCCCAGCGTGGCGATGACATCCGCCAGTGTGGTGCGGCCTTCCGTGATGAAGGCCACCGAGTCTGACGTCAATGGTGTATTGATCGTGAGGCGAGCCACGTTACAGCCGGACAGGGCCGCCGCAAGGATCAGGGGAAAAAGGAGTGTGAGGGAGCGGTTCCAGGACATCACGATATCAGTCCCCAAACGGCCAGAAACGAAATTCCAGTCCCTCGGTGCGTTTTGACGCGATCACCTCTTCGACTGTTCCCTCGCGGGCGATCACCACAAACAGATCGTCGCTTTTAATTGAGGCACGGGAAAAATTAGCGATGATCAACAGCAGGCTGCCGACCTTCGCATCGTACCGGTAGTATTGAAAGAGGTCTCGCCCGTTCAATTGAAGGAGTCGGTCGGGAGCGCCGAGGAGAGCCAGGACCTCAGCCCTGGTGGTGACACCTTTTTTGATCAGGTTGACGGTTTCGGTCTTAATCTCGTCGCCAAGCGTGCCGCGGCTGAATGCGCAGGCATTCAGCGTCAGTATCATCATGGCCAGGAGCATACTCACTCGTCGCATGTGTGATCCTCCTTCTGCAGATCTCCATCGGGCGGGCTTATGCTTGGTCGCCGGTGGTATGGGTCTTGGGTAGGACAAAGTCACATTCATATACGTGGTAGCCGGATGGTGTGAGTCCGACTCGCTCATACACGGTCTTGGCGATGTGGTTGTCGCCCTCGACATACAACCGGACACCGCACACCCCGGATTGTGATCGTGCCCACGTAAGGATCCTGTCATGCAGGGATCGGTAGACACCCTTGCGTCGCCATGCGGGGTGCACATATACGCTTTGGATCCACCAGAACTGAGCGTTTCGCCAATCGCTCCATTCGTAGGTGATGAGCAGTTGTCCCACGATTACTGTATCGAGCGGAGCAGCTTGCCGCAAGTCTGCGACGTAAAACCGGCCGTGCTGAGGCTGTTCGAGGACCGCCTGAGTTCCCTGTCGCAGGAGTGTCTCATCGAGCGTTCGTTGTTCAGTCTCCTGTGCCATGGCGGCGCTGAATGCCGTGAGTGTGTCCAGATCATCCAGGGTTGCCGGACGGACGGTGAGGTGATCGGCGAGGATCATGACGCGTTGCGTGTCGGCGCTGTGAGCCAACCTGGTAAGGGGCGATACAATCCTGCGGAAAACTCCAGCTTCAATGCCTCTTCCGGCAGCAGGCTCAGTGGACGCAGCTGTGTTTTGGGGATCATCGCCAAGTATCCGGTGAAGGGATGAATGGCGGTAGGGACGAAGACCATGACCAACTCGACCATCGGGGCGATCTGAAGTGCCGGTGGCGGCGGGCCCATGACGAATCCTAGCGCCCAGAGTCCGTCGCGGGGGAAGGGGAAGGCCACGACGGTACTTTGCCCGAAGCGTGCCCGGTAGTTCAGCAAGTCCGTCATGCCTTTGAGCGTGAGATAAATACTGCGAATCAACGGAATCCGTTCGAGGACGGTCTCGGTCCACCGTACCATTCGTTGTCCGATGACCTGTGTCGCAATCGCTCCGATAGTGAGTACCATTCCAACGAGCAGCAAGAGGCCGAGGCCTGGGGCGTAGGGCTGGATTTGCCGCCCGATGAGATCGAGCAGGAAGGAGTCCAGTGTTTCGAACAGTGCGGCCAAAATGAGAAATGTCGTCCATGCCGGGAGCAGCACGAGGAGTCCTGTGAGGAAGATGCGTCCGAGCCGATGAGAAGAAGTCACGCCGCGTCCCGCTATTGGTGAGTGAGGGAGGAATAGGTCATTTACGATAACAGAACGGGGTTGGATTTGGTATCTTCTTGATCTAGCGGCTCATTTGGACTATCTTCCCCATAACCATTCAGTCACCCGCTCGGGTGGGATTGTGAGAGCTACTGTGAGCGATGCGCTAGGGAAAAAGGCGAATGTAGATAAGGACCTGTTGGCCATTTTGTGTTGCCCGGAAACGAAACAAGCCGTGACGCTTGCCGACGATCAGTTGATTCAAAAGGTGAATGGCGCGATTGAGCGTGGGACGCTGAAGAACAAGGCGCAAAAGCCCGTCACCGAAAAACTGGATGGAGGATTAATCCGGTCCGACAATAAAATTCTCTATCCCGTACGAGAAGACATTCCCGTCATGCTGATCGACGAAGGCATTCCTCTGGAGCAGGTTTCCTAATTCCCCTTCCTCAGACTCGTCCTCTTCGACGTGAGCCTCCCTGGCCGGTGTGCGTGCATTGCCACGGGCAGTGCCGATCCCCATTCATCTACGGTGTGTGACCTGAGTGCGCGCAGTCCTCATGCGCCTGGCTGTGGATTCTGACGAGAATGGCTACGGAGTCAGCAGTCCGCCCTCGGCCGACGCACTTTCCGTCTTTGAGCCGGTTGAGGTTCCGCATTGAGCGCAGAGGTATTCGTAGAGATTGCCTGTGGGCAGGACGAGCAGCAGGCGTTGCCGGGTGGGCGTCGCCTGGCGACATTTTCCGCAATATAGAAGGGAGGCGTTAAACGAATCATATTGATCCGTTGGGCGGTGCCCGGACTGTGAAGGTGCAGGGCGCGACCGTGTGGCCTGTGGAGGCCAGTTGGGCGGTGAGGGTCTGTTCGAACGTGACTGCATGATCGCTATTTTACTGAGGGAGAGGGATGTGGTGCAACCTGGAGAGGTCTGCGTGGTTGAATTCAGGGATGGCCGATCCGCTGATCCTCAGGGGGTTCCGTTTCCTCGGCGTTTCTGCCGCGAAAAATCCACCAGAGTGAGCGAATGACTTGCACCACAACATAGAGCGCGATGCCCGAGAGTAATCCATAGAGCCACGCTTTGCTCCAGGGCCACAAGTCTGGCGCGTGTAGCACCACGGCAAGGGCAATATGGCCTCCCAAGCCGAGGCACACGGCGAAGATGATCCACTCACGGGCCATAGTCGCCCTCGGAGGAGGCCATAACGAAGGATAAGCCTGGAGACAATCGACAGGCGGTTACACGGAGGTTTTGGCGGATTCGATCTCAGTTGCCGTGATCAGGCTGGACAAATAGTCCGCCACGAAGGTCAAGGCTTCCTCGCGTCCGTCGGCTCGTCGGCCTTTTTCACGCCGCTGTACGGAGAGCTCATGATCTAAGTCCGATTTCACTTCCGTCAGGACACGTTGCAGTGTCGTCGGAGTGATGTTGGCATCCATGTCCTCGAGCTCCTGGCAGCGGTCCAGCACCCAGTTCAGGCCCTCGATCCGCCCCGCATAGTGTTCTTGCTCGGCGGTGTCGATCCGAGACATCGTGGTCGCGAACGTTTGGGCTTCGTACACCAGATTATAAAAACTCGTAACAGCCCGTTGTAGCGTGGGATTCATAGTGCTCCTTGGCTCATTGAGAGGTTCTCGTGATTATACCTGAGATTGGGGGCCCGACAAGATTTTTTTTTGTTGGGCTGTGACTTACGTGAACAGGAGGGAGTGAAACTCGTTCATGAATCCATAGTACAGCGGAGCAAAGTCTTTCAGGCTGTCTGGGCTATTCTCTTTCAACCGCTTGAAGAAGAACACCTGCGCACGTGGATCCAGTTGTTCAAGCAGACGGCTGAGTTGTGCCATCGAATAGCTGCCGGCAGGAACGCTCAGGATGTAGTGAACCAGTCGCTCGACAAACTGCTGCTCGACATATTCACTTGTCAGTAGACCATCGGGAATCTTGCCCGAGGCGAGATACTCGTCGAAGGGGATCGCTTGTGCTGCAAAAGGAATCGACGGCTGCGGACGTGAGGTCACGCTGAGGTTCCCTGGTTGATGAGAATAGTGCGGAGCGTCATTACAATCACTCTACTCAAGCTCAGAAGGTCCGTCAAGTGGATAGAAGAAGCAGACAGGTCTGAGTCGAAAGGCTGATCAGCGTAGGGAAGAGGGGGCCACCCGCCCATTCTGTCGATGGTCCGTTTTGATGGTGGCGCACCCCAGGAGTCTACGTAGATGGAGACAAAGATGATATTTGTGACTGGCGGCTTGACAGTCTTTACGCATGGCCGGTAGAATCCCGCTTCTTCGGTCGATGGATGCGGGAATAGCTCAGTGGTAGAGCATCGCCTTGCCAAGGCGAGGGTCGCGGGTTCAAATCCCGTTTCCCGCTCCAATTTTCTCAAGCACTTACACAACAGCCCCCGACGCTCCCACCCTCATTGTGATAGTTTTGTGATATCTGAGGGTGAACGCGCTCCAGAATCAACACTCCTTCTCTCAGACTCTCCGGCGAATGATGCGCGTAACGCTGCGTCATAGCCGCTGTTTTGTGCCCCAGTAAGCGTTGCACCTTGTACAGATCCACTCCTGCTTGTGCGAGTCGAGTGGCAAAGGTATGTCTCAAATCGTGAAAGCGAAAATCGCTCAGCGCTGCCTTCGTCGCCGCAAGTCTGAATGCTCGTGTAAGGTTTCGAGCGTCGAATAGCGTCTCTGCTGAACTCGCAAACACGAACGAGCCTGCTGTCTTCTTTGACGCCTTTCGCTTCAGCAATTCCGTTAACCGACCATTCAGTGGGACAGTGCGCTTCTCTCCATTCTTGCTTCGCATCACCACCAAGACCTGCCGATTGAGGTCAACGGCTGGCCACTGCAAGTTGAGAATCTCGCCTCGTCGCATGCCCGTGTTTAAGGCAAAGACAATGATGTCTTGCAGCCACGGTGCCGAATGAGCCAGTAATAGGCCCTCTTCATCTGAAGACAGCCACCGGTCTCGTTCGTTGCGCACTTTTTCCATGCAGACTCTTTGCATGGGATTGTCCCGACACCATTCCCACTCTCGGATAGCCACGTTGAAGCTATGCCGAACCAAGCCCAGTTCTTTATTGACGGTTGCTGGCTTGGCCGTCTCACGCCTCTTCGCCTTGTAGGCGGCAAGAAGTTTCGGTGTGACTTCTGCAAGATTCAACGAACCAAACGCACTTCGTAAATGCGTGAGGCATTGTTCGTCCCGCAGTCGGCTTGCCGGGGCCTTGGTGATTGATCGCTCTTTAAGGTATCGATCCATCATGTCGTTGAACGTATGGTCTTTGGCTTCCAACGTGTCAAAGAATCGGCCCTCGACAATCTTGACCCGTACTTTTCCCAGAATGGCATCAGCTAAGCGCCTGTCCGTTGTCCCTGTGGACCGCCGCACCTGCTGGCCCTGATGAATGAACGTCATCCACCACACTTTGTTACGTCTAAACAGCCCCATCTGCATCCTCCTTCCGGATGAGGCTTGACTGAATGGCTTCCCCGTGACGGGGAGTATAGACCTCGTGTTTTGCGGCTTCAATGAGCTGATCAAGGTCACGGGTGTCATGGTGAGTAGGCAGGGTGGGTGGCTTTCCAGGAGCCACATCAAAGCCACTCAGCCACGCCTGGATCGCCTCAGGTTCAAAGCGGACGAGGCCGTGAATGCGGCGGCAGGGAATCTTGTTCTCTGAGGCCCAGAGGTAGAGTGTGGATTCTTTGATGTTGAGCCAAGCCGAAAGTTCTTTGGTAGTGAGCATGTGCAGATCTACCGGGGGCGTCTCGCGACACCCCCAGTCCCCCTAACATGGACTGCCCGCGTTCCCGCCGGCAGACCGGTGAAACCGAGTAGGTCGTGTGAGCAAGTTCCGGTGTCGGTCTTTCCACCGGGAGATGCCCCTGACAATTTCCTGTAGTAGCCATTCTTCCCCTCCAGGGGTGGCACAAATGACCGCCAACATCGGCGTCAGGGTGTTGCTCACCCATCGTTTCACGTTCTGCAGGGTCTGCACCTGCTTCTCCTGGGCTAATCGCCCCTTCTGAAATCCCTCCGTCAGGAGGGCGTACCACTCCAGCATGGGAGCCCGGTACCGGTCTTCGTCTTCTGTCTCTTTGGTGATCTGTCGGAAATCCACATAGGAGCGAAGCAAGCCGACGACCAACTCCTTCCAATCGGCTTCGTCTAACGAGGCCAACGCTCTCGCACATTGTTCGGCCCGATCCTTCTTGAGCTCTAACTCCCACCGTGTCCCGTAGTCCTGATAGTTCTCCTGGCCTTTGCTCTGCAGTTCGAGCCGTTTATCATAAATGCGCAACAAGGTCTGGCTCTGCGGACTGCCGAAGTACATCGTCTCGCCGGTCGTTGCCCCAGTGCCGTGGGTCAGGTTGGAGACGATATGACGAACCTGAGCCGCCCTCGTGACACACTGGCCTGCCGAGACTGCTTCACGAATCGTCGAGACGGGAACCGTTCCGGCTCGGTCATCCAGGGCACAGTCGATGCGGGTGACGTGCCCTTGTTGAGCCTGTACCCACTTGAGCAGGGGTCGGATTTGATCCAGTGTTAAGGCGGACGCCAGGCCGCCCGAGAGATCCACATGGATTTCATTCGGGCGACGCGGCGCATTCGTGCCCAGTTTGCCGACCCCGCGCTGGCCGTCGGTTCTCATCCAGGACAAGGGATAGCCTCGGAAGCCGCCTTTGGCCTTGCTCCAGTCTCCGCCAAGCACTTTCATGGTCTCTTGGGGATTGCTGGCCAAGACGGTAAACGCCAGCCAATCAATCGTCAGAGTGAAGCCAGAATCCATAGAATCTATCGAACTCCTGTAATGAGCGCTGTGGGTAGCGCCCCCGTGTTACCAAGACGGGGGCCATTCCGCTCCGCGCCCCAGCCTGCCGGCATGCGGCGCGGACCGGCTTTGTCCATTAATAGGGAGACGGTTAGCACTGTTATTAGCGTCCTTCCTGTGTCGGTCGAACAAGCTTCTGTCGGACGACGCCAAAGGCTTTCTCGCCAACTTCTCTCGCCACAATCTTGATCGCCTCAGCTTTGCCGTCCATCACCATGCTCATGAGAACCGCGCCGCGCACATACTTGGAGACGGTCGTCCCTTCATCTGCTGCGCACCGTTCAATCAGTTTACGTTCTTGTTCGGTCACCTTGAATTGAAGCGTTTCGGTTTTGGTTTCGTCGGATTTCATGGCACCTCCATTAATGCAATATAATATATAGTCTAATTTAATGAGAAGGTAAAGTGCGAATGCGCTGTAATTATTAAGATAGGAAGCACGGGTAGCGCCCCTATTTTACGAACACTTGGGTGCGGGCCCATAATGGGCCAGGAGGTATCCTATGGGGGAACGGCAGAAGTTTTCAGCGGAGGACAAGCGTGAGATAGGCACGATGGCTGTCTCTCTGGGTCGTCCTGGATTTCTGGGCTTGTGGAGGGGTATTCGAGAATGTCCGGCAGATCCGCCAGCATGCGGTAGAGAGTGGGAGCACGAGGGTCGCTCCCGAGACAGGAATCTGCGGTGCGACCGTTGCTTAGTTCTCTGCATGCTGGAGGGCCTCGAATGCCGTGGCGACTCTCAGCTGATCCGCCCGTGATAGTTGATCCAGATCAACCTTCTTGCCATGTTTGGTCACCAATGAAGTGGAAGAAGTTTCGCCAAGCCCCGCTGCCATCATGACGTGGTCCACTTCTTCTCCATCAATGAGGGGGAACAAGCGGGCAATGGTCGGAGGGATATTGAAATTGGCATACACAATCAAAACCGAGACTTGGCTGGGAGTGAGCGTCACATTCGCGGTCGCAGTCGAGGAGGCAAAACTCCCACTTGAGGCGCCGCTCGTGACCGTCACCATGGGGTTGGAGGTCGTTGGTAAATGAACTTGCACGGTGAATAATGTCGGCACGGGGATATTGTTGGCAGTAAGTACGACCGGAACCAGGTTGCCAGTTCCAACCGGGAGCGTCACATCCGGCATCGTGGCGGACCCGATCGGGACCGGCGGCATAGCCACATCGGCAATCGAGGCGATACGCAAGCTCGGCGCGCTGATCAGCGGGGGCACGCTGGCAACCGTCACCCCAGTCGGCGCCCCCGGCGAGAAACCGGGCGTACTCGTTCCGGTGAAAGACAATGTGTTGGCCTCGACCCGGATACGGCCACTGTTCAAAAAATTGTAAAAACACGATGGCTGGATGCCAGGAGTGGCCTGCAGGGTTCCCGCACCGAGAATCTGTGAGGCCACTAATCGGATCGCCCCGCCGCTTCCACTTCCGGCAACCGTATTAAAAGAGCAATTAGCACCGAGCATTCCTCCTTTGCCACCGTTTGCCGTCACCGCCCCGCTGATGGTGATTTGGGTTGAAGATGCAATCACAATCGCGCCGCCCCCTCCGCCACCAGACCCACCGGCTATGGTCTGCCCCGACGTAGAATTTGCACGGGTTCCTCCTCCTCCGGACCCGCCGAAGAGTGGGACGAGCGATACAAAGGACAGATCGGCGCCATAGGTACCATGCCCTTGCGGAGCATTGTTGCACGTGCTGGAGGCACATCCCGGCCTCCCGCCTGGCCCTTGCCCAGTCGTTCCTGAGTCATTGGTCCCTCGCTGACCTCCGTTACCCCCAGCAAATCCGCCAGGGCCACCGAGGGCACCAAAATTTAATGTGGGACCACTGGTGGATTGAGGCACTCCATCGAACCCATTCACACTCACGGTTCCGGCAATCATGATATCGCCTGAGGCCAACAGGGTCACCCGCGTGTTGCTAGCATTCGGGGTAAAGGTGAGGGTGACACCGGCGGGGATGTTCACAGTCGTGTAATTCAAGACCCCGTCCGGCGGCAAGGCGATGGCCGTATTGGAGGTCGGGTTCAGAGCGCCCAACACTCCCGTGCTGCCGCTATTGAACGGCACTTGTGCCAAGGCCGATGGACTTCCAACCAATCCCCAGGCAAGGCAAGATAGCGCTAGGGTGATACCGCGTAGATAGCCATTCATAATCGACTCCTTGTGGTCAGTCATTTCAACGCATGAACAACAACCCTGACGGGCTTCTCTCATGGCAACAGCACGCTACCCTTCGCCACACCGAACGACGGACCGGTATGGGGCCCGTCGAGGAGGACGCTCCCCATGGTCACACTCGATGACGAACCCGTTGACGGCCCATGGCGAAACACACTTCCCTTCGCGACCGCAGATGATGACTGCGCGGGCGTGACAGTGACCGTCACGGCTCCACTGGTCGCCGTGCCACCAAGCGTGTCAACTGAGAAGGTATAGGCTTGCAGTGGCGCAGACGCCGGGACCGTCACATTCATGGTGATTTCCTGCGGGTTATTCCCCTGCACCACCGTGGCCGTGAGATTGGAAGGGGCGAACGTGATGACAGGGGTATTTCCCAGGTTAAATCCCCCGACCACAAGCTGAACCGTACTGCCTTGCGGGACCCTATTGGGCATGACGCTCACAATGACGGGCGGAATCAGCACGGTGAACGCCAAGGAACTGGTGGCGGTACCGTTCGTATTCGTCACCGTAACAGGGCCCGTGGATGCGCCAACCGGCACATTCACGACCAGACTCGTCCCCGTCGCCGAAAGGACGGTGGCTGCCACACCGTTAAACGACACCTGATTGCTCGAAGGCGGAGCAGTAAAGCCGAAGCCGTGAATGGTCACCGCTGTGTTCACGCGTGCGCTGCCTGGTGCAACGACAAAGAGCCCGACACCCGCACCAGTCGTCGTGAACCGTTGAATGGCGAGGAGATTACCGACCTCATCGTAGGTGTAGACCGCAACCTGTCCTTGCCCATCGATCACGCCCACCAGTCGGCCCAACTCATCGTAGAAATATTGCGCGGTGTCGGCAGATAAGGCCGTCGGCATCAAAAGACTCGCGCAGAGCAGAGTCATCAGGCCAAATCTCGCAACACTATATGAAGGGAACCTGTTCATTCGGCTGACCTCAACACGCCCTGTTCAAATTGAGCCAGACTATAGAGAATCATTTCTGGCACCAGCTTTGGCCCAATACGATATCCTAAGCGTACTGGTGCTGGTCCTTATCAAGATACGTCAGTGCCGTACGTCTTCCTGCAGCGTGGTGCTGATAACTTTCATGTCGGTTTGGCGCATCCGTGCACGTCTTCAACCGATCCATGTTGTCATAGTTATAAGTGGTGGTCTGGTTCTTCGCATCCGCGACGGTGAGGAGATTGCCGTTGGCCGGATCGTAGGTGAAGGTGGTGGTCTGACCCAACGGGGCGGTCTGATCTGGAGGGACACCAGCGTGGTAGTCCACACAACCAACTGCCAGCGGATTTCGAGATGAAGGAAGACAGCGGTGTGCGATTCACTGTCCACCATGCAAGTCATCCGATCATGACGCCCATCGAATGAGTCTGAACGATCCGGACAACGATCAGCCTGAGCTGCGGAGGGCTCAGACAGGAGAGTCACGACAAGCAACGGGGGCAGCCACCAGCCTGTGGATCGAATCGTCTTCGCCGCAACTGTCCACATATAAAAAATTTCTTCTTCCACCCACCCCATCCATCTCCCTCTACTGGGCAGGCGGGAGCAGCTTTTTTTTTCTCGTTGTTGTTTTTCTTTTCTGGTGTGTCCGTTCAAGGAGATACACAAACTTGGCTATTTCGCGATTTATTATCAGATTTAGTCGCTTGTTGAACTTTTCTCCAAGCGATGTGGTAACGAAGCGATCAAACCCTGTATAACCCGGATCACCCCCCAACCACGAGAATCGTTGTGCACTTCGTTCCAACATGACTCGAATCCCATCAAGAGCCGTAATCAGAGCTTGTATGCCATCTACACCATATCCGTATTGAATTCCCAAGCCAGTGATTCGGAAGGCACATTCCCAGTCACCGTCTTTGCTTCTTCGTGGTTTTCCCAGGGTTACCGTCAGATCCCTACTCCGCGCACCGGCTCTATTCAGTTGGCGTTCACCAATGATTTCACCGAACTGGTGCCTCATGGCTTCACCGAGGTCTCTAGCTTTTCCTGCAGAGCTCTGACCCGCTGGCTTTCTTTTTCTGTGATCTAACGGCTTCATGAGTTCAAACGTTCTGAAAATTGACTCGTCATCGTCCCAGGTATGCCTGTTGCCATCTGCTTGGCGAATCCACACAAGTGTTGGATTGTCTTTTGCCCCTGGCAATACTGTCCAAACCTCTCCTGCCGGATGGATTTTCCCAGTAGGTTTTCCTGTGTGGTCTCTAATTACAATTCTTTTCTTGATTCGAAGTCGGTCACCCGCTTTCAGGCCGCATCTATATTTTTTTACCGGATATGCCGAAACAAATTCGTATCTTTCTTTCTTGTTGCCACGCCGCCGCAGTTTGCCCATTTCAGAGTTATTCCCGAGTTCGATTTGTTTTCTATTCTGTTTTCCTCTGACCAAGGTCGATTGTGTCTAGATCAGGATCACCAGCCTCAGCGGGATCTGCCAATTCGAGGAATATCCCGAGCCCGATTCCGCCAACCTTTCCTGCTTGCTTGGCAAATTTCAACCACTGCTTATATGCTTTGCTTACCTTTAGAGACTGTATCTGATTTCGGGTCAGCTCAGGCGGGGTTGCCCCCTTATGCGGTATCGGCTTCAACGTCTCGGCATCATACCGGCCTTGGGGCAGGTCGAAGTGAGGTCCACCGTGTCTGTACGGATCGAAATGTGGCTCTTGCTGTTTGCCTGCTAGACCATGCGGGTCCACCAATATTGTTGGGATGCTCCAGACGTAGGCGTAAAGATTGGCATCTCCTCCGAACAAACCTATCGGGTCCTCAGAAACGAATCTCTGTAACTTTGGCGAGAGGTATCTTGCTCGATAGTAATACAAATCGTTGCCATCGTTTTCGCGACCGGTGAATTGGAATGGATTGGAAAAGGCTGGATTCGCAGATTGCGTTTTTCCGAACGGGTCGTAGGTATACTGAACGGCAGAGGAACCGGCTTGATTGGTCAGCGCGAGCGTACTGCCTAACCCATCGTAGATGGAGAAGTAGGGCCCGTCCTGTCGTAAGAATCCGAACATTTCATCGATGTTGAGGCTCCGAAGATACGTCGTCCCAACCGCCCCGCCCTTGATTTCAGCAACAATGTCATTCCTGTCATAGGCGAACTGTGCCGCCTCGCCCCCGATCGCTTTACTGATCCTTCGGCCCAATGAGTCATACGAAAAGCTGGCGGTTGCACCCCCGCTGATCCCGGCGAGACGATTCCGCGCATCCCAGGTATAGCTATTCATGCCGTCATTCGTCAGATTGCCATTTTGATCATAGGTTAGCGTGGCACCAGCAAACGAGATCTGTTCGTTCGCCACATCGTAGGTGGCCGAGTGGACCGCTTGCGGCACGAGGCTCGCTGTCCCGTTTGCTCTCGTGAGACTGGTCCGATTTCCCGCTCGGTCATAGGTGTAGGTCAATGCTTCGATCAGTCCGCTCGGGCCATTGTGCGTAATGTCCGTCAGCCGTGACGCCACATCGTAGGCGTAACTCGTGCTGGTCCCATTCGGATAGGTCAGACTCGTTCTGCGATTCGCGTTGTCATAGCCCAGGCCTACCGTCAATGCCCCTTGCGCGACCTGTGTGAGGCGTGATGCGGCGTCATACTGATAACCCACCGGGGCCAGCCCATTGGCTGACATCGAGGTGCGGCGACCCAGCACATCGTATTGATAGGCGACTGCGCCTTGGCCGGTGATTTCTTGGATCAGTCTGTCCAAGCTGTCGTACCTGAAGTCGATCGCGCCCGCACCGGACGCGGTGTCCGCAGCAAGGGTCAGCCGCCCTATGGCATCGTAGCTGAATCGTGTGGTGGCATCGGGATAGGTGGCTTGGATGCGGCGGTTGAGGGGGTCGTATTGAAAGGTGGTCTGTTGGCCTTTGCGGTCGGTGAAGGAGGCGAGATTGCCGGCGGGATCGTAGCTGTAGGTTTCAGTACGGTTGAGGGCATCCTTGCGCGTCTTGAGCCGATCCATGCTGTCATACGTGTATGCCGTGGTCTGGTTCTTGGCGTCCGTGACCGTGAGGAGATTGCCGTTGAGATCATAGGTGAACCGCGTCAGCCCCTGTCTGGCATCGGCGATGTCGGTCACGCGGTTCAGGCCGTCATACCGAAACTGGGTGATGAGCCCGCGAGGATCGGTGAGGCTGAGCAGCCGACTGACGACATCGTAGGTCCGTTGCGTCTGGTTCCCCAACGGATCCGTCGTCGTGAGGAGATTGCCATGGACATCGTAGGCAAAGGTCGTCGGTGGTTCGGTGGCGATGGGACCTTGGACGGACGTGGGCTGGCCGACGTTGTTGTACCCGATCGTCGTCACATGGTTGAGCGGATCTTTCACCGTCAATAAATTTCCGTTGGCCGGATCGTAGGTGAACTCGGTGACCTGATTGAGGGCGTCTGTGATCGTCGTCACACGATCAGTTGCGCCCACGCTTCCTTCGATACTCATCGTGTGTCGTTCAGCTACGGCCATCATCGGAAATCCAGCCTGACCCTATTTTCTGTCCTCTGACTTGAGAGCGCGATATAGACCCCATGCAAGGAATGGCGGCAGTAGGATAGGAACTCCAAAAATAAACATGAGATGAAGACCGCCCGCTAGATCAGAACCAAACGTGCTCTGAAATGCGTGATACTGGTGAGTTTGCCTGCCCTCAATGGTAGGTCCGGTATCAAACCTGCGGTACTCCTTTTCGCGAGCAGATCCTGGCGCCAAGTCCAGAAAAGACTGTGATTCCACCTGAAACCCATAAAATATGAACCACCATAGAGTCCCTAGAATAATGGAATAAATAAGACTAGCCGCAACACGCCTGCCCTCCATCTCCTTCAAACCAACTATTCTGTACAAGCAAAAGATCTGAAAGATCATGATCAGAAACCAAGGGACAACGTAGAACGGGAAGCTCATGTCGTGCGCGTATGCCAATGTGGGGCATGCAAACAGAAGACCGCTTAGAATTCCAATGACACAGATTCCTTTGGGGTCGTTACTCTTTAAGCGTATCTCTGCGAATTGCATTTCGGTTCCCTGAGCGAATGGTCCTGTGCTCAGTCCTCCTACTCTTTCGTCTTACAATTTGTGTTTTACACTCTTGGAGTCAGACATCTATTTATTGCAACTCATTGAGCCAAATTTCAGCACTGAATAATCTCCGCTAGCCACAGCGCTCATTAATCCAAGAGTTTCTTCTTCAAGTTCTGGCGTTATGTCCTTTACACCCTCACCTCTTTCCCCGTGTTGAGTGGCACCTGGTCCGGGCCAATATTGGAAGCCCCGATGAAGAGGAGAGGTTGAATCCATTACTGGGTGCAATGCTCGTCCCAGATGGAAATAAGCGAGATCTGGCGAACCGTTGTTGAGATAGCGCCTGAACAAATCCATTTGGTCTTTAACAAAGCCGCACATTTCCCTAAAGGCCTTTTTCTTATCTCCGCTTAGAGGGGTCATCGCGTGCTGTGGAGCATTCCCTGGCAACTGGCCTGCTGGCAGATCTACGCTCTGACTCCCCTGTTTCATTTGAGCTAGAAGTTCATCGGAAATTTCTCCGAATCTATGTTCCAAAAACAGGCGATGCGCCTCTGCGCTCCACAGGCCCAAAGGGTCTGAAAACCTCAGCGGACTATTCGATGCGTAAGAATATAGGTTCAAGCTTTTCCCGCTAAAGCCAATTCTATCCTCGTTCATAAACCGCCCCAAATTGGGCGAGTAGTACCGTGCACGGTAGTAGTAGATACTTGCCAAATCATTTTCGCGACCGGTGTACTGAAATGGATTCGAAGACGCACCGCTTGACGTCGTTCGACCAAACGGCTCGTAAACATAGCTGGTCGTTCCCGTGGAACTGCTGTTACTGAGCACCATGGTACTGCTGAGAGAATCTGTGTGGTAATGTTCGTTCCCTGTTGCGGTCTGCCTGATAAATGGCTCGTCCAGATTTAGGCCACGGAGGTACGCGGCTCCGACTGCTCCGCCACTGATTTCGGCAACGATGTCATCGATATCGTATTGAAATTGTGTGGCCTGGCTACCTATCGTCTTACTAATTCGACGTCCTAAAGAATCGTAATTGAAAGTCGCCGGGGCGTTGCCACTGATGCCAACCAGCCGATTACGGGCATCCCAAGCGTATTGCCGCAACAGCGTCCCTCCGTTGTCTTTTTCTTTCTCTAAATTCCCATTGGTGTCGTACTCAAGAATCTGACCACCAAAGGATGTCTGCTCATTGGCTGCGTCATACGTGGCAGAAGCCACGGCAGACGGAAGCAATGATGCGGTTCCATTGTTACGTGTCAGGCTCGTGCGATTCCCCGCCGCGTCGTATACATAAGCCAGATTCTCAATCACGCCACTGGGCCCTTGATGCAGAATATTCGTCAGTCGCGACGCATTGTCGTAGGTGTAGCTCGCGGTGGTGCCGTTGGGATATGTGAGACTTGTTCGGCGCCCTGCCGCATCGTACCCCAGACCCACGGCGAGCGACCCCTGCGCCACTTGTGTGAGGCGTGATGCCGTATCGTACTGATAGGTCAGCGGCGCCAATCCATTCGCCATCATCTGCGTTCGACGACCGAGCACATCGTATTGATAGCTCACCGTCCCCTGGCCTGTTGTCTCCTGGATCAACCGGTCCAGCACATTATAGGCAAAGTCGATCGCGCCGGCTCCCGGAGCCGTATCCGACACGCGCATAAGCCGTCCCACGGCATCATAGGTAAATCTCGTGGTCGCATCGGGATAGGTCGCTTGGATACGGCGGTTGAGCGGGTCGTAGGCAAAAGTAGTCTGTTGACCTTTGCGGTCGGTGAACTGACTGAGATTGCCCGCGGCGTCATACTGATAACTTTCCTGCCGGTTCAGCGCATCCTTCCGGGTCTTGAGGCGATCCATTTCATCATAGGTATACGTCGTCGTCTGATTCTTGGCATCCGTGACCGTGAGCAGATTCCCGTTCGGATCGTACGTGAATCGCGTCAGCCCCTGCCGGGCGTCGGCAATATCCGTCACATGATTTAAGTCGTCGTAGCGGAACTGCGTGACGAGTCCGCGGGGGTCACTGAGGGAGAGGAGCCGCGAGACCACGTCATACGTCCGCTGCGTCGCATTCCCCAACGGATCAGTCGTGGTGATGAGATTACCCACTGCATCATAGGCGAAGGTGGTCGGCGGCTCGGTCGCGATCGGCCCTTGCACCGAGAACGGCTGCCCAAAGCCGTTGTACGTGATGCTGGTCACATGGTTCAGCGGATCTTGCACCGTGAGGAGATTGCCGTTCGCCGGGTCGTAGGTGAAGGCGGTGATGTGGTTAAGGGCATCGGTGATCTTCGTGGCACGATTCCACGTGGGATGGTACTCGAACCGGGTGGTCTGGTTGTTGGGATCGGTGATCATGATGACGTTCCCCGCAGCATCGTAGTCGAAGGCCGTGATCCGACCCAAGGGGTCGGTGGAGGTGACGACTTGATTGGCCGCGTTGCGCTGCACCATACTCGTCTGGCCTAGCGCATCGGTGACGCTGGTCCGATAGCCGCGGCCGTTGAAGCGTGTCGTCGTCACATGGCCGCGCGGGTCCACGACGGTTGTCTCCGTGATCGTCCCGCCGGTTACGGTATAGCCCGCTTGGAAGTTCTCCCAGGAATCGATGGTCGGACAGGGCACAAATGGCAAGGTGACTGAGACGACGTTTCCCGTCAGATTGGTACAGCCACCGCCGCTCGAACTTGCTCCGGTCAGCTGATACCGAAATCGATAGTCACTGCCGTCGGCTTGAAGTTGCCGCAACACACGGCCGCTAGGACCATAGAAGTTCTGAAGGAATACCACCCCGGTGGGATCGGAGATCGTCGTCAGCCGATTTGCACTGTCGTAGGTATAGCGGGTGGTGCCTCCTTGCGGATCCGTGACTGTGGCCAGGTTCCCCGCTGCGTCGTAGGCATACACCACGGCTCGCCCGAGAGGATCGGTGACATGTGTGATGCGATCCAAGGCGTCGTAGGCGAAGGTCAGTTGGCGGCCATCCGGTCCGGTGATCGCCGTGATGCGCTGGCCGCTCCACACGTTGGTGAGCGCGTTTTGGTTCCGATCGATCTGTTGGGTCAGCCCACGGGTGAGTTGATTCACCGAGGCGCCGAATACCCACCGTGCCCCATCTTTCCAGCGCAGCGTGGGAATTCCACCGGGCTCCGTCAACACCGCTCCCTGCATGAGTCCATCGGTCGTATTGCGAAACGCTCCGTCCGGTTGCTGCGTGAACGCAAATCGACGGCCGTCGCCCACGCGTACGATACGCTGGTTCCCTTGAATCAGGACGGCCATCTGTGCCGCATGCGTCGTGCCTCGTCCAAACGGGCCCGTCACAGTGCCGTTGGTCTGGTAGGAGCGGGTGAGTGCGATCGGCAGACGGCCTGGGAGCATCAGGTCGGTTTTCGTGACCATGAGGAGTCCGGTCGCCAAATCCACCGGATCGCCACCAATGTCGCCGCCTGGGCTCGGCGCGCCTCCGCCAAAATAAAATTGGCGGGCCGTTTCTAAGATCGCGGCCATATTGATCCCGCAGCAAAAGCGCGGCTGCCCATAGGGCTTCCCGGTGGCGGGATCGATATCCGGCACAATCTGGCTGCCGTCGGTCGACACCGTGCCCGTGCCGTACTGCGCCCACTGATTGGGCCGGGAGCCGTCCGGTGCTTCGTCGAAATACCACAGTTCCGCCTGCGCGCCTGGGGGCAGGTCAAGGTCGTTCGGCAGCGTCACAGGAATCGGTTCAGACGGTGTGCCGCCTCCAACTTTGTCGAAGTAGTCCATATAGGCGGCTCCGGCGACACGATCGGCGGGAGGCGGGGGAACCGGCAGACGGTCCATCGGCACGCGGCGCACGGACATCTGGGTGTTCGGCTGGCCATCCCACCCGACAATCGTGACACCAGCTGGAATGCGCAATTGGAAGCCAGGCAGGTCCGGATCAGTGACAAGGCGTTCGACGGCACTATTGGCAATATTCACCAATCCCGTCGTCTTCTGGAAGTGCAAATAGGGAGTGTACCTGAGCGCATTGGCTTGTCCGGCGATGATGGTGACGGTGAGGGGAATCGCCGGCAAATTCTTACCCGGCGTGGATGCCGGCGTCCCATCGATCAGCAGGAGTTGATTGGCACCGGCCAGTGGATTCTGCAGGAGGAAATTTCCGCCCTCATCGGTACTTACCTGCGCACCACCTACTGTAATGAGCGCTCCCTTGACCGGTTCGGCATCTTCATTCCGAATCTGACCGGACAAGGTGGTCAACCCGGTGGCCAACACTTGCACGTTTACCGTCACGGACCGTGGCGTCGCCACACCATCAATCGCACTCGTGGCGGTCATCGTGATGGGATAGGTCCCCGCCGGTGTCGTCCCACCGGTGGTCAATGTGAGCAGGGTTGCCTGGCCGGACGCCAGAGCATCTGACGAGAACTGTGCGGTCATTCCCACCGGAAGATTCGCCACAGCCAGTGCGGTAAGCGTACTGAATCCATTGGTGCCGGTGAGGCCAACTGAGAAGGAACCTTGGCCGAAGGCTGGAATTGTGAGCGGATCAGGCAAGGCTGACACCGTGAAATCGGGGCTCACGATCGTGAAGCCCTGCGTACTCGTTGCCGTACCTCCTGGCGTGGTGACCGTGACTAGGCCGCTCGTCACGCCGGTCGGGATCGTGACGACCATGGTGGTTCCGGCGCTGTTGACCGACGACACAACCACCGGCCTCCCACCGATCATCACCTGATTACTCGCTAAGAGCGGATTGAAACTGGTCCCGGTGAGGGTTACCACAGTTCCGACCGGACCAGTCGAGGGACTAACGCTGGTGAGGCTTGGTGACCCGGGTGCGACGGTGATCGTGCTCGTCGCGCTGGTACCGTTCAGTGAGGCCGTGATATCGGCCTGACCGAGTCCCACCCCGGTGACGGCAATCGGGGCACTGAGTTGGGTAGCTGGAACCGTGATGCTGCCCGGCACCGTGGCCACTGTTGGAGTGCTGGACGCCAGCGTCACCGCTGTGTCGGCCGTTTGCACGGCGTCAAGGCTGACCGTCAGGGTTCCGGTGCTACCCTGAAGCATGGACAGCGTAGCCGGTTGAAGACTCGTGATGGTCGGGGCCGGGATCACGGTGAAGCTGGTCGCACTGGTGGCCGTGCCGGCAAGAGTCTGTACCGTGAGGGAACCGGTCGTAGCCGTGGGTGGAATGACCGCTATAAGCGTCGTCGGGCTGGTCACCGTAAACGTGGATGAGACGCCGTTGAGGGTAACTGTCTGGACATTGATGAAATTCGTGCCGGTGACCGTCACGGATGTCCCCGGCTGGCCGCTGGTCGGGGCGAAGCCGGTAATGGTGGGCATGGCGGGGCTCACGGTGACTTGGCTAGCTGCACTCCCGCCATTGAGCGTAGCGGTCACGGTTGTCGAACCAGCAGCGATGGCCGTCACGGTGATGGATACAGTGGGTTGACCGGCCGTAAACAACACGGAGGCCGGCACGGTGGCCACCGCGGGATTCGCGCTGCTCACCATCAACGATCCGGCGGCAGTGGGCGCTGGCGCTAAGGTGACGGTCAACGTGCCGGTCGTACCGGCTGCCAGGTTCAGCGGATTCGGCGTCATGGCCGCTGGCTGAGACCCGGCGCCGGTATCCAAGACACTGATCGTGAGAACGCTTCCGGGTGCGCTGGTGAGGCGGACTTCGAGTGTATTGTTCGTTTGCAATGTGACGGCCCGGTCGATCACCGCGACGTTTTGACCGAAATCGTTAGGCCCGGCAATCTGGCTGCCGTTCAGCTTGATGGTCCCAGAGGACACCCGCTTGGTCCCGTCCGCATTGCCATTGACGATGTGGATGGTATACGGGGCGGTCGTGCCCGGCCGGCAATGTGAAGGTATCGGTGAACTGGTTAGGTGCCCCGGCGGTGCGGGTGTATGTGGTCGGCCCGAAGAGGACCATCTGAGCCTGCAGGACGCCGACTCCCAGGCTCGACAGGCTCATTGCGAGCAGGGCTGTGAAAAGCGTGGTCACGATCGCGCGGCGTCTCATCGACCCCTCTTCCGGTGGCGGCCGATTGGCGCGGCACGAACCGGTTCGCTCGAATGACTACGTATGAAGACTGTAAACGTATACAAGAATGTTACTGTCTTGCCAATACGGACATATGGCCCTAGTCACGCTTAATCCCAGTATTTCCTGGCGGATGATTGCCAACAGCGTCACGGGCGGAGGTGGCGAGGGTGACGGAGGAGCGGGATGATTTTTAAAGAATGGCTACATACTTCGCGAGGGCGTCACAATGAAGTAGAAGATGATCTCACGATGCCGCACGCGGTTCCCGTTCGGCCGATGTGTACTGGGTACGGGATTCGCCTCGTGGGGATGACAGCTGAGCCACGCGATCGGTTTGGCAGCGAAGCGAATCCGTTCATTGGTTGAATAAATGGTCGGGCATCTGTTGACAGATTGTGTTCCACGACAGATCAGCAGTCCTTCTTGAACTGCTCATGCATGCCACTCAATCTCTGGGAGCCAGTCCGCATCAGTAATGGCAGCGCAATTTACGACTGTCTCTGTTCCGTCCGAGCAAGGAACGGCCACGGTGTATCACTTACCAGAAGACCAACCTGCGGGATCAAGATGGAGTGTGGAACACCAATGTAGACATGCTTATTCCCAACTGTCTCAGCGAAGGGGTTCACCCCACAGCTGTGTGCTAGATTTGTGCTAGAACTCGTCAGAACGTATCAAACTTGCCAGAACCTATCGACTTAATAGACAGCGCCTAAACTGAGTCACTGCCAGGGAAAATAGGGGAAACCACGGCTCAATCAAGCCCTTACAAAATTACTCATTTCAGAATTGCCAAGGCGAGGGTCGCGGGTTCAAATCCCGTTTCCCGCTCCAATTTACACTTCTTCTCAGCACCCTCTTTATCCCTAGGGCGTTCCGCAACGGTAGTCTAACTTCGGCTGCCCAAGTCAGAGCTGCCGTTAGGCCACCAGTTTCATCTGCCCGGTCAGGTTTCCTGTGTGTGGCCTGTGTGTGAGTGGGAGGCACGCCGCATGGCCCATGGTCTCGTCCCTCCTTTCACGCTTCTTTTCCTGCGCGAAGTCTCGGAACGTGTGGGCATCGATGGCCATTATGGCTGTCGTGCGGGAGTGGTCGATGGGTCCAGTGTCTGGAGCCTGCGCAGCAGGCCTGCAGCCACTGTATGGTCCTCGGCTGTGAATGGGGCGTGGCCGAATCGGACTTGTGTGTACAGCTGCGTGAGGGCGTGAACCGCCGGCGAGGCCTCCGACCAACGCTCCTGCACTTGATGAAGCAACTCCCTGGATGTGGTGCTGGCTGATTTCACAATGCCGCGTTGGGCAAGGCAATCCAACATGCTGGTGTAGAGCATGACGACGGCGCGTTGATGGGGTGAAAGAACATCCGGCTGTGACGCCTTGTTTCGAGCGGAGCGCAGCAGCAGTGTTCCTGCATAGACCACGCCCAATGCCAGGATGATGAAGAGGGCGGTTTCCGGGATACCGCCTCGTGTGAGGGCGGACATGAATTGCGTGAACGTCGCCGAGCTCTGTGCGGAGAGGGTGTGGAGGAATTCTGAGAGTCTTGTCCGAACGGCGTCTCCACTCTCCCGAATGCCTTGCACGACCGTGAGTTGATCGTTTGCGCTGAAGTGGACAAAGAGGCGATCCCAGTGAAGACGGCCCGAGTCCATCACCTGCCCGGCAGATTGCCACCAGGTGTGTCCAATGCTCTCGGGAGCCGGAGGGGTCGGGTCGATCGTGATCCAGCCCGACTTTGGAAAATAGACTTCCACCCAGGCGTGGGCGTCCCGTTGTCGAACCGTGTAGTAGCCACCGAACTCGTTCCACTCCGTCGCCAGAAACCCCGTGACCAATCGGGCGGGAATTCCGAGGGTGCGGAGCATGACCACCATCGCCGTGGCGTAATGTTCGCAATATCCTGTTTTTCGGGTCAGGAGAAAATCTTCAAGCGGGTGAGCCGATTGGAGCGACGGCACATCCAGGTTGTAGCGATAGTTGGCTAGCAAGTGCCTGTGGATCAGGGTGATGGCTTGGGACACGCTGGTCGCCGGCTGAGTGACCCGATGGGCAAGATCGACGATCTGTGGGCTCACGGAGGGAATCTGCAAGTATTGCTGGAGAATAAACTCCGGATACAGCACCGCGGTGGTGGCACTCTCCGCCGGATTGAGCCTGGTTGGCATGGAGTAGACGGTGTATTGAACGCGGGTATGGGACGGCGAGGCCAGGTGCAAGGAGCCCATGAGATCGGATTGGACTGAGAGCAGATTACCTTTGACCGCGAAGGCAAGCGGGGCGCCGAACAGCACGGCCGTATCGAGCGGTTCCAGCAGAATCTCTTGGCGAAGTGCCTGTGCTTGGGGAGGCGGTTTAGTGCCGGGCGTTCGAACTGTGAAGGTCCCTTGAGGGAGTTCCGTGAGCATCCGACGGAGTGGCAGGTTATTGCTCCAGGATTTTCCGTCATACCGGTTGTAGGCCACGCCACGTAGATAGAGCGGTTCCCGTGTAGATGGAGTTCCAAGACTGTCCGGCAGTTCCACTCGCATCACGATACTGGGGTCTTGCTTCACTGGGCCGATGACTCCGAGATCGACCTGTTCTGAAAAGCCTGTCGTGCGCAGGCTTTCCCCATGGGAGTGTTGCAAGAGGCCAACCCCGACCCGCGGAATCGAAAAGAAGAAGAGTACGGTGAGGGCGAATGCGCCGGCTGCCATGGCATTGGTAGTCCAAAAGAAGCGGGGCGTAATGCGCGGCAGTGGCGAGTGCGTCTCTCCGGAGTGAGTGCCGATTGCGTGGTGGCTGACACCCTCCTCCCGCTCCTGCAGCAAGTGATACAGGAGCAACGTCCAGACGCCTGCCACCAGATACACCAAGAAGAAGGGGGCATACCAAATCTGGGTCGTCATGGCGGCTGAGGCGAGGAGGGTAATCAGGCTAATGGCATAGAGGTGCAAAAAATCTCGACGCTGGTCGAGGTTGCAGAGTTTGTTCACCAGGAGCAGTACGAGGAAATGGATCCCGGCCGGGAGGAGGTCCTGCGCGACCAGCAGCAGATCGATCCAGAAGCCTGCGAAGGCCAGGAGGAGGAAAATATTCCATGTCAGGGCCGAGAAGCGGAGATGCTGGACGACTCCGGAGACGCCCGATGTGGGATTCACGCGCAGCAGCGCCACGGTGAAGGCGGCGCCTGCCAAGGTGAGAAGCCAGAACGGTAAGGGAATCGAGAGCGTCAGGCTCGCGAATCCGGTTGCCGCCAGCAGAATGGAGCTAAGCCGAAACGCTCGATCCAGCGTCATCGAAGAGATCCCTGTGTGACTCAGGAGACATGATGTAGTCGACCGATGGCATTTCGCTGCGTCGTGCCGGATCCGCCCAGGGAGAAAGTAGAATCGTCGGGCCCTCGTGCCCTTCTCCAAGCGCTTGGGCGATGGCTTGTTGAACGACGGTCCACGTTGCCGGTGCCCCTTGTTCGCAGAGCGCCAGGGCGTGAAGCAGAGGCAGGGATTGGTCGGTCCCGCAGGCCCAAAGATCCTGTTGGTCGCCCAGTACCAAGCGGACTTGGTACCCGTCTTTGAGATAGTGATCAATAAGGGAGGCGGCGATCGAGAGCGCCCGCTCGAACCTGTGTGCCGCCTCGTCCGGTGCGACGGTTAAGATCGCCAGCGTGATCGATCGTCGATTTTCCGCCTCGGTTTCCTTGAGCATGAGTTTTGCGGTCCGTGCCGTGGTCATCCAATGAATGGCGCGAGAATCGTCTCCGTGTCGGAACTCGCGCAAGTTGTACAGAGAATTTCCGGGGCCTCGCCGCGCCAGGGCGTGATCCTGCCCCAGGGCATTCAATGTCTGCAGTTGGAGTGGCGGAAGGGAGATGATCTCCGGACAAACGATGAGCGTCGCTTCGAGTGGATAAAACGATTTCTTGTCAAAGAGGCCGAAGGGAAACGGAGTGACGACACGGATCCCGTCTAGCCGGTATGGTCCGCGTTGCCGCACCAGTAGCGGGTATGAGCAGAGGGTTGATGATGCGGGCGCAAGGTGCGTGAGGTGAATGCCACGATCGAGATCGTTCCCGGCAACCACATCGAACAGCCGGAGCGAGACGCTCGGGATACGTGGTTTGTGATTGGCGACTCGAAGTGTTGCGGTGGCCGGCTGATTGACGAACAGATAGTCCGGCAGGTGACGATGGAAATCCAGTCGCCGCACACATTGTTCCGACAGCAACCCGGACAGCACGACCAGACTCAGCATCATGGCCAGCAGCAGGTAGAACAGATTATTGCCGGTATTGACGGCGGCGATCCCAACCGCCAAGGTCAACAAGAGGAAGCGGGTGCCTTCCGTGGTGACGCGGATGGTGCGGTCGCGGAAGAGTCGACGGACCAGCGTCTGGAGGCTCTTGGCTGCCATGGTGATAATTGGCTGCGTACCGGATGGTCTGATCGTGACGTTGCGCGATGCCAGGTGTCGGTGCCCGGCAGTTGTTACACGGGAACCGGGATCGTCTCAAGCAGGTCTTGAATGACCCGTTCTGTGTGCTCGACGGTGTTGGTGCGCATCCCCTGGGTGCGACTGAACATGACGCGGTGTGAGAGGACGGTTGGTGCGAGTTCCTTGATGTCTTCGGGGAGACAATAGGTCCGGTCTCGCACCAGGGCCAGGGCTTTCGCCGCTCTGCACAGCGCGAGAGCCCCTCGCGTACTCACGCCCAGTGACAGCAGCGTGGTGTGCCTGGTGGCGGACACAATGGCGAGGAGATAGTCCATCAGGCTGTCTTCCATCCGGACCTTTTCCGCCTGCGCTTGAAGATCGACTATATGTTGCGCGCTGAGTACCGGTTGAATGTCGTCGGCCGGGTGCAGTAGCTGGGGGCGATCCAGCACTTTCTTTTCCTCATCCGGAGTCGGGTAGCCGATGCGAAGTCGCATAAGGAATCGGTCGAGCTGAGATTCCGGAAGCGGAAAGGTGCCGTGGTATTCCGCCGGATTTTGTGTGGCAATGACCATGAACGGCTGACGCAGGGGATAGGTTTGGTTATCCACGGAGATTTGGGCTTCGCTCATGGCTTCGAGCAGACTGCTCTGAGTTTTCGGTGTTGTCCGATTGATCTCATCGGCCAGGACGATGTTGGCAAACAGCGGGCCCGGCATGAACTCAAACGCTTGTTTCTGGCGATTGAACATGGAAATGCCGACGATATCGGATGGTAGCAGGTCGCTGGTGAATTGGATGCGTTTGAAGGAGCAATCGAGGGAGCGGGCGAGGCTATGGGCCAGCGTGGTCTTGCCGACGCCGGGGACATCCTCGATCAGGAGATGCCCGCGCGCCAGGAGGCAGACCACGGCCATTTCGATCACCTGCGGCTTGCCCTTGATGACCTGCGCGATATTGTCCTGTAACGATTTGATAGATTGGGCAGAATTCACGTTGGGATGTTTCGAAGAGGGTGACAGTCGGCACCAGGGGTGTTATGCCAGAAGTCTAACAAAGGGTCTGGAGACCGTCAATTTATACGGACATTCAGGCGGGAGTTGTATGGCCGGCCGCGGTAACGCGACGTTGGTGCGCCTGTCACGCGGTCTGGATTGACTCCGGAACGAGCGTAAGGAACCAGGGGGGAGTTTCTTCCACCATCCCCTCAAACCGTCGAGCGGTGCTGCTGGCTGGAACGCCTTCGAACAGAGCGCCGCGTTGAATGATGACCTGTCGGAATCGGTAGGGTGCAGTCTGGCCGGCAGGGGTGTGTAGCACCGAAGGAAAGGTCCGACGCAAGGGGGTGAGGTCGGATAATAGGCAGGATCCGCCGATCGGGAGCGCTGCGAGCTTGTGGTAGATGTCTCCGAAGACCTCGGACAAATTCTGCGTAGACAGGATGAGGTCACGAGGTCTGACCTGCGGATCATCGATCAATTGCGACAGGATCTCCCAAAACACTTGAGAGTCAACGGCTCCCAGGACGCATAACGCTCCGCGTGCGGCCATCAACTCCAGGAGGGCAAGCGGGCCGCGGATATCGAATTTCCACGCCGGAAAGAGCAGGTTCCGCCCGCCGTGGTGCACTTCGAGGGCGGACTCCTTGCCGTGCCGGACTTGTCGGGACTCTCCCTTTGTGCGCCGCAGCTCTTCAGCCAGGCAGGTTGGAGAGAGGCGCGTAGGTTCATAGGCAAACGTCGGGGTGGCCGGCGCCCAGCACGTGACGATCAGATACCGTCCGGCAAGACGTTGGTCTTGTTCGAGCGGGTCGAGTGCAAACATGTCTTGATCGCCGTAAAAGCGAAAGTCCAGGCCAGGTTTGGAGCGCAGACGGTTCAGGCGGATCGGATGGGCGTGCAAGGGGCCACCCAGCTGCGAGACGGGATCCAGCCGGTCAAGGCAGTGTAGAATCAGGGGCCTGCTTTGCACGGCTAATTGGGGCCCATACAGCGTGGCCAGTTCTTCGGCAAGGGAGAGGTCCCCGGCTCCCAGATCCAGGACGGAAGCCGGAGACTCCTGTGTCAGCAGGTCAAAGGGATTCTGGTGCCGGCGGATAAATTCGTCGACGGAGTCTGGTGTGACTGCCGGCAATGACCATTTCGTCGGTTGGTTCCAGCGCACACCGAAGAAAGTACACAGAGCCCGCAAGGCTTTTGTGGGCGAGAGTCCCGTCAGGAGCTTGAGCGATTCGGCGGAGGCGGGGCGGGTTGCGATCTCGTGCTCCGGCGGCAAGGCTGCGACCAGGGCCTGCTTGATGTCATTCGAGACGGCCGAGGATTCAATGGCCTTCTGGAGCGCACGAAAGGTGCTTGGCCAGTGCGTTGCGTGGACGAGGTGGCGTGAAGTCTCCCAGGCAGTGGCATCCAGTGACCGTGCTGATGTGACCTGTTTTCGAAAGGCGGTCAGGCTGTCAGGGGTGACGTGCATGAATCGGTCAGCGGTTTGTGGCTCTCGGCTCGCATGTGGTGATGAAGGCTATTGGATGCGTTTCGGCAGGGTATCGGGCCGATCAGGAAGGAGTCAAGAGCGCGGCCTTGCGACGTTCGGTACCCTGTGTTAGGTAGACGATATGGCTACAGTCCTGACATGGATTCATCGGGAGGCCGTTCTTGTGCCAAGCCGATTGCTTACGCTGCTGAGTTGTCTCCTGCTGATGGTCGGCTGCCAGGCGAAGGACCACTCGTTGCTGGCCACGAATCAGCTGTGGAATGAATGGGCGGTGGGTCAGGTCGTGGATGCCAAGACCGGCCTCCCGGTGCCGATGCAGGCGTGGTTGGAGGGCCTGGCCACGTACGATGTGATCTATCTGGGAGAAGAACATCACAATCGATCGCATATTGATGCGGCGTTGACGGTGCTTCACTCTCTTATGGGGCGGGGGCGTCGGCCATGGCTTGCGATGGAAATGTTTGGGTGGGATGGTCAACCGGCTCTGGACGGCTACGTGAGCTCAGCGCAGAGCAGCCGCGTGGAGTTCCTGGAACAGGTCGCCTGGAAACAAAATTGGGGCGGAGCCTTCGAAGATTACGAACCATTGGTGCAGTTCGCGAAAGATCAACACCTTCCGCTTTTGGCCATGAATCCGCCGAAGAGCCTGATTCGGCAGGTGGTGAAGCAGGGCTTGGTCCAAGCGAAGGAACAGCCCGAATGGCGTCAATGGGGCATGGAGGGGGAGGCGATTGTGGATACGCCTGCCTACCGGTCCCGGATTTTATCTCAACTCCAGGATTGCCACGGCGGTGGGGCTCCCGAGGACTATCAGACCATGTATGAAGCGTCTATGGTCAGGGACGAGGGGATGGCGAAGACCTTGGCTGCGGCGATGAAGCGGTTACGCGCCCAGGCCAGCCCCGGCCAGGGTCCGCTGCTCAGTTATACCGGCGGAGGCCATGTGCAATATGGGGTGCCGGTGCCGGATCGTGTGGCTCGACGAGTTCCAGAGGGGCTTCAGCAGGTGACGGTGTATATGGCCACGTTTGAACGGGAACGGGCCGCAGAGCTCTATCAGGCCATGCAACAAGGGATTGCGGATTATGTGTGGCTTACCCCCCAGGGGGCTCAAGGACCTCCGCGACGCTGCCGATAAGAGTCTTCAGTGGCCGCACAACTACGCGGCCTCGATTCATTTTTCCCAATTCCCCCCGCCTGCGGGATGGCCGTTCACGAGAATCTGTCCTACACTCAGGTTTCGTTGGACAGACGAACGTCAAAGGTGGTGATTCCATGACACTCCGGCGATCACTCGGTAGGCTGCAAGGACGACTCGGCGGTACCAATAATTCCACAGGTGGCACTATGAAGGGGAGAATCGCGTGTTCGGCCGATCGTCTGAGTTTGTTGGAAGCGGCCATGATTAGCTCAGTGGTGGAGCCCAACGCGTTTCAAATCGGAAAGCAATATCAGACGGAACGCCGTGTGCAAATGACGGATGCGTCCGATACGGAGCTGACGTCGTCGGTCATGGGCAACTCCGGATTGTATGAACAGACCATTCGTCTGATCGATGGCCATCTGGAAGCCAAGTGTTCGTGCACGTTATCCGAGCCGCCGATTTGCCGACACGGTGTGGCTGCGCTTCTTGAGTATCAGCGCTGGTCGACGTCACGAGTCGTTCCCAAGCCCAGGGTCACCGCTCCCCGCCTCGAACCAGAGAGGCCGACTGCTAGAGCGGTGTCAACCGATGATGTGAAGTTGAGCGAATTGAATCAGTTTACGGAATGGATGCAACGCGTGCTTCAGTCGATTCAGGCCGGTCATCCGGTTCCAGAGCAGCCCAATATCGGACCGGGCCTCGTATCGGCCTGGGCGCAGGTGATCCAGCAGATGGATGAGCGCAGGCGGGAGAGCGAAGTCGCGCAAGTTGAGCTTGATGCGGATGTTCGGAGTAGAGACGCGGTTGTGGCTCGCCTCAAGCAGGATTTGGATGCCTCAGTGAAAGAAGTACAATCGCTCCAGGGCATTTGTCGAGACCTCCAGCGTGAGGTGACGGAGCAGAAGGTGGCGGCGAGCAAGACAGCGGACGTGGCCCGTCAAATCGAGCAGTTCGAGCTCGAGGTGAAGACGATCGCAGGGTTATTGACGGAAAAGGGCCGTCGATTAGAAGGGCTCTCCGATACCTGTCGAGATGTGTCGTCGATGCTGAAGTCGTTAGGGAAGTCCTGAGTGGCCACTCGGCTGCAAAGAAGGTCCTCCTCCCAGACCGCTCCCTCCCACGCGCTTCTTTCTATAACCCCCTTGCGCCACCCCCGCTCCCTTCAGTACAATGCGGGCCTCTTTGGGTATTCCTTGATTACAAGGGGGAAATCATGAACAAGCTGATGGCGGGATTGATTGGTGGAATTGTGGCGCTTCAGGCAACCAGTGCGTTTGCCAATGTGAGCGAAGGTCCACCGGACTACAGTGGAATCACGGGCCTGTATTACACCTTGATCGCTCTGATCTTGGGTTTTGGGGTCTACGACACCTTCTTCAAGAAGAGCTAACCAGCTTCATAGTCTTGTGGCGTGAAATGTTCCTCCGCGTGATATCGCGGAGAGGATGTTTCACGTCTTTTTCTTTTTCGCTGACGAGTTGGTCGAGGTGTCTTTTAGCACGGGGAGCAGACTCCTGAGCACGTTCTCGACCACGATACGATACCCGTCCCCTGTCGGGTGAATGCCGTCGGCTTGATTGAGCGACTTCTCCCCTCCTACGCCCTCAAGTAGAAATGGGATGAGTGGAAGCCCATGGAGCTGCGCGAGATCCCGATACATTGCTTCGAATCGAGCGGTATATTCTTCGCCGTAATTTGGGGGGAGCTTCATTCCCGCCAAGATCACTTGCACGCGGGCGTCCTGTAACTGTCTGATGATCGCGTCGAGGTGTGATCGGGTTTCAGGCAGACCGAGGCCGCGCAGTCCGTCATTCCCGCCCAACTCGAGAATTACCACCCGTGGCTTGCCGGCAAGGACCCAAGAAACACGGCGAAGTCCTCCTGCTGACGTGTCCCCACTGACCCCCGCATTGAGTACCTGGTAGTGATAGCCCAGGGCATCGAGTTGTTTCTGAAGCTGGGTAGGGTACGACTGCTCCGGGATGACTCCTAGGCCGGCGGTCAAGCTGTCTCCAAACGCGATGATACGGGGCCGATTGTCAGCCGGCGGGATTGATGTCGCCGGAGGCGTTTCGCGGAGAGGTGTCCGCTCGGAGGAGGGGGGAGTTGCGGGTGCAAGGTTGTCGGCTGAGGAAGAAGCCGTGGGCGTACTTGATTGATCGCATCCTGATAGTCCGCCGAGGATCAGTGCCAGGAGGCAGGCCGTTCCCTGGCGCACGACAAAATTCAAACGCTCCGAGCAGGTCAGCATCTGTACAGTATAATATGAAATCGTATTGCGGGTACTCCATTGAGGAATCCTCCACACTATGATTGCGACTCAACAGGTAACGATGCAGCTGGACGCAGGTGGTCAGACGGTGACCATTCTTGATGATGTCACGATAGAGATTCCGGAAAAGCAAACGGTGGCGATTATCGGCCCTTCCGGGAGCGGCAAATCCACGCTATTGGGCCTGATTGCGGGGCTCGACAGACCGACATCCGGCACTATTTGGCTGAACGGGGTCGAGATTACGGCGCTCGGCGAGCAGGCGATGGCACGACTGCGCCTGGCCAATGTCGGGTATATTTTTCAATCGTTTCATCTGATTCCCACGCTCACGGCGTTGGAGAATGTCTCGATCCCGCTTGAACTTGCGGGTGATTCACAGGCTCCGAAGCGAGCGGCGGAATTGCTGCATGCGGTCGGGTTGGGACATCGACTGTCGCACTATCCGGTCCAGCTTTCGGGGGGAGAGCAACAACGGGTTGCCGTGGCGCGCGCGTTTGCCTGTCGCCCGCCGATTCTCTTGGCCGATGAGCCTACCGGCAATCTGGATTCCTCCACAGGCCAGCAGGTGATTGAATTGATCATGGCCTTACACCGCGATGCCGGGACGACTCTGGTCTTAGTCACCCACGACCGGCACTTGGCCGCATCCATGGAACGTGTGATCACGCTCCGGGATGGACGGGTGGAGTCAGATCACCTCGCGTCACTTCACCATAGGACACCTGACCTCGAAGCATGATTCCCTTTTGGCTCATGATGGCCTGGCGGGAACTCCGTTCGGCCTGGCGACACTTTCTGTATTTTCTCGGCTGCATTGCCTTGGGAGTCGGGGCGGTTGTCGGGGTGTCTCTCTTTTCTAGTAATGTTGAGCGAGCAGTTCTGAAAGAAGCGCGCGGCCTGCTGGGTGGGGACCTGGAGATTCGCCTGTCCAGACCTGTTAGTGAGGCAGGGTCGCTCGTCCTTCAGCGCCTCGCAGCGCGCGGGATTCAGCGCACACGAGTGAGTGAGTTGGTCGCGATGGTGGCTCGAGTTGATCGCGCCCAGGGCGCGGAAAATGTGACGCAGTTGGTCGAATTGAAAGCAGTCGAATCAGGCTATCCTCTGTACGGAACTGTACGGGTTGATCCTGATCAACCCCTGCTGGAACTCTTGCATCAGGCCGGAACGAGCTGTCGGGAAGCTTGCCATGGAGCCGTGGTTCAGGAAAGTCTGCTGATTCGTTTGGGGCTGGTCGTGGGTGATGCGATCAAGATCGGACAAGCGTCATTCCGGATTACCGGCGTCATTCACACCGAGCCGGATCGAATGGCGAATATGTTCAGCTTGGGGCCGCGGGTCCTGGTTTCCCAAGATGGTCTCCTGGCTGCCGACCTTGTTAAGCCGGGAAGTCGTCTTCGCGAACGGCATCTCCTCAAGTTGCCCGCTTCCATGGCCCTGACCCCGCTGCTCCATGAGCTCCGCGGCCGCCTTTCCGCGGAGTCCGCACGGCTCTCTTCCTATCGGGATGCGCAGCCACAGCTCAAGCAGTTTCTCGATCAGCTGTCTCGGTACTTGGGGCTGGTGGGATTGACGGCGTTGTTTGTTGGCGGGATTGGCGTGGCTCTGTCGATTCAGGCGTTCGTTCGGGAAAAGCTTCAGTCGATTGCGATCCTAAAGACACTGGGCGCGGATACACAGACCATCATCTATTCGTATCTGGGGCAGGCGGTTGGATTGGGGGTGCTGGGCAGCGCGGTCGGTATTGGAATAGGACTCCTGCTGCAAGCTGTGTTGCCGCAGGCGGTCTCCACCGTGCTCGCGACGGATGTCCTGCAGCAGGTGGAGTTTACCTCCGTGCTGTCGTGGACGGCGCTGGCGCCGCTTGCGAAGGGATTGGGCTTAGGGGTACTGACCACGCTGCTGTTTAGTCTGTGGCCGCTCCTGACGATTCGAACCATCAAGCCGGCGGTCATCTTCAGGCGTGAAGTGGAGGGCGCACTCCGCCCTGCTGGTCGCCACGACGCATCGGTCTGGGCCCGGGCCGTACGGCTGATTACTGCCGATCCCGTTCGTGCCATCGCCGCGACCGGTATCGGACTTGGCCTGGCAGGGCTTTCGGTGTGGCAGGCCGGGTCACTGACGATCGGAGGTCTCTTCATCGGTGGGCTCTTGGTCGCTGTGGTGGCGTTAACCGTGACCGCGAAGGCACTCCTCTTCGGGATACGGGCATTGCCCAGCCCGCGTGCACTTTCTCTGCGACAGGCTCTCGGCAACATTCACCGCCCGGGGGGGCAAACCCTTGGAGTGATGGTCTCCATCGGTGTTGGCGTCATGGTCATTCTCGCGATCGCGTTGCTGGAACAAGCCTTGGTGCGTCAAGTCGGCGAGAACCGACCGAACGATTCGCCGACCTTCTTTTTTGTCGATATTCAGCCGGATCAAGCTGAGGGGTTCTCTACCTTGATTCACCGGCGCACCGGCGATGCGGTTCCTGATCTGACTCCGCTGGTGCGCTCTCGATTGCATGCGATCAATGGGCAGGCGGTTACGGCTGAGCGGGAGTCCGAACAGGAGGACCAGCCCGGTCAATCGCGAGAAGAGAAGCGGAAGAATTGGTATGTGAATCGTGAGTATGTGCTGACCTTTCTGGATCAACTGCCTAAAGACAATACAATTGTCAAAGGCACCTGGTGGAAGACGGGGCAAGTATTCGCGCGCCCGCAGGTGTCCGTCGAAGAAGAGGCGGCAAAGAGCCTTGGCATTGATGTGGGCACCACTCTGGACCTCAATATCCAGGGAACGATCATGCGGGCTGAGGTGAGTAGTATCAGAAAGGTCGAATGGGGCAATTTCTCCACGAATTTTTATATGATTTTTTCACCGGGCGCATTGGATGGCGCGCCGATGACCTATGTCGCGACGGTGCGGGTGTCCCCACAGGATGAAGTGGCGCTTCAATCGGCTGTGGTCGCCGCCTTTCCCAATGTGACGGCCATTAACATCGGCGAAGTGTTAAGCAGTTTCGCGCGGGTGCTCGACCGTCTCTCTCTGGCGATTCGTGCGGTGGCTCTATTTTGCCTGTTGGCCGGGGCTCTGGTCATGTCGGCGGCCCTGGCGGCCACGCGGTATCGTCGTCTCTATGAGGCGGTGATTCTCAAAGCGCTCGGCGGGACCCGTACGTTGATTGCCCGGTCGTTTGCAGCGGAATATGCCCTATTGGGTTGTGTGGCGGGGGTGATCGGCGTCGGTCTGGCCAGTCTCTTTTCGTGGGCGATTCTGCGCTATATCCTGGAATTGCCCTGGTCGCTGGAACCCTCGTTGCTGGGCATCGGGCTGGGTTGCACCATCATGCTCACCCTGGTCGTAGGATTCCTCAGTACCTACCGCTTGCTCGGACAGCCTCCGTTGAGCGTGCTCCGGCACGAGTGACGGCCGGCGTGATGAGGTCGGCCGTCTGTTCTCGCTATACCGCCGGCCGTGCCAGCGCTGTGCGAATGGCGTCGCGGTCGCGTTCCCGAAATCGCACGGCGATATGCAGTTGTTCCAGGTACTGTTCAAGAGTCTTGCCGCCCAGATCGATCTTTCGGGAGGTGAAGAACGCTCTGACGTCTCGCTCCAATTCAGGGGTTGAGAGGCCGGTGATTCCTCCGCACATGCGGCGTAGTCCACTCTTGGGAAACTGCCGGTCCATCTGTTCCCAATTACTCTTCACGAACTCCCAGGCCTTTTCCCGGATATAGACATTGTGCAGCAGGCTGCTGACGAGGAACGGTGCGTCCTGAGTGCGGATCTCGTCGGTGAGGGTTTTCGCCAGGGTGCGCTCCAGCAGAGCGGGTAGTCGGAAGGCCGCGAGGGAGAAGAGATAGCGGCGCTCTTCCTGCGGGGTGGAGGCCTTATGGAAGCGGTTGAGAAATTCCTCATAACGCGTGTCATCGCCTGTGAAGGCCAGGATGGACACGAGTGCCGGGATGACATTGGGGTCAATCGGTCGAGTCTGTTGATGCAGGGCCGTATACGCTTCCAGCGCCTGGGTTTGGACGCTGGGGTCACGCCCCAATGTGCCCAAGGCGCGAATCACGTCACCACGTAGTTCTTTCACCAGATCCCGCTCGTCGGCGTGCGGCGTCCATCCCAATTCCTGGAATGTCGGGGTGAGACGATTACGTACGAAGGCGGCCAACAGCGGGCGATCCTCCTCGCTCAGCAGATGATTCATGGTGGAGAACGATCCGAGCATCACGGCCCAGACGTGGGGATCCTGTTCGCCACGGAACTGTTCGGTCAAGCTGAGATAATCGGCCGGTGTCACCATACCGGCGACGGTGGAGGCCCACGTGTCGTTCAGGAGATTAAAGCGTTCCACGGGAGCCAGGCTCTGGAGGCCGGTCTGTTGCAGGCCGTTGAGGAGCGCTGTGCTGTAGCGAACGCGGTAAAACCCATGCCCGCCCTCATTCGCCAGTATCGATGTCCAATCCTTTGGTAACGGGATGCGGCTCTCTCGATCGCTGAGCAACACGCGTTTGGTTTCAACGCCTCGCGCACTGTGGATGCGTAACTGAATCGGAACCTGCCAGAGTTGCGCAGGGGCACCGGACGATGTTGCCGCAGAGTCTTCGGCGTAAGTGAAGCGACGTTGCGTGAGGGTCAGAGTAGAAGCCGCGTCGACGGCAAGTGAGAGCAAGGGATATCCCGGCGAGAAGATCCACTCGTTCATGAGAGCCGGAACATTCTGTTGTGAGGCATGCGCGAGCGAGACCCAGAGGTCGGTGGTCTCTGCGTTCCCATAGGCATGCGTCGTCAGGTAGTGGCGGACGCCGTCCCTGAACACCGTCGGGCCGATATGCTGTTCCAGCATGCGTAGGACGGAGGCTCCCTTTTCATAGGTCAGCACGTCGAACATGGCTTCGGCTTCTTTGGGCGCGCGCACGGGAAACTCAATCGGTCTCGTACTGAGCAGGCCATCCACCGACAGGGCGGCGGCGCGTGAGGCGCCAAAGGCTGTCCAGCGTTCCCATTCCGGTTTCCAGGCATCGACCACCAGCATTTCCATAAATGTGGCGAAGGCCTCATTGAGCCAGAGCCCGTTCCACCAGGCCATGGTCACGAGGTCGCCGAACCACATGTGAGCATTTTCATGCGCGACCACATCCGCGATTCGTCCCTGCTCCGCGTGGGTGGCCGTGCGCTGGTCCAGCAGCAAGGCGGTTTCACGGAAGGTGATTGCGCCTAGATTTTCCATCGCTCCGGACGCGAAGTCGGGGATGGCAATGAGATCCAGCTTGTCGCCCGGATAGGGGATGCCGTAGTAGTCGGCGAGAAAATTCAGCGAGTAGACGGCGATGTCTTGGCCGAACGGAGTGAGGTGCTGTTTGCCGGGCACGGACCAGAGGCGGACCGGGGTTTGCTGAGCCATGGTGGGGGCTGTCGATTCGAGTTTCCCGACGATGAAGGCCACAAGATACGTGGACATCTTCATGGATTCCGCGAAGCGCAGCACTCGCTTTCCGCCCTCTTGTCGATCGTCCACGATCCGGGTATTCGAGATGGCGGTCATCGCGGGATCGATCGCCAGGGTAACGGCGAAGACGGCCTTGAATTGAGGTTCGTCCCAACAGGGGAAGGCCCGGCGCGCGTCGGTCGCTTCGAACTGGGTTGCGGCCAGATTGTGCATGACGCCCTGCTCATCCTTGTAGCTGCTCCGATAGAACCCGCGCAATTTATCGTTCAGTATGCCGCGAAAGGCGAGGCTCAATTTCCAGGCGCCGGGTTGAATGACCGATGGAAAGGTAATGTGGCATCGCTGGTGCTCCTCGTCCATCCGCACGGTTCCGGCGCGCGGCGGCGTTCCTTCGCCGGACAATGTCGCCGTCGAGATGTCCAATTCGGTCGCATTCAAGAGGATCTCAGTCGTCGGCTCGGTTACTGTCAGTGTGACGACCTCGTGGCCGGTGAACGAGTGTGCCTGGAGGTCCGGTTCGATACGCACGTCGTAATGAGACGGGACGATATGGCGCGGAAGTCTGTATGGATCGTGAGTCGTCATAGATGCACCCATGGTGTGTTGATTCGACTGTCGATGGTTGTGTGGTGGATTCGGTCGGCTCCAGGCCGTAGGGACGAAGAACGATGCAGAGGCGCCGTGCCAGACTCCCAGCCATACCACTGCGTTGCGAAGGACTCGTGTAGCCAGTAGCGCCGCTTGTCGTCGAGTCACCGGCGGGTCGGCCCGATCGCCCTTCATGACTCCGCGGTAAGGGTGACGTCCGTACCCCGTGCATGACCGACGATCAGGATGCTGGTCCGTCCAATAAACAGTCCGGTTTCAACGATGCCGGGAATCTGGTTGAGTTCTATTTCGAGGGTGGCTGGATCGTTGATCTCCGGCATGTGCAGATCGAGGATCACGTGGCCTGCTTCGGTCTGGAACACGACGCCGTTTCGCTCGCGTAGGACCGCCTTGCCTCCTGAGGCTTGTTCGATGTTCCGTGCCGTGCTGCCCCATCCGAACGGTACGACTTCAATCGGCAAGGGGAAACTGCCGCCGAGCGCCGGGACGAGTTTCGTGTGGTCGACCATGACGATAAAGCGCTTGGCTGCGGCGGCCACAATTTTTTCCTTGAGCAATGCGCCTCCGCCGCCTTTCACGAGGTTCAAGGCGGGATCGACCTGGTCGGCTCCGTCGATGGCCACATCAATCATCCACGCGTTGTCGGAGTCGATGAGGGGAATGCCGGACTGCCTCGCCAAGGCCGCTGTGTCGTGGGATGTCGGTACGGCGTGGATGTTCAACCCTGCGCGGACACGCTCTCCGAGGGCGATGATCAAATGTTTCGAGGTCGTACCGGTTCCCAGCCCGACGACCATCCCGTTGCTTACATACTCGGCGGCTTTCAGCGCCGCTCGCTTCTTTTCGGAATCGAGATCAAGTGGTGTCATGATGGATGGCTTCATGGTGAGGTCAATGATGTGAGTTGTGCCGCCATCGAGGCGGCGCCAAGCAGGGCGGTCTTGTCGTTCATCACGATCTTCACCGGAATCTGGGTCATGATCCGTTTGTAGCGGCCCTTGTTTGTGAACCCGCGCATAAACGAACCGTCCTGTAGTTTCTTCAGCAATTTGGGCGCAATCCCCCCGGCAAGGTAGACTCCGTCGAGTGTGAGCGCCTTGAGCGCGAGGTTGCCGGCTTCGGCGCCATAAATCGAGGCAAATAAGTCCAAGGCCTGTGTGGCGATTTCGGCCTGTCCCTTGAGGCCGGCGTTGGAAATCTCGGCGGCAGGATCGCCCGCTTTGATCTTCTCCGCCAACCAGGTCGGTTCATTTTTCTTGGTGTCGCGCAGATATTCGTAAATGGCATGGAGGCCCGGCCCGGATACGATGCGTTCGTAGCTGACGTGCAAATAGCTGCCACGCAGGTGGCGCAGCAAGTCGATTTCGCTGTCGCTGTTCGGCGCAAAGTCTGTGTGCCCGCCTTCCGACGGCATGGGGCGGTAGCGGGTTCCATCCCAATAGAGAATGCATTCCCCGAGTCCGGTACCGGCCGCGATCAGGGCGAGGGCCTGCTTTTTCTTGGGTGGAGTTCCGGCGTTCAACACCGTGATCTCCTCGGCACGGAGGAGGAGGAGGCCGTGGGCGGTTGCTTCGAGGTCGTTGAGCAGTCGCACCTGAGGGATGGTGAATCGTTCCGCGAGTGCGGCGCCATCAATAACCCAGGGAAGATTGGTGGTGCGGCAACGATTATCGATCACCGGTCCCGCCACGCCGAAGCACGCCGCCGTTAATTTGATGGGTTCGGGGGGGAGCTCCGGTGTCTCCGTGTTTTCTTCTGTTGTGGCTTCAACGGGCGCATCATCAAGCTCATCTTCTGTAGGCGGCTTGGGGAGCGGTGTACTGAGAAATTCTTCAATGATTTCTTCGAGGGTCTTATAGTCTGCGCTGTGGAAACTATCTTCGAGGATCGGCTCGACCCGTTCGGTCGTCCAATCGTAGAGCGCCAGATTGGTTTTTGTGCCTCCGATATCGCCTGCCAGGATCATGGTGCCTCTCGCGATGACAAATCGTGTGTAGCTGCAGCCAATTCTGATGCCGCGGCGCGATCAAGATACCACAAGAGTCGTCCGGTCTCAGGTCGAACCAAGGCCGCAGGGTATGGGACGGGATCGCCGAGTCGTGGCTTCAGAATGCGCCGGACAACGGTGGCTTTGTTGAGTCCGGTGACGAGGAACAGTATCACACTCGCGTGATTGATCACACCTAGGGTGAGGGTCATCCGTGCCCGAGTTCCTTGAGGCGAAGTGCCGGGAACCACCCAACGCGTCTGCTCGGTCAGTGCTGTGGTGCCGGGGAAGAGGGAGGCGGTATGGCCGTCGTCGCCCATTCCCAGGAGGATGAGATCTAGTTGCGGCCATTGTCCGGTGCCGGCCGCAGTGAGGCCTCGCAGGGTGTCTTCGTACTGAACTGCGGCGGTGTCGGGCGAATCCTCGCCATGGATCCGATGAATGTGTGCCGGGGAGATGTGCAAGGGCCTGAAGAGCATGGCGTCCGCCATGGCGAAATTGCTGTCGGCATGTGTCGGCGGTACGTTGCGCTCGTCGCCGAACAGAAAGTGCACCTTGCTCCAGTCGAGTTGTTGGGCGTATTCCTCGCTGGTGAGGATCGAGTACAGCGTCTTCGGAGTTGAGCCACCCGAGAGAGCCACCAGGAAGCGATTCCGTTCGGCGATGGCCTGCAGCCCCACGTCGAGGAAGCGCTCTGCCGCAGCACGGGCCAGTTTCTGGGAATCAGGGAAGATGTGGATGTCTGGAGCCTGAGGCATACGTCAACGGTGAGGGCGGCGTTTGGTTAGCGGACGTTTTTTCGCCGCGGGTTTACGACGACCGGCTCTGGCCGGCGTGAGCATGGCAATCAGGCTTCGGATGGTGCGTACGGGATTGGACCCAAGAGCGATGCGGACGGCCGGACGTTGATGCGTCTGTAACGATTGAAGGTCGCCGATGGCTTGCGCCTGGGCCAGGGTGCCGAACGAATAGAATTTTTCAGGGACCGGAACGTCAGGTTTCATGTTGTCCACAAATTCGAGGAACAGGCCGCTGTTCGGGCCACCTTTGTGGAGTTGTCCGGTGGAATGCAAGTAGCGGGGGCCATAACCCGCCGTGGTGGCGATCTGGTGGCGCCGCATGACCGCCTTGCGCAACGCTCGTATGGAGGCGTCCAGCTGAGGGCTGGGTGTGGTGTAGGCCAGAATGGCCAGGTAGCGATGCGGCGCGGCCTGTTCGAGCAATTGAGTCAGGGCTTGCTTGGGCGTGAGCATCGGCAGCGAGGGGAGTCGTCCCTGCGCTTCAACCTCGCGTAAAACGCGTCCTGTGTTGTCTTTGCTCTCCTGCACGTTCGGCTGGTCGAACGGTTGGATGCCGAGGGCGTGTCCTGCGACGGCGGTGGCAAACTCCCAACGGAAAAACTCCCCTCCCAGGTCGTAGCGGTCGGTCAGGTTCAATCGAAATACAGGATGCCCGGCCCGTTGCAGGGTGAGGATGGATCGATCCAGCGCGGCATTGCGGTCGCCTGTGAGTCGAAGTGCAACGAAGAACCGATCGGCTCCATAGGCGGTCGGCGAGGCCAGGGGTTCACCGGCCACGGGCACAATTCCGGTTCCTTCCTTGCCGGTGCTTTCGGCGAGAAGTTGTTCTACCCAGAGTCCAAACGAATTGAGCGTGGGGGAGGTCAGCAGCGTGACCTTGTCCCGCCCTGCCATGGCCATGGCGGCCATCATCGCTCCCAGGGCCGCTCCCGGATTGTCTTTTGGATCAGTGGTGTGTCGGCAGGCTTCACGCATGGCGAGCGCCCGGCTGAGGAGTTTGCCTACGTCGAGCCCCAACAGTGCAGCAGGGACCAGGCCAAAGTAGGAGAGGACGGAGTATCGTCCGCCGATGTCCGGTTGATTGGTGAACGTGCGCCAAAATCCGCGCTCGCGCGCGAGCTGTTCGAGTCCGGTGCCGGGGTCTGTGATGGCGACAAACTGGGCTCCGCCTCGATTGCCTTTAGTTCGCCGGACAAGCTCCCAGAAGTGAGCGAAGAGTGACATGACTTCAATCGTTCCGCCGGATTTGCTGGCCACGAGAAAGAGGGTTCGTGCCGGTTGAATCGCTTTCGTGACCTGCCGGACCCAGCCCGGGACCGTGGAGTCCAATACCCAGAGTTTGGGCGAGCCTTTGGCGGAACCAAATGTGCAGCGGAGAACTTCAGGCCCCAAGCTGCTTCCGCCCATTCCGAGCAGCACGACGTCGGTGGTACGAGCTTCCCGGACGGCCTGCGCGAAGTTTCGTAATTCGGCGAGCCCGTCCTGCATGTGGTCGAGGACGGTCAGCCAGCCCAGGCGGTTCTCAATTTCAGTCGGACTGGGCTTCCAGAGGGTATGGTCTCGTGTCCAGATGCGCTCGATCGTATGGCTGTTTGCCAGGTCGTCAAGCGTTTTGCTGATGGGCTGGGTGTCCAGCAGGGGCGCTGCAGTGGGACGGGTCGGCATAACACGCTCTCTTCCGTTATTAGTGGAGGAACGAATCGATGGACCTCGGCTTTTTCGTATCTTAGGTTCGAGTGTGTAAAAAGGCAAACGAGGACACATCGAAGGATGTATCGGTGTGTGAATGGATGGGGGAGCGGGGGAACCGGGCGGCGGTCGAAGCAGTCGCGAGGAGGAGCTAGGTCTCCTCCTCCTGATCGCCTAAATCGGCGAGCACGAGAGAAATGGAGTTTTGTGATTCCAATGCGCCGACAATGGTGACAGGCGTTCCGACGGAGACGTGGTCGAAGAGCACGGCAATCTGCGGATTATCCAACAGGATACTGCCGTAGGGTTGATCCGTAATGCCTTGCGCGATGCCATGGAGCTGGATCAGGCCGGCCATATGCTGACCTTTGGGAATCAACCCTGATTGTTGTGCGGCCTCGAAGCGGCGCCGGTCGTCGGCATTGGGATAGTCGAGAATCAGGGCGCGGAAGTAAGGCGTCTGTCCCGAGCCGCGTTTGCGGTGGATGCGATATTCGCCTTCGGGTGTCGCGCCGTCGCCGTAGTGCTGTTTTGCGCGGATGCCTTTCGATCCTAAGCGGATCGGATAGGTCAGTATTTTTCGGCCGTTCTTGTATAAGGACAGGACTCGATCGGCCTTGCTGATCACGATGGCTTGCGCGCGATGAGTGCGGGACCACTCGATGGTTCGTTGGGCAGATTCTCGCCACGCTGCGATGAGGTCGTCATCGGCGTACCGTCCCAATTCGTTGGTGAGCAGGGCGGTTTGGGTGAGCAGTCTCTTCCCGGCGAGATCTGAGGCCTGAATGGCATGCGCGAACTGTCCTTGTTCAATGAACAGGCGGGCTTGCCGGACAAGCAGTTCGGTTTCGACCGGATGTTCGCCGAGTACCACACGGCTGCCGATATCCCCCACACGTGTGTTCAAGAGGCGGAGGCGTTGCTCGACCTTGGCCAATTTGGTTTCGGCGTCGGTGCGTTGCTCTTGGAGGCGTGTGTTCACGACGGCCACGAGCCGTGACCCTTCGATCTGCAGGTTTTCCAGGTCGGTCTCCAACCCATTTTCTTCCCAAGGCCACCGAACGATATTTTCCTCGGATTGAATACGGGTTCGCAAGGAGAGCCATTGGCGAGAGAATTTTGAATACGCTTCCGGGGTAATGTTGGACGCCCGCAGCGTGACGAGGTCCCGGTCGATGCTTTCGAGGGCCTCCACCAATTCATCGGGGACTGTTTCGACGCACCCGCCCAGGCTCATGGCCAGGAGTCCGGTAAGGACTAGGCAGCAGAAGGTGGGGTACGTGTGGTTCGACGGTCTCATCGGATCATTCTATCGTGGAGGCTGTTGTTCTCGCGAGCTCTTCTCGTTTTTGCACCTGGTGCACGCAGACCGTGCACTGCCGTGTAGCCCGAGTCCATTTGATCTTCGTTGGGTCAGTCTCAGGTGCGACCTTCATGGACCTACCATGCGCCCACCACTCCGAGCTCTCGTAACGCAATCTGAATGCCAGGAATAGAATTGTTCTGTATAGAGACGATTGTCTTTTTAGAACAATCGGTTAGGATAATTGTGGCGGGTTCGGTCCCGGGATATTTCTGTGGCAGGTTTGTCATGGAGGGGCAAGAGTGCCTCAAGCGCATCCGTGTACGCATTCTCCGTGCATTCCGGAATTGCTCTAGTGCGCTGGCCCGAAGCTCCTCTCGTGTTCCCCTGCATCGGTGATTGGGCGTGCGCAGATTGATTGACAGCCTCGGGGCCGGCCCCTATAATGCGGCCTCTTCAGTGAAGAATGATCTCTCGAGAAGGAGTGCGTAATGTCGTTCACTTTTAAACAGCCTTCGAACCTCAAGCGCAAGCGGGAACATGGATTTCGGAAGCGCATGAGCACCAAGAACGGGCGAAAAGTTATCGCTCGTCGCAGAGCCAAAGGCCGCGCTCGTCTCACCGTCTGATTCTTTCCTGCCGCTAGGCAATCTGCAAGTAGGCAACCTCCAGGTGGGGGGATGGTACACCTGGAGTGGGTCCTGTCGTCTTGGCCTGGTCGTAGTAAAAATGCGGCGACGCACAGTCTCGACAGGTGGCCTCTGGTCGTTGAGGCCTGGTCTGGACTGGTGACCCACAGGCAGGTGTGTTATGTCGGCAGAGCAAAAGGCTGCTCCGTTTTTCTTGAAGCGTAGCCGGGACATCCAGTACATCAAGAAAAGCGGCCGACGGGTTTCAACAGGACTCTTTAATCTCCAGATTTGCCCGGGCCTGTCCCAGGATGCGATGTTGGGGATTGTGATCGGGCGCCGCTTCGGGACAGCGGTGCGTCGGAATCGGGCCAAGCGTCTGTTTCGGGAATTGGGTCGCGCAGTGCGGTCGGCATTAGTTCCAGGTCATGCATTTCTGGTGTTCCCGAAACGAGAGTGCCTGAATCTGTCGTTTGCGGAGCTGCAGAACGTATGGCGAGGCACATTACAAAGACAGCGGCTGGCCCGTTTTGGGGAACCCTCGCCCTAAGACGGTTCTGCATCATCTTACTGATGGCCTATCGTGCCTGTCTGTCTCCATTGCTCGGACCTGCGTGCCGGTTTTATCCCACGTGCTCCGTGTATGCTCAGGAGGCCATCGAGCGGTATGGAGTTCTCAAGGGGCTGTTTATGGCCGGTAGGCGCTTGCTGAAATGTCATCCCTTCCATCCCGGTGGAGTAGACCCGGTACGGTAACCCTCGTGACAATAACTTTTCCGCTTCTGTTCTCTACATAAATTCCATGGAAAAACGCGTCATCATTTTCCTCATCGTGTCCCTGGCCGTGATTATCGGTTACGACTACCTGCTGAAGGGCATGGGCCTGTTGCCGCCTCCGGAGCCGGTGCAGATGGCCACGAACCCCAATCCGGCCACCATCACCGACGCCCCTGCCGGTACCACGGGAGACCCCACGAAGTCTGGGAGTTCTGCGCCGGTCTCTTCCTTGAATGTTGCGTCCGCTACTTCCGGCAATGGGACCGCAGTCGCAAGTGAAGAGCAAACGATCGAGGTCGATACGGAGCTCTTTCGTGCGAAATTCAGTAATCGCGGCGCGGTGCTCAAATCCTGGGAGTTGAAGCGGTACAGCGCGGCTGTCGAGCAGGGCTCGGCTCCTGTGCAGTTGGTATATAGCGGAGGACGGTTCAAAGGACCGCTGAGCCTGGTGACCAGTGATCAGGCCGTGACCAGCGACCTTGGATCTGCCCTCTATCAAGTGACTCAGGACCTCACGCATCTCGATAGTGCGCATCCTGTCGGTCATCTCACCTTCCGGTACCACGATGCCCAGAAGAATGTTGACGTTGAAAAGGAATTGACCTTCCACCATGGCTCTTACTTGGTGGATATTGCGATCCGCACGCAAGGACTGACGACTCCGGTGGACGTCACCCTGGGTACCAATTTCGGTATTGTGGAGTGGGGTGAAGGATTCATCGGGCTCATGGGTTCGGCGTCATTGGTCGACGACAAGGTGTTGAAGGAAACGCCGGATGGCGAGGCGGAGCGCAAAGGGGATGTGAAGTGGTCTGCCATACAGGATAAATATTTCTTGAGTGTGTTGATGCCGCAGAAGGCTGCCGCTGCCCTCGCGAAGAAGGAAGGGGACAAGCTGGTGTCGGCCGGGGTTCGCTTTGCCACACCCGGGAACGGGTCGTCTATGGCGATGCAACTGTACGCCGGACCCAAAGAATACGACACGCTGAAGCGCTTAAATGTCGGCTTAGAAGACACGATTGATTTCGGCTGGTTTGTCTTTGGGAGTTGGGGGTTAGTCAAGGCGGTTGCCAAGCCGATATTCTATGTCCTGCGATTCCTCCACGAATTTACGCACAACTATGGGATCACGATCATTCTCTTGACCATGTTGATCAAGCTGATGTTCGTGCCGTTGCAGTACAAAAGCTATAAGTCCATGAAGCAGATGCAGGTCATTCAGCCGAAAGTGCTGGCCCTGCAGACAAAGTTCAAAGACGATCGCGAACGGCTGAACAAGGAACTGATCAAGCTCTATAAAGATCATCGGGTGAATCCGGTCGGCGGCTGTTTGCCGATGGTGCTGCAGATGCCCGTCTTTGTGGCGCTGTTCAATATTCTGTATATGACGATCGATCTTCGGCAGGCCCCGTTCATGCTTTGGATTCATGACCTGTCCGTGCAGGATCCCTACTACGTGCTCCCGATCGTCATGGGCGCCACCATGGTCATTCAGCAGAAGATCACTCCGACTACGATGGATCCGATGCAGGCGAAGATCATGCTGTTTCTGCCGGTGTTCATGACGTTCCTGTTCGTGAATTTCCCCGCGGGATTAGTCCTCTATTGGCTGACGAACAATACGCTGACGATCACTCAGCAGGTGGTGACCGAGCGGCTGTTCGGAAAGAAGTGGCAGGTGGCGCCGGTGGAGACCGATGCGGCTTCCGGGGACGACGCGAAGGAACAGAAGAGCAACGGCAAGCGGCGCACGAGTCCATCCGAGTAATTCCACACGATTGGGTGCGTCATGCATGGCGCGCTGGACGATACGATCTGTGCTATCGCCACCCCTCCCGGCGAAGGGGGAATCGGGGTTGTCCGCATCAGCGGACTTCACGCCCTTGATATCGCTTCTCGAGTCGTTCACCTCCGGTCCGGCAAATCCCTTCACGCCCTTCGAACTCATGTCATGGCGCTGGCAGATGTTGGCTCGCCGGGTGCAGCTCGTGCCGTTCCTCATGAGACCGAATCACGCCCGCATGCGGTGTTTGATGAGGCGCTCGTGGTTCTGATGAAAGGGCCGCATTCGTATACCGGAGAAGATGTTGTCGAGGTGCAGTGCCATGGTGGGCCGGTGGTGCTGGATCAGTTGTGCCGGGGCTTGATGTCGGCAGGGGCCAGGTTGGCTATGCCGGGCGAGTTTACCAAACGAGCCTTTCTCAATGGACGGCTGGATCTTGCGCAGGCCGAGGCCGTGCTCGATACGATTCGCGCGAAAACTGTACGAAGCCTGGCGATTGCCCAATCGCAACGGCGCGGCGAGTTGTCCCGTGAGGCGGAGGAGATCCGGTCGGCCTTGGTGGTGGCGTTGGCGCATATCGAGGCCGCGCTGGATTTTGCGGAGGAGGATATTGCATTCGTTCGCCAGGACGAGCTTCTGCGCCTTCTTGATGAGACCGTGATCAAGCTGCGGCGGTTGGTGCGGTCCGGGCAGGAAGGACGAATCTGGAGAGAAGGCGCCGCAGTGGCGATTCTGGGGCGCCCAAACGTCGGGAAGTCGAGCTTGATGAACGCCCTGCTGCAGAGCGACCGAGCGATCGTCACGCCGATCCCCGGCACGACGCGGGACATGTTGGAAGAGGTCGTTAGTATCCATGGCATTCCGGTTCGGCTCTTCGACACGGCCGGTATCCGGGCAACGGACGACCCAGTCGAAGCCGAAGGCATTCGTCGGAGCCACCTCGCATGGGAAGACGCGGATTTGGCGCTGATTCTGTTGGACGGTTCTCAACCGTTGACGGAGAGTGATCGGCTGTTGCTCCGTCGTCAGGAGGCCGCGCAGGCGTTGTTGGTCGTGAATAAGTGCGACCTGCCGTCTCGTATCTCGAAAGAAGACCTTAGCCGTGCCTGCCCGGTGAACGCCGGTGTGCTTGAAATCTCTGCAAAAATGCAGATCGGGCTGGATGGCTTGCGTGATGCGATCAGTCACCGGTTGATGCCTGGTCATTTGGAGCCCCAAGAGGCGGTTCTGGTCACCAATCTCCGGCATGCCACCGCGTTCGAACGCGCCCTGCAAGCTGTTGAGCAGGCCAGGCAGTCGGTAGACGCAGGATGTGCCGGCGAATTGGTGGCCATGGATCTTCGCATTGCCGCCGACGCCTTGGGAGAAATCACCGGCGCCATTACCACCGACGAAATTCTGGAACGGATTTTCTCCGAGTTTTGTATCGGAAAATGAAGGGGCTTTTGTCGTGACAGAACAGTGTGATGTCATCGTCGTTGGGGGAGGCCATGCCGGGTGTGAAGCGGCCCTGGCGGCAGCCCGTATGGGGGCCCGCACGATCCTGCTCACGATGGATCCGGACCGGATCGCTCAGATGTCCTGCAATCCCGCGATCGGCGGCATCGCCAAGGGACATCTGGTCAAGGAGATCGATGCGTTGGGCGGAGAGATGGGGAGGAATACGGACCAGGCAGGTATCCAGTTTCGCATGATCAACACCAGTAAGGGCCCGGCCGTCCGCGCTTTGCGCGCGCAATGCGACAAGAAGGTCTATCGTGACGTCATGCAGCGCACGCTCCGTTCACAGTCGGCACTCGAGATTCGTGGCGGGACGGTGGATCGCATTCTTACCCGGGCCGGGGCTGTGACCGGTATCGTGACGGATGCCGGGACGCACATTCATGCAAAGGCTATCGTCCTCACATCGGGAACGTTTCTGAAGGGGTTGATCCATATTGGTCTGAATCATTTTCCAGCCGGTCGTGCCGGGGAGGCCTCGGCGGAGCATCTCTCTGATTGCATGCGTGATTTTGGCTTTGAGGTCGGTCGGCTAAAAACAGGAACTCCGCCCCGCCTTGATCGCGATTCTATCGATTTTTCTGTGATGGAATTGCAGCCGGGGGATGACCCCCCGCCACCGTTCTCTTACCGCACGCAACGCGTGTCCCTGCCGCAGGTGCCTTGTCATTTGACGTACACGAATTCGCAAACGCATGATATTATTGCGAAAAATATCGATAGATCGCCGTTGTTCAGTGGGGTGATTGATTCTGTCGGTCCCCGGTATTGTCCGTCGATCGAGGATAAGGTCGTGAGATTTGCCGACAAAGACCGGCATCAAATCTTTATCGAACCGGAAGGTTTGGATACGAACGAATTTTACCCGAATGGAATTTCAACCAGTCTCCCGGTCGATGTACAGGCAGCCATGCTGAAGACCATTCCTGGTCTTGAGCAGGCGAAAATGCTCAAGCCGGGGTATGCGGTCGAGTATGATTATTTTCCTCCACGCCAACTCCACAATTCGCTAGAGACGAAATTAGTGGCGGGGCTGTACCACGCCGGCCAAATCAATGGAACCTCCGGGTATGAAGAGGCCGGTGCCCAGGGAATCATGGCGGGAATCAACGCTGCCTTGCGGCTGCGTGGTGAAGGGCCGCTCGTGCTGGATCGATCGCAGGCCTATATTGGTGTGTTAATTGATGATTTAATTACGAAAGATGCCAGAGAGCCCTATCGGATGTTCACATCGCGGGCGGAGTACCGCCTTCTTCTGCGCCATGACAATGCGGATCTTCGTCTGATGGATATCGGGCACCGTATTGGATTGGTGTCTGATGAGGTGCACGGGAAGCTCGAGGTGAAGCGGTCTACTCTGGAGCGGGAGGTTCGTCGCCTCAAGGAGACGCGCCCAAAAATGACCTCTGATGTGAGGCGGCTTATGGAGGAGGCAGAGATAGGAGCGGTAGCTCCGACGCAATCCTTGGCCGAGATTCTCAGGCGTCAGGAGATGACATACGAAAAAATGGTGGCAGTCTTCGGCGGCGCAGGTATCGACGATCTTGATATTGTGGAAGCGATTCAACTCGAAGTGAAATACGAGGGGTATATTAAGCGGCAGCTGCAGCAAATTCAGCGATCGGAGAAATTGGAGCATCGCGCCATCCCCGATCAGTTTGATTATGACGGAATTACTGGTTTTTCAGGCGAAGTCAGGGAGAAGCTCAAGCGTGTAAGGCCTGCATCGGTCGGACAGGCTTCTCGTATTTCCGGTGTGACGCCCGCCGCTATTTCTCTCCTGCTGGTCGCCATCGAAAGGCATCGGCGTCAGCCATCCCTTTGAGTCTGCGGTGCAGGGTTGTCGAAATGGTTCTTCATTAGCCAGCGCGCCACGTTTCAGGGAAGAACCTGCTTGACCGCCCCGGTTGTTTTCGCGTAAGTGTTCCACGTGGAACACGACGAAGTTCAATTCGCAGCATCTCTTCAGTCTTTTGCGGCAGATCTCTCTCTTTCTATCCCTGATTCTTCTGTTTCCTATTTCTGTCGCTATCTTAGTGAGCTAAAAAAATGGAATAGGGCCATCAATCTCACGGCTATCGACGATGATAGAGAGATTCTGGTGAAGCATTTTATTGATTCAGTTGCTTGCCTGAAAGTCATTGATATTAATGATAAAAGTGAGTTGCTTGATGTCGGGTCAGGAGCTGGATTCCCTGCGATTCCCCTCAAATTTGTCTGCCCTCAATTGTCGGTTGAGCTGCTGGAGCCGAGTGAAAAAAAGGGGTCGTTTCTGCGATATGTCATCGGATCGCTCGGCCTGCAAGGCGTGACTGTGGCGACGGCCAAGCTGGAAGATTACGTCAATCGAATCCATGTTCAGGGGCGGTTTGATTACATTGTGGTGAGGGCTTTTAAAGTGGATCACCTTGGAGAGGAGCTTTCGGCACTGCTTAAACCTGCCGGAAAGCTTGTCTTGTACCGTGCGGAGAGGGTTGGGCCAAGGTTTGGACTTGTCGGCCTTGCTTTGGTCGAGGAAGTCGAGTATGAGCTTCCTGCGAAGTACGGGCATCGAGTGCTGTCTGTGTTTGCAAAGTCCATTGGATGATGTGGTGTTCCACGTGGAACATTGAGGCGCAAACATATTTGTTTTGGCGGATAGGGGAACTACATGGCTCGAATCATTGCTGTCGCAAATCAAAAGGGTGGAGTGGGGAAGACGACCACTTCCGTGAACCTTGCCGCAGCGTTGGCAATCGAGGGAGGATCGGTTCTTCTTGTCGATATTGACCCGCAGGGAAACGCAACGAGCGGGCTTGGCGTCGATGCCATGGCGCTCACGAAGACGATCTACAATGCGTTGATTAGTAAAGACAGTATTGAGTCTCTAGCTATGCAGACTGGGGTCAATGGGTTGTCGATTGTCCCATCGAATTCCCATCTCGCCGGCGCCGAAGTGGAGCTGGTGAATATGGAAGCCAGGGAGCAGCGCCTCAAGGAAGCTTTGGCTGAGGTGGCCGACCGATACGACACGATCTTGTTGGATTGTCCGCCCGCCCTCGGGCTTCTGACCATCAACGCGATGGTCGCTGCCCATTCAGTGCTAATTCCGGTGCAATGTGAATACTATGCGATGGAAGGTCTCGGTCGGCTGATGGAGAGTATCCAGCGCCTTCGGCAGTCTCTCAATCCAGGGCTGGAAATCGAGGGTATTGTCCTCACGATGTACGATGCGCGTAACTCGCTTGCTCGCCAGGTCGTCGAGCAGATCCGTGGGCATTTCGGGGAGAGCGTGTATCAGACGATGATTCCGCGCAATGTGACGTTGGCCGAGGCGCCGAGCTACGGTCGTCCGGCTCTCTTGTACAACATGGCATCAGCCGGTGCCCAAGCCTATCTATCCTTAGCCAAGGAGTTTGTCGTCCATGGAGAAAAAAGCCCTCGGTAGAGGTCTCGACGCACTGCTGCCGACCGGCCGAACAACGGCGGAGCCGGAGCGTGGTGACGTGCAGGAATTGCGGCTCGAAGCGATTGTTCCAAACCGCTTTCAACCACGTCAGCAATTCTCAGAAGTCGAACTGGCCGAGCTGACCGCCTCGTTGAAGCAGAATGGCTTGCTGCAACCGATTCTGGTGCGACGGAAAGGTGACGGTATCTATGAGTTGATTGCCGGTGAACGTCGCTTGAGAGCTGCTAAGTTAGCGGGAATGCAGAAGATTCAAGCGCTCGTGCGAAATGTGTCCGATCAGGAATCGATGGTGTTGGCGTTGGTGGAAAACCTCCAGCGCGACGATCTGAATCCCATGGAGACTGCTCGGGCCTACCAACGCATGCTCAATGAATTCGGGCTGACCCAAGAGGCGATCGCTCAGAAGGTGGCGTGCGACCGGTCGTCCGTGGCGAACCTGTTGCGATTGATGTCGCTGCCATCAGAGATACAACACATGATCGAGTCCGATCAGTTGTCCACGGGCCATGCCAAAGTTATTCTCGGGCTGATGACCCCGGCGGCTCAGCTCAGTTTGGCCACGCAGATTGTGAGCGGGCAGCTGTCCGTCCGCGAAGCAGAGCGGTTGGTGCAGGAACATGCGGAGGCGAGAAAGCCTGGGAAGCGTCCGGTTCGTGCGCCATTACGGTCCGATCTTGAAGAGCGGCTGCAGAAACGTCTGGGCACCAGGGTGGATGTTCAGAAGGGGCGACGGGGCGGTAAGATCGTGATTCATTATTTTTCGCCGGAAGAATTAGACGGGGTAGTTGAGCGGTTGCTTAATGGATAGCCGCCACATTTTCAGAGCAGATTTTCTCTGTTTGACCGGAGTAGAATGCCGTCAGAATTTGAGAGCTGGGAGTGAGATCAGTCGACGGTAGCGTGCACGTCCTCCGGTCGGGAGGTAAGTTGTTGTTATTTGTGGGAGGTGTAAGAAATGGCATGGATTAGTAAGGACAAGCCAGAAGGAAAGCGTCAAGCCGGACAAAGTGAGGGAACTGAAATGGACAATCTGGAATCCACGGCACCGCGTGAAGGGAACGAAGAGATCAACGCCTTTGTCGGGAAAGGCGTTAGCTTCAAGGGCGTCATTTCCTATAACGGCACTGTGCGAATCGATGGCAATCTGGATGGAGAAATTCATACGGAGGGTGTCTTGCTGGTCGGAGAGGATGCGGTCCTGACCGCCAAGATTACGGCCGGTACCGTGGTGTGCAAGGGGAAGATCACCGGTGACATCAGCGCGCGGGAAAAGGTCAAGCTGCGCGCACCTGCCGTGGTGAATGCCGGCGTGAAGGCGCCGTTGCTCGCGATGGAAGAAGGGGTGGTTTTCAACGGTACGTTGGAAATGAGCCAGTCGGGGACGCGCGAGCCGCAGGGGCAGGGCGCCACGCGAGGCCAGGGCGTCAAGTTGGTCAACGGATAACTCGGCTCAACGACGAATTCGTTGGACAGATTGCGGTGTGCCTTGTAAGCCAGAGGTGGGCACAGCAAGGTTTCAATCAGTCTGCGCCCCGACCGTGAGCAGTTGTGCAGTGTGCGAAGGAGGATGCCGATGTGGGGTGAGACCAAAAAACAGCCTGTCGCGGAGGACGATAAGTTTACCTTCCTTGGCAAGGGCACCAGCTTCAAGGGCATTGTCACCTTTGATGGGACCGTCCGTATCGATGGTCGTGTCGAAGGAGAAGTGCATACGGGCGGAGCGGTGATCGTCGGAGAAAGCGCCATCATCAAGGGCGTGATTGCCGCCGGGTCCGTTTCGATCAGCGGGCGCGTGAAGGGATCGGTCACTGCGCTTCAGAAGGTGGAGATTCAGAAGCCCGGGATTCTCATCGGAGATATTCAGAGCCCGGCGATCATGATTGAGGAAGGCGCGCATTTCCACGGTATGAGTAATATGGGCGCTGAGAAGTGGACGGAGGATGAGTCCTCTGAGTTCGGTGCTCCGCAGGATCCCGGCGTGCGCGACCTCGTGGCCCATCGCGGCAAAGTCAAAACGCAAGAGACCTAAGTACTCGGCCCATTGGTTTTCCGGTATCATCTATGACAGGTCAGACCGTATTGCTCGGGATGAGCGGCGGAGTGGATAGCTCCGTCGCTGCCTCTCTGCTCGTGCAGCAGGGGTACGAGGTCCATGGTGTCACGCTCCAAGTATGGGAGCATGAGGATGACCAGGTCGCCGTATCCAAGCGCTGGGAAGAGCGGGGGTGCTGCAAGATCGGTATCGCGAGATATGTCGCCCAGCGTCTACGTATTCCTTATGAAGTAGTCGATCGTCGAGAAGTCTTTCAGCAGGGCGTGATCGATGATTTTGTTGCCGGCTATGCCTCCGGCACCACGCCCAATCCCTGCGTGCGGTGCAATGAACGGGTGAAATTGCGCTCCTTGTATGCCTTAGCGCAAGAGCGAGGCATGGACTATGTGGCAACGGGACACTATGCCCGCGTACAGCAGAGCGATGGGCAGTGGTCGCTGCACCGGGCCCTCGACGCGCGCAAGGACCAAAGTTATTTTCTCTATCGGATCAATCCTGCCTGGCTGCCGCAGCTGCTTTTTCCGGTCGGCCACATGCAGAAGCGGGATGTGTGGCAAGAGGCCGAATCGCTTGGATTGCCCGTGGAGGAGCTCAAGGAAAGCCAAGAGATTTGTTTCGTGAGTCATGGCGACTACCGCACCTTCATTGAGCAGGAAATGCCGGAGGCGAAGCAGCCCGGAGACTTTGTGGGTGTGGACGGCAAGGTCTTAGGCCGGCACGAGGGCATCGCGTTCTATACCCCGGGTCAACGTCGGGGCTTGGGTGTTGCGGTGGGGCAGCGGTTGTATGTGCAGAAGGTCGTGCCTGAGTCAGGCCAGGTGGTATTGTGCGCGGAAGATCAATTGGTGCAGTCGGATTGTCAGGTCGCCGATTTCAGTCTTTTTGATCACACCATCGGCCGGCAGCCGGTTGAGGCGGAAGTGAAGATTCGCTACGCCACTCCATCCAGTCCCGCCACACTTCTGCCGTCTGGGCATGGCACGATTCAGGTCCGATTTCATCAGCCGCAGCGCGCGCTTAGTCCCGGGCAGTCCGCCGTGTTTTATCAAGGTGACCGTGTGCTCGGCGGCGGTATTATTCAGCGACCCTAGGTAGTGAGCCTTGTCCGATTTCCTCCCACCCCTTCGCTGATCAAGACGATCGGTGCACTTAATGCTATCGTACGTCGGGCAGGACTGGGGCGGGTCTGTGCCCTACTCCCATCCTTCTTACGCTCCGATCTTACGCATCTCTTCTTGACAGTACCCGCTATTGAATGCTAACTTGGCGCGCTTTTTGTCGTGCCCACCGCACGCAAGCTTCCCGTTTTATCAAAACACGGTTAACCGTAGCGGATAGTCCATTGTGATTAAGACAGCCGTCGCACGTCGATACGCAAAAGCTCTGTTCGAACTTCTTGATACACCCAGCATCGAGCCCGCCCGCGCGGCGTTGCACGGGCTCGGAGAGGCCTTCACGCAGTCTGCTGCGTTGCGCCACGCCATCGCCTCTCCTGTGTTCCCGGAAGACACCAAATTGGGTGTGCTGATTGAACTGGCCACTCGATTGGGGTGCCCACCGGTCGGAAAAAGATTTCTCGATCAATTGGTGCGGAAAAATCGAGTCAGTTTCCTGCCGGACATCGCCGAGGCCTTCGCCAAGCTCGTGGATGAATCCAAGGGGACGCAACAGGTCCTCGTGTCTTCCGCGCATGCCTTGCCTGTGACCGAGCAGGAGCGAATCACTACCCGATTGCGCGATCTTTTGAAGCGCGACGTCGATGTCACCTTCCATACAGAACCTGAACATGTCGCCGGCCTCCACATCCGCCTGGGCAGCACCGTCGTAGACAGCACGGTCCGGGGCCGACTAAGCGCCATGCAGCGTGTGTTGACCAAGGAGTAGCCATGCAGATCAAGGCAGAAGAGATCAGCTCCATCATTAAAGAGAAGATCAAGGGCTTCGACCAACAGGTCGATGTCAGCCAGACTGGTTCCGTGATTCAGGTCGGAGACGGCATTGCGAAAATCTACGGGTTGGATGGCGCGATGGCCGGAGAAATGCTCGAATTTCCGGGCGGCCTCTATGGGATCGCGTTGAACCTTGAAGAAGACAATGTCGGCGCGGTGCTCATGGGCGACGATGTCGGAATCAAGGAAGGCGATCCGGTTAAACGTACGGGTCGTATTGCGGAAATTCCGGTCGGTGAAGCCTTGGTGGGACGGGTGGTAAACGCGATCGGTCAGCCAATCGACGGCAAGGGCCCGATCAACTCACAACACTCTTCCCGTATCGAAGTCGTGGCGCCCGGTGTGAATACCAGACAATCAGTGCGTGAGCCGCTGCAGACGGGCATCAAAGCGATCGACGCCATGATCCCCATCGGTCGCGGTCAACGTGAGTTGATCATCGGAGACCGGCAGACCGGAAAAACCGCCATCGCCGTCGATACCATCATCAATCAAAAGGGCCTCGGGGTTTTCTGCATCTACGTCGCCGTCGGTCAGAAGCGTTCGACAGTGGCGCGCGTGGTGAAAACTCTCGAAGAAAATCACGCCATGGAGTACAGCATGGTCGTGGCGGCAACGGCCAGCGATCCGGCGCCCATGCAGTTTTTGGCTCCCTTTGCCGGCGCCGCGATCGGTGAATATTTCCGCGACAACGGTAAGCACGCATTGATTGTGTACGACGACCTGTCGAAGCACGCGGTGGCCTATCGTCAGTTGTCTCTCTTGCTACGCCGTCCGCCGGGTCGTGAAGCCTATCCGGGCGACGTGTTTTATCTGCACTCCCGGTTGTTGGAGCGCGCAGCGAAACTGAGCGACAAGCTCGGTGGAGGTAGCCTGACGGCCCTTCCGATCATCGAGACGCAAGCCGGTGACGTGTCGGCCTACATTCCGACCAACGTCATTTCTATTACCGATGGACAGATTTACCTCGGTAGCGACTTGTTCTATTCCGGTATTCGTCCGGCGATTAACGTCGGCTTGTCGGTGTCCCGGGTCGGCGGATCCGCGCAGATCAAGACGATGAAGCAGGTCGCCGGTACGTTGCGTCTGGATCTTGCCCAGTATCGTGAAATGGCCGCCTTCTCGCAGTTCGGGAGCGAACTCGACAAGGCTACCCAGATGCAGCTGGCCCGCGGAGTTCGCATGGTGGAATTGCTCAAGCAAGGGCAATACAAGCCGATGCCGGTTGCCGATCAGGTGCTGTCGATTTATGCCGGTGTCAATGGATTCCTGGACGACGTGCCGGTGGACAAGGTCCTGCAATTCGAGGCCGACTTGCTCCACTACGTGGCGCAGAATCACCAGGACATGCGCAAAGACATTGCCACGGTCGGAAAAATTGATGACAAGATCGGCGGCAAGCTGAAAGAAATCATTACGACCTTTAAACAGAAAATGGGCTACGGAGCAAAATAGCCATCAGGCCTTCAGCCTTGAGCTGAAGCCTGAGCGCTGATTGCTGAGAGCGTACAAGAATGCCGAGCTTACAATCTCTCCGGCGGAAAATCGCCGCCTTCAAGAATACGCAGAAAATTACGAAGGCCATGAAAATGGTTGCGGCCGCGAAGCTCAAGCGTTCGCAGGATCGCATCTTGGCTGCGAGGCCCTACGCCCATAAGATGCGCGGGGTGCTCAGCAATCTCAGCCAGCGCGTCAATCGTACGTCCCATCCTCTCCTTCAAAAGCGCGAGGGGAAGAAAATCGAAATTCTCGTCGTCACGAGCGATCGCGGACTTTGCGGCGGATTCAACGGCAATATTGTGCGGAAGAGCTCAGAGTTCATCCGGCAATGCGAAGCGCAGGGGCTTTCGGTCAATCTCAGCATCATTGGCCGAAAAGGGCGCGACTATTTCCGCCGTCGTTCCTGGCCGATCCGACAGGAGTGGACGGGGATCTTCGATAAACTGAGCTTCGAGCACGCCATCGACATCGGTGGGGATTTGACCGAAAATTTTGTGAAAGGCACCTTTGACGAACTCTATGTTGTCTACAACGAGTTCAAGTCTGCCATCCAGCAACGAGTGATCGTTGAAAAGCTATTCCCTATCGACGCGGCCGCCGAATTCGGTGCGGCGCCCACTGCCGCTGAGCACTCCGCAGCTGGGGGGAGTTACTTGTATGAGCCCGACGAGAGCGAACTCCTGAATGCCTTGGTCCCGAAGCATTTTCAAATTCAGACCTATCGTATCCTCCTGGAGTCAGCGGCGGCGGAACACGGGGCCCGTATGGCTGCCATGGACGGTGCGACTCGCAATGCCGGGCAGCTCATCAAGAAAGTCACCTTGTATTACAACAAGACCCGCCAGGCGGCGATCACCAAAGAACTCATGGACATCGTGGGCGGCGCAGAAGCCCTGAAATAAATTGTGGAATGAGGAATGCTGCATCACGGTAATGTGCCGGGTGCATCATTGACGACAAGAGGAGCCTTATGAGCACAGGAAAAGTTATTCAAGTCATCGGCCCCGTGGTCGACGTGGAATTCCCTCCCGGTCAATTGCCGAATATCTACAATGCGCTCAAGGTGACGCAGGAAGAGAATAAGGCTGCCGGCAAGCCGGCCGTGCGGATCACGCTCGAAGTCGCCTCGCATCTTGGTGAAAATCGCGTGCGCAGCATCGCGATGTCGACGACTGACGGTCTGACTCGCGGCATGGATGTGCAGGATACCGGCGCCCCGATTTCTGTGCCTGTCGGTCGTGAGACCCTGGGTCGTCTGATCAACGTGTTGGGTGAGCCGGTCGATGAAAAGGGTCCGATCAAAGCGAAGAAAACCTACCCGATTCACCGGCCTGCGCCGCGCTTGGAAGATCAGGACACCAAGACCGAAGTGCTCGAGACCGGGATCAAGGTGGTCGACCTGTTAGAGCCCTACAGCAAGGGCGGTAAGGTCGGTCTCTTCGGCGGAGCCGGCGTCGGCAAGACCGTCATCATCATGGAGCTGATCAACAACATCGCGCTCCACCACGGTGGATTCTCGGTATTCGCGGGCGTGGGCGAGCGCACTCGTGAAGGTAACGACCTCTGGCACGAAATGCAGGAATCCAAGGTCATCGATCCCGACGACTATACCAAGTCCAAGGCGGCGCTGGTGTATGGCCAGATGAACGAGCCACCGGGAGCACGTCTCCGGGTTGCCTTGACTGGTCTGGCGGTCGCCGAGTACTTCCGCGACGAGGAAAATCAGGACGTGTTGTTGTTCGTCGACAACATCTTCCGGTTCACGCAGGCGGGATCGGAAGTGTCCGCGTTGCTTGGTCGTATGCCATCAGCGGTCGGTTATCAGCCCAACCTGTCCACGGAAATGGGCGCGCTGCAGGAACGGATCACGTCGACGAAGAAGGGATCCATCACCTCGGTGCAGGCGATTTACGTGCCGGCCGACGACTTGACCGATCCGGCCCCGGCGACGGCTTTTGCGCACTTGGATGCGACGACGGTGTTGTCACGGCAGTTGGCTGAGTTGGGTATTTACCCGGCGGTCGACCCTCTCGACTCCACGTCGCGCATTCTCGACCCGCAAGTCATCGGAGAAGAGCATTACAAGGTGGCTCGTGGTGTCCAGTCCGTGTTGCAACGGTATAAGGATTTGCAGGACATCATCGCCATTCTCGGTATGGATGAGTTGTCTGAAGACGACAAGATGGCCGTGGCGCGCGCGCGTAAAATTCAGCGCTTCCTTTCCCAGCCGTTCCATGTGGCCGAAGCGTTCACCGGAGCGCCGGGGAAGTATGTCAAGCTCAAGGATACGGTGCGGAGCTTCAAGGAAATCCTCGAAGGGAAATACGACCACCTGCCTGAGCAGGCCTTCTACATGGTCGGTCCCATCGAGGAGGCAGTCGCGAAGGCGGAAAAGATGGGAGTGAAGGTCTAGCAGTCAGGTGCCCTTGTGCTCGCAGACCGCGCACGCTCAGACGGTGCTCGGCCGATGCGCGTACGGCAGGGCATCCTGACCGGTAGCCCTTTCGTTAGAGAGCAGGAAAAGGACAATGGCTGGAAAGATTTTATTAGAAGTCGTGACACCGGAGAAGTTGCTCTTGAGCCAGGAGGTCGATGAAGTCATCGCGCCAGGCAGTGAGGGTGAGTTCGGTGTCTTGCCGGGACATTGCCATCTTCTCTCCAGCCTGCGAATTGGAGAACTTCGGTATAAGACTCACGAAGCATGGCATTACATGTCGATTCTGTGGGGCTATGCTGAGGTGACGCCATCCAAAGTCACGGTGATGGCGGAGATCGCCGAGAAGGCCGAAGATATCGATGTCGGTCGTGCGCAAGAAGCCGTTGAAAAGGCCGAGCAGCGACTCCAGGCTGGTGGACTTCCTTCCGAGGTGAAAGAAGCTCAGATCAGCCTCGAAAAGGCCCGTCTCCGAAAGAAGATCGCTGATCGTGCCAAGAAGTCAGGGCACGCCTAACCTCTCTTCTCGATACTTCGCGCAGTCTTCAGATGTTGCACCTCCCTGATCCGTCGGGGGATATCAGGTGTTTGGTACCAAGTTCGTTAATTCTGATCCGCTTGTCATCGGTCTCGTCCTCCTCCTCTGTCTTGGCTGTGCCGGCCCCACGTTAACGAGTCGTCTTATCCAACAGGACTCGTCCTGGTTTGTGCGGATCGATTCTTTGCAAGATGTTGGCAGTTCCTCTCCTCGATACGACCATCCGATTGCTTGGAGGGATGAGGACCTCTCTGCCATCTTGAGCCGATTGGTCCTTCAAGAACGAGTCGGCCTTATGGATAACGCACGCCCGCCGCGGCCGGTGTTTGCATTTGAAGAGATCAACCGTCTTCTTCCCGCTGTTCGCACAGCATTCCAAGAGACAACCACCCGTGAATGGATCGTTTTTGTGCTTCTGGGGCAAGAAGCGGGCGGTCGTGCGACTACGTCAGGGGCCATGTTTGTGGAGAGTGGTAAATTCCATCTGGTGATCGCCAACCACCATCTTTCGCTTGCGGAGAATTCGGAAGACCTTGCGCGCGTCCGGGCAAATCCCCTCTATTCCGTCCAAGGCAGCGGTGGCGTGTTGGCGTTCGACTCACCTCGATTTGTCGTTGGGACTAAAGCCAATTGGTCGGCTGGGCATCGAGCCTCCGCAAGCGAAATGATTCTCGATCATACGGCATTTCTGTCCTATCTGACGCAGACAGGCTCGGCGACGGCCTCCCTTCAGGAGGGCAGATCGCACGTCCCTGCTTCAGCACGTGAGTCTGATGCCCCTCGGCCGAGAGCATCCAGCTCTGGGCAGGTGGAGTCGGAAGGGATCATTCTTCAACTACAAGAAGAGATCGAAGTACTGAAGCGGCGACTTGCTGACAAGGACGCAGAGCTTGATCGATTGAAACATCGCGAAATCAGAACCGCACCGACTCCCTAATCCATACCCCTCTCTGAGAGTGACTCGACAGGCGGTTAGGTTGAACGACCAGACCGGTTCTCACCGGCAGGAGCGTTGGTCCCTCCTGCCGGTATTATCGAGTCGCCTGGGCTCAGAGCGCTGAACATTCGCGCCGTTATTGCCCGACCGGGATAGTAATCACGATTGCCCCCATCACATCATTCAGTTTGAAATCACGTTTTGGGCTGTCGGGGTGCGCATTGTGGCAACCGAGGCAGGCCTGAGTCGCCGCGAGATCGGCATACACGGCTTGAAAATAGCGTGTCTCGCCGACCTTCACAAATCCTGTGTGGGGGCGAGTGGGGTGCGTTAGGATGGTTCCGAGGCCGGTCTTCTCCAGCTCGTTCATGGCGACGTTATGTTTGTTAATCGGCCATAAGCTGATCAATCGGTATTGGATGCCGAGGCCCTTCTTGGCGATATACCGTCCGGACTCCATCAGGAACTGGGCCGGTAGGGGCAAGGTATTCTTCTGTTCCCAATTCTCCGACGCCACGACGACACCCTTCGTTTGCAAACGTTCCACGACATGTCTGGTATACACATCCCGGTCTGCTTCAATCACGGCATGTATGTAGTGAGCCACCGTTTCAATCGGTAGGGTGATCGGTGCGTTCTCGGGCAGGGCAGGATTCGGCGACAGGACGGCCGCACCGACCAATGTGACTCCCAGGAAGGTCATGATCCGCCGCAATGTAAGTGAGGATGTCATGGGAACCTCCTTGTTAGGCGCACGGGTGCTTCGGTCTGGCCGTCGCCTCCCGTGAGCGATGAGTTGCACGATGCGATCTGGACTCTGAGTGCGGGGTGCCGCGCGCAAATGAACGAGACCAATCGTTGAGTGAACGAGGAGAACGAAATGAACGTGAATCTGAAAAAGGGGTCGGAGTGGTGAGCCGGAGTGCCGGTGCTACCGCTGGCCTCCTGAGAAAATAACCGGTCGTGGGAAGGTACCGAAGGCATCGCCTCAGCTCCTTGCCCGTACGAACCAGCGTGCCCGCAAGATCATACGATGATTCATCCTACTCTTGAGTCCGGGGGGTGTCCAATGCGGAGAATGCACGTATTGAGGTGCGTATCTATGGGGGGAGCAGCATGGATTGCATTCGGTTGGCGCCCTGCCGTAGCGTAACGACCCTATGCAAACGGAATTCATCATCTCCGCAGGAGAGCAACCGAAACGGTTGGACGTGTTCCTCGTTCACCGTGAACCGAAGCTTTCGCGCGCGGCCTTGCAGCGGATGATTACTGCCGGCTGGGTGCGGGTGAATAATCAGCTCGCCAAATCGAGCCAGCGAATCAAAGCGGGAGATGTCATCCTCATCGATGCTCCCCAGGCGGCACCGTTGCGAATCGATGGTGAGGCGAAGCCGCTGGAGATTCTGTTCGAGGATCATACGTGCCTGGTGCTGAATAAGCCTGCCGGGATCGTGGTTCATCCGTCCCCGGGCCATTGGTCCAACACGCTGCTCAATGCATTACTGGATCATTGCGCACGCAGAGGTGAGACGGGGGCGCCAGGAGTCGTACATCGTTTAGACAAAGACACGTCTGGCGTGATGGTGGTGGCCAAAACAGAAGACGCACATCGTGTCCTTGCGGCGCAGTTTGAAGAGCATTCCATTGCTCGTCGCTACGAAGCCCTGGTTGTGGGCGTGCCGATTGAATCGGAAGGTCGGATCGCCACTGCGCTTGGCCCGGATCGACACAATGCAAAACGGACGTCTGCCGAGACGTGTCATCCTAAGCCTGCGGTAACAGATTACCGGGTCGAAGGGACGTTTGGCGTACTGGCCGCGCATCTTCTTCTGCACCCCCACACAGGACGGACGCATCAGATCCGGGCCCATCTTCAAAGCCTCGGTCATCCCATCCTGGGAGACAAGACCTATGGGGGCGAGCGGGTGGGCGTGTGGGGTGGTGAGGACGTATCGCGAGTGATGCTGCATGCACGTACCTTAGGATTCAGGCATCCCGTGGCCGGAAACTACCGGGAGTTTGGCGTCCCTCCACCGGAGGATTTCACGGCCCTGGCTCAGACCCTTCGTGCCTTCGTTTCTCGCTGAACCCCCACACGGTACGCGACCGAGGGCGGGGTGCGCTCCGCCCCCAGTCAGTGTGAGTCAGTTCTGAGACGAGTGCTATACTTCCAGTAATCGCCAGCGGGAGCGCTGTGTCTTCATGTACGGAGGTTGAAAGCCTGTTCCCATGACGCTCGACGTGAAACCAAAAACTCTCTTGCGTATCCTGGCCGGCATCATCGTCTGCCTGACAATCACCCACTTCGTGAGTCAATATCTGAAGCATGTGGGCGGCTACACGCACCAATGGGGGCTCGAACGACAATTCAATCTGGTCAACGAAGCCAATCTCCCTGCCTGGTATTCTGCCGTGGCTCTTTTGTTTAGTGCCCTGCTCCTGAGTGTCGTCGCTGGACGTGAGCGACGAGCCGGAGGAAGAGATGTACGGCATTGGACCGGTCTTGCCCTGATTTTCTTCTACCTCTCTCTTGATGAGGCGGCGCAGATTCACGAAATGATGACGGCATTCGACGGACTCCATCCCACGGGCATCTTCTATTATTCCTGGGTGATCGTGGGCGCTGCGTTTGTCGGGCTGGTCGGTCTGTGTTATCTCGGATTCCTGACGCGGTTGCCGGTCACCACGCGATGGACGTTTGTGTCGGCCGGAAGCCTGTATGTCGCTGGAGCACTGGGCATCGAAATGCTCGAAGCGCGGTATCACTATGTCAGCCATACCTGGACGGATCTCTCCTATGCGCTACTGGTGGGCGTTGAGGAGCCGCTGGAGATGACCGGCATTGCGTTATTCATCTATGGCATTTCAACCTATCTCGCACGATCCGGCGGAACGCTGAGTATTCGCTTTGTGGAGGACAGCGCTCGGTCTTGCCCTCTCAGTTCGATTCCAGCCGTTCACACGGTCCGCGACACTGATCGTTTCGCAGCGTGACAGGCTGCGGCAGGTGGGGGCCTCACTCCCTGCTGCGATTACAGGCCGCACCACGATTTCTTCTGCAATCCCTCTCGTGTCTAACCCTGCTTCTTTCTAGAGGTATGAAGCCCAGGCCGCGCCGTAACTCGTCTGCCTCGAGAACGATGGAAGCCTGTCTGGGGAGCCGCTCCGAACGATTCGGTTGCTAGAGCAAGAGGCCGGAGATATCACGGTCCAAGTGTTGACGTTGAACGAGAAAGTACGGAAATCGACCGAATGCCAGACGGCAACCGACCAGGTAGCGCGGGTGGGTGGTTCCAACCGGGAGATGAGTCGTCCATCGCACCTCAAACAGAGTCAGCGAGCGCTGTCGTTGGAGCGATGGATTCTGAATGCTCAGCAATTGTCGACGAGCAGGTTTCTGATCAAGCAGGAGGAGAATGCCGTCTGTACTGACATTCAACGAATAGGCGTACCCGAGAATGGCGGAGGTCTCTGTTTCTTGCCTTGCGACAAGTTCGTAGCGACAGGGGGTCTTGACGGCAAACCGAGTATCGAGGCGTCGCTCACGCGGAGGAATCGATACCTCAGGACTGGGTTGGTTGTCCACAATGGAGTGTGGAACGACTGGGCCGGGAGCAGGCGTGCCTCGCAGCGATCTGAGGATTCTGTGGATAAAATCAGTAGCCATTGATTCGTCGCAAGCTCCTTGTTGTGGTACGTCACACTCGCCCTATGAAGAAGCAATTCGGGTGCCTATAGAACGCCACCTCAGTGTTCCGCTAACAGCATGAATTTTTTCCATTGAGTGAGTGTCGCATCATGAGGCACCTGAGGAATGCACAGGGCCATGGTGTCAAATTCAACGCACCACCGACAGAAATGAACATGCAGCAGCGCGTGTGTGTTGGGGCTCAATGAGACGAAGAATGAGTGTAAGATGTGGATGGGCTGTGGACGACGTGTGTGTGAGATGTGCAGAGCATGAGGGCTCTGAGTAACGACCTTGTTTTTGACGGTCCCGTGTGGCAGCCTATGTCCTTGCATGTCGGTCTACGTCAGGCAGTCACCACGTGAATAGGGTTACTAGTACTCCGGTTGAATTTGTCGTGACCGGAGGAGAATCGTCCAAACGGATCGATGTCTTCCTTGCCAACCGCGACCCGACCTTTTCTCGCTCAGCACTGCAGCGCTTGATCGGAGAAGGGCGCATTCTCATCAATGGCCAAACGGTTCGGCCAAGCCAGAAGATCAAGCCAGGCGACCGCATCAGGTTGGAGGTGCCGCGGCCTGAGCCGCTTGATCTCAAGCCCGAGGCCATTCCGTTTGACATTCTCCATGAAGATGCGGATTTATTGGTACTCCATAAGCCGGCCGGCCTCGTGGTGCACCCGGCACCGGGGAATTGGTCCGGCACGTTGGTGAACGCGCTCCTGCATCATTTTGCAACATCTGGAGTCACTCCGTCGCACATCGGAGGCAAGGAACGCCCAGGACTCGTCCACCGATTGGACAAAGAAACCTCAGGCGTTATGGTGATCGCGAAAACGGACCAGGCGCATCGCGCGCTGGCTGCGCAGTTTAAGCTCCACACCATCACCCGGGAGTACGAAGCCTTGATCTGGCAGGTCCCCAAGAAAGGGCGTGGCCTGATTGAGCTCGCGATCGGGCGCGATACGAAAGAGCGCAAGAAGTTTTCCGCGCGGACGACCAAGCCGAAAGCCTCGGCGACCGACTATCAGGTTGATGAGCGGTACGGCAAGATCGCGGCCCATGTCCGTCTGTCTCCCAGAACCGGACGCACTCATCAATTGCGGGTGCACCTCACGTCGATCGATCATCCGATTTTGGGGGATAAGACCTACGGCGGGACCAAAGTGATGTCGGTTGCGGGGGTTTCTATTCCACGTGTCATGCTCCACGCGCGCACGCTGGGATTTACGCATCCCACCGGCGGGGAGTACCATCAGTTCGATGTGCCTTGTCCGCCCGATATGGAGCACGTGCAGGATCTTCTGCGCGCAGCCACGGGGCACTAGACATTGCCGGCGATCGGTCTGAGCCAGTATGACGACGATGCCGAACATGACGATCGGCAAAGGTGAGGAGAGACGAACGATGGAAACCAGTGCCGTGCTTGATCGGATCGGTGAGTTGATCGCTCAGCTCAAAGGGTACGCGTCTAAATTGCCGGCGGTGGTGCATCTCGCATCGGTGCCGACCGGGATCAAACCGAAACCGGAGGCCATTGACGCGTTCGAGCAGGCCCTCCTGCGATTTCGTGAGCAGAGCGGGCGGTCTCCCTTTAAGAGCCTGCAGGAGTATCTCATTGAGTCGCTCGAAGCGTTCGAGGTTGGCAATGTGCTGGGTGTGGTACAGCCGTTGCTGGCCGTTCTTGATCAGGTGGAACGCATGCATCGGGACAAAGAGATCAAAGTCAGTCCGGCCGAGGAGAAGCGGATGGGAGAGTATCGCGCAACGTTGGTCAAGATTCTGCCGGGCAGCCAGCCGGAACTGGAGGGGGCGGGGCGGGGGATGTGACGATCATAGCGGCCATGTTCAATCGAGCTATTCAGCCATTAAACATGGCGGGAACGGTCAATGTCCCATCTTCGGGCCGGCAGCATTGGCGCCGGCGGTGACCAGCTGGAAGCGGACGGTCGCGCCACAGTGCGGACATTTCGCGCGGACCGTTTCTTCGTCGAGGACGTCGTAGTGATCCTGTTTGAGCCACATCAATTGAAAACATTTCGGACAGCTTCGCACTTGCGTTCCCATGGTCTTCCCCTTACACTACGGTTAACCGACTCACCCCGTTCGGAGGGATTAATTTAGTACAAGATGCCTCCCGCTCTCAAGACCGATCAGCATCCCATCACATTCTCCGACCGCAACGATTTCGACGCTGCACAACTGATTCATTTGTACCGGCAGGCTCCCTGGGCCAAGCATCGTGCGCTGGAGCAGGCACAGGCCATGTTGGCGAAGACCGACGTGGTCATCTCGGCCTGGGACGGCCCGCGTCTGGTCGGCTTCGGCCGCGTGTTGACGGACTATGTATTCCGGGCGTCGATTTGGGACGTGATCGTCGATCGCGACTATCAGGGGCGCAAGATCGGCACCGAGATCGTACGACGGATTCTCGAGCATTCCACCCTTCAGCAGGTTGAACTGTTTTGGCTCTGCACGCGCATGCCCGGGTTTTATGAGCGACTGGGGTTCAGCGCAAAAGAGCAGACCGGTATGGTCTGGTCCCGGAAGAAATCGGATCCCCAAGTCGAGTAGTCCATCCGCCTCCATCGGGTTTCGTTTAAACACTCTCCCGTCCCTGACGATGATCACTGGCCTTGCCTGTCCTTGTACATGAGCAGTATAGCCCTGCCCGGTTGTGTTATGTCGGCTGAATTCGGTGCAACCGTTTGGGCGAACAACAGACCGCGAGAAAGAAGAGGCTCGTGGCCAACAGCACAATGGACGGACCGGAAGGAAGATCGAAGGCATAGGAGAGCAGCACGCCGCTTACGGCGCAGAAGATGCCGATGAGCATCGAATAGAGCGTCATCTGGGTCAGGCTGTGCGTGAGCTGGTAGGCGGTGGAAGCGGGGATCAGGATCATCGCAAACACCAAAATGGCCCCGACGGTTTTCAGCGCAATCACCACGGTGAGCGCTACCAGTGTCAGGAGGAGATAGAAGATTTGCCGTGCAGGCACGCCGGACGCTGCGGCCATCTCTTGGTCGAACGCGATGAAGTACAGTTCTTTCGAGAGCAGGAGGATCGTTCCCAACACCACCACACTCAACCCGCCGATGGTCATGAGCTCTTCCGTGGTCACGGAAAGGACGCTGCCGAAGAGGTAGCCGTAGACCTCCGGGTTGTACGACTTCATGAGCCCGAGAAAGAGAATGGCCAGCGCCATGGTGGCGGTGTAGAGGATGCCGATGGACACGTCCAGTTTCATGCGGCCCTTTTCCTCGACCCAGCCCGTGATCCAGACCGTTGCCAGGCCGAACACAATTGCGAGGCTGAGCGGCGGAAGGCCAAGGAGATAGGCGAGGGTGACACCGGCAAACGCGGCATGGGCGGTCCCGGCCCCTGCGAATGCGAGTCCGCGCAAGACGACGAAGACGCCGATGACGGAGCAGACGGCGCCGACCAGTGCGGCGGCCAGGAGTGAGCGTTGCATGAAGTCGTACGCGAGCAGTTCAAGCATCTTGGTCTGTGGTGCCGTGGTGATTTCGTGAATGAGTGAGTTCGATGACTGGTCCAATAGCGGCGTTAGGTCTATGCGAATAGACCTTCGCCGGCCGATACATCGTCGGTTCTTCAGTGGTGATGGTAATCCTCAACGATGACGAAGTCCTTGTCGGTAATAACCAGTTCTTTCCCGTACACCTGACTCAGAATGTCTGGCTGCAGGACGTCTTGCGGCGGCCCCGCGGCAAACAGTTTTGTCTTCAGCAGTACCAGCCGGTCCACCCGCGACCGGATCATGTTGATGTCATGGGTGATCATGAGAATGGTTAGCTTCAGTTCTTGATGCAGCTGCTGGATCAATTCCACCACACTATGCTGGGCGGTGAGGTCCAGCCCGGTTGTCGGCTCGTCCAACAAGAGTATCCGAGGCTGCTGCGCCAACGCCCGCGCGATGAACACCCGTTGCTGCTGTCCGCCGGATAGGGCGCCCAAGGCGGAGTCTCTGTGATGATCCATGCCGACCTGCGCCAACGCCTGCCGGGCGATGTCTCGATCTTTTCGTGACGGTCGACGGAAGAGGCCGAGTGCGCCGTATCGGCCCATCATGGCCGCTTCCAGCACGGTGACGGGAAAGTTCCGGTCGATCATGCCCTTTTGCGGCAGATAGCCGATGAGGGCTCGATGGTGACAGCGGAGTTCCTCGCAGGCACAGTCCAAAACGCGGAGTGTGCCGCTTAGCGGAGCCATCAGTCCCAGCACGGCGCGGCAGAGGGTGGTCTTGCCGGATCCATTCGGACCGATCACGCCGACAAATTCCGATTCCGGAATGGTCAGGGAGATGTCCTCCAGGGCTACGACGCCGGGAAACCCGAAGGTGGCATGGTCGAAACGAATAATGGGATGGGTCATGCGCGGCGGTATACGGTGAAAATGCTGGTTCGTCAGTCGCTGTCCGGATAGGCGTGGCGGTTAAGTCTGCTCCAGTGCCTGGGCCAATTGGAGCACATTATAGCGGAGCATGTCGAGGTAGGTCTCGGTTCCGGGTAACCCTCCGGGCAAGGTCGTCAAGACGGCAATGCGCGAGCCGGTTTCCCGCGCCAGTAACTGTGGAACCTTCTGATTCAGTTGTACCTCGGAGATAATCACGCGGACGTGGTCTCGTTTAATGGTCTCGATCAAGGTGTGCAGATGCCGAGCGGAAGGTTCTCCCCCCGGTTGTGTCTGGATCGTGCCGGCGATGTGCAGATCGTAACGCCGGGCAAAATAGGGCCAAGCCGGGTGGTGGACGATCACAGTCCGGTTCGACAATGAGCGGAGCCGGGCCACTGTGTCTTCCTGCACGCGGGCCAGTGCCTGAAGGTACGTCGCAGTGTTGGTCCGATAGTCGGTGGCATAGGCCGGGTCTGCGGCCACGATGGCATCCGAAATGTGTTGGACCATCGTGGCTGCGGCAGCCGGATCCAGCCAGACATGAGGGTTCCCCGATGCGTGTTGGTGCGAGTGAGTGGTCCCTGCCGGTTCAGGATGATCCTGGATCAGCGCAATGTCTTTGGAGGTGGTCACCACTCGCAACGAACCATTACCGGCGTTCTTCACCAGCGAGGACACCCAGACTTCGAGTCCGGCCCCGACTTCGAATAAGAGCGCGGCCTTGCGAATCGCGACCAGATCGCTTGGTTTCGGCGAATAGGTATGCTCGCTCTCGTACCCGGTCATGAGCGAGATGACGCGCACATGCGAGCCGCCGATCTGTTGCACCCAATCCTTCAGAACCGGGAGTGTCACGACCACATTGAGTGGCTCGGGGGCGGATGCAGCAAACGCCGTGGCGGAGGTGCCCCATGCACAGGGCAGCGCATATGCAAGCAACATGGTCAGGAGGCTCAGGCGAAACATCCGGCGGACGGTAACACCCGATTTCTGCAAAGTCAACGCGAAGACCGGCGGAGATCGTACGCGGGCGATGCGTACCATGCTTGACCCGTTGCCGGGGTTTCGATTAGCGTAGCGAACCGAAGAGAAAATAAATGTCTCGCGGTTGTGTGCCGGAGGAGGGGCGCGATGAAAGTTGTCGGACTGATGTCCGGGACATCGGCAGATGGGGTGGACGCGGCGCTAGTGAGCATTGTCCGGCGCGGTGGGCAGCCCCGGATCACTCCCCTGGCATTTACATCCCTGCCGTACTCCCGCTCACTCCAGCAGCGGATTGTTGAACTCTCGCTCCAGGGGCGCGTGGACGACATTTGCCACATGAACGCCTACTTGGGCGAACTCTTCGCCAAAGCCGCGCTCCGCGTGATTCAGCGGGCGAAGCATCAGCCGGCGGATATCGACCTGATCGGATCCCACGGACAGACGATACACCACTTGCCGAAGGGGAGGCGTGAGCCAGGCATCGGGTTGGTTCGGTCCACCCTGCAGATCGGTGAGCCGGCTGTCATCGCCGAACGCACCGGCATTACGACCGTCGCAAATTTTCGGCCGCGTGATATGGCGGCGGGTGGCGAGGGGGCTCCGTTGGTACCGTATGCGCATGCGGTGGCCTTCGGTCATGCACGTCGGGGGCGTTTGGTGGTTAATATCGGCGGAATCAGCAACGTGACCTATCTGCCCCCAGGCGGTGGGGTGGCCGAGCTTCGTGCGTTCGACACCGGCCCCGGGAATATGGTGTTGGATGCGATTGTGCACGAAGCGACAGAGGGGCATCTGCCCTACGACGCCGGTGGGCGACGCGCCCGCAAGGGAACGGTGAGCCGGCCTCTGCTCACCGAGCTGATGGCCCACCCATTTCTGCAACGGCGCCCGCCCAAGTCGACCGGTCGGGAAGAGTTCGGCGCGCCGTTTGTGCGTCGGCTCATCACGAAGCAACGGAAGGCGCGCCTGTCCGTAGATGATCTGCTCGCAACGTGTGCGGCGTGGACCGCGGAGGCGATTGGTTCATCCAGGCGATGGATTACCGGCGAGATCCATGATGTGATCGTCGGGGGTGGCGGGGTGTACAATCGCGCGATCATGGCGTCCCTCCGGCAGGTATTTGCGCCGACGCCGGTGCTGACGTTTGATGAATGTGGATGGAGCAGTAAGGCGTTTGAAGCGACGGCGTTTGCCCTGCTGGCTCATGACACGTATCTCGGACAATGCACCAATGTCCCGCAGGTGACGGGTGCTCATCACCCCGTGTTGCTCGGTGCGGTCGTTCCGGGAACGCCTCACATGCTGACGAAATGGGCGCGTCCCGCCCGGTGATTCGATCGGAACGTCGTGGAATTACTCTATCCTATCCTGGGTATTGGAGCGCTGGCTTTTCTTGGAAGCCTGGCGTGGGAGAGTTTTGGGCGGAGGCGCGCCTCTGGTTCGTCCCCGGCGGGGGCGCTTGCCGGTATGAGCTTTGCCGCCAAGCCCTTGATGACCGACCAGGAAGCGCAACTCTACAACCTGTTACGGTTGGCGGTGGAAGACCGCTATTTACTCTTCACGCAAATTCCTCTTTGGAGCCTGTTGGACTTGCGTCTCCCTTCGGGAACACCGCCTGTGGAGACTCTACGGGAACTTGCGCTGAAGCGTGCGACCTTTGTGCTGGTGCATCCGGGGAGTCGCTTGGTCGAGAAGGTCGTGCAGGTCGAGCGGCCGGTTCCGGATGAGGCCCCTGACGGGTCGCATGAGTCACTCTTTGAATCGGCGCTTCATGCGGCCGGGGTGCAACTCGTGCGGTTGAGCCCGCTGCATGCCTACACCGTTCCCGGTCTGGTTACGCTGTTGGATCTGGCCGACCCGGACTAGCGGCGCCGTGACCGCAACGCAGGCATGGACCGCAAGGGGAGGGGGCCTGATTAGCTAGGCTCGCCGGCGACCGGTTCATGCTTCGCGGCGGCGGTCTCCAAGGCTTTACGCGCCACCTCAGCTTCTGCGGTATTGGGGTACTGATCGGTCACCCGTTCATACATCGCTTGCGCTTTTTCTCGATCGCCCTGCTTGGTATAAATTTGTCCGATCTTCAGGGTCGAGGCGGCCGCTTTTTGGCTCATCGGGTAGTAGGAGATGAGATCGTAAAATGACCCCAGCGCGTCCTTGTAACGCCCCATTCGGTACTGACACTCGCCAAGCCAATATTGCGCGTTGGCGGACAAGGACGACTGTTCGTGAAGTTCAAGGAAGAACCGGAATCCGGCAAGCGCTGCAACATAGTCCTTGTGGTGGAATTCTTCCATGATGCGATCATAGAGGCGCCGTGAGGCATCAGGCGTTTGGGGGGGCTCGGCGAACAGCTGTGGTGCGGCGGTGAGATTGCCGAGCAACAGCAAGCCGACACAGATGCCTCGTACCGAACCGAGGTTGATATGAGCCAGAGTCATGGGTGCCCTTCTTTCTTCCCGGTTAGCAGCGTCCGGGTTCACACGGTGGTGCTGTCCCCGCCGATATGAAAGAAACGCACCAGCCGCACGTGAGGGGCGAATCTGTTGTGAAATTCGGGGGTTCATCGGGAATCGAAGGCGCTGTAGTATGGAACTCCCGCGAGAGCAGGGGCCGAAAGCAGACAGTAGTGTACGGAAAACGCCAGGTAAGGGGCGGCGCGGGAGCAGGTTGACAGATCCCCCGCTGTCAGCTGTTGTCGGTTAGTGTCAGACCGGTCAGGGGTATGGCTCGCCGGTCTGAAGGATAGAAGGGATTACAAAACCGGCATGGAAAGACCGCAAGAACCAGGGTCAGTGGACAGACCGAAGGAACCGCTCAGCGAGCCGCCTCCCAATCCCAAAGGGGGCCGGACGTTAATCGTCGACGGCCGGGATCCCCATGCGTACATCAGGCCGAGCGCGGCGCTGAAAGAGGCCGGCGAGATCGATCAAGTCTATGTGCGCCCCGGAGTCTATGAAGACAAGGTCTTTGTCGCAGACCGCCCCGTACTGCTCATCGGCGCCGGGCGTGATCAGGTGCAGATTTACAGTCGGCGTGGCGGACCGCTCTACCTGCAGCGGGTGCCATCGGGCATGATCAGCGGCATTACCTTCCGGTATGTGGGTAGCGATCAACATTCCGCCATCAATGTCCTGGACTCCGTCTGCACGATTACCCAATGTCGGGCGACCGAAGGCGTGTTGTCCGGAGTGGTGATTTACGGTCCTGAGGCCCGTGCGACGCTTCTCGACAATGAGGTTTGTTGCAACCGTGAGTCAGGCATTTTTGTGTTTGCGGGCGCGCAGCCTCGTCTGGTGCAAAACCAGTGTTATGGGAACCATCATTTCGGTCTAGCCGTGCGAGATCCAGGAAGCCACCCGGAATGTGTCCGCAACCTGTGCCACAGCAACATGCTCAGTGGGATTCTGCTGTTCCACCATGCGGAGGCGTTGCTGCTCGACAATACCTGTCGGGACAATCAGCACTGGGGGTTGGTCATGACTCCGGATACGCATCCGACCCCGCTTCGTGAGGATCTGGCCGGATCCAATGTGTTGTTGCCGAATCCACGAGGGTCGTTGGTCGTGACGGAGGAGCCGCTGGCCGAGATCGGGCGGTAAGTGGGCGCCCTGGAGCAGTACTCGTTGTGACGTGACGGTGGGAAGCGCGTCGCTTTCAGCGGTGCGTCGTTACTGTGCTGGAGCGGGGGCGTTGGAGGGCGGTTGTTCGGTCGTTGAGTGAAGGTGATAGCGGTTCCCGCCTTGGTGTTTGGCGGTATACATGGCTTTGTCAGCATGTCTGAGGAGTTCGTCGATGTCTTCGTTGTCTGACGGGTAGAGCGTGATGCCGATACTCACCCCGATGGAGATGCGATGCGGCCCGATCTCGAACGGCGTGCTGATGGACTCCACGATGCGGTTGGCCACCACTAGTACATCGGCCACTCCGGAAATGCCCTCCAGGATTGCGGTGAATTCATCCCCGCCCATCCGTGCGATCGTATCCACTTCACGGACGCACGCCACCAGTCGCGTGGCTACGGTTTTCAGCAGCTGATCGCCGACATCGTGCCCCAGCGTGTCATTGACGGATTTGAATCGATCGAGATCGAGCAGCATGATCCCTAAGGGCTGATCTTTGCGTTTGCTGCGCGCCAGGGCATGGACCAGTCGGTCACGAAAGAGGGCGCGGTTGATCAGTCCGGTGAGCTGGTCGTGTTGGGCAAGATAGGTCAGGCGTTCTTGCGCCCGTTTGCGCTCGATCGCATAGAGAATCGCGCGTGCGAGAAAATCAGTCCCGCCTTCTCCTTTGACGAGATAATCCTGCGCCCCGTGCTGAATTGCTTTGAGCGCGAGCGGATGGTCGTCGTGTCCGCTCAGCACCACCACCGGTACGCCGGGACTGGTTGCTAAGACCTGGGTGACGGTACTCAATCCATGGGTGTCGGGCAGTGACAGGTCGAGCAAGACGACATCAAACCGTTCCCGGCTCAATCTGACGAGACCTTCCGCCAGGACGGGGGCATGCGTGATCTCGAACTGGTCGTGAGACCATTCGGCCAGGAGGTCCTGTGTGAGCTGGGCATCGACAGCATTATCTTCAACTAACAGCAGTTTGATCATCGGGGAGGAATCCTGTCAGTCGGGTCATCAGGGTGAACTACGTCTTGTGCACCCAAGATCGGCTGGAAAATCCTCAGTAAGCCGCAGACCAAGAGTGTCGATTGTGCAATGCGCATCGTACGTGCTGATGAAGGTCAGGTGGGCGAATTCAGCGCGGGTGTCTCTCTGTGGCTGCACGTATCAGGTTATCAAGGTGTCCGTTCGGAATCGATTCTAACACGTCACTTTGCAGGTTCAAACAACAGCCTGCATCTCCGCGAGGGGCACGCGCGCCCTGCGCTCGTCCAGGTGATCGCAGGGTTTCGGAAGGAGGCGATCCCTCACCCCTTCTCTTGAGACAGGGGACTGATGTGTGTGTGACCTGCTTGCCTATCAATGGCAGGACATTTCGGCAATCGATAGCAACGAGCCAACGAACAAAATCTTGCCAAGTGGTGACGCAAACAGTCCGGGTCCTCTTTCCGGAAAACGGAGGGGCGGTGTGTGAACATGATAACCGCATGAAGTTATTGGTGCTGCCCGATTTTGTACGCGTCAGGTCGATGGCATGAAAACTGCGCTCTGGTCTGAGGTTCGAGACGGGCGATTCCCCCGGGGTAATGGTGTGCCGGTGGGAGAAATGGGAGGACACAATGGGTGACAGAGCATCGACCCAACACGAGCGGCAAGTCTTGTGCGCAGGCCATGCTGTTGAGCGTGCCGAGGGAGGACTGATGAGCGCCACCTGGGCGATTCCTCTTGCGCTGGCAGGAGCGTTGGTGGCCGGGGAGTCCGCTTCCGCAGACAGCGAGATCTATGGCTCCGTCGGGCCGAACGGGGTCTTCGAAATGACGAATGTCCCGACCGAGCAACGATTTCGGCGGGCTGATTCGCAGGTGCATCGCTTCTCATCACGGGTTTCAGCAGAAGAGGTCGAGGCAGCGGTTCAACGCTATGCCTTCCAATTCCAACTCCATCCGGCCTTGCTCCTTGCGGTGATCAAGGCGGAGTCGGACTTCAATCCCACCGTCATTTCGAGATCCGGGGCCGTGGGATTGATGCAGTTGATTCCCGAAACCGCCATCAGACACGGGGTAGAAAACCTCTATGATACGGGGGACAACATTCGAGGCGGCGCACGACATTTGCGCTACCTGTTGAATCGGTTTAATGGGAACGTGCGGTTTGCGGTCGCGGCGTACAATGCGGGGGAGCATCGCGTGGAGCGGTATCGCGCGATTCCACCCTATCCGGAAACGCGGGAGTATGTGAGGAAAGTGATGATCTACTATAAGAGCTTTCGCGGTGATTACCAGGCGAGCCCTAGGAAAGCGGTGTTGCTGGCCATGCACCACAAACCTCTGCAACGTGCCCCATTGCCGATCCCTGCGCCCGTCCAGAGTTCACGAGACGACTCCAGGAAATAGAGGCGTCCGAATCAAGCGCCCTACTGGGCGATGTCCCGGAGGGACGCTGGAAAATGGGCCGGCCGACTGAGCAGTCGGCCGGTTCAGCCCTCGACGAGTGGAGATGCCTGTAACTGGAGTTGTGAGAAGTAGTCACGGTACCAGTTGACCGTGCGATCCAGCCCTTGGAAGAACCCATACGACGGTGTCCAATCCAACTGCTTCCTTGCCTTCTCCGAGGATAACTCGATGTGTGTGATCTCGGCGGTACTATTCTCGTTGACCACCGGAGGAAACGGCGCGTCGAGTATTCGGCAGATTCGTTTCGCGATGTCGATCACTTCGATGCGGTCGCCATAGGAGAAGTTGAACGCTTCACCGTACAACTCCGGGGATTCCGCCAGCCGTTCGGCCAGCAATAGTTGCACATCCACCGCATCTTCAATGTAGAGAAAGTCCCGGGTGAAGCGCCCGTCTGAGCGGAGGACTGGTGCCTTTCCGTTCATGATGCTGCGCACGACACCTGGGATCAAGCGGGTATAGTTAAAGTCAAAGCCACCGAAGTAATTCCCGCAACGGGTGATGGCAACCGGGCATTTATAGATCTTCCCATAAGTTTGGGCGGCCAGATCTTGCGACGCTTTGGCGGTTTCGTAGGGGTGTAACGGCTGGAGGGGCAAGTCCTCCCGGTATGGAATAGGCTGACCACCGTACACCTTGTCAGTGGAGCTGATGACGGAGATGCACTTCGGTCGATGTAGCCGGAGATAATCCAGAATTTGCCACGTACTGACCGCTGAGGAGGTAAAGCATTCCAACGGTTCTTCGAGAACGCGATGAACATCCGCTCCGTAGGCCATATGAAAAAACACATCGATCGGATATTTTTTAAATATACGCTCAATGGTAGGTTGATCGGAGACCGATCCCCATTCGACTGAGACGCGAGAGTCGAGCCCCTCCATGAAGAACTGCGATTCCGGTTTCTGTGAACGGACTAGCGCGACAACCTGCACACCGCAATCGAGCAGTCGCCGTACCAGCCAGCCTCCGAGGAATCCCGTGGCGCCCGCAACCAAGACTGTTTTTTTGAACCAAAATGTTGAATACATGTATTTAACCTAAATGATGGATAGGCTCAATAGCAATACGTAATTCACTCCCTGTACATTTATGTCGCTCTGGCCAAAAATGGTCACTGCTCATGTGAATTGCCTATATGCGCTGGTAATGCGCAGTGCGGGTGGGCCAGGCCGAGCCTCGATCCGGGAGGTGCTGTGCGCGAGCGCCGAGGTCGGGACCGACGCTGCTATGAGCCGTTGAGAGCGTATGGATAAAGGGGTGGTTGTGGGGAGAGGATATGAATTTCTGACCTTGCTGCATCCTGCTCCTTCCGAAATAAACATCTGATTTTCGGTTCAATTCATATTCCCGCTCTACTCAACACATTCCTATATATTAATCGACTACGTGCCATTTCTCCGTCGCCATAAACGACGCTGCACGCTGCATGACTTTCTGGGAACCTGTGTCATTGTGCAATATTGTGCCCTCGATGTGATCTGTGCGAACACGGTTGAGCGAGGGAAGCGGGTGAATATGAATGTCTTCCCTATGCCATTGAACCAAAGACAGGGGGCTGCGTCTGGCCTCGCAGCAGCCGTTCTTTTTGGCCTGAGTCCTCCGCTCGCCAAGCTCCTGCTTTCAGAAAGTCATCCACTGGTGATTGCAGGCCTGCTTTACCTAGGCGCGGGCTTGGGACTCTTGGTGTTTGAAGGATTATTCTACCGTGGATCTGAAGTGTCGCGGCGAGAGGCGCGGGTGGTGCCGACTGATCGATGGTTATTGGCGGCCATGGTGCTCACGGGCGGCATCCTGGGGCCTGTCTTCATGCTGTGGGGGTTACAGCGCATGACGGGAGTGCTCGGCTCGCTAACATTGAACCTGGAAGCACCCTTCACTATTCTATTAGCCGTGATTCTCTATGGCGAACACCTCGGACGCGTGGAGGCAGTCGGCGCTATGCTGATCATCGTCGCAGCTGCTGTTCTCCAGTATAGGCCAGGCGATTTTGCTCCGGACGGATGGGGATTCGTCGCGATCGCCTGCGCGTGCCTCTCTTGGGCGTTGGACAATAACTTGAGTCAGCGATTGTCCCTCCGCGATCCCATTGTGGTGACGCGAATCAAAACACTGAGCGCCGGAGTGTGTACGCTCAGTCTGGCGGTCATGGCCGGCCCAACCTTTCCTCGAGCCTCGATCATTATCGCCGCACTTGTATTGGGTCTGTTCAGCTACGGTGTGAGTCTGGTGCTGGATATGCGCGCCCTTCGTCTGCATGGCGCCGCGCGCGAGGCTGGATTTTTGGCAACGGCTCCCTTTATCGGCGCCCTGGCCGCGATTCCCATTCTCGGTGAGCGCTGGGGACTCAGTGAAACCATGGCGACTGGAGTCATGGCGATTGGCCTCGTACTTCTTGTCCGAGCTCATCATGCCCATCCGCACCGCCATGCGCCGTTGCTGCATGATCACCCCCACGTGTCTGAGGTTCACCACCGGCATGGCCATAGGTCGGCGTAGTGGTCTGGGGAGTCTTGGCCGGTTCTCTCTTGCCGCTCGTGTTTCGTCGGCTCGGGTTTGATCCCGCCGTCTCATCCGCGCCCTTCGGCGCCACGCTCGTCGATGTCACCGGGCTGGTGATCTATTTCGGTGTCGCTTACTTGATTATGGAGGGAACGCTCTTGTGAGTGGCCTAGCCCCGATCGGCTATTTGGCAATCGTGATACTCGGCACCCCAAGACGAGGAATTTCGGTCACGGTCATTTGAAAGAGCAGATAGAGTAACTGGAACGCCTCCCGGTTCCATCGCGCAAGCGGTCCGTCGGTCCTCACTGCATAGTAGGTTCCGTGAGACTGTATGGCCAGATCAACTCCTGATGGATTCCCATCCGATTTCACCATCTCCATCGTAAAGACGGGGTTCTCGGTCACCTCTGGTGTGAGCGGATCTTTGTCCACGTGATATTCAGCATCTTCGCCTAATGACCGCGCGAGAAAGTGGAGCATCGCGTTGAAGCTTCGAAGGCGGAAGTGTCCTTTCATGGGATACTCTCCCCCGAAGTGGCCTGCACGGATATCGAAGGACACATCGTTGATGTGCTCATCTTCCGTCTCCTCGTTTAATCGAGCGCGTTCTTCAGAGGATAGCGTGGCAGGATCATAGTTGGTGATACGAATGCGTCCGGTTATCGGCTTTCGAAGCGTGTAGGTGTTTTCCCGCTGGTTGTAGGTGACAAAATAATCCTTTTCCAACGCCAGGAACCCCTCCGCAGTCACGGCGTTGGCGGGAATGGTCCAGATACGCTCAAAGTTCATCGGTTCGACGTACAGTTGATTGCTGTCTTGAATCGCCGACAGGTGTAACACGGCGCGTCGGAATCGCTCATACCCCATCCGATCGGCGGGCGTGTTGCGGAACGCGATATCCGCTCCGTTCTGTTGTATACGTAACTCCTGTGCCATTAACCGTAATAACAGATCGATATCGAACCGCTGTCGAAGGAGCAGAATAAGTTTGCCTTCATTGAACGGGCTTAGCATCCGCTTGGCAAATTCTTCTCCCTCAATGGGCACAATGCTGATCGTTGGATTTTCTGCCACGCTGCCGCCGAAGATTGGCATCAAGGTTCTGCCCGCGTCGCCGGTAAGCGTGGGAGTCGCGCCGGCACTGACCCGAAAGTCGAAGGTGGCAGCAATGTTCGATACACCGGTGAAGTGTATGGGCTGGTGGCGCTCGGCACGGGCGATGTTGACTAACAGTTGTTTGGCGATGGCGTCTGTGATGGCCTCGTCATAGGCCACGACCGCCCGATTGAGCGTAATGGGAGAAAGACAGCCCGGCAGGGCCAATGCGCAGACTATCACAAGGGTCTGAAATGTGGTCTTCATGAGTTGCGGTGAGTGAACGTCGGTCGCATGCCACCAATTCCAAGCGTTCGAAATATATTTCATTTTCCAGTTAAAGAACAGCCGAGATTTCACCTTTTCGGCGTCAAGACTTTGTGCGAGTGAACGGTTGGTGCCATCAGCGCCCTTACGCACACATGCCCTACCTCCATTCTGGTGGCATCTTCTCAATGATGAGTCTTCCCATGTCGTCTATTCGCCGTTCCTGGCTTCTCGTGGGTACGTTACTCAAGACGGGTGGTTCATGCGTGCCGATATGGAGACCTTGGATCGTGCTTCGGCAGGAGGTCGCACAACGTGAGCACAATCGGCTTCCTAGAGAAGCGCCGATGCCGGGACTTGAAATGCTCTAAGTGATTGAAAGAGAAGAGAGAAGGTTGGTTGCGGGGGCCGGATTTGAACCGACGACCTTTGGGTTATGAGCCCAACGAGCTACCAGGCTGCTCCACCCCGCGACCGGATACTAACAGGCGTGAGAAACGAGAGTCAAGGAACGCCCGGGGAGAATTGCATTCGTGAGGACAGAATGATAAAGCGTGGGCATGCGTATCGTTTTTATGGGGACTCCGGACTTTGCCGTGCCTTCGCTGGAGGCCTTGCTCACGTCGGGGCATGAGGTGGTCGGTGTGGTCACTCAGCCCGATCGACCGAAGGGCCGCGGGCAGGAAGTGGTCTTCTCGCCGGTGAAAGTGGTGTGCCAACGTGAGGGGATCCCGGTGTTGCAGCCGCTCAAAATGAAGGATCCTGTCTTTCTCGAGGCCTTGCGACAATGGAAGCCGGATGTCATTGCGGTCACGGCCTATGGCCGCATTCTGCCCCCGGCAATTCTGACGTTGCCGCCCCGTGGGTGTATCAACGTGCATGGGTCGCTTCTGCCGAAGTATCGTGGGGCAGGTCCCATCCAATGGGCCGTCATCAGGGGTGAACAGGAGACCGGCATTACGACCATGTTTATGGCGGAAGGCATGGACACCGGCGACATGTTGTTGCAGGAAAAGGTGGAGATTCGTGCCGACGATACGGCCGGCACGCTGGCGCCTCGGCTGGCCGAAGTCGGCGGGCGATTGTTGGTTGAGACCCTCCGTCGCCTTGAGGCGGGTACGCTGATACCGCAACCGCAGGATGATGCCCTGGCTACCATGGCACCGTTGCTCAAGAAGGAAGACGGTGCGGTCGATTGGACCTTGCCGGCCGCGGAGATTGCGAATCGTGTGCGTGGCCTGTCCCCCTGGCCCGGCGCGTATACGTATGTGAACGGGGAACGGTGGGTGCTGTGGCGTGTGGCGGTGGGAGCGGCTGTTTCCGGTGCCGTTCCGGGGACGGTGACGAAGGTGAGCAAGGACTGGGTCGAGGTCGCGACCGGGGACGGCACGGTCCAGCTGGTCGACATTCAACCGTCCAATAGCCGGCGGATGACGATTGCGCAGTACCTGGCCGGTCATCGTCTGGCGGAGGGCATCAGTCTCGCCGCCATTTCTCCGGCACAGGGCTAGTCGCGAGCCCATCAGTCGCATGTTATTGACCATCCTCTTGCCATGATTATTCTTCTCGAACATGGCATCTGATCTGAGCCCCTCACAGTCAGGCGGAGGTGTATCTGCCGGACGCCGCGCCGCCATGAAGGCTCTGCTGACGATCGACAAAGCGGGCATGGCGGAAGACGACCTGTTCGATCAGGTGTCGTCACGCGAGGCGTTGGATCTGCGCGATCGGGCCTTCATGGTCGAGCTCGTGCGCGGCGTGTTGCGGTATCGCGCCACGCTCGACTGGCGATTGGGCCTGTTGTCGGATCGGCGGATCACGAAACTTCCGACCCTGGTCCAGACCATTCTTCGCCTCGGGGCCTATCAACTCTTGTACTTAGACCGGGTTCCCGATTCCGCCGCGGTGCATGAATCGGTGCAGATGGCGAAGCAGCAGAGTCGTCGCCTGGGACGGGATTGGAGCGGCTTTGTGAACGCGGTGCTCAGGGCTCTGCTTCGAGCGCCAGAACCGGCATGGCCCGAAGCGGGAAGCGATCCCGCTGCGGCCTTGGCTGTGCGGTATTCCTGTCCGACCTGGCTCGTGACGCGTTGGTATTCTCTCTTGGGTGCCGAACGCGCCGAGGCCTTGTGTCGTGCGTCGTTAGAGGTGCCTCCGCTTACGTTACGCGTGAATAGGCTGCGGACATCCCGCGCCGCATTGCTGAGCGACTTGGCGGCAGCACAGGTGGACGCCGGCCCGACGTCGATCAGCGCAGTCGGCATTCAGCTGGCTCGCCCCGTCTCTGTCGTCGATTTGCCGGGATACGCGGAGGGATGGTTTTACGTAGAGGATGAAGCCGGGCAGCTGATTCCGTTGTTGCTGGATGTGCAGCCGGGCCAACGCGTCCTTGATGCCTGCGCGGCGCCAGGTGGAAAGGCGACGCACCTGGCGGCGCTCATGGAGAATCGAGGCGAGATCGTGGCGGTGGACCGGGCTTCGGCACGGCTCGATCTCGTGATGGCCAATTGTCGCCGTCTCGGAGTGAACATCCTGACGCCCTTGGTCGGCGATCTGCGCACGCTGGTTGGAGCAGCGATGGCGTCCCATCCGATGTTGTCTCGACCGTTCGACCGCATTTTGCTGGATGCTCCCTGCAGCGGACTCGGTGTGTTGCGGCGTCATCCGGAAGGGAAGTGGTATAAGGCGCCGGAGTCCATCGCGCAGCACCGGCAGATGCAGATGGAATTGCTCGCGGTGACGAGCCGTCTCTTGCGGCCTGGTGGGGTGTTGGTCTATAGTACCTGCTCGATTGAGCCGGAAGAAACCAAGTCGATTATCGACGAGTTTTGTCAGTCTCATCATCAATTTCAGCGTGAGTCGATCGCGCCCTGGTTGCCCCCAGCCGGACTGCCGTTCGTGACCCCTCGAGGGGATCTATCTACGATGGCCAATATGAACAGGATGGATCTGTTTTTCGCCGCCCGTGTGCGGAGGAGCGAATAATGGCGGGTCGGACCATACGTATTGCGCCCTCCATTCTGTCGGCCGACTTTGCGCGCCTGGCCGAAGAGGTGGCGCGGGTGGAGGAAGCCGGAGCCGACTGGTTGCACATCGATGTCATGGACGGGCATTTTGTCCCGAATCTGACCGTGGGCCCGCCGATCGTCGAAGCCCTGCGAAAAGTCACTACCCTACCGTTGGACGTGCACCTGATGATGACGAATCCGGATGCGTTCATCGGGGAGTTCGCCGAGGCGGGGGCCGATTATTTGACCGTGCACGTGGAAGCCTGTCCGCACCTGCATCGAACCGTTCAGTCGATCAAAGAACGTGGCGTGAAGGCAGGCGTGACGTTAAACCCTGCTACGCCGGCCGGGACTCTGTCGGAAATCGTCCGCGACGCCGATCTCATCCTCATCATGTCCGTCAATCCCGGGTTCGGGGGGCAGAAGTTTATTCCCTCGTCGTTGCGGAAGATTGCGGAGGTTCGCGCGTTGATCGATCGCACGCAGAGCCAGGCGCTCCTGGAAGTGGACGGGGGGGTGAAGCCCGATAACGTGACAGAGATTCTCGCCGCCGGCGCCGAGGTGCTGGTCGCAGGGTCGGCTGTTTTTTCCAGTCATGACTATGCCGCGGCCATTACGGCACTGAGAGCCGGACATGAGCCTGCCGCCCGCACCACCAGGAGTGCAGCCGCTCAGCGATAGAAGAGGCGTCGGACCACACCCTTGTTCATGGATAATCTTCATCCCCTCGAAAGCAAAGTGCTGCTGGCGTTGACCCGGAAGCCAGACGTCCCTCCCACGCTCGATCAGCTTGCGAAATCCACCGAGTTGGAACCGTCGCAGTTGAGCATGGCTGTTGAATGGTTGTTGGCCAAATCGCTGATCGCCGTTCATTCGGAAACGGTTGCGCATATCGCTGCGTTGACGCCGATCGGCGAATTGTTTTTCGAGAAGTACTCCCCGATTGAGCGGGTCCTGTCGGCGGCGCGGGAAGCCGGCCAGACCGGGAGGCGGCTCACGATTCAGGATATTCAGGCCAAGGAAGCACTCGAGCCGTCCGATGTGAGCAAGGCGGTCGGCACCCTCAAGAAAGAGGGCGCGATCCTGATCGTCCAAGGCGGATGCATTGAAAGCACCGGCCGCAATAGTGCGACGGCCGAGGGGATGCGCTCGTTATTGCAGGATTTGCGGAGCGGCCAGCGGGAGTTGCAGTCTTTTTCCGAACCGCTTCGGAATGTGCTCCAACAACATGCGGTGAAGCGCGGAAATGCGCGGGAGCCGTTCCGGATTGACGAGCGGGTCACCCGGTCGTTTGTGTTGACTCCTTCCGGGCAGGAGGTGGCCGAGCAACTGTCGCGCGACGGCGTGGCGGAGGAAGTCTCGCAGCTGACGCCGGAACTGCTGAAGGAAGGCGCCTGGCGGACGAAACGGTTCCGGAAATATACGATCAGTTTGCGGGCTCCGAGAATCGCGGCCGGAAAACGCCATCCCTATCGCGAGTTTCTGGACCTCGTAAAACTCAAGCTGGTCAGTATGGGCTTCCAGGAAATGCGTGGGACCCTCGTCGAAACCGAGTTCTGGAATATGGATGCCTTGTTTATGCCGCAGTTTCATCCTGCGCGTGACATTCATGATGTCTATTTCGTGAAGAATCCGACCCATGCTCGCACCATCGCTGAGCCGTATCTGGCACAAGTCACGCAGGTACATGAAAAGGGGACAGGCGCCGGATCGACGGGATGGGGCTACCCCTTTGATGCCGAGCGTGCGAAACGGCTGGTGTTGCGGAGCCAAGGGACCGCGGTGTCAGCGAGGACATTGGCGGCCGGTGCGTCCGTGCCGGGGAAATATTTTTCGATCGCCCGTTGTTTTCGCTACGACCAGGTAGATGCCACCCATGCCACCGACTTTTTTCAAGTGGAAGGCATCGTGTTAGGGTCGGACATTAATTTCCGGACCCTGCTCGGGTTGTTGAATCTGTTCGCCCGGGAAGTGGCGCAAGCTAAGGAAGTCAAATTTCTGCCGGCCTATTTCCCATTTACCGAGCCGTCGGTCGAGATGCATGTGCGCCATCCCAAGCTGGGGTGGATGGAATTGGGCGGCGCCGGATTATTCCGGCCCGAAGTGACGACCCCGCTCGGTGTCTCTGTGCCGGTCATTGCCTGGGGCCTTGGCCTCGATCGTATGGCGATGGTGGCGTTGGGCATTCACGATATTCGCGATTTGTTTTCAGCGGACCTCGAATTTATTCGCACCATGCGGGGAAGTTTTTAGGACGACGACACCATGCCCACGATTTCCCTTCAACGAGATGACCTCGAAGCCTTGATCGCCGGATCGGACGAAAAGTCGGCGCGTATTCCGCTCGATCAACTTGAGCAATGGTTGATGTTGGTGAAGGGAGAGTTGAAGGGGCACAATGCAGAGACCGGCGAGTTGCGGATCGAGCTGCAAGACAGCAATCGTCCGGACTTGTGGTGCTGTGAAGGCATCGCCAGGCAGATCCGGATCAAGCAACGTGGCTCGGCGATTTCCTATCCTTTCTTCAAGAAGGCGAGGCGAGTTGCCGGCCAGCTGATTGTGGCGCAGGGGATGGAGCAGGTTCGTCCGTACGTGGCTGCCTGCACGGCGGTCGGGTATCGTGTGACGGCATCCGGCCTGACGCAGCTCATTCAGACACAGGAAAAATTAGCGGATATTTTCGGACGCAAGCGTCGCTCTGTCTCGATCGGTTTGTACCGCCTCGCCCCCATTGTGTTCCCGGTGTCGTATGATCTGGTCAAGCCGGATGATGTACGGTTCACACCGCTCGGCATGGAGACGATGATGACGCTGCGGGAGATACTCATGGTTCATCCCAAAGGCGTGGAGTATGGCGGCATTGTCGGTGGCCATGACCGGCTCCCCGTGTTGCGAGATGCCAATGGGCAGGTGCTGTCGTTTCCCCCGATCATCAACAGTCGTGAAATTGGCGAGGTGCGGGTCGGCGATGATGAACTGTTCGTCGAAGTGACCGGCACCGATCTTCCCATGGTCGCGTTGACGCTGAATATTTTCGCGGCCAATCTCGCGGATCGCGGTGCAGTCATCACGCCGGTCGAGATTCAATCGCCCGTGAAAACCAGCTTCGGCCGCCGCTGGAATACGCCGATCGATTTCGGGGCGCCGCGCGCAATTCCTCTCAAGGCCATCGAGTCAGCATTGGGCGAACCGTTGGGTGGTAAGGAAGTGACTTCGGCGCTCAAGTCGTACGGGTACACGGTCAAGGCAGCCGGGCAGAAGGTGGCCGTGCAATTGCCGCCCTATCGAAACGATCTGCTGCATACGGTCGATGTGGTGGAAGACGTGGCCATCAGCCAGGGGTACGCCAGGTTTGCTCCCGTGATGCCTTCGCAGTTTACGGTGGGTGGCCTGTCGCGTTTGGAACAGATGGCCGACCGGGTTCGACATCTCATGGTCGGTCTGGAATTCCAGGAGATCATTTCCAACATCATGGGTTCCCACCAGGACTTCTGCACTCGCATGCGTCTGGATGGCACCGACTGGGCGAAGGTGGTGGAAGTGGACAACGTGATGTCCCTCAGCTATTCCTGTTTGCGTCAGTGGATTACGCCGTCGTTGTTACAGGTGGAAGCCAACTCAAGCCGGGCGTTTTATCCGCACCGCATGTTTGAGGTCGGCGAAGTGGCTATTCCTGATGCGAGCGCCGATGTCGGGTCCAGGACCGTGACGATGTTGGGCGCCGTGATTGCCCATGCCGGCGCGCACTTCTCAGAAATTCATTCCTGTGTGGATCTGCTGCTGTATTACCTGGATCGCCCCTTCACGCTGGAGCCGGTCGATCATCCCTCATTCCTCGATGGTCGAGCCGGGAAGATTGTGTCAAAGGGGCGGGTGATTGGGTTGCTGGGAGAGGTACACCCCGAGGTGCTGGAGCACTGGCAAATCGGAGTCCCGGCGGTGGCGCTGGAGTTGGAGATCGATCGACTACTGGAAGAGGTGTGACGGGAGAATCCGTTCGACCAGGATTCTCCCGTCACAGAAGGTGCGTGCGGATGTAACCGTTAGCTCGCGGCAGTTGCGAGCTGTTGCTTGGCCACCCCGACGAGTTTCTCAAATCCCGCCATATCCCGGATCGCCATATCGGACAACACTTTCCGATCCAAGAGGATATTCGCCTTCTTCAGAGCATTCATGAAGCGGCTATACGCGATGCCATGCAGGCGGGTCGCAGCGCTGATGCGCGCGATCCAGAGCTGACGGAAGTCGCGCTTGCGATTCTTTCGTCCGACATAGGCATAGGCCTGCCCCTTGTCGACCGATTCGGTTGCGGTTCGGAACAGCCGGCTCTTCGCGCCATACTGGCCTTTCGCCAGTTTCAGGCGCTTCTTTCGCCGCTGTCGTGTTTTCGGGCCACCTTTTGTACGAGGCATCGGGAGCTACTCCTTTTTCAGATCCTGTTCACGGCACAATCGTCGTTATTGCGGAAGGATACGGTTCAGTGCTTGGGTCGATGCGGAGGAGACCTCAACGGCTCCCTTCAGGTTCCGCTTGCGGTCGCGCGGCTTCCCGGTCAGCAAATGCCGACCGCCGGCCTTCCGACGAACCAGCTTCCCCGTGCCTGTACGCCGAAACCGCTTCTTCGCGCCACTGTGGCTCTTCATCTTAATTTTCATATGCTCAATCCTTCCTTGTGTGCGCTCGGCACACTATTTGGGAGCTAGAATCATGATCAGGCTCCGCCCTTCCATTCGTGGCGCAAACTCCACGGTTCCTGCTTCCGTGCATTCCTTAATGACGGTGGCCATCATCGTACGACCCATTTCCTGATTGGCCATCTCACGACCGCGATAGGTCAACGTCACTTTGGTCTTGTTACCGTCGGCCAGGAACTCTTTGATCTGCCGGATCTTGATCTCAAGATCATGCTTGTCGGTACGAGGACGAAGCTTGATTTCTTTGACCTGGGTCGATTTCTGGTGCCGACGACTCTGGTGATCCTTCTTGCTGAGTTCGAATTTATACTTCCCATAGTCCATGATGCGGCAAACCGGCGGCTGGGAGGTCGGAGCCACCTCAACAAGGTCGTAGCCCCCTTCCTGGGCCTTGTTAAAGGCCTCTACGGTCGGCAGTATTCCTAGTTGCTCGCCTTCAGGACCGATGACACGAACTTCCCGAATCCTGATTTCCCGGTTGACGCGTAATTTAGGGACGATAGGTCACCTCGTTTGTGAGTGGGTTACGGGTTCACGTAATGTCTGATTCGCATCGGTGCGGAGGAGTTCGAGGAAGGCTTCAATCGGCATGCTGCCGTGATTCGCGCCGCTCCGGCCGCGAACCGCCACCATGCCACTCTGCACTTCCTTGTCTCCCACGACCAGCATATATGGGATCTTGTTCTTTTCCGCTTCGCGGATCTTAAAGCCGATCTTCTCGTTACGAAGATCCGCTTCCACTCGAAAGCCGTGGGTCTTGAGCGTAGAGACGATTTTTGCCGCGAATTCCTGCTGGTTATCCGTGATCGTCAGCACAACGGCCTGCACGGGGGCCAACCAGGTGGGGAAGGCGCCCGCATAGTGCTCGATCAAGATGCCGAAGAAGCGCTCGATGGAGCCCATGAGCGCTCGATGAATCATAATCGGCTGGTGAGCCTTCCCGTCTTCGCCGGTGTAGGCAAGGTCAAATCGCTCGGGATTGTTGAAATCGACCTGGACCGTTGAGCACTGCCAGGAACGGCCGAGAACGTCCTTGATCTTGATGTCGATCTTCGGGCCATAGAAGACCCCTTCGCCGGGATCCACTTCGTAGGCCACACCGCGGCTCTTGAGGGCCGCTTCCAGCGCATTGGTGGCGATGGTCCAGTTTTCCTCGGAGCCGACAGACTTTTCCGGACGGGTCGAGAGATAGACTTCAAACTCGGTAAAGCCGAATGTGCCGAGGACGAAAAACGTAAAGTCCAGCACGCGACTGACTTCGCCCTCGATCTGATCGGGCCGACAAAACAAATGTGCGTCGTCTTGAGTAAAGCCACGGACACGTAACAGGCCGTGCAGCACGCCGGTCCGTTCATAACGGTAGACGGTGCCTAATTCCCCATACCGGATCGGCAAATCCCGATAACTGCGTAGATGGGATTTGTAGATCATGATATGGAAGGGGCAGTTCATCGGCTTGAGCTGATACTCGCTGTTCTCCACCTTCATCGACGCGAACATGTTTTCGCGGTAGTAGTCGACGTGACCGCTGGTCTTCCATAGGTCAAGCCTGGCGACGTGAGGTGAATACACTAGGTCGTAGCCGTCCTTGATATGTTGTTCCCGCCAGAAGTTTTCGATCAGCAACCGGATCAGCGAGCCCTTGGGGTGCCACAGCACCAGGCCGGGACCGATCTCGTCCTGAATCGAAATGAGGTCGAGTTCCTTGCCGAGCTTGCGATGGTCGCGGCGCTTGATCTCTTCTAACTTCGCGAGGTGGGCATCAAGCTCCTTTTTGGTCGGGAATGACGTGCCGTACACCCGTTGCAGCATCGGGTTCCGCTCGTCACCGCGCCAATAGGCGCCTCCGGTCGACAGCAGCTTCAAGGCGCCCACATACCCGGTCGTGGGAAGGTGTGGTCCGCGGCAGAGATCAACAAACTCTCCTTGGCGATACAGCGAAATAGGAGAGGCCTCGTCGAAACCGTTGATCAGCTCGACTTTATAGGCTTCTCCGCGTTCCTGAAAAAACTTGATGGCGTCCTGTTTGGACAGCTCGCTGCGAGTGACCGTCAGGCCACGTTTCGTAATCTCAATGGCACGCGCCTCGATTTTTTCCAGGTCTTCAGGCGTGAAGGGGCGATCGAAGGCAAAATCGTAATAGAACCCATCGTCGAGTGCCGGACCGATGGTGAGCTGTGCGGACGGAAATACTTCCTTCACGGCCTGCGCCATGATGTGGGTGCTGCTGTGACGATAGACCTCGCGCCCTTCCGCAGACTCAAAGGTCAACGGCTCAAGGGCAGCGTCCTGCGTTAATGGATGTGACAGATCCATAGCCTCGCCGTTGACCTTGGCGGCCAACACCTTGGCGTCGAGGCGTCCCCCTTCCGGGGTCAGGGCCTCGCGGACGGTGCATCCTGCTGGTACCTGTTTTCGAGTTCCGCCAGGAAGGGTAATGTGAATGAGCTGTGAGGCCACTCCGGTCAATCCTACAAAAAATACAACGCCGTGCCGACCGCCTTGCTGCCGGCAGTCGGAGCACGAACTGTGTGCGCGCACAAAAATGGTAGGCGCGGACGGTCTTGAACCGTCGACCTCTACCGTGTCAAGGTAGCGCTCTCCCCCTGAGCTACGCGCCTATCGCCCGGCGATGCTAATACAGCCTCACCAAGGGTGTCAAGGAAACCCTCTGGCAAGACAGGTTTTTCTCTCCCTGCTGGCAAGAACAGGTCGCCTCGCCGGTCACACGTCATCGGAGTGGACGGCGAGGTCTACTTGACCGCCGCTTTGAGTTCTTTGCCGGCCGAGAACTTGGGAATGCGGGCGGCAGGAATCTTCAGCGCTTCGCCGGTTCGCGGATTGCGCCCCATCCGTGCTTTCCGTTTTGAAATCGTAAACGTCCCGAAATTCACCAGCGTCACACGTTTCCCCTTCTTGAGCGACGTGGTCACTGCGCCGGTAAAGGCTTCGAGCGCCACCGTCGCGGCGACCTTGGTGATTCCGGCACTGTTCGCCATTTTTGCGATCAATTCTTCCTTGGTCATTGCTTCCCTCCGTTGGTAGTTGGCGACCGGTGGATGTATGGGCGTATGGATGCTACGCCTCTGGTGAGAGATTGATGCGTCTCATTTAGGTGGCGACGCTAACTTGCCCTGGCGCGCTTGACCGGAATATCCAGGTCGAGAATTTTCTTTCTCAACGTGTTGCGATTCAGGCCCAGCAACTCCGCAGCTTGGATCTGGTTCCCCTTGGTCTCCCGCAGGGTCAGCAAGATCAGCGGACGCTCCACGGCCGCGATCAGCATTGGATGGAGATTTCTTCCGGAGCCGTTCCGCATCCCTTTGACGAAATCTCCGACCTTATGTTCCAGAAAGGAATCCAAACACACCGGTTGCCCCGCTGCGCCACTGGAGAGCGGCAGATCTGTCTTGAGGGCTTTGGCTGCGTGTAGCGACGTCGCCGTTCGCTTCAGCACGGCTCGAGAGCCTACAACCAAGAGGGTGCGCCCAGGATCAATTCCGGAAAGCAGTTTCCCAAGGTCTGCGGCAGCTTGTGCCTTGGATTCCACGATGACCGCATCGTAGGCACGTTTGGCCATGTCTTTCGGGAGCGACAGCCCTTCACGGCCGATGGTGACCGCTTGCTCGCCGAACAGGTCCTTGTAGTGTGTCTGGATCTCGCTGTCCGTACTGAGTAAGAAAATACTAAATGTCGATGAACGCAGCGTCATGAAGGTACCGAGGAAGAAGAGGGCGGGATTATTGCTCAGCCTCTGGATGATGTCAATGATGAAAAGTGTGTTGTGAGCGCGTATTGGCGACAGGGGTGAACCTTTGGCGTGCAGGTGTGGAATTGGTGCTGGCTCTCATCGCCATGGTATCGCAGCCGAAGACGCTGCATCGGAGAACCACGGTTCTTCGATGCTTCAATGTGAAGCAGTCGTAGGGATGGCTGCCGCATTCAAAACAATCGTGATTCATGTTCAATAGGATAATGAGAGGCTGTGCAGCTGTCCTGGCTTGACAGGAAAGTTCCGCACAAGGTATAGAGATTCATGAATCCCCATCGGAATACTCGCAAATGAAGGTGAGCCTTCGAGCTACCTACGGAATTATTGCCGCCGTGGACCTTGCGCTCCACCATGCTGAGCAGCCGGTCTGCGCGAAGTCGATTGCTAAACGTCAGGCGATTCCGGCTCGGTTCCTGGAGCAGGTCCTTCATGCGATGAAAAAGGCCGGGGTTGTGATCAGTCAGCGAGGGGCTCAAGGCGGATATGTGTTAAGCCGCAAGCCCTCGGAGCTCTCCGTGGCGGACATTCTCGATGCCCTGGAAGGCCCGCTTTTGTCGGCTAACGGAGAGACCCGTCCGAAACATTCGTCATCGCGAGGAGCCAAGCAAGAGGCCCTGCTCGCTCATATCTGGGATCGTGTGAAACGGGCGGAATTGAGCGTGCTTTCAGAAGTCACGGTCGAAGAGTTGGCCAAGCGTCAGCGCGCCCTTGATGAGCAACACACGTTGATGTACCACATTTAAAGCAGCCTCGATTATGCATACGCACACTACTCTCCAACCGACGAGGTCATCATGATGACTCCCAATACAGTGGCTTTCCGTCCGGCGATTAAAGCGGAGCCTATTCCGGCCCATATCGCGGAAGAAATCGAAACGTTTGAAGCGGAGGCCGACCGTGTCCTGGGTGGAGACCTCTCCACCGACATCTTCAAGCCCTTCCGGCTCCAATATGGCATTTACGGCCAGCGGCAATCTGGCGTCCAGATGGTGCGGATCAAGATTCCGTTCGGCGGGCTGACGGCCAACCAGCTGCGCCAGGTCGCGGAGCTGGCCGATCGGTACGCGACCGGCGTGGGGCATGTCACGACACGGCAAGACATTCAACTGCACTTCGTGGAACTCAAGCACGTCCCTGAGATGATGCGTCTGATGGCCTCCGTGGGGCTGACCACGCGCGAAGCCTGCGCAAATACGGTGCGAAACGTCACGGCCTGTCATTTAGCGGGCGTGTGCCAGGGAGAGGTCTTCGATGTGACGCCGTACGCGAAGACGGTGGCCTATCACCTCTTGCGCAATCCGCTGAATCAGAGTCTCCCGCGGAAGTTCAAGATCGCGCTATCGGGGTGCCGACAGGATTGCGCACTCACGCCCATTCACGACATTGGTTTGCTGGCGGCGAAGCGGGCCGACGGGACCCTCGGATTCCGGATGGTGGCAGGCGGTGGATTAGGATCGACGCCGCGCATGGCCCAAGTGCTCAGAGAATTTACCTCCATGGACGAATTGCTTCCGACCATCGAGGCCGTGATCAAGGTATTCGACACACTCGGAAACCGTAAGAACCGCAATAAGGCGCGTATGAAGTTCGTCATCGAAAAGCTCGGGTTCGACGAATTCAAGCGCCGCTGGGAAGCGGCCTATGCGGCCATGGGATATGCCGTGCCAACGCACGAGCCGATCAAGTTGCTGGATTATGCCGATGTGCCGCCGTTGATCATGCCGACGAAGGTCGGCGTCACGTCCAGCGGTCATGGGAACGGCAACGGGAGCGGCAATGGCGCGGTGTCACTCAATGGCCAAGCCTCCGCGTTCCAGGCCTGGAAGCGCACCAATGTGGTGCCGCAGCGGCAGGCAGGTTTTGTGACGGCGGCCATCAAGTTGCCGATGGGCGATCTGACGGGCGACCAAATGTGGGTGGTTGCGGATGTGGCCGAACGGTATTCAAACGGCAACATCCGGACGACGATCAATCAGAACATGGTCATCCGGTGGATTCCCGAAGGGCGGCTGGAGGAGTTCTACCAGGAGCTTGTGACCCACAGCTTGGGCGATCCCGGCGCGGAACTCGTCGAAGACATCATCGCCTGCCCGGGGACCGATACCTGCGGATTAGGAATTACCTCGTCCAAGGGCATGGCCAGGGCGTTGGCGGAAGTGTTTCCCGCCGGCCAGGTTCCAGAAGATCTGAGGGATGTGAGCGTCAAGATCAGCGGCTGCCATAATTCTTGCGCCCAGCATCATATCGCCACCATCGGGTTGCATGGGGTGGGCAAGCGTCTTGGCGAACATACGGCTCCGCATTATGAGTTGCATCTCGGCGGGCATGTGGACGGCACGCCGAAGATCGGACAACTGGTGGTCAAGTTGCCGGCGAAGAGTGTTCCGGCGGCAGTGCGGCATCTGGTGGACGTGTACCGTCGGGACCGGAAGGCGGGCGAGAGTCTTCAGTCGTTCATCACGCGTGTCGGGAAGAATGTGCTCAAAGACGAACTCATTCCCTACACGATCGTGCCGCCCCATGAGCAGGATTCGACCTATTACTACGATTGGGAAGGTGAGGCCGAATTCGTGCTGGAGGATCTGGGGCCCGGTGAGTGCGCGGGTGGTGCCTTGGAGATGATCGACGACCGGATGTTAGAGGCCGATCAGGAGCTCTATCAGGCGAAGTTGCTGGTCGAGAAGCATCAATATGCCTTGTCGGTGAATAAGTCGTACCGGGCTGTGTTGGCTGCGGCGAAGGGGCTTTTGGTCACGGAAGGGATCGATCCGGCGACGGATGCGGAAACGTTCCAGGAGTTCGATCTGCGGTTGGCCAGCAAAGGTATCGTCCCGGCGACGTACAAGAATCTTGGCGCCCAAGTCGGCGATCTCGGTTCCAAGGACGCAACTGCCGAGGCGGCGACGGAGAAGATGGCCTTCGCCAAGCGGTTTCTCGCTGTCTGTCGGGCGGCCACGGAACAAATGGGTAAAGATCTGAAGTTGTCCCAGGTGAAAGAAGAAGCCGTGCCCGCTGCAGCTCCTGTTGCGGCGCCTGCTTCGCCTGCACCTGTGGCCGCGGCTCAGGCACCGGTGTACGATCTGCGTGGCGTGGCCTGCCCGATGAATTACGTGAAGACGAAACTGAAAATGGAAATGATGGACAACGGCGAGCAGCTGGAAGTCTGGCTCGACGCTGGAGAGCCCATTCGCAATGTGCCGATGAGCTTGCGGAACGACGGGCATAAGATCCTGGCAGAGGGACCGCTGGAGCCTGAGGCCAAGCATTTCAAAATTCTTGTGGAAAAGGTCGAGGGGTAAGAAGGGTGAACGAAACACAGAAGTCCGCTGAGCGACCCTCCGACGCAGAGCTGAAGGCGCTGAGCGATTCGTTTGAAGACAAGCAGCCGTGGGATGTGTTGGCGTACGCGCTGAAGACCTACCGGCAGCGTATTGTGTTGGCCTGCAGTTTCGGGGCGGAAGATGTCGCCCTTGTGGATATGGTGCATCGCATCGATCCGGAGGCGCCGCTCTTTTATCTGGATACGGATTTTCTGTTTCCCGAAACCTTCGACGTGCGTGATCGGATTATCGCGCGGTACGGGTTGAAGCCAGCGCAGGTCATCCAGATGAAATCCCTGTTGACGCCGGAACAGCAGGCCTCCCAATATGGCGACAAGTTGTGGGCCAGCAAGCCGGACCAATGCTGCGAGCTCCGGAAAATCGAACCGCTCACTCGTATTCTCGGCGAATACTCGGCCTGGATTACCGGAATTCGGCGGGATCAGGCTCCCACCAGGGCGAACGCCGGGTTGATCGAGTGGGACAAAAAATTCAACCTAGTCAAAGTGAATCCTCTGGCCCGATGGAGCAGTGAAAACGTCTGGACGTATCTCCAGCTCCATGAGGTGCCCTATAACACGTTACACGACCGCAATTACCCCAGCATCGGCTGTACCCATTGTACGGCGCCTGTCCTTCCGGGAGACGATCCGCGTTCCGGTCGGTGGAAGAATTTCGGCAAGACCGAGTGCGGGCTGCACAAGTAACATCATCGTCACCCTGAAATCAGACAAGGTCATTACCATCCATGCAACATCTGCTTGCCAAAGTCGCTAAAGGTCAAAAAACATCCAAGGATCTCACGTGGGAAGAAGCCAAGCAGGCCATGCGCCTTATGATTGAGGGCACCGCGACGCCTGCGCAAGTCGGGGCGTTCCTCACGGCCATGCGGTTTAAGTCCGAATCGGTCACGGAATTAGCCGCGTTCACCGCGGCGGCGCGCCAGTATGTGCCGCCGGTGCCGGTGCGATCGGGGCTCGGAGTCGTCGACGTGCCGGTCTATGCAGGCAAACGGGAAACGTTTCACGCCACCATTCCCGCCGCGATTATTGCGGCCGCTGCCGGAGCGGTGGTGCTCTTGCACGGAGTGGATGGGCCCCCGGATCGACGGGGCATTTCGTCGGTGCTGAAGCTCTTGGGTATTCCTGTTGATAGGACCGCCAAGCTCGTTGGGGCCGAATTGGAAACAAAGGGGCTCGCGTATCTGGATCTGGCGCTGTACCACCCGCCGGTGAGCCGGTTCCTGGAAATGAGACAGGAATTGGGCGTGCGCAATTTCTTTCATCCCGTGGCACGCCTGCTCAACCCGGCCCGCGCCACCTCACAGGTAATCGGTTTGTCGCATCCGCCCTACTTCGAAAAGATGATCGAGGCGTTGCGTATGCTGAGTTGCCCGCGCGCGTTGGTCATTCGCGGCGTCGAAGGGGATCCGGAGCTGTCGATCGGCAATTCCACGCGTCTCTTGGAGCTCAAGGATGAGCGCATCACGCCGTTTACCTTCCAGCCGAAGGATGCGGGATTGTCGATGGCGACCTTTCGCGAGATGGCCGGGTTCCCCGTCGAACAGCGGGAACGGGAAGCTGATCTGATCAAGCGGCTCATTGCCAACGAGATTCAGGGTGGGCAACGGGATTGGGTCCTCCTCAATGCGGCCATGTTGCTCTATGCAGCCGGCAAAGGGACGTCGATTATTGGAAATCTTACTGCAGCCAGAAGCGCGTTGGAGTCAGGTCAGGCCAAAGCCAAGCTGGCTGAATTGGTGGCGGTCTCCGGATCAAATGCGGGAACCGCGCAGAAGGTCGGCCTGTCAGCGTAAACGGAAAACGGTGAACCATGAAACATCTGCGTCAACTCGAAGATCAAAGTGTCTATATTCTTCGCGAAGCCTATAAGCATTTCAATCACCTCGCGATGCTCTGGTCAATGGGCAAGGACTCGACGGTGCTCTTGTGGCTGGCCCGTAAGGCCTTTTTCGGGCATGTGCCGTTTCCCTTGCTCCATGTGGATACGAGTTACAAGATCCCGGCCATGATCGAATATCGCGATCGGATTGCCCGCGAGTGGCGCCTCAATCTGGTGGTGGGGCAGAACAAAGAGGCCCTGGCCGCCGGAATGAATCATACACTCGGGCGGGATGTCTGCTGTACCGCCTTAAAGACGACGGCCATGAAGAATCTGGTCGAAGAAAAGGGGTACACCGGCATTATTCTCGGCGTGCGGGCGGATGAAGACAGCACCAGGGCGAAGGAACGATATTTTTCGCCGCGCGACAAACATGGGGATTGGGATTTCCGCGACCAGCCGCCGGAACTATGGGATCAGTTCAAGACCACGTTCCCGCCGGGCACGCATATCCGGATTCATCCGCTCCTCGATTGGACCGAGATCAACATTTGGGAATACATCAAGCACGAGAATATCCCCTTCATGGATCTCTACCTAGACAGGGGGGATGGCACACGCTATCGCAGTCTGGGTTGCGCGCCTTGTACCACGCCCATCAAGTCCACGGCAAAAACGGTGGACGAGATTATTACGGAGCTCCGTGGGAGTCATGTGGCGGAACGGGCCGGTCGGGCACAGGACGCGGGGCGAGGCATGGAGATGCTCCGCAAGAAGGGGTACATGTGAGGCGGCTTACGCCGGCTGGATAACCGGCAGGCGACCGATTACGACCACGAACCACGGTTCCATTGAACGAGTGAATCATATGACACAGCACGACCAAAGTAAGCCGCAAGAGAGCCTCAACATCGTCATCGTGGGCCATGTGGATCACGGGAAGTCCACGTTGGTGGGACGACTCTACGCCGACACCGGGTCTTTGCCCGAAGGCAAGCTGGAAAAGGTGCAGGCGATCTGCCGCCAGCAGGGCAAGGAATTTGAGTATGCGTTCCTGTTCGATGCGTTTCTGGAAGAACAGGAGCAGGGCATCACGATCGATACGGCGCGCACGTTTTTTATCTGGAACGGGCGGCAGTACATCATTATCGACGCGCCGGGGCACAAAGAGTTTTTGAAGAACATGATCTCCGGTGCCGCCCGGGCGGAGGCTGCGCTATTGCTCATCGATGCCTTGGAAGGTGTGCGCGAGCAATCCAAGAAACATGGCTACCTCCTGTCGCTACTCGGCGTGACGCAGTTTTCGGTGGTCGTCAATAAGATGGATTTGGTCGGGTATCGGCAGGATGTGTTCGACGGGATCGAAAAGGAATACCGGGAATTCCTGGGTCAGTTCCGGGCGGTTCCCCAGCAGATGATTCCGGTCAGCGCGAAGATGGGTGACAACATCGCGACGCGCAGCACCCATATGAATTGGTATCAGGGGCCTACGGTGCTGGAGTCGCTGGCTCTCTTCAAGAAGGAGCAGGTTCGCTCTGAACAGCCGCTCCGATTTCCACTACAGGACGTCTATAAATTCGATGCGCGGCGGATTTTGGCCGGGCGCATTACGGCCGGCCGTCTCAAGGTCGGCGATCAGCTGGTGTTTTCGCCGTCCAATAAGACGGCCGTCGTGCAATCGATCGAAGGGTTCAACGTCGATCCGCCCCGGAGTGAGGCGCAGGCCGGTCAATCGGTCGGGGTCACATTGGACGAGCAGATTTTCGTGGAGCGTGGCGAAATCGCCTCGCATCGGGACTCGATTCCGCTGGTATCGACTGCCATTCGTGTGAATTTGTTTTGGATGGGGAGACGACCGCTGGAGAAGGGGCGGAAGTACGTCCTGCGCCTCGCCACGCGCGAGGTGGCCTGCGAGGTGGCCGCGATTCATCGGATTATCGACACCGCCGATCTGGCACAGCTTCAGGAGAGTCAGTCGGTGGCCAAGAACCAGGTTGCCGAGCTGACCCTGCGTGTGAAATCGCCGCTCGCGTTTGACTTGTCGTCGTCATTCGAAGCCACAGGTCGATTCGTGCTGGTCGATGAGTACGATATCGCTGGGGGCGGGATCATCACCGAGTTGGTGCATGACGAGCAGGAAGGGCTGCGCGAAGAGGCGAGGCAGCGTGAATATGCATGGCTCACGGGCGATGTCCGGGCCGAGGATCGCGCCGCGCAATACGGGCATCGGGCCGCCATCGTGTTATTCACCGGTTCAGCCCAAACAGGCAAGACATTTCTTGCACGACGGGTGGAGGCGCTGCTGGTTGCTGACAGTCGGCATGCCTATCTGCTCGAAGGCGAAAATCTGTTGCAGGGATTGGACGCAGATCTGTCGGCGGCTGATCCGTCTTTTGCAGCCGAGCGAGTGCGGCGGTACGGAGAGGTCGCTAGGTTGTTGATCGATACGGGGTTGATTGTCGTCTCGACGAGCAAAACCTTCGGAATCAATTATCAGCGAATGGGCGAGATGATCCGAACGTTGGTGCAGCCGGCTCCGGTGATTTCCGTGCACATGAGCAGGGCGGGGGAGGAGGCACCGCCGAATACCGATTTACACTTCGCGGGGCCGCAGGATTTCGACGCCGCTGCCCGTCAGATCTTGGAGGAGTTGAAGCGCCGGGGCGTGCTCATACAGCCGTCCGGCACGAAGTCCACCATCCAGTATTCAATTTAGTCGTGGGTCGGAGGCTGTTTGACTCCATTGAAACCCCTGTGGTAGCGTCCTTCATCAACAATTCCGAGGGTTTTTCATGACCATGGCTGCCGGCAAGGATCTCAAGGCGATCCTCACAAAGCTTCAATATTCCGACGACGCGAAAGTCGTGCAGCAGATCACCGCGCAGATGAAGCAGGTGCAGGCTCGAATGGCCGGCGTCAAGCAGAAGCTGGTCGTGATGAGCGGCAAGGGTGGCGTCGGCAAAAGCATGACGACCGTGAACCTGGCGTTGGCCTTTGCGCGACAGGGTGCGAAGGTTGGATTGCTGGATGTCGATTTGAACGGTCCCTGCGTTCCGCGGATGATGGGTCTGCACGGACAGTCGTTACGCATGACTCCCGAGGGCGCACAGCCTCCTGTCGGTCCTCTGGGCATCAAGGTCGCCTCGATGGATTTTTTCCTCGATGATGCGTCGCCGGTGCGGTGGAAGGGCCCGATGGATCTGAGCCCTGTCTGGCTTGGCCTCATGGAAATGAACGTGATCCGCGAGTTCCTGGCCGATGTGGTCTGGGGAGAGTTGGATTATCTCCTCGCCGATCTCCCGCCGGGCGCCGCTGCTGATAAACCGCCGGTCATCGCGGGATTTATTCCCGATCTGGCCGGTGCGATCGTCGTCACGACACCGTCTGAAGTCGCTTCCGACGTGGTCCAGAAGTCCGTCACCTATGCCCGAGATATGGGCATCCGGGTATTGGGCATCGTCGAGAACATGAGTGAGTATCGATGTCCTGCCTGCGGCGCAGAGAATGAGTTGTTCGAGGGGAATACCGAGGCCATGTGTGAGGTGTTGGACCTGCCTCTGCTCGGCCGTATCCCGTTCGATCGTAAGTTTGCCAAAACGTTCGATAAGGGGCAGCCGCTCCTTGATCCTGAGTATCCGACGATCCAGAAGTATCAGGACATCGTGGGGCGGATTCAAACGTTACTGGATTACAAGAAAGTCCTGGCGGAAAAGCTGTAAGCGCACCGACCCGGAAGGGGGATTCTATGAAGTTCGTTTGCCTGAACTGCGAGACCTACATGACGTTTCAGAAGGTCGAAAAACCCGGTGAGGGCTCACTCGGTGTCTTCTTCGGCTGTCCTTCCTGCGACGCCAAATTTTCCATGGTGACGAATCCAGGCGAGACCCAGATGGTGGCTTCACTGGGTGTGAAACTGGGAGGCCGTACGGAGACGGCGGAACCATTCGAAATGACCCGTGGGACTCTTAAAGAGGAAGCGCAGGCCGGCGCAGGGCAGATGGCCGCCTATCTCAATGAAAAGATTCAGGGCGGGCAGCCGGTGGCGGCTGCTGCGAAGCCCAGCGCGCCGGATGCCGGTGGAGAGAAGACGTCCGGCGGGTGTCCCTTCTCCGCGATGGTCGCAGAAATGGGCCTGACCTCAGGCGGCAAGCCGCAGAACGGAAACGGCACGAGCGAATTCACCTGGACTGCAGATGCCAAGGAGAAGTTGGAGCGCCTGCCGTCGTTTGTAAAGCCGATGGTGCAGAGCAGCGTGGAAGCCTATGCGCGCAAGCATGGATATAAGAGCATTACGCTGCAGGTCATGGATGACTCCAAGAACGATTCACCGAACGGCATCGCCTGGACCAAAGATGCCGAGCAGCGGATGGATAATATTCCTGACTTCATTCGTCCAATGGCCCGTCGTGAAATTGAGCGCATTGCCAAGGAACGCGGATTGGTCGAGATCACGGCGCAAGTGATGGATGAAGCCAAAGAGAAGTTCATGAAGTTCATGTAGCCGACATATGCATGTGTGAGACGAGTGCGCGGCCCATCCGGCAATCCGGATGGGCCTTTCGATTCCTGCCGCCGTGTCCCTCTCGACCGATTCATTGTCTGAGGTGTCAGGCGTTCTGGCTCCCCCTCCTGGGGATGCTCTGCCTTCTTACTCTCCTGTGGAGCGTGTCCCTGTCGCTGGCGCAGCCTGCCGAACCGGAGCATCACCATGCGGTTGCCACTGGGGAACTGTGGGAGGGCTCGCGGCAGGGCATTGCCTACTCAGAGTTTAATCATCATTTGGCTGGCTCATTTTTGTTGCTCATCGGGCTAAGCGAAGTGCGCCAAGCGCTGGGATGGCCGGCATTGGTCTGGACTCGGTTTTTGCTGCCAGGGGCGCTGACCGTGGGAGGGATCTTCCTCTTGATCTGGAGCGATCATGACTCCTGGCCGATCGGGTCGATGACGTTTGTGCAGACGTTCTTCGGGAGCGATGCGGAGGTCCTGCAGCACAAGACCTATGGAATACTGGCGTTGGCTGTAGGCATCGTGGAGTTCCTGCGGAGGCTTGGTTGGTTCGCTCATGCGGTCTGGATGGTGCCCCTCCCACTGTTTGCGGTCGTCGGAGGCCTGATGTTATTCGGCCATTCCCACGGCGATCATCCCGCCGCCCATAAAATAGCGCTCCATCATCTGGCCATGGGCGTGATGGCCGTTACCGCGGGCTCCTCAAAGTTGGTCTCCGGTTGGCGAACCAGGTCAGTCGTCACCGAGCGTTCGTATTGGGAACTGCTGTGGGCGAGCCTGGTGGTGATCATCGGTCTGCAACTCCTCGTCTACTCTGAGTAGTGCGTTCCTCGCAGCCCATGGGCCTCGCCTCGCGTTGACACCTCCGGGATGACTGTGTTAGCTCTACCTTTTTAATCAGCCATTTGAACGGGCTCTGAATTCGGCCAGATCGACGGTCGCTGCGAGCCAAGAGGAGTCGCCATGGGTGGCCATAGCCATTGGGCAACAATCAAGCGGCATAAATCAGCGGTCGACGCGAAGCGGGGGAAGGTTTTTACCCGTATCATTCGCGAGTTGACGATTGCGGCGCGGTCAGGCGGTGACCCCGATGGCAATCCACGCTTGCGGTTGGCCATTGCGAAGGCCAAAGAAGCCAACATGCCCGGCGATAACATGAAGAAGGCTATCCAGCGCGGCACGGGTGAATTGCCCGGCGTGACATATGAAGAGTTTACCCTCGAAGGATACGGTCCAGGAGGTACGGCGGTGCTGATGGAGATCACCTCTGATAATCGGAATCGCACCGTGGCCGAGATCCGCAATTTGTTGACTAAGAACGGCGGCAATATGGCGGAGGCGGGTGCCGTCGCCTGGCAATTCCACAAAAAAGGCGTGTTGGTCGTGGAGAAGGGCAAGATGGAGGAGGATGCGCTGTTGAGCCTCGCCCTGGAAGCCGGCGCCGAAGACGTGAAAGTGACCGACAGGGCGTTTGAAGTCCTCACCGACACCCACGATTTTGAGGCCGTCAAAAAAGCGGTCAGCGATGCGAAAATCGAATGCACGCTTGCCGAAATAAACTTCATCCCGCAGAATACGATTGCGTTGGAGGAGAAGGCCGCCGAGCAAATGTTGAAACTCATGGAAATTCTGGATGAGCACGACGATGTGCAGAAGGTCTATGCGAATTTCGACATCTCCGACGAAGTTATGGAGAAAGTCGCCGCCGCTACTGCCTAGTTCGGGAGGATCGCCACTGAGTATCGACGCGGCCGCAGTCTCTTCCCCAGGTACGTCGTACCACCGCACCCCCCTGCTACCCACATGATCGCCTTATTGACGGGCCTGTTGGCCTTCAAGGCGCCTGCTCTCGTCACGGTCGATGTGCACGGTGTGGGCTACGAAGTGTTGATTCCGCTCAGTACCTACTATGCGCTCCCCAATCCGAGCGAGTCCGTGACGCTTCGGATTCATACCCATGTGCGCGAAGATGCGATTCAGCTGTATGGCTTTCTCACGGCTGCTGAGAAAGAGGCCTTCCTCTTGTTGACCGGCATTTCCGGCATAGGGCCCAAATTGGGACTCAGCGTGTTGTCTACGCTGTCGGTGCGCGATCTGTTTTCAGCCATTCAAGCCGGTGATATCGAGAAGCTGGGCACGGTCTCGGGGGTCGGGAAAAAGTCCGCAGCCCGGATCGCGCTGGAATTGAAAGATAAGGTGGCGCGGCTCCATCCTGCTGGTGAACAAGTGGGGACGGAGACCGGGCGGCCCGAAAACCCGCTCTACGAAGATGCCTTGTCGGCATTGGTGAATCTCGGGTACCGGCCGCCTGATGTGAAAGAGGCTCTGAAGAGGGTGGAGAAGTCCGGCGCCATGGCGCAGGGGCTGGAGGGCGTGATTCGCGAGGCACTTAAGGACCTAGCCAAGGGGTGACGCATGCTGAAGTTGTTGCAGAGTCAAGGGGAGAGCCGCTGGTGGGTTGGGTCGGTGAGGCTGATCCTGGTGGCTGCATGGTTCTCACTCGGATCAGCCGGGCTTGCCGGCGCGACCGATGCGCCAGAGGAGCCGAAGAGCATCCGTAAGACCTGCGGGAAGTGTCCTGAAGGCTACGCCACCACTGGTGTCATCCAGGCGCCGGAGTTGTGCAAAGACGGCGAGCCGACCCTTGTGCAATGTGTGCCGTTGGGGGGGAACCTGCTGGCCGTGTGCGGGGCCTGTCCTGAAGGGTATACAGAGGTTGGGCGCTCGAATGTCCCTTCGCGTTGCGGCTCCACGGACGGCGGACTCGTTTCGCAGTGCCAGTTGCAGAACATGGGCACTACCATGCCGGACCCCAGTCAAGGCGGAGTCAGGTGCCCGCCCGATTGTGGGAGCACGGCTGCGCCCGGCCAGGGGGCCGTACCCTCGCCGCCGAAATTCAGACCCTCACCAGAGGGCAGGTAACATCGAAGTCTTGTTCGGGCGGATCGTCTTATGTCAGACCGCACAGTGAGCAACCAATTGACCGACGATGAACGTGGCCTCGAAGCCGCGCTGCGCCCACATAGCTTGCAAGAGTATGTCGGCCAGTCACGGATGAAGGAATCGCTGGAGATCTGTATCGAGGCGGCCAAACGTCGCGGCGAAGCGCTGGACCATGCGATTTTTTACGGCCCACCGGGGCTCGGGAAGACGACGATTGCGCATATCATCGCGCGGGAGATGGGCTCGGCCATTCGGTCGACCTCGGGCTTGGTTCTGAGCCATGCCGGGGATCTCGCGGCGATCTTGACCAATCTTCAAGAACGGGACGTGCTGTTCATCGATGAAATCCACCGCCTCCCGGCCTCGGTGGAGGAAGCCTTATATCCGGCGATGGAGGACTACCAGCTGGATTTGGTGGTCGGCCAAGGGGCGTCCACGAGGACCGTGAAGTTGGAATTGCCGCGGTTTACGCTGGTGGGAGCCACGACCAGGGCCGGAGCATTGACGTCGCCGTTGCGGGATCGGTTCGGCTTGGTTCACAGGCTGGAGTTTTATTCGTCGCAGGAACTGACGTCGATCGTCACGCGTTCGGCCGGCTTGCTGAATATTCCGATCGACGAGGCCGGTGCGGCGGAAATTGCTCGCCGGGCTCGTGGCACGCCGCGCATCGTGAATCGACTGATTAAGCGTATCAGGGACTATGCCGAGATCAAAGCCGGCGGTCGAATCACCAAGCAGGTGGCGCAGGATGCGTTGGTCTGGTTGGCGGTCGATGCCGCCGGATTGGATGAGATGGACCGGCGCATTCTCCTGACCGTCATCGAGAAGTTCAACGGCGGGCCGGTCGGAGTGGATTCCCTGGCGGCGGCGGTGCAGGAGGACAGGGGCACGCTTGAGGATGTCTATGAGCCGTATCTGATCCAGGCGGGTTTTTTGGAGCGTACCGGTCGTGGCCGGCAGGCGACCAGGCTGGCCTTCGATCATTTCAAGAAACGAAAAGATCTTCTCTCGCTTTCCAGTGACGATACATCTGTCGCAACTCCTTGAATCGCCGCACCTATCCTTGCAATGCCCGCGCTGGCTCCTGTAGGATACCCACTTGTCCAAGTTCAAGCCGTGGGCTTGGAATCGTTTCGCGGTCTCGTCTCTCACGAGGCAGGATGCGCGAGGAGGGAGTCCCCCCGTCATGTCTGAAGACCTGCAAGGACATCGTCAGGAAATCGACCGGATTGACGATCAGATTTTGCGCCTTTTGAACGAGCGCTCGAAATCCGTGATCGAAATCGGAAAACTCAAGAAACAGAGGGATGCGGATGCGCATCTGCATACACCGGCCCGAGAGGCGGCGATTTTTGACCGTCTGAGCAAGCAGAACACCGGCCCTTTTCCCACCGATGCCATCCGGGCCGTGTATCGAGAGATCATGTCGGCCTCATTGTCTCTGGAGGGGCCTCAGAAGGTCGCCTATCTCGGCCCGAGAGCCACGTTTACGCACATGGCCTGCATGCAGAAGTTCGGGTCGTCGGCTCAATACATTCCGGTCAACAGTATCAAAGAGGTGTTCAGTGAAGTCGAGCGTGGTCGCGCTCATTTTGGGGTGGTGCCCATTGAAAATACCACCGAAGGAGTGGTGAATCACACGCTGGATATGTTCGTCGATTCCAGTTTGCTCATCTATGGAGAGGTCCTGCAGGAGGTGGCGCACCACCTGATGTCCAAGAGCGGGGCCACAGGAGATATTAAGCGGATCTATTCGCACTCGCATGCCATTGCCCAATGCCGTAATTGGTTGGAGACAAATCTGCCGCATGTGCCGGTGTCTGAAGTGGCCAGCACGGCCCGGGCGGCCGAATTGTCCGTCGACGATCCGTCGGCCGCCGCAATCGCATCCGAACTGGCGTCCCAATTGTACGGGCTGAAGGTCATCACGGCCCGAATCGAAGACAACATCAATAACTTCACCCGGTTCTTGGTGCTCTCGCAGAAGGCCCCGGAACGGACGGGCCGCGACAAGACGTCGCTGATGTTGTCGGTGAAGGACAAGGTGGGCGCCCTGTACGACTTGTTGCGACCCTTTGCCTCGCATGGCCTCAACATGACCAAGATTGAATCCCGCCCCTCACGCCGTAAGGCCTGGGAATACATTTTCTTTGTGGATATCGAGGGGCACATCGATGAGGAACGGGTCAAGAAGGCGGCCGACGAGGTCAAGAGTCGCTGCCTCTTTATGAAGATTTTAGGGTCGTATCCCGCCTATTCTTAGAGGCCCGAGTCACGCCATGCCATTGAAGGTACATCCCGATATTGCCTCCCTTGTTCCGTATGTTCCTGGAAAGCCGATCGAAGAGCTGCAGCGAGAGTTAGGCCTTGCGCGGGCGATTAAATTGGCGTCCAACGAGAACCCGATCGGGCCGTCGCCCAAAGCCCTCGCCGTCTTGGGTGACACCGCTTCGACGCTGCATCGGTATCCGGACGGGGGAGCGTTTCGATTACGTGGGGCCCTGGCCGAACGGTGCAAAGTCACGCCTGATCAGGTCATTCTCGGAAATGGCTCGGACGAACTCCTTGGCCTGCTTGCGCGAACGTTTTTGTCGCCGGGTGACGAGGCCGTGATGGCCGAGCACACCTTCGTGATTTATAAGATGGAGGTGAAGGCGGCCCACGGTGTGGCCGTGGAGGTGCCGCAGAAAAATTGGCACCACGATTTGCCCGCGATGGCGGACGCGATTACCGACAACACTCGCCTGCTGTTTATCTGCAATCCGAACAATCCGACCGGGACCATGGCGACCAAGGCCGAGGTGGCGGCGTTGATGGCGCGCGTGCCTGAGCAGGTGGTGGTGGTGTTCGACGAGGCCTATTACGAGTATGTGCGACATCCTGAATTCCCGGAGTCGCTCGGGTATGTGAAGGCCGGTCGCAATGTCATCGTGCTGCGGACCTTCTCTAAAATCTACGGCTTGGCCGGGCTCCGGATCGGCTATGGAATTACCACGCCGGAGATTACGAACTACTTGAATCGAATCCGTCCGCCCTTCAACGCCAACAGTATGGCGCAACGCGCCGCGTTAGCGGCCCTGGACGATGACTCGCATGTGGGGACGAGTCGAGCCCTCAATCATGCGGAAATGGACAAGGTTCGGGCGGGCTTGCGGAGACTGGGATTTGAGGCCTTGCCCAGCGAAACGAATTTCCTCTATTTCGATGTCGGAAGAGACGGCCGGGAGGTATTCGACGCATTGTTACGGAAGGGCATCATCGTCCGCCACATTGACGGCCAAATGCTGCGGGTGACCATCGGCCTCCCGGAAGAAAATCATCTATTCCTGAGCGCGCTTGAAGATGTGACGCGCGCTCCTCGATAAGGAAAGCGAGACGAGATCATGATTATTGTCTTGAAGCCCGAGGCGTCGGAGCGCGAAGTCGATCATATTATCGACCGGCTTCGTGAGCTGGGATTGAAATCGCACATTTCGGCTGGCCAAGAACGGACCATCATCGGGGTGATCGGGGATGATCGCATCTTGCACAATCAGCCCCTCACTGCGTTGCCCGGTGTTGAGAGCGTGTTGCCGATCCTGGCTCCGTGGAAGCTAGTCAGCCGGGAGTTTAAGAAAGACAATACGATCATTGACGTCAATGGCGTCAAAATCGGCGACAAGAAAATCACGATCATGGCCGGTCCCTGTGCGGTCGAGCGGTTGGAACTGACCGTGGGCATTGCCCATGAGGTCAAATCGTCCGGGGCGACCATTCTCCGTGGAGGCGCGTATAAGCCGCGCACGTCGCCCTACTCCTTTCAGGGGCTGGGACGCGAAGGGCTGGATTATTTGGTCGAAGCCAAAAAACAGACCGGCCTTCCGGTGGTCAGTGAGATTCTGGACACTCGCGACATCGAGCTGTTTCTTGAAAAGGCCGACATCATCCAGGTCGGCGCTCGAAATATGCAGAATTTCGAGTTGCTCAAGGAGGTCGGGGCCTACGATAAGCCGGTCTTGTTGAAGCGCGGCCTCTCGGCGACGATCAAGGAATTCCTGCTCTCCGCTGAATACATCATGTCCCGCGGAAACCGGAATGTCATGTTGTGCGAGCGCGGCATCCGCACGTTTGAAACGCAGTATCGAAATACCTTGGATATGGCTGCCATTCCGACGCTCAAGAGTCTGTCGCATCTGCCGGTCATCGTGGATCCCAGTCATGCGACGGGCAAGTGGGATCTGGTGGCGCCCATGTCGAAAGCCGCGATCGCCGCCGGCGCCGACGGACTTTTGATCGAGGTCCATTCCAATCCCGAATGTGCGCTCTGTGATGGCGAAGAGTCGATCCGGCCGTCGAAATTTAAAGAGTTGATGGGGGATTTGCGCAAGATTGCCGCCGCCGTCGATCGAACGTTGTGAGTGGCGTGGCACTCGTTGTTCTGCGGCGCCCGGCTTTGTACGCGCCAGAAATACCTCGACGATGAAACCGCATTTTAAACAGGTGGCGATTGTCGGCGTCGGGTTGATCGGTGGCTCGCTGGGGATGATCATGCGTCAGCAGAAGCTGGCAGATTCCGTCGTCGGCATCGGGCGACGCGTCGAGAATCTCAAGACGGCCGTCGAGGTGGGCGCCATCGACCGATATGTGTCGGATCCGCGTGATGGCGTGGAAGGGGCGGACTTTGTGCTGCTCGCGACGCCGGTGGATACCTATGAACGGCATCTGCAGGAATGGGCCGCTTGTCTCGCGCCTGGGGCGATCGTGAGTGATGTGGGCAGTGTGAAGGGTGATCTGGTCACGCGTGCCGAGGCTCTTCTTCCGCCGTCCGTGCGGTTCGTCGGTGCGCATCCCATTGCGGGCAAGGAAAAGACCGGCGTGGCGGCAGGATCCGAGACCCTGTTTGCAGGGGCGCGCTGCATTCTGACTCCCACGCTCAGGACGGATGCCGAGGCGCTCCAAACTGTTCGGGCGCTCTGGGAACTTGCGGGTTCGGTTGTGCTGGAGATGGACCCCTTTCTACACGACAAGATTCTCGGGGCCGTCAGTCACTTGCCGCATGTCGCTGCATTTGCGTTGATGACGGCACTGGCGGATGTGCGCGACCATGGGGTCCCCGAGCTGGATCTGGCAGGCCATTCCGGCGGCGGATTACGCGATACCACGAGGATTGCGGCCAGCTCGCCGGAAATGTGGCGAGATATTTTCCTGTGGAACCGGGACAATGTGGTGTCGTTGATCGAGACGTATGAGCGCCACCTCGGCGAACTGAAGCGCTTGATTGCTGCCGGTGACGCCGCGGGGATCGAGAAGCAGCTGGAGAAGGCCAAGTATGAACGGGAACAACTCACGGCCCGCCCATCGGGGAAGAGCTAGGCTGAGATGGCATCCTTAACCATTACCCCGGGACGTCCGCTGAAGGGGACCACTGCGGTTCCCGGCGACAAGTCCGTCACCCATCGAGCGATCATCCTCACGGCCCTCGCCGAAGGACTCAGCCAGGTCACCGACTATTGTCGCGGCGAAGATTGTTTGAATACCATGCGCGCGTTCCAGTCGCTGGGCGTGCGGATCGAGGAGACTCCGGAGCGGTTGACGGTCCATGGTAAAGGTATGTGGGGTCTCACGGAGCCGTTCGGCCCAATCGATTGCGGCAATTCCGGAACCGGTATTCGGTTGATAGCCGGCTTGCTGGCGGGGCAGGATTTTTTTACGGTCCTCACCGGAGATGAATCGATCAGACGTCGTCCGATGGGACGCGTCGTGAAACCGCTGCGAACGATGGGGGCGACGATCGCCGGACGCAAGGGCGGGGAATTGGCGCCGTTAGCGATTACCGGGACGCGGCTGAAGGGCATCTCGTATGTGTCGCCGGTTGCGAGCGCGCAGATCAAATCGTCGCTGCTCTTTGCCTCATTGTATGCCGATGGGATCACGACCATTTCTGAACCGCGGCTGTCGCGCGATCATACCGAGCGCATGTTTGCCTACTTCGGAATTCCGTTTCATCGCGACGGGTGTACGGTTCGGATCGAGGGCCGTCCCTCGGTACGGTGGGGCGGGAAATCGGTGGTGGTGCCAGGTGACCTATCCGCAGCGGCATTTTTGGTGGTCGGTGCGTCGATTGTGCCGAATTCCGATGTGACAGTACGGTCGGTCGGCATGAACCCCACACGGACCGGCCTGTTAGAGATCTTGCGTCAGATGGGTGCACACATCGAGGTGCTCAACCCTCGTGAAGAGGCCGGAGAGCCGGTTGCGGACCTGCGAGTACGGTCGATGCCCCTGAAGGGAGTCCGGATCGGGCCGGAACAGATTCCGCAGACCATCGATGAGTTCCCGATTCTGTGTGTGGCCGCATCCGTCGCCGAGGGGGAGACAGTGATTACCGGGGCGGAAGAGTTGCGAGTGAAGGAAAGCGACCGTATCGCGACGATGGCGACTGAGCTCCGGGCGATGGGTGCGCGGATCGAGGAACGGCCTGATGGCATGGTCATCGAGGGGCTGGGTCGCAATGGCGTGAACGGCTCGCTGACAGGGGCCACCTGCGCGAGTCACGGCGACCATCGTGTGGCCATGTCCGTCGCGATCGGAGCCCTGACCGCGTCACAGCCGACCCAGATCGAGGACACGGCGTGTATCGACACCTCGTTCCCGAACTTTGAGCGTACGCTCTTGGACCTGTTGACTGATTCTGGGAAACGTCTATAGTGCGAGGATCGCGTGAGTGAGCGAGACATGTCGAGCCGCGGGAAGCGGGGTCTGATCATCGCCATCGATGGTCCGGCTGGTGTCGGCAAGAGTACGGTGGCCAGACTCCTGGCGCTACGGCTCGGATACCTCTACCTTGATACAGGCGCCTTGTATCGTGCCATCGCGTGGAAAGTGCACGACACGGGGCTCAGTCCGGATGAACACCTCGCCATTACCGCGCTGCTCCCTAAGACGACGCTGCATATGGCCTGTGGCCCCGAGCAATCCCATGTGTTACTGGACGGACGCGATATTACGGGCCAATTGCGCACGCCGACCGTGACGGCACTGGCATCCATGGTATCGGCCATTCCAGCCGTTCGGGAATGGCTGCTGCCGGTGCAACGGCAGATTGGCGCCGAGGGGTGTGTCGTGGCGGAGGGGCGGGACATCGGGACCCGCGTCTTTCCGGAAGCGGACGTGAAATTTTTCCTTGAGGCCGACGCCGAGGTCCGGGCGACGCGACGACATCGTGAGTTGGTGGCGGCGGGTCACTCGGTTCAATTTGACCAAACGAAACGCGATATGACCGGGCGGGATGATCGCGATCGGTCCCGTACCGTGGCACCGCTGATTCCCGCGCCCGATGCCGAGCGGATCGATACGTCGAGTATGCCGGCAGAGGCAGTCGTTGAGCACATGCTGGCTGTGATCACGGCGAGATTGTGAGCTCGGCACTGTATGGCCTGTTATGGGTTCTCTCTCGCACCATCGGATGGCTGTGTTTCCGGTATCGCACCGTCGGAACGGTGCCGCGGCAAGGCGGATTCCTGATCGCCTCGAATCATGCCAGTTATTTGGATATTCCGTTGCTTGGTTGCGGGATTCCTCGCCGGGTCTGGTACATGGGGCGGCACGATTTGTTTCCCATGCCGCTGCTCAACGGCCTGCTGCAGGCCCTGGGGTGGATTCCCTTACGGATCGGCCGTCTGGATCGCGATGCGTTCAGTAAAGCGGTCTTGTTGATTCAGGAGGGGAAGGCCGTCGCCATTTTCCCTGAAGGGGGGCGGACGATGACCGGTGCGTTGAAGCCCGGCAAACCGGGAATCGGGGTGATCGTCTCGCAGACGGGCTGTCAGGTGGTGCCGGCGCATATCGGCGGCACGTTTGATGTCTTGCCACCCGGCGCCAAGTGGCCGAGGTTTCGGCGCGTGACGGTGGCCTATGGCGAGCCGTTGGATTTTTCAGCGGACGCCGTGCGGTTGGAAGGCAAAGCGTTTTATCAACATGTCAGTCGGACGGTGATGGCGAAGATTGCTGAGCTCGGACAGGTTCCGATGCCAGGGGACTGGCCGGCGAACGCCGGGCAGCCTCACGATCCCGCCGCAACACCAACAGCCAAGTCTTGCAACGCTGAGTAAGACTCGGTTTTTCTCACTATCAGCACCCGGCACAAGCCGGAGGACGAGGACCTTTTCATGAGTACTGCCACACCACAAAGTGAACCCAAATTGGATCGTGACGCCTTAGCGGCGATGTATGAGGAAACCTTCCGCAATTTCGAGGAAGGGACCATCACCGAGGGCATGGTCGTGGCCATCGGCAAGGACAAAGTTGTGGTCGATATCGGCTACAAGTCGGAAGGCATGATCCCTGCCGACCAGTTCTCGCATGAAGAATTGGGGCAATTGAAGGTCGGCGATCGCCTCCAGGTGTACCTCGAAGAGTGTGAAGACGCAGACGGCAATCTCGTGCTCTCCAAAGAAAAAGCCGACAAGATGAAAATCTGGGAGGAATTGGAGACGCTGCATAAAGAAGAAAAGAGCATTGAGGGTAAGATCATTTCCCGTATCAAGGGCGGCATGATGGTCGATATCGGCGTCAAGGCGTTTTTGCCTGGCTCCCAGATCGATCTCCATCCGGTCCGCGACCTCGACGGCTTGGTCGGCAAGACGTTTCCCCTCAAGATCATCAAGATCAACCATCGCCGTGGCAACGTGGTCGTCTCCCGACGGGTGCTGCTGGAAGAGACGCGCGACCGTCGCCGGCAGACGACGTTATCGACCTTGAAGGAAGGTCAGCTGATTCAGGGCACGGTGAAGAACATCACCGATTACGGCGCGTTTATCGACCTCGGCGGCATCGACGGACTCTTGCATATCACCGATATGTCCTGGGGTCGTGTGGGCCATCCGTCCGAACTGTTCCAGGTCAGCGACAAGGTAGAAGTCACCGTGCTGAAGTACGATCGGGAAACCGGCCGTATCTCCCTAGGGTTGAAGCAGAAATCGGCGGATCCCTGGACCGGTGTGGCGGCGAAGTATCCGGTGGGCACGCGTGTGCGTGGTCGCGTGGTGAGCCTGACCGATTATGGCGCGTTCGTGGAGTTGGAGCCCGGCGTAGAAGGATTGGTACACGTCTCTGAGATGTCCTGGACGCATGAAGTCCGGCATCCGTCGCGTGTCGTTTCGGTCGGCGATCAGGTGGAAGCAGCCGTGTTGAACATCGATCCGGGAAGCCGGAAGATTTCCCTCGGTATGAAGCAGACCGCGCCGAATCCGTGGGACATGATTGAAGCGAAGTACCCGGCTGGCACGCGGATCGAAGGAAAGGTGAAGAGCCTGACCGATTTCGGCGCCTTTGTCGGATTGGAAGAAGGCATCGACGGGCTGATCCACATTTCCGATATGTCCTGGACGAAGCACATCAAGCATCCGTCGGAGCTCTTCAAGAAGGGCCAGAAGGTGGATGCGGTGGTGATTCGCATCGACAAGGAAAAGGAACGCCTTTCGCTGGGCTACAAGCAACTGTCGCGCGATCCGTGGGAAGAGCAGATTCCCAATAAGTATCGGGTCGGCGATAGCATCACCGGCAAGGTCAGCAAGATCGCCGATTTCGGACTCTTCATCGAGCTGGATGGCGATGTCGAAGGTCTGATCCATATCAGCGAAGTCGGGCTGGATGCCAACGTTCGGATGGAAGAAAAATTCAAGCCGACGGATGACGTGACCGCGAAGATCATCAAGGTCGATCGTGATGAGCGGAAAATTGCGCTCAGCTTGCGCGATCACCAGATGGATTCCGATCGACGCCAGGTTGATGAGTTCCACGCCTCTCAGGGCGGAATCGACCAGACCCTGGGTCGTGCGGCCAAGCAGAGCCGGAAGCGCAACCAGAGCGATTCCGAAGCCTAAGTCGGGAGACTGAATGGGGCCACAAGCAGACACGGCGGTGAAGCCACAGCGGAGCCTCTTGCGCCGGATCTTTTGGGCCATCGTGATTGGGGGAGGAGCGTTGATTCTCTTGAACGCGCTCCTCCCCGACCTCGATTTCTCGAATCAAGATCGTGTGGCCCTCATACGGATCGAGGGCGTGATCCTTGATGCACAAGCGACGATCAGCGAGTTGAAGCAATATAGTGAGAACCCGCTGGTCAAGGCGATCGTGTTGCGTATCGACAGCCCCGGCGGCGGCGTCGTGCCGTCCCAGGAAATTCACGACGCCGTGAAGCGGGTGAAGAACAAGAGTAATAAGGCCGTCATCGCATCCATGGGGACAGTGGCCGCTTCCGGAGGGTATTACATCGCGGCGGCGACGGACCGCATCATTGCCAATCCCGGCACGTTGACCGGGAGTATCGGCGTGATCATGGAAATGGCCAACTTCGAAGGCCTGATGAAAAAGGTCGGGGTCGAAGGGGTGGTCATTAAGAGCGGGCGGTTCAAAGACGTCGGATCCCCGTTGCGGAAGATGAGTGATGAGGAACGCAAGCTGCTACAGTCGGTGATGGATGATGTGCACCACCAGTTCATTCAAGCCGTGGCCGACGGGCGGTCGTTAGAAGTGTCGGATGTTGAGCCGCTCGCGGATGGGCGGATTTACACGGGGCGCCAGGCGAAAGAGGTGAGGTTGGTCGACGAACTCGGCGACCTGGATGATGCCATCCACATCGCGGCGGATATTGCCGGGATGGAAGGTGAGCCCAAAGTGGTCGAGCCTCGCAAGCGGTTTTCATTTCGAGATATCATCGAATCACGTTGGTCGTCGGTGTTTCCGAAGCTGGAGTTGAATACCGGCGTCAAACTGAAATACCTGATGGCGTTCTGAGCGGCCGGATCGTATCGGTAGGCGACGCAGCCTTCAGCCGTGCGTAAGCCCCACCCACGAGGAGAGGGACGATGACCAAAGCGCAGATTATCGAACGGATATCGGAACAGGTTACGACATTGACGAAGCGGCAGGCGGAGATCGTGGTGAACACGATTTTCGACTGTATTCGCGACTCGCTGCGGAACGGCAATAAGACGGAAATTAGGGGGTTCGGAAGTTTTCGTCTCCGCGCCCGGCGGATGAAGGAAGGTCGTAATCCAAAAACCGGTGCGACCGTTGCGGTGCCGGCCAAGCGTGTGCCATTCTTCAAGGCAGGCAAGGAACTGAAGGAATTACTCAATAAGTAACAGGAGTGATACCGTGGCGGAGTCCTCAAATATAACAGCCCCTGAGGTTCGGTGGAGTGACGGCGCGCTGAAGCGAATGGAGCGTGCCCCTATGTTTTTACGGGGAATGGTCCGCCGCCTCGCCGAGAAGAAGGCGCGGGAGTTGGGCTATCCAGAAATCACCGAAGAGATCCTCGAGCAGTTCAAAGGTCAGATGATGGGGACCATGGGCGGTGAAGGCGGCATGGCTGAGGCGGCGGATCAAATGGCCAAGGGGCAGCTGCCTTGGACCGCGGCTGCCAAGGAACGCCTGGCGGCCGTCCCAGAGTTCATGCGAGGGATGATCAAGCAAATCGCCGACGAGATCGCCCGCAAAGGCGGCCACATGGAGGTCAACGTTGATCTCTTTGAGAAGGTCGAGGCGTTGGGGGAGATTCGGGAGCGAGAGGCGGCGCCCCTGGAATGGACTGAAGGGGCATTGGCCCTGTTACAGCAGAAGATCAAGGAGTCCCCGCCGATCGCCATGGATTTCGTGAGCGACATGATCCGGCATGATACCGAGGAGTCGGCGCGAGAGAAGGGGTTGACCAGGATCGATGAGCAGACCGCGGTGCAGTTGTGGGAGGCGCCGCAGGAGCGTGTGGCCTGGAGTGACGAAGCCTGGAAGCGCCTGCAAACGTCACCGGATTTCGTCCGCAGCGGCATACGCAAGGCGGCTGAACGCAGAGCCCGCAAGCTTGGGCTCAAAGAAGTCGATTCCGAGCACCTCACGACATTTCGCAATCAGGCCATGATGAAGGCGGTGAAGCGTATCCGGTCGTTTGGCTACAATGAACTCACCTTCGATGCCTTCGACACTGCGCTCCAAAAAACCAAGCGGTTGCAGGGGAACGATCAAGCGGAGAAGCGCCTTCAGGAAATCCGGTCGCATTTCAGCGACCCGGAGGTCAAGAAACCGGAAGGCGGCACCCTCGGTGCCGACCTCATGGGGCGGTTCCGGAAGTTTCTCAAGGGCGAGGGATCTCTCTAGAGTAGGAACGTGACTCTGCGAGTGACCTTGCTCCTGTCGACGCCAGGCCCGTTCTGTCCCCTCGCGTGACGGGACGGGCCGATTCACGACCAAGAATCACATCAACAGACTTGAGCCTCAGTGCCGGTTGGCGCTACGGATCGATTCGCCCCTTCCGGAAGGAAGGCAGGAGCGGGTTGCGGATGGGTATGTGAGAGGAGCCCTCACAGTCCACGAGCAACCCACAGAACATCACGCTCTGTGGGTTGCCGGAAAGATTGTGCGAGACGGCGAGGGCCGAAACTTAATTCGCGGCCACGGCGGTAGGCCAGAATTTGTGTCGAATCTGCGGCAATGGTTCGTTGTCTAAGTTCGGAATATCGTACAGGCAACGGTCGATGGTCGAGACCTCGTCTTCCGTGAGTTCCAGCACGACTTCTTTCTTCCAGAATTGGTCCAGTGCCAAATAATCGTTTGAGGTCGGCTTCTCCGCCAAGAGCGCCTGCATCTTCTTAAAACCTTCAGTATCGACTCCGCCTATACGGCCGTTATTGCGATCGATACACCACTTCAGCACTTCCGCGACACCGTACATCGACAAAGGCATATTGACTTTCTTGCTCATGGGCACCTCCTCCACACTTGGGTCGCATTGTAGCCTAAGGCTTTCCAAGTTTTCAAAGGGGCGAAAGGCCTAGAGGTTCGAGCCCATTCGGCAAGTGGCCAATTTGGCCACGGGCAGGGGGCAGATGCAGGCCTTCGTTGCGAAGCCAGAGGGGGCTCTGTATACTCCGCGAACGGGTGAGGATCAGGAGCGGCGAAGCATGGACTTGGCCGGAATGTCATGCCTTTTTCATCAGGATGGATATGACCGCCGACCGTCGATGCATCAATATTCCGTCGCTCTTCGGAGTTGGACCGATCTTATTAGCTGGTGTGGTGCTGCTCTCTGCCTGTTCGAAGGCCGATCCCTACGTGCCGCCCGACCCCTTCTATTATTTTGCCAGTTACCCGGTCGGGAAGAATCCGACCACCATCACCACGGCCGACTTCAATCGGGACCAAATCACAGACCTCATCACGACCAACATTTCGAGTAATTCGATTTCGCTGCTGTTCGGCAATGGGGATGGTACGTTTCGTGACCAGGTCCAGGTGAAGGTGTGTCAGGAACCCCGCTCCCTCGCCCTCAACGACTTTAATCATGATGGACAGATGGATGTGGTGTTGGCCTGTTCAGGCAGCGATCAGGTGTCGATCCTGTTCGGTCGAGGCAACGGCAAGTTCGACGACGGGCCGCAGTATCCCGTCCATCGCACGCCGGTCTCCGTGGCCAGTGAAGACATCAATGGTGACGGCCATCCCGACTTGGCGGTGGCCTTGCGGAACGACAAAGTGAAGATTTTCCTGGGGAGCGCCAGCGGAGACTTTCGTCCAGGCGCGCAATATGAATACGGTGACACGCCCACCTCGGTGGCCTTGCGGGATCTGAATCAGGACGGGAAGCCGGATTTGTTGGTGACGAACGGCGGACCGATGTTGAGTGCTGTGTCCATCTGGATCGGCAACGGTGATGGCACCTTTCGGGACCCCAAAGACTATAAGACGGGCCGGCGGCCCCTCGGCGTGAGCTTTGCCGACTTTAACAATGATCACCTGACCGATCTCTTAGTCATCAACGGGGAAGGGGACAGCTTCACGACATTTTTGGGCAACGGGAACGCTACGTTCCAGCCGGGCAAGGATTCAGGCGCCGATGCGAGTCCAAACTTCGGAGCGGCCCATGACTTCGACGGCGACCATATTGCGGATGTGGCAATCGTCAATCTGCAATCGACGGATCTCTCCATCCTGTTCGGGCGTGGTGATGGCACGTTCCATTATCCACCGCGTAACTATCGCACGAGGAACGGTCCGTTTGCCGTGGCGAGTTATCGCGTCTCCGCTGATAACCTGGAGGAACCGGGCTTGGTCACGGCGGATAACGGCTCGGGGAGTGTATCGGTGTTTCTGCATCACGGATATAAGGGGCAAGCTCCGACTGGGCGCGCAGGCGAATAGCCGCGTATTCAGGTTTGCGGCGCAATGACCGAAGAGGAGACAGGCCGTTTGCTTGACACCTCGATAGGGCTCGGATAGAGTTCGAAAAGGCTGCTGGACCATAGTCCACGCCATTCTCAGACCAGACCGCGGGGGCTCGTGCGATCGTTTCTGTGGTGGTTTTGCATGGGCTGCCTGACGACGCTGGCAGTCTTGATGGTTCAAGGTGGGGTGCGCGATCTGATCTCCGGGACCAATCCTGCGGGGAGCTCGAGCGCGATCCTCTCCTTTAGCACCACGATCTTCGGGGGTGGGTTGTTGGCCGGCTGCCTCGCCCTTATCCTCAATCGTCTTCGCTAAATCCAGTGACGGCGTTGGTATCGGTTCGAGATGCGCCGGGGCGTCCACGAAACCGTTGTAAAGGGAACAGGGTCGGTCGATGCATTGCCTGAAATGCAAAGGGTTCATGATGGTGGAGCGGCATTACACGCTCATGAATCGTCGGCTCTACGCCCGTTGTCTGAATTGTGGATTTTGGATCGATCTCGCCGACTTGCTCCGATTTTTCCATAAGGTGATCTCCAGTAGCTTGCGTGGCTCGAAAGTTCGAGAAACTTATACCCTGTGAACGTCAGACCGCGTCTGTTCGTCACAAGAAAGTACAGATCCCCCACATGAACCGTTCACGTCGTACACTGTCGATGAGTGGCATTGGCATTCTGGCTCTATTGTTCGGCCTCTGGAGTGGTCAGGCATTGGCCATCGACACCGACGTAGACGACGAAGTCATCACGGTACCCTTCGACCCCCGGCCGGTCCCGTCTGCCAAGCAAGCGCATCATAGTCTCCGATGGCGGCATGTCCCTGCGCACAGCATTCTGCTCAAGGAATTGAAGACGGGGACGACGCTCTATCAGTTTGAAAGTGGAAAGAGGCTGTCGCCGGCCAGTCTGACCAAGATCATGTCGGCGTTGGTCATTCTGGAGTATGGCCATCTGGATGACGAGGTGACGGTCAGTCCCAAGGCTGCGCGCGCGCACAAGACGCATTTGCGTCTCCGGACGGGTCAGATTTTTCGGCTGGAAGATTTATTGAAGGCGATGTTGATTGTGTCCGCGAATGACGCCTGTCTGGCGGCGAGCGAGCACGTCGGCGGGGACGAGGCGCGGTTTGTCGATCTCATGAATGCCAAGGCCGCTGCGCTCGAATTGCGCAACACCCACTTCAGCAATGCCTGCGGGTTTGATGCGCCGGAACATTATTCAACGGCCGAAGACCTGGCGAAATTGAGCGAGATCGCCTTGCACCACCCGGTGTTTAAGGAATTGGTGAGTGAGGAACGTGAAATCATCATGCCGATCAATGAGCATCGGTCCTATGTTCTGCGCACGACCAACCGGCTCCTGGGGCGTATTCCGGGGGTGCAAGGGGTGAAGACGGGATTCACCTCCAAAGCCGGTCGGTGCCTCATCGCCAAAGTCTCCCAAGACGGCAGCGACCTGCTGCTGGTCATTCTCAACTCCAAGCGTCGCTGGAATACGGCGACCAGCCTCATCAACTATGGTCTGCGGCTCAGTGATAGCCGTGCTGGCCTTACCCGCTAGATCTCACGAGTCGTCGCTGGTGGTCTTTCGCCTGTATCAGTCTTGCTTTGAGCGAGGGGGAGGACTGCGTCTTCCACGAGGAGGGACTGCGCCAGTCTTGCGGCTGAAACGGCACGAAGATGGGCACGGTAGATTGAGGAAAGGGGAGTGGGATCTTTCCCCGGGCGTAATGGTCTAGTGAGGGAGTGAAAACTCCACGTTCACGTCTTTCCCGAGGTAGTTGACCTGGAAGCCCTGCTTATCATAGGCGAGTATCGCACCCATCACGTTTTCGTCGCCGTAATCCTCTTTCCCGAGTAACTTCCGCACATCTTCCGGACTTTCGCTGTTGAGCACATTGCGAAAGATGCCGCGAGTCTTATAGGCGAAGCGATTGTTGATGAAAATAAGATCGACCTTGCCGTCCTGTACCCGAACTCCGGCCATCGGGCCGGTCGGTTTGCGTTGATCGAGCAGAAAGATAAATGTCGCTTCTTGTTCTGCTTTGATGCCGGGGATCTTTTCGTTCACCAGCCCGTCCAGTGCTTTTCCTTCATCATCTCCCAACTTGATTCCAAACAGGGACACGTCCTGACTCGCAATGCCTTTGGGATCGGTCAAGTCGTCCTTGCTGAGTTCGTATGGCCCGGCATTCACCATCGCAGCAAGACAGAGGGAGCCCATCGTCGCCATCAGGGCAGTGAACATCCGCTTGCGCTGCATCATGAATGCCTCCTTAGAACCGATCGTCAACGCGCACATCGCGCTGACATTACGTGCCGCCTGGCAGAGGACTGGCTTGGAATCACGGCATTCTATCCAACGGGCCGCCTGACTTTCAAGGTCGAGGCGGAGTTTCGGTAGACAGAAGAGGGCTTCTCGGCGGAAGGCACAGAGTGTCCTGTCGCTCGTTTTCCCCGTTGGGTCGGCTCGGTCGGTGAGGGGTGGGACTGTAAATCTCGCATCGTTGTTTGGCAGAGCGCCGCAAATTCTTGCGCGGCCAAGCTGCGATGTCGCTTGGTGAGGTAGGCCAAACCGACGGCATGTCGGGGAGTCGGATTGTAGAGGTCAATCACTTGTAGCGCCGGGCCGGGGCGCCGCGAGCGGACGAAAAGTTCAGGAAGGATCGTGGCGCCGGTCCCTTCCTCGACAGCCTGGAGAATTCCCTCCGGCGAGCTCATTTCCAGCACCACCTGCGGATGCACGCCCGCCTTCGCACATTCGGCTTCGACCATTTTGCGCAGGCAATAATCAACCGGCATGAGAATCAGGGGGAGCCCCGCGAGGTCTCGCATCCGCGCACGATGTGTGCCGATTATCATATGTGCGGGAGCGACGAGGGCCAATCGCTCTTCAAAAAGTGGAACGGTCGTCAGGTGAGGATGGGTCAATGGCAGTAGGCAGATTCCGATGTCGAGATGGTGGGACAACAGCCCGTTGACGACATCGGTCGAGGCTTGAGCATGCACTTGCAGATGAATGTCAGGGAAGCGCTGCTTGAATCGGGACACGAGCGGGGCGATGAGGTACGAGTTGACCGTTGAGAGTGCCCCCACCACCAAGCGACCACGTTTGGCGCCAAGCAGTTCCTGGACGACCTGCTCCGCTTGATCGAGCTCTCGCAAGGCTCGTTCCGCATGTACATGGAACAATTCTCCGGCCTGGGTCAGGACAACCTTGCGGCCGAGCCGATCGAACAGGCGGGTACCCAGCTCCTTTTCGAGTCCACCGATTTGGATCGAGAGGGACGGTTGGGAGACATGGACATGTTCCGCTGCGCGGCTGAAGTTTTGGTGGGCCGCCACGGCTATGAAGTATTCAAGCTGACGCAATTCCATGCCCGCTCCTGCTGCTAGCTATAGCTTTAGACTATAGAATGTATGAAAACAATATATTAGACGAATAGATAGTATCTCCCCTATTGTCTGAGGTCAACCGGTGCTGCTGCTTGGGAGCCTGGGCCCAGTGCGGGTCTGGAGGGTTGCAGCCGGTCACGTATCACAGGGGGAGGCGGATGATGGTCACGAAGAATGCTGGAATGGGAGTGCTGGTGCTGAGTGCGCTGGCCGTGTTGGCCGGTTGTGCGGATACGGGAAGTCTGAGCGGAGCCGGGCAGCCAGTGGCCGGTGCGACGGCCACCAAGTCTCTGTATGACCGTTTGGGAGGGAAGCCTGCCATCACGGCGGTGGTCGATCAGTTTGTGGCCAACGTCGCGGCCGATGGCCGGATCAACAGTCGGTTTGCGACGACGGACATCCCGAAGTTGAAGGGCCACCTGGTGGATCAAGTGTGCAGCGCAACAGGAGGGCCGTGCAGTTATCGTGGCCGTGACATGAAGAGCATGCATCTGGGGATGCGCATCAGCAGTGGGGATTTCGGAGCCCTGGTTCAGGATCTTGTTGCGGCGCTCGACAAGTTCAATGTGCCGGCCGGCGAGAAAGGTGAATTATTGGGGCTACTCGGTCCGATGAAGAAGGATATCGTCGAGGTACCGTAGGGACAACATAGCGGGGGCGGGCCTACCGGTCGGTCCCCGCTGCTCCTCGCAGAGTGGCGGCTAGGTCGGTTGATTGAGCTGGACGAGGGCGGTTGCCAGTCGGCGGAGGCGTTGAAAGTAGCCCAAGCTGTCCTCACTCAGATCATCGAGCAAGGTATCAAGGTCGGCGACACAGTCCTGGAGTATCGCGATGCGCTGACTGTCCATGTGCGCCTGCCCGTCGAGGTAGAACACCGCACATCCGCCGATGACGGTATCCAGTGTCATCAACTGCCCTTCGTTCGGGCTGGAGAAACGCGGCCAGCCTTCGCGGCTGTGCTCCTCCCAGAGTGAGGCGATGGTGTGGTGACTGATCACGACGATGTCGATCCATCCCGGCCATGAACACGAGCTATCCGTGCAGCAACCCTAACGCATGCAACAGCAGAACGGCAAGCATGCACAACCACAGTCCGAAGAACCGGTAATCGACAGCTTCGCGAGCGAAACACCAACTCAATAATGGCGTGCGCCATGCGGCCGGGCCCCAGGTCAGGAAACAACCTTTGATGATCATGGCGACGCCGGTGATCCACCACAAGGGTTGATAGGGCAGCGGCCCCGACCAGAGGATGAGAATGGCCCCGAGGCCGATGCCGATTGCTTGCCAGCGGAATAGGTGCGGGTTCTGGAGGAGGGATTCCTGTATTCGTTGGACGACAAGCAGCGGGAGGCTCAGCAGGGCGAGGCCGTCGGCCATCCAGATTCCGGCGATCGCAGCCAGTATGTATCGTGTCATCGTATGAGCGTAACTTTCTGCTTCCTGCAGGCGATTCCAATGCGGACAGAACACGTAAGCTGGTCTCGACGCATGACGCCCATTGAGTGTGCCGTAGTCTGCTAGGGCCGCTAGGGATAAAGCCCGCGGTGGAGATGTGCTTGGGCTACCTTGTCGATGCCCGACATCAGTGCAGCCATGCGCATGGTCGTCCGTTTCTCCAGAGAGAAGTGCAGGGTTCTGTGGAAGGCGCTGGTGATAATGTCTTGCAGCCGGTCTTGAATGTCTTTCGCCTTCCAGAAGAAGCGCTGGACGTCCTGCACCCATTCAAAGTAGGAGACGATCACGCCGCCCGAGTTTGCCAGAATGTCGGGAATGATAAACACGCCCTTGTCGGTCAGGATACGATCGGCTTCCAATGTGGTCGGCCCGTTTGCGCCCTCCGCCAGAATTCGGCAGCGCAACTTGGACGCATTGGTTTCGGTGATTTGTTCGGAGAGGGCCGCGGGAACCAACACCGTACACTCCAGTTGCAGCAATTCTTCATTCGTAATCGGCTCGCCCGGCGTGATGTCGTGCAACGGTTCGTGTTTGTCACGATAGCGATGGAGCACATCGGCCACGTCGAGGCCCTTCGGGTTGTACAATCCGCCGCTGACGTCGCTCACGGCCACGATTTTCGCGCCGGCTTGCTGCAGGATGAGCGCCGCATGAGAGCCGACATTGCCGAACCCCTGCACGGCGACGGTTGCGCGGGCCACGTCCAGTTTCAGGTGCTGTAAGGCTTCCAAGGTCACGTAGGAGACGCCGCGACCGGTGGCTTCCTCCCGACCCAGGCTGCCTCCGATCGATAACGGCTTGCCGGTGACGACCCCTTGCACGGCATACCCGACCTGCTGGCTGTAGGTATCCATAATCCAGGCCATGACCTGCTGGTCCGTGCCCACATCGGGTGCCGGGACATCTTTGTCCGGGCCGATCAAGGGGAAAATTTCCGCCGCGTACCGTCGGGTCAATCGTTGCAGTTCACCGCGGGACAATTTTTTCGGATCGACCCTCACGCCGCCCTTCGCGCCACCATAGGGAAGATCCGCCACGGCACACTTCCACGTCATCCACATCGCCAGCGCGGCCACTTCGCCGAGATTCACGTCCGGATGATATCGGATGCCGCCTTTGCAGGGGCCTCGCGCCGAATCGTGCTGGACCCGGTAACCGGTAAAGACTTCTACATGGCCGTCATCCATCTTCACCGGCACGCTGACCAGTAGGGATCGTTGCGGTAGTTTTAAGCGCTCACGCAGGTTGGTGTCGAGGTGCATGGCCTCTGCCGCTTCATTAAACTGGGCGACGGCCAGCCGGAAGGTGTGCGTATCGAATTCGTTCATCACGTGACTCCTTGCTGGTGAGTAGCCTGATGAGGGAGAGGCTCCGGCTCCTGAGGCGCCGCGGTGGAGGCTGTGATCAACGCCATGAATCGTTCCGGGCCAATGTGTTCTGTCCAGGTCAGATGAAATCGTTCGGCAAAGTTGGCAGCCAGTCGTTCCTGGACGGCGCTCATCTCGGGTGCGTCGCCCAAGAGCGTCGCCATGGACGTCACGCGGCAGTCGGCAATTCCACAAGGGACAATGTACGAAAACGGCGCCAGATCAGGGCAGACATTCAGCGCAAAACCATGCGTCGTCACACCCTGCGAAATGCGTACACCGATCGAGGCGATTTTCGACGGATGGTCTCCCCCGACCCATACGCCCGGCAGCCGCTCCCGGCGATGCCCTGCAATGCCCCACTCGGCCAGAGTGCTGATGATCACGTCTTCCAGTCGATGCACATAGGCCTTCGGTCCGGCGCAGAATTCGGAGAGGCGGAGCACGGGATAACCGATCAGCTGGCCCGGTCCGTGGTAGGTGATCGACCCGCCGCGCTCCGTACGAATCACGGGGATGCCTGATTTCTGCGTCAGACGGAGCTCACCCGGCCAATGCTGGCCCTGCGTGGTTCGTCCCACGGTAAAGACGGGAGGGTGTTCCATGAGCAGGAGCAGGTCGTCACATCGGTCGGCCGCGCGCTCGGTCCGGCAGGCACGCTGCAGACTCCAGGCTATCTCGTAGGGGAGTGGCTCGCAGCGCATCAGGATGCTCGCTCGCAGCGGCTGTGTCGGTGCAGGCATATCCGGGCTCCTGTGTGCGGACGCTGTATGCAGGGGCTGATCGAGTCTCATGGGTTACGGCCGTTCCGGACCTGGTTGTGACACGGTGATGGTGGTGGCACCGGCCTTCCCCTGCGTGCTGATCTGAAACGACATCTGCTCGCTCGCTCGAGTCACCGCGTGCCAGAAATCTCCGATGTTATAGAGCGGATGGTGATCGATGGCGGTCACCACATCCCCGGATTGTAATCCGGCTCGTCCGGCTGGTTTGGCCGGGTCCACCGAGAGCACGAGGATGCCCCGGTCACTCTCCAGATCGAAGCTCGCGGCGACACTCGGGGTGATGGTCAGCGGGATCAAGCCAAGGTCCGGCCGCAGGACGGAGCCGCGATCCATCATGGATTGGAGATGAGGCATCACCGCCTCCATCGTAATGGCGTAACTGATGGCTTGCGCAGAGGGGGCGATGGCGACATTGAGGCCCACGACCTGGCCGTAGCGATCGACCAACGGACCGCCACTGTTTCCCGGATTGATCGCGGCATCTGTTTGAAGCAGGTCGTAGAGGGTTTCCCCCTCCGGCGTGAGAACCGAGCGATCCAGCGCGCTGATGACGCCGACCGTGACGGTGGAGCCTCCCTTCAGGGCAAGGGGGTTTCCGATGGCGACCACGGTTTCACCGATTTCGAAGGAGGTGCGCCGGCTGAATTCGGCCGGGACCAGATCCGGGGCGGTGATTCTGACGAGTGCGAGATCGAGCAGGAAATCCCGCGCGACGACCCGCCCCGGCGTAAGCCGTCCGGTGGAGAGTCCCACCACGACGCTGGTGACGCCCTGTACCAGGTGATTGTTGGTCAGGATATACCCACCGGCATCGAGGATCACGCCGGAGCCTGAGCCCGGCGAGGCTCCGTGCTGGGAGCCTCCCTGGGGCATGCCGCGGGTGAGCACGGTGACGACCGACGGACGGACCTTCGTCACGACGGCGGGGACAGAAAGTTCTGTGAGCGAGGTCGAATCGCTGGGGGGACGGTCGGCGCCCTCCGCCGGTGTGGAGAGACTCAAGAGGGCGGCGGCTAGGAGTCCCCAGGCGAGCCACCCTGTCCGATTGACCCGGCCGGTAGCGGTACGACTGTGGGCGCCTCTCACCATTGGGGACCTGTTCCTCCGTCGCGGCGCATTCTCTCACAATAGGACGTAGGGCGAAAGGCGGCTCACGCAACACGGGCGAGGTGTGACCCTCGCCCGCATCGCGCTGCCGTCTCACGTATGTCGTAGTTATTTGATGGCGGCGAACATTTCCTTGACCATCGGCGTCTTGAGTTTCTTGAGCGCTTTGGCTTCAATCTGACGAATCCTCTCGCGAGTGACCGAGAGATGTTGCCCCACCTGTTCCAGCGTACGGGCCTGGTCTTCCCCGATCCCGAACCGCAATCGGATGACGGTTTGTTCTCTGGGGGTCAAGGTGCCAAGGATCCGATCCATTTCGCGCGTGAGTTCCGTGCGGTTCACATGCGCGTCTGGCGGGACCGCCTGCTGGTCGGGTAACAGTTCGCCGAGCTCTGTGCTGCCGTCACCGACCCGATGCTCCAACGCCACCGGCTCCTGAAAGGCCTGAATGGTCTCATGCAGCCGATCGGGCCGCATCCGCATGGTCGAGGCCACTTCCTCCAGGCGTGGTTGGCGTCCCAACTGCTGGACGAGCCGACGTGAAGCCCGAAGAATGCGGTTCGAGGCTTCCGTCTGGTGCACCGGAATCCTAATGGTACGTGATTGATCGGCCAGGGATCTGGTAATGCCCTGTCGGATCCACCAGGTGGCATACGTACTGAACTTAAATCCCTTGCGATGTTGATACCGTTCTGCGGCTTTCATCAAGCCGATATTCCCTTCCTGGACGAGATCCAGCAGGGTGAGGCCGCGTCCGGTGTAATGTTTCGCGACATTCACCACCAGGCGGAGGTTGCAGCGCACCAACTCGTCCTTGGCCGATTCCAGGGTCAGCCGTGAGGTGTGAAGTTGGTCTAGGGCGGCATCGAGTTCCTTCCGAACCGGGGCGGGAACTTTGCCGCCGGGTGTATCTAATCGGAGCTCCTCCAGCGCCCGTTCCGCTTGGTTCAGCACCGTGGCCGACAAGCCGCTCAGACGGCGCACGGTATTGAGCGTGTGGAGGCACTCGGTGATGCGCTCGGTCCGTTTCAGTCGGCTGCCGGCTTTGACGGCTTGGTGAAGGGTCTGCCGAATCTGGCGTGTGCCGAGATCGAGCTGTTTGGCTAATGCAATTTCTTCATCGCGCTCAAGCAGGGCACGTTCGCCGAACGAGCGGAAGTAGAGGGATTCAAGCAGAAACGGTGAAGAGGCCGAGCGCGCTGGTTTTTCAGGTGCCGTGTCTTCGCCGTCCGTGTCCGTCTCACCCTGGCCGTCTTGCGCAATGCTGTCCAGCAGAGTGCTGGCCTCTGGGTCATCGGCATCAGGGTCGACCTCTGCGGTCACCGACGGGTCTGTATCGTCTTGACTCGCGAGCGCGTCTTTCATGGTCGTCACCTCTCTTCCCCGTCCTGGGGAGGTTGGCTGTGGTAGAGAGCGTGGAGAGGCTGCGTATCCCACCACTTACGTTAGAGCCCGTGTGGTGACAAAAGGATTCACGGCTGCGTACCCCTGCCTCCGACTCCTGTCCTCAGTGCGACTACGACACTGAGGCCGGGCCGGATTGCTGTTTAAGGGAGATAGGGCTGTGTTCGTCACTGTCAAGAGGTGTGGCGGTGCGGCATGTCGGAGTCTGCGCTGTGGCGGTTTGGTTGAAAACGGGTCGGCAGTCTCCTAGAATGCCGGACTATGTCACAACTACAGAATGGCGAACGTGTTCATCTGGTCGACAAGAAGGGGCGGCAATATGCCCTGACCTTGAAAGCCGGGGATATCTATCACTTTAGCGGCGAGACGATTCCGCACGATGAGCTCATCGGCCGGCCGGACGGCACCGTCGTAACCCTCTCCAAGGGAAAGCGGTTCCTCGCGCTACGGCCGACCTTCGGGGAGTATGTCCTGAAGATGCCTCGTGGGGCGCAGGTACTCTATCCCAAAGACCTGTCGCTGATTCCGATGTGGGCGGATGTCTATCCCGGCGCGCGGGTCTTCGAGGCCGGAACCGGGTCCGGCGCGCTCACCATGGCGTTGTTGCGAGCCGTGGGGCCGACGGGACTCGTCGTGACCTATGAAGCCCGGGATGACTTTGCCCGAACGGCCTTGACCAACATCGAGCGTTATATGGGGCCGGTGTCCACCCTCATGCCATGTCGCAAGAATGCCTATGAGGGGATTGATGTGCTTGAAGACGGGCGGTTGTTCGATCGCCTGGTGTTGGATCTGCCGGAGCCGTGGCAGGTCGTGCCGCATGCGGCGAAGGTCTTGCGCTCGGGCGGCATTTATTTGAGTTTTGTGCCGACGGTGCCACAGGTGATGCAAACCGTGGACGCACTGGAGCGCACGTCGGTATTCGGTATGATCGAAACCTTCGAGACGTTGCTGCGGACCTGGTCGATTCAGGGGCGCAGTGTCCGTCCGGATCATCGCATGGTGGCGCATTCGGGTTTCCTGACCGTCGCGAGAAAGGTCGAAGAGGGCTGGTGGTCGCGCCAGAGCAAAGCGGTCGAGACAGAGGCCGCCGATGAGCAGGAAGACGCAGGTCACGAGGGGGAGGACGCAACGGCATGAATCGGTTACAAGGCAAAGTGGCTATTATTACCGGCGGGAACGCGGGAATCGGGGAGTCGATCGCCAAGCTGTTCGCAGATGAAGGGGCCTCTGTGGTGGTGACCGGACGCCGCAAAGAAGAGCTCGACCGAGTGGTGAAGGGCATCGGCGTGAACGGCGGGCGGGCGTTGGCTGTGCCTGGGTCCGTGACGGATGAGGCGCATGTGCAGGATGTGATCGCACAAACCCTGCGCACCTTCGGCAAGCTCCATATCGTGGTGAATAACGCCGGGATCGGCGATTTCGGCAAGCGCCTCCATGAAACCGACGATGCCACATGGGCGAAGGTGTTGGACATCAATCTCACGGGCGTCTTTCGCATGACCCGCGCGGCGCTTCCGGAGCTGATGAAGAGCGGGGGCGGCGCGATTGTGAATATTTCCAGTGTGGCCAGCCTGGTCGGGATTCGTGGATTATCGGCCTATACGGCATCGAAGGGGGCTCTGGATGCACTGACCCGCGCGGTGGCGGTTGACTATGCGGAGGACCACATTCGCTGCAATGTGGTCAACCCGGGCTTGGTAGATACTCCGATGGCCGCGCCGTTGATGGCCAATCCCGCCCATCTCGAACCGATCTTGGCGCAGTACGCCATACGCCGGCCGGGGAAGCCGGAGGAGGTGGCGAAGATGGTGTTGTATCTCGCGTCCGACGAGGCTGCCTGGGTGACCGGGGCGACGTTCCCCATCGACGGCGGCATGACCATCAGCAAGGGCTAAGGGATAGGGGGCGGTAGGGGCCTGGACTAACTGGAATAGTGGCGCAGGAACTAGGACGGTAGCGTATGGACATCACGACTCAGACACAATGGTGCGGCATCATCGGCAATCCGGTCGAACATTCACTCTCGCCGGCGATTCACAATGCCGCCTTCCAAAAGATGGAGCTGGACCTCGTCTATCTCGCCTTCCGCGTGGAAGCCCTCGGTGACGCGTTGAAAGGCCTGCGGGCGCTGGGGAATGCACGAGGATTCAGCGTGACGATTCCGCACAAAGTGGCGGCGATTCCATTTCTGGATGAGGTGGAGCCGACGGCCAAGCACATCGGCGCGATCAATACCATCGTCGTCGAAGAAGGCAAGCTCAAGGGCTACAACACGGACGCGTCCGGTGCACTCCGCGCGTTGAAGGAAGGCGGAGCACTGCTCGACGGACATCGGGTGTTGATCCTGGGCTCCGGCGGCGCGGCCCGAGCCATTGCGTTTGCACTGGCGACTGGGACGGGCATCGCCGGGCTGACCATACTGGGGATCGAAGAGGCCGAGCGGCAAAAATTGGTGAAGGATTTACGGGAGCGAGCGGGAATTCCGATCGAGGACGGCCCGCTCACGTTGGATACTCTCAGGAACTGGGTGCCGCATGTGCGCACCTTGATTCACTGCACCCCGGTCGGAATGTCACCACGTGTGGATGAGTCCTGCGTGCCGACCAATCTGTTCAGGCCTGAACTGACGGTGATGGATATCGTCTACAATCCGCGTGAGACGAAACTGCTGCAGGAAGCCAAGGCGGCCGGGTGTCGGACCATTTCCGGGTTGGAGATGTTCCTCAACCAAGCCGTGCTGCAGTTTGAACTGTGGACGAAGCAGCCGGCCCCGGCCGACGTGATGCGACAGGTCCTGGAGTCTCGCTTTGGGTAGGACAGCAGCCGGTCTTCAGCAGCACACATCCGCACTCACGCCTTGTTTCGAGGCATGGCTCCTCGCATGAATCTCGTTTTAATCGGCTACCGAGGCACTGGAAAAAGTACGGTCGGCAAGATGCTGGCGCGCAAGCTCGGCCGCACAGTGGTGTCGACCGATGCCGAAATTGTAAAGCGGGCGCAGCTGTCCGTGCCCGAAATCGTCAAGCAGTTCGGGTGGGAACACTTTCGCGATCTGGAATCCGCCGTGTGCCGTGATTTTGCCGCTCGGGATCAGTTGATCATCGATACCGGCGGCGGCGCCATTTTGCGGCCGGAGAATGTAGAAGCGCTGCGACGAACCGGGACCCTGGTCTGGCTCACCGCGACCGTGGAGACGATCACGCGTCGCATTGGCGGTGACACCCAGCGCCCATCGTTGACGGGCACGAAGTCCTTCACGGAGGAAATTCGGGACGTACTGACCGAACGCACACCCAAGTATCAGGCGGCAGCCAATCACATAGTCCCTACCGATGGGGCCTCGACCGGCGAGGTTGCCGAACGCATTCTGCGGCTACTGTCACGTGAGTCGGCAGGGTGACGTATCGAGCATTCTGGCGGTGAACGCCACCGTGGGGCGCCGCGTTTCTTGACATCCCCTCGGTAACATGGTTCTTATACCCGCGCGCGCCCGTAGCTCAATTGGATAGAGCATCGGACTTCGGATCCGAGGGTTGGGGGTTCAAGTCCCTCCGGGCGCACCATATAATCAACAGGTTGCATCGTTTCTTGCTCTTCCCCCTCCGGTTTGGTCACGGTTTTGGTCACAGTTCCAGCCAGACTTCCTCGATTCACGGCGTCCGGAAGATCTCCTCGTGCGAGGTGCGCGTACCGCATAGTCGTCTCAATGGCGCGATGCCCGAGGATCTCCCGCCTATCGTTACCGACTTATACGCCTGATGGCGTACAATCGGCCGCATGAGAAAAGCCGCACCCATATCAAGGTCAAGTCGGATTAGCATCCGTATCGACGTAGGGCTCAAGAAGAGAGCCGTGAAGATTTTCGATCGTCTGGGCCTCACTGAAGCCGAAGCCATCCGCCTGTTCTATGCGCAGGTCGAACGCCATCAAGGCATTCCCTTCCCTGTCACCGTTCCAAACGCCACGACCATGACCGCCCTGGGCGAAACGAAGAAGCCGGAGAAGCTCCCTTCCTTTAAGACCTTCCACGCCCTCAGAAACCATACCGGCGTATAAACCTTGCTCACCCTCAAGCCCGCTACTCGGTTTCTCAAAGATCTGAAGGTAGCCAAAAAAAACGCGGGCAGGACATAGACGACCATTGCTTGGAGCGTACTGGCTCGCCCCACACCCGCAAAAAACGTGCTTGGGTTGATCCCGGTTACACAGAGAGCTCTCTCGCCTGCCACTGATCGCATCGGTTCATCGTGAAGCTCTGGGCACGATGATCGATCAGATCAGTCGCACCCTGTCACCCGGCCACAATCTTCTACGGGTGAGAGGAAACAATGGTCCGTCTTTTGGGAAGGCGGCGATGCGTTAGCTTGGCCGCCGTTCTGTTTGATCGTGGGTTACAAACACAGAGAAGAGAAAAGGGATACTGAAACCATGGGGAGATTCGTCACGCAAAGAGTCCGCCCAACGAGGCCGCCCGGCCGTTCCGGACCACTGGACCGGACGGCCGGGGGGATCGGGGGCGCAGCCCCCGCTTCACTTGATCTATATGGTCAAAGTAGGAAGACACTTCCAGTCGGATCGCAACGAATCGGCTCGTCTAAGAGGGGTTGGCCATCAAAAAGGTATTTGTCCTTTAGACCTACAAAGTGTTGGAACAGAAGGCCTCGAAATTCGAAGCAAACAGCGCTATATTCCCGCTGGCCTCAAGATATCTGAATTGACGAGCATCCACTGCGGGGTTCAGCGTGCCGACAGTACCATCCGATTTGCTAGGAGCTATTGCAGACCCAACAGGGGGCAAAGTGGCAATCATTATTGGTGCAGGGTCGTCCATTGAAGCGCCTACGAGACTTCCCCTGTCCAAAAAATGTGCTGAAGATGCCCATGAAAGACTGATAGCTGACGGTGTTCTGGTGAATGGAGATTGTGCGGATCCAGCCGACCTGAGTGCGCTGGCAGATGCGGTCTACACTAAAAGAAACAACAAACAGGAAGAGTTAGTGAGCCGTCTTCCTGTCACAGAGTTTAGAAATGCAAAGCCTAACGAGGGTCATGTTATTGCTGCTGCCCTTCTCGTTGAGCGTGCTGTTATTGATGTTCTAAGCCTCAATTTTGATCATGCTCAAGAGCACGCCCTACCTGTTGTCGACGCGGGATCGAATGTTAGTGTCGTGTACGGCCCGCAGGACCACTCTCAGGTTGGGGTATGCAACTTCATTTACCTCCATCGCGATGCTGGGGCTAAATTTGAGGACTGGATACTGCGAAGTCAGCAACTAACCCAGGAATGGCAAGGAAAATGGGAGGAGGTAATTTCGTTAAGGGTGTCTGCTACGCCCCACTTGGTCTTTGCTGGACTTGGTTCTCCGGCTAAAGTACTTGTTGAATCGGTTCAGCGGATTAAAACTGCAGTTCCAATTGGTCACAAGGTCTACTATGTGGATCCAGGGCAACTGGAGGCTTCCGCGTTTGCCAGTAGTTTAGCTATTACCGTTGAACAGCATATTAGTCTTGGTTGGGTCGAATTCATGAAGGCCTTGGCAGCGCGTGTAGCTGAAGAACATATTAGAGTGTTGCGTGATAGCTGCGCTGATTTTGCAACGAACAATGCTATTCAGAATGAGGATTGCGATGGCTTTCTTGGCGAGTTAAAAACGCTTGGGTTGATTGCACTTGGCCGGATAAGAGCAGTTTGGCAACTTGAAATGACAGTGTCTTATCTCCCTCATCGCGGGTGTCATCACGACCAATATGCCGATTTAGTGCAGTGCATAGCCCTAATAGAGCGAATCACAAGTGCGAAGGCCAGGCCTGATATCGCTGGGTGTATAACTCTGCACCGAGCAGGAAAGCCTGTTTGCACTGTTGTTCCAATATCCGGTAGGGGAACTAGAACTTTTGCAATGATTGAACCGATGTTTGCGCATTTCGAAAGGGAAATCGCCAAAGCGTCAAAACCTACACCTGTTATATTCCTTCTTTCTGGTGTCCAAGGGACGCCAGAAGTTACAAAACTACCTTCGGATATCGTTATGGGAGAACAACTAGATAATTTAGTATTAGGGAAACCCAAGCGCTCAATCACAGATGTTTTTAAGGCCCGCCAATATCCCAAAATCATTCAAGATATGATAGGGAACGCCTGAGGTGAGCCAACCATTGAGTGTAATAACAGTAATCGTTGAGGTCCAACGATTACTAGAGATGGCTGCGTATGTGGTAGTACGTGATCCGTTGATCGCGGGCACAAATCAGGACAAGCTCGAGTTTGAACGTGAGCAACCTACGGAGGTGCTTTCTGGGCACTGGTTATTGGCAGAGGATGCTGTCTCTATAGTAGCAATAGTAGTATACGATCATTTAAGTGACTTGCTTGCTTCTTGGCACCTTGCTCAAGGTGCCGTCGTAGACCTAATTTCCAGAAAATTAAGCACATCAGATCCAAAGTTATGGGAGGGTTATTTAGTTCTTATCAACCCTGCGCTTCCAACCGTAGCCGATAAACGTGAGATCGAAAAGATTCGGCATGATGTTTCACGCGTTCGTAAGATTGTGGCCACAGGAGAAGAGCTTCTTACAGTCTCTGATGTCGAAAGGGTCTTGCTACCATTTCTACCTATAGATGTAGGGACATTTGATGTAGGGCCCGCCTCATTGCTTGAGATTCTCCCTGGTTTGCTAGCGACCCAAGGCGTGCCGCTTGATTCGGCTACAGTGATAGTAGATGCGTTTAAGAAGCAGGAACCTTTGCTTGAGCGTCTGTTCAGGAAGAAGGAGGGACAGTGAGACTCGAGTCCCTTGAAGTCGAGGGTTTTCGCTCCTTTTCAGAAAAGGTGTCTCTAGACTTTTCTGGAGACGTGATCTTGGTTAATGGGGCAAATGGAACAGGTAAAACGTCAATATTAGACGCTGTTTTGTGGGGGTTGTGTGGGACCTTGCCGCGCTTAAAGAAGGCTCAGGACAAGGTTCTCTCGCTCTATGCCAAGTTTGGTTATGCACAGGTAACGTTAACTCTGTCGAACGAGTCAACTGGGCTTATACGTGTTAGCAGACGATACGATGGCACACAGATGACTCTCACTCTTCAGGAAGGAAACGAACAGTTAGTTTCCCGAAAAGGCGAGAACCGTTTGCTAGAGCTACTGTGGCCTGTCGCTCTTTCGAGTGAGAAAAGTTTTGAAACATTAGCGAATGTGCTGACGCATTGCGTATATCTCCAGCAAGATCTAGTGCGAGGCTTCATAGAAAGTGAATCAGATATTGAGCGATTCCAGGCTCTAAGTGAGCTAGTGGGAGCAGGTCGTATTACGGAACTTCAGAAGCAGCTTGAAAGCGCACGGCTTGCCTGGAGCCGAGCAATCACCCAGCGTGAGGCCGATGTGGAGGTCACGCGACGACAGTTAGAACAAGTGCGGCAGCAAATCGATAGGCGAGGCGCAAGTGATAGTGAGCTGGTTTCCAGCCTGGCGGACTCGTGGCAGCTTTGGTGGGGAAGTGTTGGTGAAATAGGTTTAGCTTATGATGCTATTCCTCCTATCGAGTCTGCTGAAGCCTCAGTAAGTCTTGACGCGATTCTGCGAAGGATTCAAACGGAGACGGCTGCAAGTTCACGACGGATAGCTACTTTAGATGCTCTTGACCGGGATTTTGAGAGCCTCCAAACGGCTCCTCCTCGCGACGAGGAGATTAGTGATGCCGAGTTGCAGTTGACCGAGGTTAGAGAAAAATGGAAAGAAGTGAATTTTAAGCTCGCAGATGCTCAAACAAAGGCAGCTGAAGAGCGGCGTCGACTCATAGACCTGCGAGAATCCCAGGAAAGCCTTAAATCACTCGCATCTCTAGCCTTGCGCCATCTCGGTGAAAATTGTCCTGTGTGCAGTCAAGCTTATGACGAACTTACAACACGAGAGAGATTGGAGCGATTGGCTAGTGGGCAGGAAATGCCAGCGTCGGAAGCCATAGAGGCAGCTACTGTGAATGCTTTATCTAATGAATTATCGCAGACACAAGCGAAACTCTCGGTTGCGGAGGCGCATTATCGTCAGCTTGTCGAAAAGCGGAACGAGTATTTAGCGCTCCAGCAAAGTGCATTAAGGCAACTGGCGTCCTTCAATATTACACCTCCGGAGCATTCTCCCCTGTCTGCAACTCTTAGGAGCGCTCGAACAAGCCTCACCGAAAGAGACCGTCGTTATAGGGATTTATATTCTTCTGGAGAACAGCTGTCCCTAGCATTGAGCCGCCTGTCAGAGCAGTTGGAAAAAGGCAAGCTTCAGCAGGAGTTGACCACATTAGAAAGGGCATATCAGGAACAGAAGACAGTGTACGATTCTTATGCGGAGGTCAGGCAAACCGCGACTCAAATGATTGATGCGTTGCGAGAGGTTGGTGCGGTGGCGGTTGGATCGCAAATCAAGCAGATAGAGCCACTTTTAGATAGGATTTACGCCAGAATAGTTCCTCATCCCGCCTTCACTCGTACATCTCTGTTCAGCAAATACACTCAAGGTAAAGGCCGAATGGATGTTCTCATTGAGGATCCCGTTGGTAATGTTAAGAAACAAGATCCTCTCGGAGTCCTCAGCAGCTCTCAGTTAAATGCTTTAGCCTTCTCAGTGTTTTTGTCGTTCAATCTGGCCACCTCCTCGATTCCTTTAGAGATGGCCGTACTTGATGATCCGTTGCAAAGTTTAGACGATGTTAACCTTCTCGGTTTAGTGGATGTACTGCGAAGAGCTAGAGGTAAGCGTCAGCTTCTGATCTCCACGCATGATGAGCGTTTTAGCCAGCTGCTCATGCGGAAATTGAGACCTATTGAAAGCAATCAAAAAACAAAGGTTATTACACTTCAATCGTGGACGCGTAACGGCCCTGAACTGACTTCATCAGAAGTGCCATTTCAATCCCAACGCCACAGTATACTCACAGCCTAGTTTAATGCCGGAGAATACATTCCTCAAAAAATGCGTAATCGGCTGACTCTCTAGCCTGGCTAGGCATCGGTTATCAATAAGGGGGGGAGGTCTAATTCCCTCGAGGCTCGTTCAGGTCGCTTTCTAGTCCCTCGAACATGCTCTGAACGTCATCATCACTGGATTCGGACCCTCCCCAGTCTCTATCGTCATCATCGGGCTCTGAAACGTTGGCACGATCGTTTTCAATCTCCTCGGCACGCTCTAAGAGCTTTTGAGTGTACTCTTCTACGTCTATGCCGATTCTTTCGCCGACATATTCGATGTCTGTTACGGCACCTCGAATCCAATCCGGATCGTCATCACTATTTGCAGGATGATCTGATGCAAATGCTCTAAACAGCTTTCTCAAAGCGTCACATTTCTCATGCGAAACCGCTTTAGGGTAGTCATGATAAAAATCAGCTGCAGCCCGAAACTCTGCATCCGTCTCTGGGTCCGATAATAAACAGTGCTGCGCAGAGGTAAAAGCTGCTTCATGCTCTTTAAGTCCTCGTTTAGTTAGACTTTGCAAAAGACGGATCAAATCCTCCTTGTCACCCGACCCCTTTAGCCATAGCGCACTCATCTGAGCAAGCACCGATTCAACGATGGACGTAGCGCTTTTAAGTTTCAGTTCGTCTATGACATTTATCAAAAAATGGACCCGGCTTTCATTGGATGGTGGGTAAGAGGAGAGGCCCACTGTTTCACCCTGCCGGTTTACCCTATGGATTGTCCTCGCGCTCGGTCCCCATAGGTTGCTAGATAGCATTCGTACAAATTCGATTGCTGCACGATCAATTGCTGGATATCGTTTGCCCCGATGGCCTGTCCAGAGTGTTGTGTACTGCTCATAGAATGAGGCCCCACGCAGGAGGTCTGTAGTGTCAGAATCCGAGGTCTCCAGGAATTTCTCCATGAAGTCCCGAATTGATGGGTTGTGAAATGAGATAATAACGTCATCTCCAATTTTTCTACTCTTGATAAAATTGCCGTCAAGCCCCTTGAGCGAATCAACCCAATCTCCTGGTCCAGTCGAAAAGCCGAAACGTTTCTGCCGAAGCTGATAAAAAGACCAAAAGGCCTTTTCAAGGTTCTCTAAAGTTGTTTCATCAGAAAGTGTTGTTAGCACAAACAGTAAGCTTCTCGCGGCTTCTGATATCTGATAACGAAATGCGTGGTCCCATATTCTTGTCGGATTGTGCAGGCTATCGACAAACTCTTGAAGGTATAGAGTGGGAGTCACTCCGAGAGCATGTGTGCTCTGTGTCATGTAGTCGATTACTCTCGGATTGTAATTACGATGGAGAAGAATATTTTCGTAGGCGCAATTTTCCAGCAGAGCAAGTTTGTATTCTTTAGGCAAATCAGAATAATAAATGTGGTTGTATAGAATCTTTGCTCGCACCTTCCTTGTGTAATCGCCAAGGTTTATCACACACATCTTGAAGTTTACCGGAGGGTTCGCGAACGATTCGTACTGTAGTTTAGCGATGTTCAGAATGTATTCTCTCGTAGTTAGAATAAAGCGCCAGTTTGGATTCGCTGCTACCTCAGCCATCAGCTCTACAAGACGCTGATCCTCGTTCTTCTGAAGCTTATTCAACGATGTTTTCCCAAGGAAGTCGTCAAAGTAAAAAACCTGTTTTGACTTTGGATTCTTTATGGGACGTAACTCCGATAGGTCATGGGCGATGCGGAACGCCGCGAATCCCTGCCGCTCTACGAGATCTGCAAGTAGGACCTCGGCGAGAGTGGTTTTTCCTATGCCAGGGATTCCTGCTACGATACAAAAGTGAGATTCATGTAGTACTTCCTGCGCTCGGTCAAGGCTTGGATTTGGAACATAGCGAGAAAGTCTTAGACGAATGCGCTCGAGATGTGCATCGGAGTCGGAGAATATGCCAGCGTGAAGAATTCGCTCTAATACAATCGAACTGGTCAACCACAGCTTGAAATGTGCGCGCTCAATGTCAGTGTATTCGGTTAGTAAGTTGTTCAGGTCATCTTTCCCGAGAATATCGGAGGGTCCGACACAGTATGGTGTGAGAATGCCAAGTAAGTCAGCTTTGTTCCCGGGGGTTAACCCAACGGAGGTGGTTACAATATATCTTGACGGGTTAAGGACCTTAAGTTTGTCGCTTTCCCCAATTAGGGCCCGACGGAGAGCATTGAAACCGGATTCGGCGTAATGTTTAGACTGAACAATTAATTTATCGTTCCCCGAACTGTGTCGAAAATCTATGCCGGAATCGCGGCCAGTGGTAAAGCTTTCGAGTCGCACTCCGAGCCACTTTTGCAATAGGTCACGGCTCAGCAACTCGAAATCATGAGGTGAGAGAGATCGGAAGTCGTAGTCGGCCATCAGATCGCGGATCTGCGGATTAAGCTATTTAGAATCCTACCCATGCTCAGGCTATAAAATTCCTTATAGATTATCTAGAAGGAATGGATAAGGCTTGGCAAGCCATTTCATAATCCAAATCAGGAATCGCCTCGAAATTTTAACCAAATTTTGGTCCCGGTTTTGGTCCCGGTTCGGTCCCGGTTTTGGCCACGATTGCAGGTATGCCTCAATCACCAGTGATCCTCATGGACTGAGGCAAAAAGCATTGATCTATAAAGAGAACATGTCTATCTGTCCTCCCTGATCGTTGTCTGTCTCTAAGGTACTTCGTCGTCCTTCTGATCCGAGGGTTGGGGGTTCAAGTCCCTCCGGGCGCACCAAGAGTTTGTCTGCCGTAGTCTTCGACGTCGTGTATGGCGCTACGATCATCTCTCCTCTCTCCTGACTTCTCCAACTCCCTCACCAATACGCTCCTGACCCGTTGATTCCCGGAGGACCTGAGTGTGCTTCTGTCACTGCGGAGCACCCTCGGAATCCCTTGGAATTGAAGGGAATATGCCGCCAAGCCTAGGCACGCGCTGCCTGGGAAACCGCGTGCAATCACCTGGAATACAGGGTGTTTATGAAGGCTCGGCGGTGAATCCTGCGTAAAACGTGGCGAATGCTATATTTGTATTGTCTGGCAGCGGCTACACCCCAGCGTGAAGGAGTAAGGTTCATGAAGCACCGTGGCGCATCGCAACTGATGGTGGGCGGAATGGCAATGGTTCTGTTAGCGGCACCGGGCTGTAGCAATATGAAGTGGTTTCAGTCGGGCTCCGATGAGCAGTCCCAGTCGGCGTCGAGCCGTTCCGGCGATGGATCTGCGAACCAGAACGGTGTCGCGAGTGAGCAGGGTGACCAGTACCCTTCCCTTGGACGACAAGATAATTTGTCTGAGCCGGAGGGGGGGCGGTTGCGGGGGTTTTCGCCTCTGGTGAACGGGCAGATTTCCGGGGAGGAACGGCTGAGCCGGAGCCCTATCGGGAATATGCTGAGGCCGGTCGATGGTAGTGACAGCAGTGAGAAATGGTATACCGAAATTCGCCGCGAGGAAGCGGCGGCGATGGAAGCCGGACTGAAAGACGTCTTCTATGGTTATGACCGATACAGCGTGGCAGACAATGGCGGAGGCGAGGCACTGACCACCAATGCCGACTGGCTGAAGGAGAACCCCACGGCGCTCCTCAAGATCTCCGGGCATTGCGATGAGCGCGGCACCCATGATTACAATTTGGTACTGGGTGAAAAACGCGCCAAGGCGGCCAAGAGTTACCTGGTCGATCTGGGGGTCAATGCGACGCAAGTGGCGGTTGTGTCCTATGGCAAGGATCGCCCCTTCTGTGCCGAGCACGACGAGGCCTGCCATCAACAGAATCGGCGCGGCCACATGCTGCTCCGTAAATAGTCGAGCGGTCCCGGTGTCTTCCCGTGAGTGGGTGCCGGGACCAGGCTTTTTCTCGCTACGCGGACCTGTGTCTTCCCCTCCTGGTCCCGAGGCGCTCTCCTCCTCCATCGAATTCAACCCCGAATTCTGACTCCTGGCATCGAGTGGCCCCCGTCTCCGCGGGGAGAGTTCGGCCTCATTTCTGATGGGAGCTGAACCTGATCGGCCCTCCCCATTCCTTGCCCCATTCCTTTTCCGTGAGACAGAAGAGTGACAATACGCGGGAGCTTATGGTATTGAGCCACAGCAGGGGGCAGACTTTCTGCCCCTTCATTCGCCGAAGGAGTACGATTGTGAACCAGCGCTTTGGAATTACCGTGAAATTCTTGATTTCAGCCGATTCCCCCGAGGAGGCTGAAGAGATCATTGAGTCGGCGTGTGAAAAGATGGCGACTTCCATCCATGAAGGGGATGTCAGCTACGAAGGTATTGAGGATATTGAAGAGGAAGACGAGTAGTGACGGTGGCCGTCCGTGCCGCCGCGGCTGCATGGCTGCGGGGCCCCGTTCGTCCTGATTGAGGACGAGCTGGTGTGAATCCAGGACGAGCCTTCCTCTCGTTTCAGCCTGAGAGACGGGTGATATGACGGACCATGTGGAGCCTTCCGTGGCAGATTCCCGACCGTCGGGATTTCTGAACCGGATCCATCAATCCAATAAACAGTACCTTCCGCAATGGCTCGGTGTTCCGGCGCACATTCACCATGTGGCGTATCGGATGGCGAACCCGCCGGTGGAACGCCCCAATAGTCGTCGGGAGTTCCAGCATCTTCTGCAGGCCTTGGAGATTTCCGAGGGCGCCGTGGAAGAGCGCTTTGGCTACGGGTTTAAAGTTGCGGCCAATGGGGACCGTCTCGTCGTCGTGTGGGAAGCTCACACGGAGTATTATAGCTACCAGGTGTGGCATGTCGTTCGCGACCCCAGCGCCCCGCTTGATTTCGGGCCGATTACCTTTCCTGGCTACATGATGCCGCTGTCCCCCCTCGGCATCCGCGTGAATGCGCTCGATCTGCTGTTCCTGCCGCAAGAGCTTCCCCTTGAAGGAGAGCTTCCTGCGAGGCTTCCCGGTGCGATGGTGTACGGCAGCCGCATTTTGGGCGACGACATCGTGGCCGTCACGAGTTTTACCCCCGATGAATTCGACCGCGAACGGTATCTTATCTGTTCGACCTCCGAACAAGCGTTGCGACAACAAGTGGCGAAGATTGTGGATACGATCGTCGCCATTGAAAACTACTACCACCTGGTGATGTTGCCGATGAAGGCGTTTTCGCGCGCCGTCGATCAAATTCATGACTATGAGCAGCGCCACCTCTATCAACGGGCCGTCTTGATCGAGCAGCTCGGTGGGACGACCCCGCCGACCATGCAGAAATGGCTGACGGTCCTGACTCAGGACCTGTTGCAGGTGAGTCGCTTGGCGGAGTCGATGCGGTACCGGCTGTCCGCCTCGGTGCCCTATGACCGTATCGTGCAGAGCAACCTGGTGGCGTTGCAAGAGCGGCCCTACCCGCCGTTTCGCCAGATTTCAGAGTATGTGAGTTGGAAGATTACCGGGGTCACGGAAGGTTATCAGCAGCTGCTCCGGCGTATCGACGCGATGGAGAAGGATTTCGAGGCGACGGTGGCCGTGCTTCGAACGCACATCGAATTGCGATTGCAGGAGCAGAATATTCAATTGCAGGATCAGAACATGAAGTTGCTGATCAGTGTGGATTCCACCACGCGGGCTCAGGCGATCCTGCAGCGCACGGTCGAAAGTCTCTCCGTGATCGTGATCACCTACTACTTGACGGGATTGGGCAGTTACGTGTTAAAGGCCTGTTATGAGATGGGGTGGCTCAAGAATGCCAATGTCGCGACCGCGATCTTTGTCCCGATTGCGTTCGCCACGTCGTTCACGCTGATGACCGTGGGCCGGAAGATTATCGTCAAACGGATGGCGAATTCCGCGAAGGATTCGTCCGCGCACTGATCTCCACCTCCTGCGCTTCCCGTCCAGTCGCTATCGGCCCGATCAGTCGACACATCATCTGGTGATCTTCAAGCATCTGTTCGAGCAAGCGCTGCAGGCGGCTCTGGTGATCACACTGGATACGGATAAACTCAATTCCAGCTTGCTGCTCAGTGGCCCATCGCACCTTCGCCAGTCCCACGGTGAGCGGTCGTGCCTGGTCCGGCGCCATCACATGTAGTTCGAGGTAGTCGCCCGGTTGCATCGGCAGCGTGGTCTCAAGCGCGCACCCAGGTCCGGAGAGGTTGAGCAAGGTGCCTTGGCCGATCATCGAATCACCCAACAGGTGGACACGATAGGTGACGGGGATCCGGGCAGATGAACGCAGATTCGTGTTCATGAGAGGGACTCCTTGTCTTGGCCCTCGGTCCGGAGGGCATAGAGACGTTATCGGTCGGGAGGTTTCCGAACTTGAGCCGGGAGATGGGCCGCCATCGGTTCCAGCAGGGGATGGGAGTGGAAATACTTAGGGATCCATGCCGGGGATGGATGCCGGGATGTCAGGGGGTGTCGGTTTGATGACGATGGCCTGTCAGCCACACTGTCAGAGGAATGCTGACAGGAAATGGCAAGAGGGCCAGCACGACGATTGCCAGGGCTATTCCGATGGGTCTCCGGTTGGGCGAACGTGCGGTGGTGACATGCATGGAGTATGGCTCCGACCTCTGTGGTGATCCATGATCACTGAGGGCTGCGTTATCGGCTGTCCTGGCTTGCCAGGCGGCTTCTGCTCGACATGGTGAGCAGGTCCGTCACCCATTGTCCGATCAAGGCGACGAAGGCGATAACAGTGATGATAATTTCGGAGAGGTATTCCATGGAGCGTCTCCCTCTAAGGTGTGGACTCTGATTGAGTGACCGACCCTCACCCGCAATAATGAGCAACCCTCGTGCCAGCCGACGCATCAGCCGATTGCCAGGAGTGGAAGGTTTTCCTCGAGTCAGATTGCTCGTGGTTCGGAGTCGTGTGAGTATTTTTTCGCTGGAGTGGAATGACGTAGTTGTGTCAAAAAGACACGAGAGTGTATTTTTACAGATATGCGGATTGAATGAACGGAGTATCGACTGGGCAGGGACTGGCGGTTCGGTGTCTGTTTGGTAAACCGGTTGATTTCGGTTGCGGAAGAGCGTATCCCTCTCCGGACAATTCGTGGAGCGAATCTCGTCCACTCATCTGACGAAAGGCACATGTGGAGCGTCGCGATAGTCCCCGCTATGAAATCGAGGTACCGTTAATTTTTTCGGGTAAGGCGGTTGCCGGGGGTGGGTTGATCACCAGCCTGTCCCAAGAAGGGTGCCATGTCGTGAGTGAGGAATCGCTCGCCGCGCGCGCACGCTTGGCTCTCCAGATCGAGTTTCCGCCTCCGTATGAGCCGATGACCGTTGAGGTGGCCGAGGTACGCTGGACGGACGCCACGGGTTTTGGTCTCGAGTTTGTTCATGTGCATGACGAGGAGAAAACGAGGCTGCAGCGGTATATCGATTGGCTCAAGCGGACGCAGAACAATTGATACGTGTGTGGCCCCGTAGGCGTCGGTGTGTTGTCAGCGGGAGAGGGCAGGGATATCGACATGCACGTCAACCTGCGTGTCCTTGGTGCCGGGGGGAAACGGCGGAAATGGATGGGCATTCACGACGGCCAGCACCGCTGCCTGATCGAATGCCACATTTCCGGAGCTCCGTTCGACTTCGATCAGCTGGGCCTCGCCGTTGGCATAGAGGCGGAAGCCGATGCCTGACATGCGCGCGGCATCTTTGCTGACTCGAGCGGTTCCTCCCTCTGTCATGCATTTACGGATGAGCCGCTGCAGCATTTTCCAATACCCTTCCTGCCGCGGCAGTGCTCTGGTTCCGACTAACTCCTCTTCCTCTACAGCTCCGTCCAGCAGCGCCAGTTCCGTGGGCTGGTTTCGGGTCGGTCCTGAGCCCTGGGCGATGTGGTTGGCGAGATCAGCGTGACTGGAACGGTGGTCGGCATATCCCGGAGTCGCGAGGGTGACCACAACGGTACGATGTACGAGGGCTTCCACGTGTGACCCCTGCTGATGGCCGATGAGGACTTGAAGGGCCGTCGCCTTCAGGGGCGTTCCCATGGTGCCCGACAACCGGCCTAGGTTCACGGTGGCCGAATACCGGTGCCGGGCATGATCGATTTCCAAGGGAACGGTGTGCGGAGCCGAGGAGGGCATTTCAAAGACGGCCACCAGCGGGGTGTCTTGCAGAACCGGCGATGTCGAGATATGAACCGAGACGGTGAGGCCCCGATTGGCCGGCAGTGATCCGACGAGACTCTCTGCCGACATCTCAATCTGCAGATCCCGTGGCGTGAGTTGCGGGGTGGTGCCGCTGACGTGTCCGACATCGGTCACCAGGGCGAGCATTCCGCACAGAGCGGCCAGGGTGGGCCACCTTCGTGATGGCCAACGGATCGATGCTTGGGATAAAGACGAGGACGGAGTCGTTGGCCGCATCATATCAATCCCGCGTCGGTGGTTGCCTGGCGGATCGTTCCGTCCATCAGTAGCACGGGTTGGGCTGGGGGCCTACTCAAATGGCAGAATCGCCGGAGGTCCGGTGATGAGGTTGCGGTTGCGGCAGGGATTAGGCAGGATGCCGCCTGTGCGATGAAAGGTATCGAATATGAGCGCTGAGCCGATCATGGATCTTTCTCAGGTACGTACACCCTGTGTGATGGTGATTTTCGGCATTGACGGGGATCTGGCCAAGAGGAAGCTGCTCCCGGCTGTGTACAACCTCATGGCCGGCCAGTTCCTTCCGGAAAAGTTCGCCGTGGTGGGATTGGATCGTCCGGAAATGACGACGGCGGAGTTTCGAGAGAAGTTGGATCGGGTCATGGGCGACTACCTGCCGGCGACTGTCGATCGATCGGTCTGGCAGGCGTTGCTGCAGCGTGTGCATTACCTGGCGGGGGATTTTCAAGAAGGGGGTACCTATCGTCGCTTGAATGAGCTCCTGCAGCAGGTCGATGTCGATTCCGGCACGCAGGGGAATTATATTTTCTACATGGCCACCATTCCCGGCTTGTTCGGTCGAATCGTGACGCATCTGGGGGAATATGGCCTGACGGTCGAACGTGAGGGGGTCTGGCGCCGGGTCATCATCGAAAAACCGTTCGGCCAGGACCTGGATTCGGCGCGGGCGCTTAACCACGAGCTCCAACGGGTTCTGCAGGAACGGCAGATCTATCGGATCGATCATTATCTCGGAAAAGAGACGGTCCAGAACATTCTGGTCTTCCGGTTTGCCAACGGCATCTTCGAGCCGGTGTGGAATCGCCAGTACATCGACCATGTGCAAATCACCGTCGCGGAAAGTCTCGGGGTCGAGCATCGCGGCCGCTACTATGAACAGGCCGGCGCATTACGGGATATGGTGCCGAATCATTTGCTGCAGCTGCTCTGTTTCCTCGCGATGGAGCCGCCGAATTCGTTTGCCGCCGATGCCGTACGCGATGAAAAAGCGAAGGTGTTGCGCGGGGTGGTGCCGTTGAGTTCGCTGGACGTGTTGCGCTTTGTTGCGTTCGGGCAGTATGGCCCGGGCACAGCGGATGGGAAGGCGGTGGTGGGGTATCGCTCGGAGCCGCACGTGGGGCCTGAGTCGATGACCGAGACCTACGTGGCGATGAAACTGTTCGTCGATAACTGGCGTTGGGCGGGGGTGCCTTTTTATCTCCGGACCGGAAAGCGGATGGCGAGCCGGTTGACGGAGATCGTGGTGCAGTTTAAACGCGCGCCGTTTATGTTGTTTAGGAAAACGCGGGTCGATCGGTTGGCACCCAACGTGCTGGTGATCCGCATTCAGCCCGACGAGGGTATCTCGCTGCGGTTCGACGCGAAGGTGCCGGGACCGACGGTGCGGATCGGGACGGTGGACATGGACTTTCAGTATGCCGATTATTTCGGCAACGCTCCTCAGACCGGGTATGAGACTCTTTTGCACGATGCCATAGCCGGTGATGCGACGCTCTTTCAACGCGCGGACAATATTGAGCTGGGTTGGGCCGTGGTGCAAACGATTCTCGATGTGTGGAAGTCCCTCCCTGCGGCTGCTGCGTGCCCGAACTATCCGAGCGGCAGTTGGGGACCGCCCGAGGCCGAGGCCTTGTTGAGGCGGGAGGGGCGGGAGTGGTGGAACGGAGGGTGGGCCTAGTCTGCAGGGGTGAATAACCGACGAGGTGACAATGCGACAGGCAATGACGGAGATCGCCACCCTGGCGGGGGGCTGTTTCTGGTGTCTTGAGGCGGTCTACGACCAGGTGAAGGGTGTGCAGTCGGTTGAGTCCGGCTATATCGGCGGGCAGCTGGCGGCCCCGACCTATGCGCAAGTTTGTGGGGGAGGGACCGGGCATGCGGAAGCTGTGCGGATTACCTTCCATCCCGGGATGGTGACCTATCGCGATCTTTTGCAGGTGCTCTTTGCGATTCATGATCCCACGACCCTTAATCGACAGGGGAACGACGTCGGTACGCAGTACCGATCCGCCATCTTTTACCATTCCACGGGGCAGCAGCAGATTGCGCAAGATGTGATTGCGGCGATTGACCGGGAGCATCTGTACCCCAACCCCGTGGTGACGGAAGTGGCGTTGGCCACCCAATGGTTTGAAGCCGAGGCCTACCATCAGGAATACTTCGCGCGGAATCCCCTTGAAGGGTACTGTACCTATGTGGTCGGGCCGAAAGTGGCGAAGTTTCGCCAGCGATATGCCGCGCTGCTCAAGACGTAGCACCGGTCGAGAGACCGCGTTCGTTATGAAGGGGTGAACAGGCGCAGCAGTCCGTCGCGTATGTCTTGAAGGATGCTGGGTTGCTGAGTGATGTGATGTCGTTTGACGCGTAGTTCGGCTTGAGGCGGGCAAAACGGCCACTCGATCGTACGTTTCCCTTGGACCTGGGCAATGATGACCTCGCCCGACTCATCTTCCGAAGGAGGATGCGTGACTAGGAGCGGGTCTTTCGGGTCGAGCATGCAGGTCGCCTCATAGCCGACTTGTCGGTAACGGTCGGGCTCGAAGAGTACAACTTTGTGGGCTCCGTTGGAGAAGATGGTATCGCCTTCTCGAATCGGTCCTTCCGGCGCGATGGAGTAGAGCAGCATCGGGGTGAAGATAATCACGCCGGCTGCGGCCGCGATGGACCAGAGCGGAGGTTCGGCTCCGCGTCTGGGGGATGGCTCCGCGCGCGATGTCTCGCCGACGGGTTTCCTGGCCATGGGGCTTGCGTCCTCGCAAAAACTTCTGCACACTCACGACCTCGCACACCCCGGTGATTGTACCTGATGTGATGGAGAAAGGCGCGTCGCGACGGTTCCGATGGTCTATTGCCCGATGTGTTCAGGCGGTGCCAAGCGAGTGAGCCGCCATGGCTGGAAAGACTTTGTGATGCATTTGGTCGGGTTCTATCCGTTCCGGTGCACGATTTGTCTGTACCGGTTTCGTCTTCGCCGTCGTACCTGATGACAGGGCTCGCCTCGTCCCCCTCCTCAGCCGTCCCATCACGGCGCTGTGTCAATGTGAGTCATGGGCGATCCTTGATCGAGACCCGCCGTTGTGTCGAACAAACTAGACTTGCAGTGTCCAGGGGGTTTTCTGTAGGATTCTTTTCCTGGGCCCTAGGTGTTTTCCTAGGTGCCAATTGATTGAGGCCTGCGAGCGCGTCTTATGTCGTTTTGTGGAAAATGTTCAGGCTATACGAAGCGGTCTCGCCGTCAGGGCCTTCTTGATTTCTTCTTTTTCCTGATCGGCTACTATCCCCATCGTTGTTTGCGGTGTGGCCGTCGGACCCATCTCCGTCACCGGGTCTGACGACCCGCGTCGTCCAGCCGTCCCCGATCACCCTCACCGGGTTAGAGCAAGTCATCCTCGGAGTCGCTCGCGAGCGGCTCAGTCGGGTGCTGGTCCGCTGTGAGTGCGGCAAAGTCAAACAGGTGCCGATCCAACAGCAGGGATGGCGCGATATTGGACAGCGCTGCGAACATGCTGTCGTTCGAGCCGGGGAACCGCTCATTCCAGTCGCGCAGCAACACCTTGACCTGTTTTCGCTTCAGATCCTCCTGCGAGCCGCACAGGTCACAGGGGATAATCGGGAACTGGAGCAAGGCGGCGTAACGGGCCAGATCCGCTTCCTTCACATAGGCGAGCGGGCGGATCACCAGATGACGCCCGCTCTTGGAGCGGAGCTTTGGCGGCATCGCTTTCATCTTGCCGGTGAACAACAGATTCAAGAGCAGTGTTTCCAGGATGTCATCGCGATGATGACCCAGGGCAATCTTGGTCGCGCCCAGCTCCGTGGCCATTCGGTAGAGGTGGCCGCGCCGGAGTCGGGAACAGAGCGAACAGGTGGTCTGGCCTTCAGGGATTAGCCGCTTGACGACCGAGTAGGTGTCGCGCGTTTCGATGTGAAACGGCACGCCTCGCGTGGTGAGATAGTCCGGGAGTACATGCGCCGGAAAGCCTGGTTGCTTCTGATCCAGATTGACGGCAATGATGTCGAAATGGATCGGGGCGCGGGTGCGCAGGGAGAGCAGAATCTCCAGGAGCCCGTAGCTGTCTTTTCCGCCGGAGAGGCAGACCATGACCTTGTCGCCGTCTTCGATCATGCGGTAGTCGGCGATGGCTTGTCCTGTGAGGCGGCAGAGGCGCGTGTGGACGCGTTCGACCTCCTCTGAGCGTCTGGCCGGCTGCGCGGTGCTTGCGGAGGGTGGCGTGGTTGTGCGCTGCATGGCGCGGCATTGTAGCGCAACCGGGGCCATGATTGGGAGGGCCGTGAACGGAGGCGGGCCGACCAGTAGGGTGATCCGATGACGTCGATTTTGTTCGTGTGTTCAGGGAATATTTTCAGAAGTCTGGTAGCTGAATATGCGTTGAAGGCGCATCTCGGCTCGCAGGCCGGGTATCTGATCGGGTCTGCCGGCATCGAGGCGTCACCGCAGGAGATCCATCCCGTCGTGTTGGCTGCGCTCTTGGAAAAGGGTGTCGACCCGTCCGGCCACCGGCAACGAAAACTCACCCAGGCCTTGATCGACTCCGCTTCTGTCGCCGTTGCGATGGGGAAAAACCATCAGGCATGGATTCGCGGGGAATTCGGGCGAGAGGTCCCTCTCTTCAATCACCTCTGTTACGGCATCGATCAGCCGATTCTGGACGTGCATGAGATCCTGCCCGATTGGCGAGATCAGCCGGAGCAGGCGCGTGCGTATCTGCACGTCGTCATCGAGCACATCTGGAGCGGAGTGCCTCACCTGCTAGATCGTCTCCCGACCCTCTAATTACAACCGACCGAACCTGTAGTCCTAACGGAAGTGGCTGAGCAATATGGCTCACTGCCTATGGGTTTTCACTCAATGGTGCGTTGTGGGTGGCGGAGGAACCCCCTGCATAATTTCCATGAGCTGCTATAGTTGAAACAGGACAAAACGGCGCCGAACGGGGCTTTTTGGTGGTTGGACGATGGGGCGGACAAAGAATCAGCGAGGACCGGGGTGCGGCACGACCGATCCGGCTCCGGTGTGGGCCGAGTGGAGCGACGAACAGCTCCTCGATCTGCGTATGTGCGATCTGGACCTGCGCCTGGAAGGGACGTTCTATCAAGAGCCCATCGAACAACTCTCTCGTGAGTTGGAGGCGCGCCGTCTCACCTTCCGGCCACACGTCTGGATCTCCGACGAATGGTTCACGCCGGACGGTGTGCCCGGCATTGCCGTGCCGTTCTACCTTGCGCATCCCCGGCTGGCAAAACTGGAAGCGAGTCAAATGTTGGAAGTGGAGGGCGGCACCAGGGACTGGTGCATGCGGATTCTCCGGCACGAAGCCGGCCACGCCATTGAAAATGCCTATCTGCTTCGTCGCCGTCGTCGTCGCCAGAAACTCTTCGGCCGTTCGTCTCAGCCCTACCCCGAATATTACACGCCGCGCCCCTATAGCCGGAGTTTCGTGCGCCACCTGGATGTCTGGTATGCGCAGAGCCATCCGGATGAAGACTTTGCGGAAACCTTTGCCGTCTGGCTCGATCCGCACTCGCTCTGGAAGGAGCGGTATCGAGGCTGGCCGGTGATGAAGAAGCTGGATTTCATGGACCGACTCATGGGCGAATTGGCGGGAACGACACCGGTCGTCGCCGGCCGGCAACTGCTGGATCCGCTGCCTCGCATCTATAAGACGCTGCGCGATCATTACGAGGAGAAGCGGAAGCACTATGGGGTCGGGCGCGCGCCGTCATACGACACGGATCTGAAGAAACTGTTCTCCGACGGGCCGGCCTATGCAAAAAATCCCAGCGCCGCCGAGTTTCTTCGCCGTACGAGAAAGGAAATCCGTCGCCGGGTCGCTGAATGGACGGGCGAATATCAGTACACCATCGATCAGGTGTTGGAAGGCATGATCGAACGATGTCAGGCGTCGAAACTACATTTGACCCAGCAGAAAGAGCAGGCCAAGCTGGATTTTGCGATTCTCCTGACGGTGCAGACCATGAACTATCTGCACAGCGGCCGGCACAAGGTGGCTTTATGAGACGATTGCGCGTGCTTGTGTTGATGCACAAGGATCTTGTGCCTCCCGACCAACTGAACGGACAGGAGCTTGAAGGGGCGGCCTGGAAGACGGAGTACGATGTTGTCTCCACGCTTCGGAAACTCGGCCACGACGTGCAGCCGCTCGGAGTCAAAAGCGACCTGGAAGTGATTCGTTCGGCCGTCGAAGATTGGAAACCCCACATTGCGTTCAACTTGCTGGAGGAGTTCGATGGTCGGGCGGTCTACGATCAGAACGTGGTGTCGTATCTTGAATTGATGCGCATCCCCTACACCGGCTGTAATCCACGCGGTCTCATGCTGGCGCGCGACAAGGCGCTGGCGAAGCAGGTCATGTCGTACCATCGTATCCCGTACCCTGAATTCATGGTGGTGCCCCTGCATCGCATGGTGCGGCGACCCAAATACCTGCCGTTCCCGTTGATCGTGAAGTCGATCAGCGAAGAGGCCTCATTGGGCATTTCGCAGGCCTCGATCGTCGACGACGATGAAAAGCTGCGGGAACGGGTGGCGTTTATCCACGACAATGTCGGCACCGGAGCCCTGGTCGAGCGGTATATCGAAGGACGCGAGCTCTATGTCGGGGTGATGGGCAATGCGCACCTGCAGGTCTTCCCGGTCTGGGAACTCGTGATGGACAAAATGCCGGACGAGGCGCGCCGTATTGCCACCGAGCGAGTGAAGTGGAGTCGCAAGTATCAGGACAAGTATGGCATCTGTTCGTGCGAAGCCAGGAACCTGCCGGATGGCGTCGTTGGCCATATTCAGCACCTGGCCAAGCGCGTCTATCGCGCGCTAGGGCTGAGTGGTTATGCCCGCATCGATATGCGCATGGATAAGGACGGTAGCGTGTACGTCCTGGAAGCCAATCCCAATCCTCAGATCGCCAGCGGTGAAGACTTCGCCGATTCGGCAGAAAAGGCCGAGCTCGCCTACAAAGACCTGCTGCAGGAATTGTTGCATGTCGGCCTCCGGTGGCGCCCCGCCCAAGCCGCCTAGCGGATGTTGAAACGGGCTTGCGGCTGCGTTCTCGCTTCGCTCAGACCCTCAACGTACTGTGCTCAAGTACGCCTCGGGCCTTCACTTGCTGCGGCCTTGCCGCAAGACCCGTTTGAACATCCGCGGGAATGCTGAAACAGGTTGCCAGCTTCGTTCTCGCCTCTCTCCAGACTTCGACGTACTTCGAGCGTACGCCTCAGTTTTTCGTTCACTGCGGCCTTGCTGGAAGCCCGTTTGAGCGGCTGTGGAGTCTGGACTGAACTGCTTGATGTGCTTGCGGCTGGGTTCTCGCGGGGCTCAACCCCTCTTTAAAGATCCGCTGGAAGGCTAATCAGCGTTCCCGCGGATTTTTTGCTTTGAGCAACGTGTCGACTTCACTTGAACAATCAGTCTGCGTCTGTTGTGCACTGCGGCTGCGCTACGGCCCCCAGCGGATGCCGAAGAGCAGCGCCACGCTGGTGTTGTCGTTTGGGACAGGTGGTGAGAGGGTGATGTGGTGCAGGTTCACCATGAGGGTGGTTGAAAAGGCGATCTTCGGCCCCATCGGATACTCCAGCGACATACCGAGCGGAATGAAGTGGCTGGTGTCGTTGCGATCGATTTTCGTCGGTCCGCTGCCTCGATTGAGGTCTGCGTGGAGAAAGCCTAGCCCGGCAAACGGCACCAGGTTGAATCCGCTATTCACGCGAAGGTGATACTTGGCGACTCCTGCGATTCCGATCTGCGTCAGGTCCCCGACCGGCGTAAACAGTGCCATCCCGCCGAACGAAAAATTCTGGTCCATGTAGTAATCAAGCCCAAAGCCGAGCGCGAAGGTGGTGTTGTTGGTGGTGCCGGTCCAGAGTCCTAGATCGGTGGCGAAGCCCCAGCGTGCTTGCTGCACTTCTGCTGCGTTGGCCGGTGCAGCCTAGAGGAGACTGAATAAAGCCAGGCCGAGGAGCAGCGGTCGAACATGTTGCCTGTGCGCCATGACTCTCCGTCTCACGGTGATGACGTTGTATGTAGCATAGGCCTTTCCGGCGGACAAGCAATGGACGCTCAGTGCTCGTTTCCCGTCCGGGGTTGTCAACGCGCGCGGGCCTCCAGTATGCTTAGCTCCCTTTCGGGAGGATGTGTATGCCAAAAGGAGCCATGACGCCGGCCGAAGTCGCCGACGCGTTGTACCAGCTGATTCCGCGCCGGATCTCTGTTGCGCTGTTGAGTGACTATGGTATTGAGGGCCAGGAGGAGCATGAGGAGACGATGACGCGGGAGCTGCTCTCCTTCACGCTCTATTGGGTTCATGCGGCCATCAATGCCCACATTCCACGGAAGTACCGCGAAGTGTTGTTTCAGCGAGTGCTGGAGTTGATCCAGGCGGATTGGGCCACGACGTTCAAGCTGGCGTCGGTGAAGTGGGAGGCCTACCTGGTCGAAATGGAGGACCGTCGCGCGCTGTACGCGCCGGTGGGGGATTACGAGGGCGGAGCTATGGCGGCCTCCGAAGAAATTTCTGACCTGCTGGAAAACCAGGCTCTGATTCAGGCAGAGGACCGAGCCAAGCTGCTGGTGTTATTGCCCGATCTGGTGCCGCTGGACAAGTATCAGGAATTATTGAGTCAGTGTGTGTAGGCTGTCGGTCGCGCTCTCCTGTTAGAGATATCGGTGTGACAGCACCTTCCCGTTGCTGTCGAGCTCATAGAGCAGCGGGGCTCCCGTCGGAATATTGAGTTCCAGGACCTGCTCCCGCGTGAGTTGTTCGAGTTGCATCACCAGTGCGCGCAGACTGTTTCCGTGGGCGGCGATGAGGATCGTCTCCCCCTTCAGCACGTAGGGTTTGATCTGGCTGTCGTAATAGGGCAGCACCCGTTCGGCCGTGTCCTTCAGGCTTTCTCCGCCCGGCGGCCGCACATCGTAACTCCGCCGCCAGATTTTTACCTGTTCATCGCCGAACTTCTTGGCTGTCTCAGCCTTATTCAGCCCCTGTAACTCTCCGTACATGCGCTCGTTCAGCGCCTTGTCCTTCTCAATAGGAATGGCCGTCTGCCCGATCCCCTCAAGAATAAGGCGCATGGTTTCGTTCGCACGGGCTAACACGGATGAAAAGGCGCGGTCGAATGTAAAGCCTGCCAGTTTTTTTCCTGCCGCCTTCGCTTCTTCGATACCTTTCGGGGAGAGGGGGACATCCACCCAGCCGGTGAAGCGGTTTTCCAGATTCCACTGCGACTCGCCGTGACGAATGAGGACTAATTTGCTCATCGTGCCTCGTCTCCTTGTCCGAAAGGATAGAACCGTTTCATACCAGGTTATGCGATTTCCCCTTCGCTCTGTCAAGCGTGATGAGCGTGCAGATGTTCGTCGTGGCTCGTGAGGTCGAGTTGCAATCAGTGGAGGCAGCCAGTACCATGCCTGCGATTTATCCTCACGCTGGAGTGTATGGATGCCGGAACGTTCTCCCGCAGACTGGGCCCCGCTGCAGCAGTGGTGGCGCGCGATGGGATGTCGGCTGCACGTCGAAGATCGGGTCGAGGCGTTTTTTCGACGGGCGCTCGGGGTCAGTCAGGCGCTGACCGGTGTTGCGCAGGCCGGTGCTGAGGTTGAATACGTGCTCTTCGTGCTGGTGCGCTACTGGATCCCCGTCGTCTTACCACCCTCTGGTCGAGAACGGGCGTCCAAGAGCGATCCGGACTACTGGCTTGAATCTGAGCAGATCCTCAAAGCGGCCGCCGTACGGTTGCGCGAGCTCAAGCCGTTGATCGAATTGCTGACGGCGACGAATCCGTTGAGTGCCGGCAATCCTGACGACAGTCCGTCCCGAGCGCCGGTCGTCGAGGTCGAACTCGCCAACATGCTGCAAGGGATCGCTGAGTCGGCTGGGAGTTACGGCGGCCCGGATTACACCTCGGTCATCAAGACCTTCGACCCGGTTCCTCTCCGGCAAACGCAGCCCTTCAAACATAACAAAAAGAACAGCGCCGAACTCTGGGTGGTCTTCCTGCTCCGCGAACATTTCCGGAGTCTTGGTCTCGGCAAGGATCGCTATTGGCCCCTTGTTGCAGGGCTCTGTGCCGCCGCTGGCATCAGCAATCCCAACGGGCAGCCGTACGGTCCGGACGAATTGAAATCCTGGTGGCAAAAGAATTGGCCGCGCACCTATACGCAGCTGGAGCAGACTCAAGCCGCGCCGGATCTCAGCGGAGCCGCCTACCAGCAGGATTTTGAGTGGTTCGTGTCCTGGATCGAGTGGCAGCGGCAGCGGATCTCAGCCGGGTCAGGCGCGTCCGTGATGGATTGATCGTCGCGATTGAATCAGACGCGGGTGGCGCTGGTGGGATGTGTCTTGGCCGGGGGCCCTTTGGGCCCGTCCGGCGTTCCGTCCTTGAACATGGCCACGACCAGGCCGATTTTCAAGACGAGTAGGCCGACGCCGACCCACACCACATACGGCTGCACGCCGCCCAATTCTCCCAACATCTGTTGTCTGGCCTCTCCACCAGTGGCCCGTTCGCCCTTGATCTTGGCGAGCTGTTCCTTCGCATGCCAGTAGTAAATGTAGTTGGCGCTGGCAGCCGCAATGATGCGCCAGATGATGTCGGCGGAAAGGTCTTGGGTGATATAGAACGCCATGGCCGGACCGATGGCATAGATCAGCGCATACACATACATCTTCCGGTAGAGGAACCAGAGGAAGGGCTCAAAGACGAAGGCCGGCCAGTGCCAGGTCAGGGCGAATTTCGGCCCAGACGGCCCGGTGAATTTCTTGAAGGTTTCCAGATAGCGATCGGCATTGGGGCCGATGAAGGCTTTCCAGAGTTCCGCGTCTGTCTGCGGTGAGGGCGCCGCGTCCGACGCGACTGCCGCTTCCTGGCTTTCGACGGCGAAGGCCCCGCCGCATTGGTGACAAAAGCGGGCATCGTCTCGATTTTCTTGTCGGCATTGTGAACAGGATTTCATAGGGTCACCTTATCCCATCCGCCGTCTCTTCCCGTCAAGGGAGGCCCCTGCCATCCGCAGGCGTCAAACAGACCCCTGACCGCGCTGGGAGCTGCTGAGGGGTCTTCGTTCTGTTGCTTTCACCTGTCCCCTATGATAGCTTCGCCGCCTCACGATGGGAGAGGTGTGCCATGCCGACGGGTGAGTTGCGGCTCAATGCCGAACAGTACTTGATGAACACCTACACGCGCCAGCCGATTTCGATCGTGCGGGGCCGTGGCTCGAAGGTCTACGACCTGGAAGGCCGGGAGTACATCGATTTTGTGGCCGGTATTGCGGTGAACCTCCTCGGTCATGGACATCCGGATCTGGTGCTGGCGGTCCAAAAGCAGGTGCAGCACCTGATCCATACATCGAACCTCTATTATACCGAGCCTCAGGTGCGGCTCGCCCAGACCCTGGTCGAGCATTCGTTTGCGCAGAAAGTCTTCTTCTGTAACAGTGGTGCGGAAGCGAACGAAGCGGCGATCAAACTGGCCCGCAAATATTCGTACGACAAGTATGGGGCCGATCGCTACGAAATCATCACGATGAAAAACTCCTTTCACGGGCGCACCATGGCCACGTTGACCGCCACCGGTCAGGAGAAGGTTCAGAAAGGATTTGCCCCCCTGGTGCCGGGGTTTTCGTACGTGGCGTTTAACGATCTGTCGGAAGTCGAACGCGCGCTCACGCCGAAAACCGCCGCCGTCATGCTGGAGCCGATTCAGGCCGAAGGTGGGGTGCATGTGGCGGATCGTGGCTACATGCAGGGATTGCGGGACCTGTGCCGGGACCGGGATGTGCTCCTGATTTTTGATGAAGTGCAGACAGGTATGGGTCGGACAGGGACCCTCTTCTGTTATGAGCACTTCGGCATGCAACCGGACATTATGACCTTGGCGAAGGGGCTTGGCGGTGGAGTTCCGATCGGGGCTTGCCTGGCGACGGATACCGTGGCGCAGGCCTTTTCACCGGGGACCCATGCGTCGACCTTTGGCGGAAATCCTCTGGCCTGCGCGGCGGGGTTGGCGGTCCTACGCGTCCTGCTGGAGGGCAAGATCCTGGACCAGGGGCGGCGGATGGGGGAGGCGTTGGCCAAAGGACTCACCGTCCTGAAAGACCGCCATCGTTGCGTCAAGGATGTGCGTGGGATCGGCCTCTTGCAGGGGATGGAACTGGATATCGATGGGAAAGCGGTGGTCGCCGATTGTCTGGCCCGCGGATTGTTGATCAATTGCGCCGGCGACCGGATCCTGCGGTTCGTTCCTCCACTCATCATCACGGAGCGTGAGATCGATCGCTTACTGGTCGCGCTCGCGCAGGTTTTTAGTCAGCGAACCACATCAAGCCACCATTAATTACGTAGGGGCGCGTATGTCGCGGCGTCCGCATCGGTCACCCTCCCGGGCCGGTCTCGGGAAAGATTTTCTGGAACTGCTCTCGATCCCCGTTGCAGAGCTGACGGGTTTGTTGCGCCTGGCCGCGCAGTTGAAAGTGAAGCAGCGCCGCGGTGTGCCCCATCCCCTGTTGCAGGGCCGCATGCTGGGCCTGCTCTTTCAGAAGCCCTCGACCCGGACGCGCGTGTCGTTTGAGGCGGGGATGAATCAGCTTGGGGGGCAGGCCATGGTGTTGCCGATGGGCGACATCCAGCTGTCGCGAGGAGAGAGTGTCGCCGACACGGCGCATGTCCTGTCACGGTACCTCGACGCCATCGTCGTGCGCACCTTTGACCATGCCATCGCCGAAGAGTGGGCTCGCGAAGCGACCATTCCCATCATCAATGGTCTCACCGATTTGAATCACCCCTGTCAGGCCCTCTCCGACCTGTTGACCATTCAGGAAAAGAAGCGGCGGCTGAAAGGTCTCAAGATCGCGTATGTCGGCGACGGTAACAACGTGACGAATTCGCTGATCGAGGCCGCGGCAAAGATGGGGATGACGATTACCGTGGGTTGCCCGCCCGGGTATCAGCCGGATCGGGGCATTGTGGATCGAGCGCGGGACGAAGCGCGGCAGACTGGGGCCGTGATTGAAATCGGCGCGGACCCGTTCGTGGCGGTGAAGGATGCCGACGTGGTCTATACCGATGTCTGGATCAGCATGGGCCAAGAGCGTCAACAGGCCAAACGTCTGAAGATCCTCGCGCCCTATCAGTTGAATGCTCGATTATTGAAATGCGCGAAGCCGGATGCGCTGGTCATGCATTGTCTGCCCGCGCATCGCGGTGAGGAAATCAGTGCCGAGGTGTTGGATGGACCGCAGTCGGTCGTCTTTGATCAAGCCGAGAACCGATTGCATATGCAGAAGGCCATTTTGGTCAGGCTCCTCGGAAAGAAACCTGCGCGGAAACCGTAAGTGAAAGGGAGTCGTATGAGTCGGTCATCGTATAAGAAAGTGGTATTGGCCTATTCGGGAGGTTTGGACACGTCGGTTATTCTGAAGTGGCTGGAAGAGGTGTATGGCTGCGAGGTCGTGGCGTTTTGCGCCGACCTGGGGCAGGGCGAAGATCTGAAGGCGATCAAGAAGAAGGCCCAGTCCTTCGGGGTGAAGAAAGTCTATGTGGAGGATCTTCGTGAGGTCTTCGTCAAGGACCATGTGTTCCCCATGTTGCGCGGGAATGCGATCTATGAAGGCAGCTACCTGCTGGGCACGTCGATTGCCCGCCCGCTGATCGCGCGGCGTCAGATTGAAATTGCCGCCAATGAAGGGGCTGAGGCGGTGTGTCACGGCGCAACCGGCAAGGGCAACGATCAGGTCCGCTTTGAGTTGACCTACATGGCCCTGCATCCGCAAATTAAGATCATTGCGCCCTGGCGGGAATGGACCATGCGCTCGCGCCGTGAGTTGATCGAGTATGCGGAAAAACACGGCATTCCGGTTACTGCGACGAAGGCGAAGCCGTACAGCATGGACATGAACCTGTTCCACACGAGTTATGAGGGCGGCATTCTGGAAGATCCGTGGAAGGCCCCGCCGGAGGAGATTTTCGTCATGTCGGTCTCGCCGGAGCGGGCGCCGAATAAGGCCCTGGAAGTCGAGATCGACTATGTGGCGGGCAATCCGGTGGCGGTGGACGGCAAGAAGATGAGCCCGGCAACTTTGTTGGCCCATCTCAACAAATTAGGCGGCGCGCACGGCGTCGGTCGTGTCGATCTGGTCGAAAACCGTTATGTCGGAATGAAATCCCGCGGGGTGTATGAAACGCCGGGGGGCACGATTCTCCATGTAGCCCATCGGGGCTTGGAGTCCCTCACGATGGATCGGGAAGTGTTGCATCTGCGGGATAGCCTGATTCCCCGCTATGCCGAGCTGATCTATTGCGGATATTGGTATGCGCCGGAGCGAGAAATGCTTCAGGTGGCGCTCGATGAAGCGCAGCGAGATGTGACGGGTACCGTTCGAGTGAAGCTCTACAAAGGGAGCTGTACGGTGGTAGGGCGGAAGTCTCCGCGCTCGCTGTATCGTCTGGATATGGCCACGTTCGAAGAGGATGATGTGTATCAGCAGAAGGATGCCGAGGGGTTCATTCGCTTGAACGCGCTCCGGTTGGCGATTCGGTCCCAGCGGAAGAAGAGGTCGACGCGGTAATGGCGAAATCCCACCCTGCCAGTGCGCGTGCCCAGAAGTCTGTCGCTGCGCCGAAACGGCCCGGTCGCGCGTTGCCCAAAGGCAAGGCCTGGGGCGGTCGATTCGTTGAACAAACTGACCGTCTGGTCGAGCAATTCACCTCTTCGCTGGCCTACGATCGACGGCTCTATCCGTACGATATCCAAGGCAGTATCGCGCACTGTAGGACGCTTGAACGGGCGAAGGTGCTCACGGCCCGTGAGTCGGCGCAGCTAGTGCGGGGACTGCAGTTCGTGAAGGTGGAGTTGGATGGGGGGCGTTTTCCCTTCTCGCCGCAGGACGAAGACATTCATATGGCGATCGAGCGCCGGTTGACTGAGTTGATCGGCCCGTTGGGCGGAAAGCTGCATACGGGCCGAAGCCGCAACGATCAGGTGGCTCTGGATCTGCGCCTCTTTTTACGGGACGTGCTCTCGACGCTGATTGATCAACTGCAGGAATTCCGGCGGGTCCTGGTGGGGCAAGCGCGGGCGCATATGGATGTTGTGATGCCGGGATATACGCACTTGCAACGGGCTCAGCCGGTACTGTTGGCGCATCACTTCCTGGCCTATGTCGAAATGTTTGGGCGAGACCGGGGACGTCTCCACGATTGCCGGGAACGGCTGAATGTCATGCCGCTGGGGTCGGGCGCTTTGGCAGGGTCGAACTATCCCGTTGACCGACGCTATACGGCCGCACTTCTGGAGTTTCCGGCGGTGACACAGAATAGCCTCGATGCCGTGTCGGACCGTGATGCGGTGGTGGAGACGCTCAGTGCCTTGTCGCTCATCATGATGCACCTTTCGCGCTTGAGCGAAGAATTGATTCTCTGGGCGTCGCAGGAGTTTCGCTACGTGGACCTGCCGGATACGTTCTGTACCGGCAGCAGCATGATGCCGCAAAAAAAGAATCCGGATGTGCCTGAATTGGTGCGCGGGAAAACGGGACGGGTCTATGGTCACTTGATGGGGACCCTGACGCTTCTGAAGGGATTGCCGTTGAGTTACAACCGCGATCTTCAAGAAGATAAAGAGGCGCTCTTCGATGCGGTGGATACCACGGGGCAATCGCTGGTGCTGTGTACGGAGTTGATGCGCCGGCTGGTTGTGAACAAGACCGTCTTGGCTGAAGCGGCCGAGGGGGGCGGAATGCTGGCGACGGAGTTGGCGGATTACCTCGTCACCAAAGGGGTTCCGTTCCGGGAGGCCCATTCCATTACCGGACAGATTGTGCGATTCTCCCTCGAGCAGCATCAACCTCTTCAGCGGTTGACCCTGAAAGACTTGCGCGGTTTCTCCACCCGTTTCGCGCAGGACGCCTTGAGTTGCCTCACGGTGAAGGGCGCCATTGATCGGAAGGGGCAGATCGGTGGCACGGCGACAGGGCGTGTGGAGGCTCGGATCAAGGAGCTTGAGAAGGCGTTGAAGGGATGAGGCTCGTCAGGGCTTGGGGCCCGGGAGTCGGTGGGGGGGCGGTCGGTGCGGTGTGGATTGTGCTGGGCTTGGGCGGATGTGGGGTGCTCGGCCCACCGGTTCCGCCTGAAAATGTCGGTGTGGCACCGGTGATCGAGCGGCAGTTAAGGCGAGAGGGATTGCTGGCCCCTGGCGCGAATGTGTGGGGATCGGCGTCTAGGCCCAGCGCTCCGAGTTCGGTGATCGTTGAAGAAGCACTGACCCCGTCTGAACCGGATCCATTACCGACTCCACCGATAAGGATGATGGGCACCCGATAGGAGCTGTACGAAGTTGCGGCCGCGGTGCCGGCCCCTTGACGGGACGGTTATTGGACGGGCTTTCCGGGGCAGGTGTAGAATTGTTGATTGAGGATGACCACCATGAATGACTTTCAGTATCGGGAAGGGGAGCTCTATTGCGAGGACGTGCCGCTCTCGCGCATTGCCAAGGAGGTCGGCACTCCTTGTTATGTGTATAGCCACCACACGCTCGTCCGGCACTTCCGTGTCTATGATAGTGCCTTTCAGAACATTCCTCACATTGTCGCCTTTGCTATGAAGTCCAATTCCAATCTGGCGGTGCTTCGCCTGATGGCCAAGGAAGGCAGCGGCGTCGATATCGTGTCAGGCGGAGAACTCTTTCGCGCATTGCAGGCAGGGGTGTCTCCCAACAAGATCGTCTTCGCCGGGGTCGGAAAAAAACCGGATGAAATTCGTGATGCCTTGAAGGCGGATATTCTGATGTTCAACGTTGAGTCCCCCGCGGAGTTGCAGGCGATCAACGAGGTGGCGGCGTCGATGGGTGTGAAGGCCCGGGTGGCCCTGCGCATCAATCCCGACATCGATCCCAAAACCCATCCCTACATTTCAACCGGCTTAAAGAAGAGCAAATTCGGGATTGCGGCGGATCGTGCCATCGAAGAGTTTAAGATTGCGGCAGCGTTCGGCCACATCGAGGTGGTGGGTTTGCATGCCCACATCGGGTCTCAGTTGACGCAAGTCGCGCCCTTCGTCGAGTCGCTGAAGAAAGTATTGACGATGGTGCAAACCCTGGCGGAGGAAGGTATTCCGATTCGTTATCTGAACATCGGTGGTGGCCTGGGGATTACGTATTCCGATGAAACCCCTCCGGAACCCAAAGACTTGGCCGAGGCGATCTTTCCGCTCGTGCGCGATTTGAAATGTGTCCTGATCATGGAGCCTGGCCGTGTCATTGTGGGGAATGCCGGCGTACTGCTTACGAAGGTGTTGTACACGAAGGACGGCGAAACCAAACGGTTTTTGATCGTGGATGCGGCAATGAACGATCTGATTCGCCCCAGCCTGTATGATGCGCATCACGATATCCGGCCGGTATTCGAGAGCGTGGCGCGTGCAGCCAAGAGGACGGTGGACGTCGTCGGGCCTGTGTGTGAATCAGGCGATTTTCTGGCCAAAGACCGCGTGATGCCGGAGATGAATGCCGGAGACCTCATGGCCGTGATGAGTGCAGGTGCCTACGGGTTTGTCATGTCCTCAAACTACAATTCGCGGCCTCGCGTGCCGGAGGTTTTGGTTCACGAGGGGCAGATCCACGTGATTCGTGCACGGGAGAGTTACGAGGACTTGGTTCGAGGGGAGCGGGTTCCCGCATTTCTCGCGTAGCCCATCGTATGTACTGACTTTCTTATGGAGCGTCCCATGTTTGCAGGATCTTTGATCGCTATCGTGACGCCGTTTAGGCACGGTAAGCTGGATGAAAAAGCCTTCGGTGACCTCATCGAATGGCAGATCACCAGCGGGACGCATGGAATTGTCCCCTGCGGCACCACCGGTGAGTCCGCCACCTTGACCCATGCCGAACATGATCGTGTGGTGGCTTTTACGGTTGAAGTCGCCAGGCGGCGGGTTCCGGTCATCGCGGGGACGGGATCCAATAGTACCGAAGAGGCCATCGCGCTGACGAAGCACGCGAAGGCGGCCGGGGCCGATGGCGCGCTGCTGATCACGCCGTATTATAATAAGCCGACGCAAGAGGGGTTGTTCCTGCACTATAGGGCAGTCGCAGACGCGGTCGATCTTCCCCTTGTGCTGTACAATATTCCGGGGCGAACCGGCGTGAATATGATGCCGAGCACCGTGGCTCGACTCACGAGCTGTCGAACCATCGTTGCTATTAAAGAGGGCAGCGGATCGGTTCAGCAGGCTTCTGAAATCATCCGACTCTGCGGAGAGCGCCTCACTGTCTTGGCCGGAGATGATGCCTTGACCTTGCCGATGATGGCGGTGGGTGGCAAGGGGGTCATTACGGTGACAGCCAATATTGTCCCACGCGAGATGGCTCAGTTGGTCAATGAGTTTCTTGCCGGAAGACTAGATGCCGCGCGGGCGATGCATTATCGGCTCTATCCGCTGTTTACGGCCCTGTTCTATGAAACCAATCCCATTCCTGTGAAAGAAGCGCTGTATATGATGGGCAAGATCGACCGCGAGATACGGCTACCGCTGTGTTCGATGGGGTCTGACAATCGAGAACAACTTCTGCATGTGATGAAAGAAGCCGGGCTGGTATAGCGGGCCCGTTGCGGGTGAAGGTTGCTGTCATGATTAAGGTTGTTGTTACTGGTGCTGCCGGACGAATGGGGTCTCGCCTCGTGTCGCTGGTGAAAGATTCGGCATTTTTGACCCTTGTCGGTGCTGTAGAGGGGAAGGGGCACCATGCTGTGGGAGAGGATTCCGGCGAAGTCGCTGGTTGCGGGCGAACAGGCGTGCCGATCGTGGACGATCTCTCTAGTGTAATGGAGCGTGGAGAGGTGGTGATTGATTTTACAACACCATCAGCGACTCTTGGGCACTTGAAGATTGTCGCGCAGTATCGACGTGGAATTGTCATCGGGACGACCGGCTTCTCAGCGTCCGAGTTAGACGAACTCCGAAATGTCAGCAGGCAAATTCCTTGTGTGTTCTCGCCCAACATGAGCGTGGGCGTCAATGTGATCTACAAGGTGATCGCAGAAATGGCCAAGACGCTCGGAGAAGATTACGATATCGAAGTGATCGAAGCGCATCACCGCCTGAAGAAAGATGCGCCGAGTGGAACCGCCCTCAAATTGGCGGAAGTTCTCGCCCGAGCCGTCAATCGAGACCTGGGACAAGTCGGTGTTTATGCGCGGAAGGGACTGATCGGCGAACGAAAAAAAGGCGAAATTGGAATTCAGACCATTCGAGCCGGAGATATCGTCGGAGACCATACTGTGATGTTTGGGACCATGGGCGAACGTATTGAGCTCACCCATCGCGCTAGCAGTCGTGACACATTCGTAAGAGGCGCTCTCCGTGCTGCCCGCTGGGTTGTGAAGCAACCACCCGGGCTCTATGACATGTTGGACGTGTTAAGCCTGAAATAGAAAATTGCCATATTTGCCGACGGCTTACGCTACGGCAGCAGCGATGATGTTTCATCCCGCCAAGAGGATACGGTATCGTTTGCCTATAGTATCCGCAGACGCAGGGAGTGGCAGGTTGGCGGATAGTCCAAGAGGAGACTAGCAGTTAGCTCTATGCCTTGGCTAGTGAGAGACGGAGCGAGGCTTGTTGTGCGATGTGAACGAGCTGGTGTCCGAGATGGACATCAGGTCCAAGGTGGAGCAAGGCTGCCACCTTCTGCTCATCGCAGGTGAGCGCTCTGCGGGGATTGATTGTTGCGACGGGTCAATGTCGTGACGTGATCGGTCTCGGTTCTGCGTCTGCTGCTTTCCGTCGGCCACAGTTCAGGCACGCCAGGACTGTGATCGCTAAGCCAGCATTCAGGTCAACCGCCCGTTCAGGCAACATTGTTCCGCGGCATTTGTCACATTTATGCATTCCTGGCTTATAGCATTGCTCTGTAGGATAAACCATCCATCTGAAGTACTGTATGAGGATGGGAAAAGGCCCCCCATAGATACCGAAGTGTATGGGCCGTTTGGCCCTGACACTGCCCCTTACGGGATTATTCCGTCCTCGTAAGTTGGCGAGGCATGTTTTTCCAATCTCTGTTCGGTAAGCAAGTCACCACAAAATTTGGTGTGGCTGGTAAGATGCAATACCATGTATAGACTATTTCTAATCTCAGCACTCCTGGTGCTTTTTTACTATCTTCTTCGCAGGGCGATTAGGAAGGTGCGGGAGGGTGGTGGGGCTGTCAGCCTTCGAGAAGGGCAAGCACCTGGAAAGCAGATGATTCAAGACCCTGTGTGTCGCGTCTTCATTCCTCGAGAAAATGCGATTCGGCGAGAAATCGGGGGGCAAACCTACTTCTTTTGCAGTCAGAATTGTGCCACTACATTTGAGCGGAAACTCACGAGTCAGCAGCCGGAATAATTCGTATCTGAGACCGTGTCGTTCTTATCAAAAAACAGGATCATCTGGCACTCATTCGCTTTAAAGTTAAAGAGAGGGGGCCCGGCCGTTCCTCCCGCAATGCGATTGTAGGTCCATTTCTCTCCACCAAAAAACCGGGACGTTTTGGCGTCTGGCGCTCCCAATTCTTTTTCAATCCATGCGCGATCCTTCCCCTGGTAGCGAGTCAACGAAGCATCCATGTAGGGGTTGTGACTACAGCCTGCGGCCATGAGGGCGACTGCGAGAAGCCAGACGGATGTGCGCATACAGGTTGTCCTCCTGAATCACTGGGTGCGAAGCATGGAGAGATAATGTTTGGCCGAAAAAATCTTAGCGGTCACCATTCTCATCTGTCAAACAAGTCTAGCATGCCCGAGCTCACTTATTGCCTTGATGCCGAGTTGCTTCTACAATAACCGCTGAGAAGATGGACCAGAAAGCTTAGAGACGAAAGGACCTTCATATGCAAATCTATCTTGATACGGCCAATGTCAAAGAAATTCAAGAAGGTGCGAATCTCGGTCTCATTGACGGGGTGACCACCAACCCGTCCCTTGTGGCGAAGGAGGGGCGTAGTTTCAAAGAAATGCTGCTCGAAATCTGCAAGATGGTCGACGGGCCGATCAGTGCGGAGGTGGTTGGCGTCGAATCCGAAGCCATGATTAAAGAAGGGCGGGATCTGGCCAAAGTTCACAAGAACATCGTGGTGAAGGTTCCCCTCATTCCTGAAGGGCTTCGGGCCACAAAGAAGCTTGCGGCCGAGGGGATTCGTGTCAATGTCACCTTATGCTTCTCCCCGACGCAGGCACTGTTGGCTGCTAAGGCGGGTGCTTGGTGCGTATCGCCCTTCATTGGTCGTCTCGACGACGTGAGTTCCGATGGCATGGCACTGATTCGGCAGATTGTCACGATCTACAAGAATTACGATTATAAAACCAAGGTGCTCGTTGCGAGCGTTCGGCATCCGCAGCATGTCGTCGAAGCTGCGCTGGCTGGGGGCCACATTTGTACGATGCCCTACACCGTGTTCCAGCAGCTGGTAAAGCATCCCCTGACCGATATCGGCCTGAAGAAGTTTCTCGCCGACTGGGATGCCATGGGGAAGAAATAGCCGGTCGAACCTGTGCCTTGCTCAGTGCTTCTCGGCGAGTTTCTGTTTGGCCATGAAAAAGATGCGGTGGAACATGGGGCGCGTCAGCTTCCCGGTGAACGTGTTCTGTTGACTCGGGTGGTACGAGCCAATCAGGGTCACGCCCCCCGGCAACTCGTAGAGGACTCCGTGCCCGAATTGAGGGCGCGGGCTGGGCAGGGCGAGTCCCAATTCACGATTTGCTGTGAAATAGTGATCGAACGCAATTTTCCCCAAAGTGACGACCACACGCATCCGTGTCAACAGCTGTAGTTCACTCAGGACAAACGGCCGGCAGGCGGTGAATTCATCCGGCAGTGGCTTGTTGGCGGGAGGTGCGCACCGCACGGTTGCGCCGATGTAGCAGTCCGTCAGGGTGAGGCCATCACCTGTGTGGGTAGAGGTCGCTTGGTTGGCAAACCCGAATTTGTGCAAGGCCTCATATAGCCAGTCTCCGCTGCGATCTCCGGTGAAGACCCGTCCGGTTCGATTGCCCCCGTGTGCTGCCGGTGCCAGGCCCAAAATGTAGAGCCGCGCCTGAGCATCTCCGAATCCTGGGACTGGTTTTCCCCAATAGGACCAATCTCGGAATTGCCGCCGTTTCTCCCTGGCCACAGCCTCCCGGTAGCTAACCAGGCGAGGGCAGCGCGTGCAGGCGACGATGTCGTCATTAAGCAGCACGAGTGTAGACATGGTTGGGGAGTGTACCAAAACCACGAGTTACTTGTCCCCCGAGGAGCTTGTTGCTAGCATGAGCCTTCAAGTGTGACGAAAGGATGACAAGGGCATGTTGACTACACATCGGGGTCTTCGGGTGCTTGCCGTGTGCGCCACCATGGCGGTGGTTCTGCTGTCCGCGCTGCCAGTCCTGCGGGCGGATTCGAATACGTCGGCGGGAACGGCGCTTCCACCGGAAGTCGGTCGGAGCACGCCAGAGGTTGACCAGGGGCCTACTCCGCCCGCAGGCGAGTCCGAGCTGGTGCCTGAACTTGAAGATCGATTGGTCATCCTGCCGGAAATCAAACGGGAGGGAGAACGGTTTTTTCTCAGCTCCTTCAAGTTGCCGGATAAGTTGACGTTCGCCGGGCAAGCGATTCCATTGGACAACTGGCAGGTGCGCGAGCGGATCGAGTACGAGTTCTACCAATTTCTCGAGGATCAAGGCGAAAGCATCATCCTGGCCAAACGGACGGGTCGTTGTTTCGCGCCGGCTGAAAAGCAGCTAGCCGAGGCTGGACTACCCGATGACTTGAAATACATGTTGTTGGTGGAGAGTAAGTGCATTGCGGCGGCCTATTCTCGGGCGAAGGCCTCTGGCCCCTGGCAGTTCATCAATTCTACGGGGCGACGGTATAAGCTACACAACGAAGGGTGGCTGGATGAGCGGCGCAATCTCGAAATGTCCACCGAAGCGGCCATCAAGTATCTTCGGTACCTCCGCGATTTGTACCAGGGGGATTGGTTTCTCGCGATGGCCTCCTATAATGCGGGGGAAGATCGCGTACGGAAATTGATTAAAGAGCAGAAGATTAATGACTACTGGCGCATGCATGGCCCACGAGAGACGATGCGTTATGTGGCGCGGATTATTGCGGCGAAAGAAATCTACTCACAGCCGGAGAAGTATCTGGGCCTGACCAAAAAAGATCTCTACCCTCCGCTTGAAACAGAAACGGTCACGGTGATGATCAAGGAACCGCAACGCCGTCTCACGGCGATCGCCGAGGAGTATGGAACGTACTTTCTTGAACTGAAAATGTTGAATCCTGAGTTCACAAAGGACTACTTGCCAAAGGGCACCTACCAGGTTAAGGTGCCGCGACAGACCTGTCCGAATCGCTGTTTCAAACAAGACAAACTTCCGTAGTCCCCATGATACAAGTCGGAGTCTCGCAGCCCAGGGCACGAGCCCTCCTTGCCAAACTGTTTCATGCGGGACTGCAGGCCGTCGATCCGTACGAGGCGGTGTGTCGTCAGGTTCGCTTCCGGCGTGGACAACTCACCATCGGTTCGCAACGCTACTTTCTCCACCCAAACCAGCGACTTGTCGTGATCGGCGCCGGGAAGGCGTCCGGGCGCATGGCCCAGGCGCTGGAGCGTCAATTGGGCTCCCGGATCGACACCGGACTGGTCGTGGTCAAATATGGGCATGGCGCGCCGACAAAGAAGATTCGCATTGTGGAGGCCGGACATCCCGTTCCGGATCAGGCGGGACTTCAGGCCGGTCGTGCAATCATGGCATTGGTTGGGACGCTGAAGCCGGACGATCTCTTGATCGTCCTCTTGTCCGGCGGCGCCTCGAGTCTTCTCCCCGCTCCCGCTTCGGGGATCAGCCTCAAGGATAAGCAACGAACGACCACGTTATTGTTGCGGTCCGGGGCAACCATTCAAGAGATGAACGCGGTTCGCAAGCACCTATCCTGCGTGAAAGGCGGGCAGTTGGCCGCAGCGACCCCCGCGCGCGTGGCGAGTGTGATCCTCTCGGACGTGATTGGAAATGATCTTGGCACGATCGGGTCTGGCCCCACCGCCCCGGATCCCACCACATTTCTGGATGCCTGGCGGATCTTGGAACGATACGACGTTGCTGGGCGCGTTCCAGTCTCTGTTCGTCGTCGAATGGAGGCGGGTATCAAGAAAACCCTGCCGGAAACTCCCAAGGCCGGCGCGGCACTCTTCCGCCGTGTTGATAACCTGCTGATCGGAGACAATCAAGCAGCCGTCGATGCGGTTGTGAAGGTTGCGAAGGCGAAGCGACTTCGGACGCTCGTTCTTTCCACTACCCTGACTGGGGAGGCGCGTGAGATCGCCAAGCTGTTCGGCGCGATGGCTCGGGAGATTGCGGCTCATGGTCGGCCTCTGCCTCGTCCCTGCTGTGTGATTGCCGGGGGCGAACCCACGGTGACGATTCGAGGTCAGGGGCAGGGGGGGCGGGCGCAGGAGTTTGCCTTGGCGGCCGCATTGGAGGTTGCCGGGCTCTCTGACGTGTGGGTCGCCGGCTTTGCTACTGACGGTACGGACGGGCCGACATCCGTCGCGGGTGCGATCGCCGATGGTGAAACAGTCGCGCGGGCCCGGCGTGCCAAGCTTGATCCGTTCCGCTCGCTTCAGAACAACGATGCCTATCCGTTCTTCAAGAAGTTGCGTGGCCACATTGTGACTGGTCCGACTGGGACCAATGTGAACGATCTTTACCTCCTCCTCGCACTCTAGCTAGTATCCTCGCCTATGGCTGATCCGTTCATCCTCTCGTTGCGCGAGAGCCGTCATTCCTCTCTGGTTGGTGGCAAGGCCGCGGGACTGTCCAAATTACTCGAGGCAGGCGTTGCCGTGCCTGACGGGTTATGCGTGACGACTGCCCTGTACCACCACTGCCTGGATCAGGCGAGGGTCGATGCGGTCTCGCTCTGGACCAAGTTGCGCCAGCTCTCCGGGGAGCAACGCGTGCAGGAGCAGGCGCGGATTCAGCAACTCATAGCGCAACAGCCCTGGCCGTCAGGATTCCAGGCGGAGCTGGAGATGCGGCTCGCGACGCTGGCCGGCGATGTCACGACACTCTGGGCAGTTCGGTCGTCTGCCACCAATGAAGATGCTGCGGGCATGAGTGCCGCAGGTTTGTATTGCACAACATTAGGTGTGTCTCTGGCCGCGGTGTTGCGATCCATCCGCGACTGTTGGGGCTCCGTATGGGATGAACGGGTGTGTCGGTACCTGTTCCGATCCGGTGCCGATGTACCGTACCCTGCTATGGCTGTCGTGATTCAGCCGATGCTGCACGCTCAGGTGGCAGGCGTTGCCTATTCGGTCCATCCCGTGACGGGGCGGACGTCTCAGGTGTCGATCAATGCCGTGCCCGGCCTCGCCTGGTCCCTCGTCAGTGGAGAGGTGACGCCAGATCAGTACGTCGTGGAGGTGCGCGATGAAGACCATTGGCCGTTCCGTGTGCGACGACGCGTCCTTGCGCACAAACAACAAAAGCTGACGGTTACTTCAGTGGGAGTGCAGACGGAATCGATTCCCGATTCTGAGCAATCGTACTCATCCCTGTCCGATGAGCAACTGTTCGAGCTCGCACGACTCTCGAAGCACATTGAGGCTGCGTTTCGGTGTCCGGTGGATCTCGAATGGGTGTGGGATGTCGAGCGGCTCTGGGTCGTGCAAGCCCGTCCGATTACCGGGGTTCATCCCTCGTCGGCCCTGACCAACGACGAATGCGAATGGACGCGAGCCAATTTTAAGGAAACCTTGCCGGAATTGCCCAGTCCGTTAGGCCTCTCGTTCGTAGAACGATTCATGGATGCCTACATCATCACTCCCTATCGGCGACTCGGCTGCAGCATCCCTGAAGGCCTTTCGTCGGTTCGTGTGCTCCACGGGCGACCGTATCTCAATGTCACGCTGTTTTATACGTTGGTGAGGCAGCTGCATGGAAACCCGGCGTTCTTAACCGAGCAGATGGGCGGGGAGTCTGTGAGGTTTACCCCGCCGGTGCGTCCCCTCGGAGCGTTCGCACTGGTCCGTGCCGGGATCAGTATGATGCGGGAATGGCGTAGGGCCACGAGGCAGGGGCCGAAAAACTTTTCGGCCATGAAAACAATGGCGGAGCGCTATCATTACGATCGTATTCCGCACCTCTCCGCGCAGGAGCTGAGCATGACGCTCGACAGCCTGGGGACGTGGCTCGATGAGCACGAGGTGACCTTCGCGATCGCGGGTGGTGTCGCGCAGGGGCTTCAGGCGATGGGCACGTTTCTTCCCGGCTGGCTGGGTTCAGATTGGCGAGAGCTCCTCAATGGTTCGTTGCAAGGACAGGGGACCGTGATCAGCGCGTCTCACATTGTCCGGCTGGCGGAGCTTGTCGAAGTTGCTCAGAGGGAGGATGTGGTTCAGCGGTGGTTCCTGACGGAAGATTGGACGGCCCGTGGATTTCGGGATGCTCTCAGGGACACCGAGTTTCTGCGCCGATTTGAGCAGTATGTGAGTGAGTATGGGCATCGGGCAGTCGGAGAATCCGACATTATGTCCCCACGAATTGCGGATCAGCCTGATGCGGTGCTGGCCGTGCTGCAGGCACAGGTGCGCACCGGTGTGGCGGTGGGTCCACGGGAAATCCTTTCCCGTCAGGCCCGGCGACGCGAGGAAGCGCTTGCAGAGATCGCCCGGCGATTCGGCTGGCGGCGTCACCGGTGGCTCATCTTCCGTGGATGGTATCGACGGCTCAGCCGGTTCTGTGCCTTACGGGAAGAGAATCGACACCACTTGATGTATTACTCCACCGCGGCCCGCCATTTACTGCTTCGATTCGGTGAGCGGATGGTCGAACGTGGCGTCTTCGCCGCGCGGGAAGATGTGTTCTCCCTTACGCTGGATGAACGAGTCGCCTTGGCCGACGACGCCAGTCGCGATTGGCACCACCTTGTGCGAGAGCGACGCGAGGAACGCCTGCGGCAGGAGGCTATTGCGGTTCCCGACACCATTCGAGATTGGGAGGCGGTTGTCGCATCTGGAGGCCAATCAAGTGTTCAGGGTGAGGAAACGGTCTTGCGTGGCATTCCCATCAGCACCGGGGTTGCCAAGGGACCCGTTCGTCTTGTTCGGTCGACAGCGGATTGGCCTCGGGTGCGGGCGGGAGATATTCTCGTTGTTCCGGTGATCGATCCCGGCATGGCCCCGCTGTTCGGAGTGGCGGCGGGTTTGATTGCCGAAATGGGCGGCACGCTCTCGCACGGTGCGATTATTGCTCGGGAGTACGGCCTTACGGCCCTGGTCAATGTGCCCTACGCCACTAGTCTGTTGCGCGAAAATGAACAGGTTGAAATTACGAGTGCTACGGGACTCGTGCGTCGCTTGGTCCCTTGACGTTCATTCGTGGTTCTCGTACGATTCTTTCTATTTCGCGACAGCCAGCAGGTGAACAGATCTCCAATTAGTCGTAGCATTCGTAGGGGAGCGTCATGATCGACCTCGGTTCCCCGACGTTTTTGGTTGGCACGGCCATTGGGTTCCTCGTGGGTGTGCTGGTAGCCGGGTGGTGGATCACCGTCCGTGTTCACGCAGGCTTCCATGCCCGATTGCTCGAGAGCGGCGGGCGTGCGCAGCGGGCTGATGCATTGGCTGCTGCGCTCCAACAGCGCGTAGACGATCAGCAGACAGAGATGGCGCAGTTGCGGGACGCGCTTACAGCGTCTCAGCAGGATCGGACCAAGGCCGAAACACGGATGGAGGAGGTTGCCCGCAGCCTGGATGATCAGAAGGTATTGTTAGTCCAGGCGAGGCAGGAATTGCACGAATCGTTCGAGGCCCTGTCTGGTCAGGCGTTGAAGCACAACAATGAAACGTTCCTGGATCTTGCACGCACCTCATTCGCGGCCTTGCAGGCAGAAGCGAAAGGCGAATTGTCACAGCGGCAGCAAGCCATCGGCGAATTGGTGAAGCCGCTGGAGGAGTCACTGCAGCGATATCAAGCGCAGTTGCAACAGGCTGAACAGCTTCGGCAGCGCGAATACGGAGGCCTCGATCAGCAGCTGAAATTCATGGCCGAATCGCACCAACGGCTCCAGCAGGAAACCGGTAATTTGGTGAAGGCCCTGAGGGCCCCGTCCGTGCGGGGGCGATGGGGTGAAATGACTTTGCGTCGCGTGGCGGAACTTGCGGGTATGGTCGCCCATTGCGATTTTGTGGAGCAGGATACGGTCGGGTCATTAGAGGGGCTCATCCGTCCGGACATGGTGGTGTATCTTCCCGGCGGTCGACAGATCGTGGTGGATGCCAAGACCGTGCTGGCGGCGTACCTCGATGCCTATGAGGCGCAGGATGAACAGCAGCGACAGGGACATTTGCTTCGCCATGCCGGCCAGGTACGGACCAGGATGGATGCGCTCAGCCTCAAAGCCTATTGGACGCAGTTCGGGCAGACGCCGGAATTCGTCGTGCTCTTTTTGCCCGGCGAGCAGTTTCTTGGTGCGGCATTGGAGCAAGATCCCACGCTGATCGAAGATGGGTTCGCGCAGGGCGTCGTGCTCGCGACGCCGACGACACTCATGGCGCTCTTGCGGGCCGTGGCCTATGGTTGGAAGCAGGAACAATTGACCGAGCATGCTGAGCAGGCGGGGCGGCTGGGCAAGGAACTGTATGAGCGGATGGCCGTTCTCGCCGATCACTTGAACGATATCGGGCAGGCCCTGGGGAAAAGTGTGGGCGCCTATAATAAGGCAGTTGGATCCTTGGAGTCGCGGGTGTTGCCGGCTGCGAGAAAATTCAAAGACCTCGGGATATCATCGGACAAAGACATTGCGCTGTTGGAGGCCTCCAGCGTCGAACCAAGGTCGGGGCTGACGTTTGCGGCGGAAGACATAGGGACATTAGGATGATGGATCCACAGGCGATGGTGGAAGAGTTTCACCGCAAGTTCGAGATTGCCATCAGTGACCGGCCGTCCCTTCCGGAAGACGCGACCAGACAACTTCGGGTACGGCTCATTCAGGAAGAGTTTGAAGAACTGCAGGAGGCCATGGTTGCCCAGGATCTTCCGGGGGTGGCGAAGGAGTTAGCCGATCTGTTGTACGTTGTGTATGGTACCGCCGTGTCGTATGGCATGGATATGGATCCGGTCTTTCGGGAGGTCCATCGCTCGAACTTAAGTAAAGTCGGGGGCCATAAGCGGGCGGATGGTAAATGGGTGAAACCGTCGACGTATTCTCCAGCCCAGGTCGCACCGTTGTTGGCTGCCCAGTCGTCTGGAAATTCACTGGACCGGTCGCAGGTAGACGTGAAGATGCAGAAGCCAGAGCTGTAGCATGAAAGAGCTGTATTGTCCGGCGTGCGGCACGCCGTGTGTCAGAGTGACGTCCGGGACGAATCTCGTGGAGAAGACGCTGAACCGGCTGTCTATCTTCCATGTTCGTTGCCAGCTGTGCGCCACTCGTTTTCAGGCTCGGCGACCAGGGAACCGGCAGACCTCGCAGGAATTCGATCGTCGTGAATACCGACGGCTGCAGGTGAACTTTGTGGCATCGCTGATGCTCGACTCGCCGACGGCCGGCGGGGTGATTACCGATATTTCCATGGGCGGCTGTACCTTGCAAGTTGCCAGTTCCCTTCCGCGGGGCACGTTCGTGAAGTTGGTCGTGCATGCTCCTGCGGGCCTGCCCGATATCAAAGTCGATGCCGCGATGATTTGTTCCATCCATCCGCAGTCGATCGGGGTGAAGTTTTTGGAGTTTGCCCTCGATCACAAGCAGCGCATGGGCCAGCTGGTGCTGGAACTTCTTGCGCATCAGCAAGTCCCTCCCCGCGTCAGTGCCTAACCGCAGATCCACGCAGTCTTGTGTCCTTCACGGTATTTCGGCTCATTCCTTTGGCCGGCACGATGGCTCATGAGGGTGCGAGCCTAGGTCGTGCGCCGGACAGCAATCAGCAGATTGTCGAGGAGACGCACGGTTCCAATACGGAGGGCTCCCAGCAGGACAGCCCGACGGGGGACTGTGGAGAGTGGGGCGAGCGTGGTTGGGTCGCAAACCGCAAGATAGTCCACTGTTGCCAGAGGTTCCGTCGCCACCACGCGAGCCATGTGCCGCTGAATACGGGAGCCATTCCGCTCTCCGGCACGAATGGCCCCGGCTCCGGCTTGCAGTGCACGGTACAGCACAGGGGCCGCTTGTCGTTCTGAACGCGACAAGTAGATATTGCGCGAACTAAGTGCCAGCCCGTCGGATTCCCGCACGGTAGGATGAACGATCGGATGGCCTGGCAGGTTGAGATCCTTCACGAGTTGTTGCACCAGGGCGGCTTGCTGATAGTCTTTTTGTCCGAACCACGTCTTATCGGGCTGCACGAGGGAGAGCAGTTTCGTGACGACCGTTGCGACGCCCTGAAAATGGTGTGGTCGTGCGTGCCCTTCCCAGCGGCAGGCTATCTCAGGAACGGTCACAACTGTTTGAGCGCCGGCCGGATACATCGTCTTGACCGTGGGGGAGAAAATGACGTCCACCCCTTCCTGTCGACAAAGCGCCTGATCGAGGCGCAGCTGGCGTGGATACTTCGTGAGGTCTTCCGACGGGCCGAACTGTGTCGGGTTCACAAAGACGCTCACCACCACGGCGTCGCAGGCCAGCCGGGCAGCACGAATCAGGGCGCGGTGCCCTTCGTGCAACGCCCCCATCGTCGGTACGAACCCAATGGTGACCCCTTCGCGATGAAGGCATCGGCTCCAGTCAGCCATCGCCGACGTCGTGCGGATAATCTTCACGTCCGCGGCTCGGCTGTTGGTGGCGCGCTGCAGCTCGGCCGGGATCCGTAGCGAGAGTTGGGCTGGGGATCGAGCAGGCGAACGACCGACGGGTCGGTGAGTTGCGACAGGAGCTCTTGTAGGCTCTGTCCCAGTACCGGGTGTCGGCGCTCAGGATCGAGCTCCACGAGCGGGGCGAGGACAAATCGTCGTTGATGCAGCCGCGGATGGGGGACCGTCAGGGCTGATTCGCCGAGAATACAGTCATCATACAACAGGATGTCGAGATCCAGAGTCCGAGGCCCCTTGCGATTGTCTTGATCACGCCCTAAGGCGCGCTCGATCTCACGGCATATTTCCAAGAGGCTCTTCGGGGCGATATTGGTTTCGATCTGCACCACACCATTGAGGAACCAGGATGGACCGGGAGCGGCCCCGTCCTCAAGGGGTTCGGTTTCATAGAGTGATGACACCGCCTCCAGCCGCGAGTGTGGGAGCAGGCCGAGCAGCGTCACGGCCCGGTCACAAAAGTCGATGCGGTTGCCCAGGTTAGAGCCAAAGCCGATAAATGACGTCGCCACGGAGCCTCGTCAACGAGTGATTGTTGCCTGCCATTCGAGGGCCGACCGACCTGCCGTCCCACGCCCTCTCGATGGACGTCTGTCGAACGATATCTGGATCAGAACCCGACTTTCTTGATTCGTTCGACTGCTTCTGCCAGTCGTTCCTTTGTGGTGCACACCGTCATGCGAATGTAGCCTTCGCCAGGCGCACCGAACCCGTTGCCGGGGGTCGTCACGATGCCGGCCTTCTCCAGAAGATGGGCCGTAAATGAGGCGGAGGTGTAGCCTTTCGGCACCGTCACCCAAATATAAAAGGCGGCAGGCGGCGGGTCGACTTCCAGGCCGAGCTTTTTCAGTCCCGGCACGAGTGTGTCGCGTCGTTCCTGATAAATCTTTCGCAGGCCATCGGTGACCGAATCGTCCAGCCCGAGCGCGGTGATTCCTGCCGCCTGCACGGCCTCAAACACGCCTGAGTCCAACTGGCTCTTCACGCGGCCGAGTCCGCCCAACACGTTCTTATTGCCGACGGCGAATCCAATCCGCCAGCCGGTCATGTTGTAGGTTTTGGAGAGGGAGTGGAATTCCACGCCGACGTCCTTCGCCCCGTCCACTTCGAGAAAACTCGCCGGCCGTTTGCCGTCGTAGTAAATCTCCGAGTAGGCCGCGTCATGACAGACAATCACCTGGTTTTCCTGGGCAAACTCGACGACGCGTTTGAAGTAGTCCTTACTCATGATGACCGAGGTGGGATTGTTTGGCGAATTCAACCACATCAGTTTCGCTTTTTTCGCCACATCCTTCGGGATCGCGTTGAGGTCTGGCAGGAACCCGTTGGCCTTTGTCAGTGGCATGATGTGGGAAACGCCGCCGCAAAAGCTTGTTCCGACCGGGTAGACCGGATATCCGGGGCTGGGCACCAGGACAATGTCGCCCGGATCGATAAAGGCCAGATGGACGTGGCCGATCCCCTCCTTCGATCCGATTAACGTCAGCACTTCATCCGCGGGATTGAGCGACACCGCGAATCGTCGTTTGTACCAATCCGCAACGGCCTGACGAAACGACAACATGCCTTCATAAGAGGGATATTGGTGATGCTTCGGATTTTTGGCGGCTTGGGCCAGGCTATCGATGATCGGCGTGGGCGTGGGGAGATCAGGATCGCCGATACCAAGGTTGATGATATCGACTCCGCGCGCCAGTGCCTCTTGCTTCATCTTGTCGATGGCGGCGAACAAATAGGGAGGCAGTGTCTTAATGCGGGTTGCGACTTCAATCGGGAAACCGGCCATGCGTGAGGACTCCTTTGTTGACCGAAGCGTCGGCGCTCAGTTGGGTGCAATCGGTGGCGGCTGCTTGCCGTCAACCTGGGATCAGTCAAAGCGCTAGGGTACCGCAGGATCACTCCGGCAATCAACGGAGTGGTGTAGGGGGAGGATGGCGGTTCTGCTTGAGGAGGGGAGCATTTCTGGGCGGGGTTTCGTGAGTCCGGGACGCGTGAGACCGGTCTGGTTCCCGGAAAGGTTAGACAAATATGAAATCCTATGGTCTCATCCGAGCATATGGATGCTACCAGCCTGTGGCCTGCCGTTGCGGCGCTCCTGCTCGCCCTGGGCACCGCGAGGCTCCTGCCGGATATACGTCTTCATCGGGTGGCGTCGCCTGCCCGATATGCCTCCATCGATGGGCTTCGGGGTTATCTGGCCTTTGCCGTGTTCCTGAGCCATTCGTCCATCTGGTATTTTTATCTGCGTTCCGGCACATGGGATGTCCCTCCGTCAAATTTCTATACGCACCTTGGGCAAAGCAGTGTGACCCTCTTTTTCATGATCACGGGGTTTCTCTTCTGGTCCAAGCTGCTCGACGGGCGAGTGCAGCCGGTCGATTGGTCACGCCTCTACCTTTCCCGAATCTTCCGGTTAGTGCCGTTATATTTCCTGGTGGTAATCGGTGTGGTGAGCATGTCGCTCTATCGCACAGGATTTCGCTTGCAGGAGTCAATCACCACGTTTGCGCTCCATGTCGCGAGTTGGCTCACCTTTACAATCCCCGGGCTTGTGTCCGTGAATGGTTTTACGGAAACGGTCCCCTTAGCCGGTGCCGTGTGGTCGTTGCCGTATGAATGGTTGTTCTATGCATTTCTTCCCCTCGGTTCATGGTGGCTCCGTGTTCGGCCGCCTACCCCATGGGTGATATTTAGCGCAATCGCTCTTGTTATGCTCACGATGGCCATGCCCGACGTTCGCTGGTCTGTGTTGGATGCGTTCGGGGGAGGGATCGCTGCTGCCAGCTTGGCGCGTGTCGCCGCGATACGTGCGACATTCACTCAGCGAGGCTGGGGCATAGTTGCACTTGCTTGTCTGGGCGCAACGATGTGGATCTTTCCTACCGCCTACACGTTTCCTGCAGTGGTACTGTTGGCAACGGGGTTCACCATTATTGCCTGCGGGAACTCGATCTTCGGGATTCTCGAATGGCCGGCCTCCGTCGCGTTGAGCGAAATGGCCTATAGCCTATACCTGCTGCACAGCCTGGTGTTGTTTGCGGCGTATCGATTGGTTCTCGGTGAGCCGGCGGGGACTCTCACAGCTCCTGAACATTGGGCGATGGTGCTCTGTCTTGTGCCGATCCTCATCACGTTGTGCTTTGCCACGTTTCGCCTGATTGAGAAACCAGCGATGGCCGCCGTTCCGCGTTGTCACGCTTGGCTGATGGCTCGCTTCAGCTAGCGCCCACACCAGAGCCACCCAGATCTCGATAGCAGCAGTTGACAGTGGAGGAGACTCTCCTTACAGTCAGGAGGCACACGCCCAATCCTGCCGGTGAAAAGTCATCCCACTTTGTCCTGCAGGTCCGGCCTCCTTGTGTCGTAGCTGCTCTATGGTGCCGTCGAGCCGATGATGAAATCACTCCAGCCTTGCCCCTCCAGTCCGAATTGTGTGTCGACCCAGGCATCCGATCAGGGGCATGTGATTGCCCCCTATCGATACCAGAAAACTCTGGCGGAGGCCAAAGAGGCGCTCAAAACCGTCGTGGCTAACCTCCCTCGCGCGAACGTCGTTGAAGAGGGCGAGGCCTACCTCCATTATGAATTTACGAGTCTGCTGCTTCGATTCGTGGACGATGTCGAATTTGTGTTTGATGATGAGACGAAGACGATCCATTTTCGATCGGCTTCCCGAACGGGGTATAGTGACCTTGGCGTCAATCGGCGTCGCATGGAGGAGATTCGGGCGGTGGTCGACGGCCGATTGTAGTGAAACATAGGGCAGTGTTGGATCGGAGACCTGAGTTTCCGGATTGACGGCAGGGTTGGTGATGGGTACCATCGAGTCTCGGAGTGATTTGGGGTTGAATTGCCCCTCCCAAGCCGTCACTATAGAATGCAATCAAGCCACATTGAGTCGGAGCCTGGACCGGTGGACATGAACATTCGAAATCGTGCTCTCATGAAGCAGCCTTCCCGCCTCGCGTTGATCCTTCTTCTCGGGTTGTTGAGTGCGTGTGTGTCCGTGCAGGTGGATCCTTTGACCAGCAAGGCCTTTGAGCCTCGACCGGGAAGCGAGGATGTCACGACGTTACAGCGTGAGCCGAACCATGGGCATGTGCAGATCGCCCGCATCATTGCGACCAGCGAATATGCGAGTGAGGACACGTTGCGTGATCGAATTCTTGCCCGGGCGAAAGAGTTGGGGGCCGATGCTGTTGTCCTGGGAGAAGCGGATGTGCGGCGACTCTCGGATCGTGGCCCGACGTTCCAATCGACCATGGGCACGGCGGTACCGGGGGGCACGACGGGTAATTCATATCGCGGCGGCTATTGGAATCCGTTTCGAATGGATGCGTGGAGTTTTACGCAGGGAGCCGGCGGCGGGCAGGGCTGGATGCTCCACATGTCAGGGTTGGCCATTCGATATGTCTCTGCCGACGAACTGCGTGCTGCTCCAAAGCCTGCCTTGCCTGCACCATAGTCGAACCGTTCCGTCTCGCACGCGCTCATTGACAAACCCGCTGTTCCTACACGCGTCGGTCGGCGTGTCCTCACACCACCAGCACCTAAGCAATGAAGGTGCGACTCGTGCTGACCGTGGCAAGCATGATCGGTCGTACACCAGTTCCAGGAGCGGCGTCTCCCTCATTCGGCTCGATGCGTTTCGTTGCGCGCAAGGGATCGAATTTCTTGACCGACGCGGAGTAGTCTGACATAAAAGACAGTGATCTGTAGGAGTTAGCGCCAGTCGACACGCCGTCAAGATGAACCCCTGCGCTGCGGGGAGTGAGCAACCGTCGCTCCGAGGAGTATCTTGGGGTGAAAGTGACAGGGAGCGATGGAGAGCGCTATGTCTGTGACGAATGTCGAGCAGGGGACTCCGCTGACGTTGCCCCACGTCCGTATTCAACCTACCAAGGGCCTCCTGGACTTAGATCTCGCCGCGCTTTGGCACTATCGGGAACTGATTTTTATTCTGGTGTGGCGAGATGTGACGGTGCGATACAAGCAGACACTGCTGGGAGTGGCGTGGGCCATGTTCCAGCCGGTCGCGACCATGCTCATCTTTACCGCCGTGTTCAGTGTGATGGGAAAGATTCCCTCGGACGGCTTTCCCTATCCGGTGTTCCTCTATGCTGGCCTGTTGCCATGGTTTTATGTGTCACAGTCGTTGAGCCGAGGGGGGACTAGTTTAGTGGGCGAGGCGCCGCTCATCAGTAAAGTCTATTTCCCTCGGTTGATCCTGCCCCTTTCGGCGACCATCGCGCCCCTGGTCGATCTGGTGTTGGCCTTTGTCGCGTTCCTGGGCCTCATGGCCTGGTTTGGAATCGTCCCGACCTGGCGGATTCTGTTCCTGCCGCTCTTCGCCGGTCTGGCCGCCACGATTACGCTGGCTGCCGGCCTGTGGATTTCTGCGTTATATGTGAAGTATCGGGATGTCGGACATATTTTGCCGATGTTCATTCAGCTGTGGATGTTTGTGTCGCCCATCCTCTATCCCGTCAGCAAGGTGCCGGAGTCTTGGCGAACGCTGTATGCGTTGAATCCGGTGGTGAGTGTGATTCAGGGATTCCGGTGGGCGCTCATCCCCGGATTCGAGGTAGACTTTACGATGTTTCTGCCGAGTCTGGGTGTGGTGTTCCTTGTGCTCGTCGGCGGCTTGATCTATTTCCGCTCGATGGAACGCACCTTTGCGGATGTGATCTGAATGAGTGAGATTGCCATCAAAGCAGATCGCCTCTCGAAGCACTATCGGTTGGGTGCCGCAACGGCGCAACACAATACCCTTCGCGATCACCTGATGCATCGTCTCCGAGGCCTGACGCGGCGGAGGGGTGGCGAACCCGAGTCGGAATCCTCATTCTGGGCCTTGAAGGACATTTCGTTCGAGGTCAAACGAGGCGAAGTGTTGGGTATTGTCGGGCACAACGGTGCCGGGAAGAGCACCTTGCTCAAAATCCTTTCCAGGATCACCCAACCGACGACGGGGACCGCGGATATTTATGGGCGCGTCAGTTCACTGCTTGAAGTAGGAACGGGGTTCCATTCCGAACTGAGCGGTCGGGAGAATATCTTTCTCAATGCGGCCATGTTGGGTATGCGACGAGAAGAAGTGCGGCGAAAGTTCGATGAGATTGTCGCCTTCTCGGGAGTGGAAGCGTTCATCGACACGCCGGTCAAGCGGTATTCGAGCGGAATGTACGTGCGGTTGGCCTTTGCCGTCGCCGCGCATCTGGAACCTGAAATTTTGATCGTGGATGAGGTGTTGGCCGTCGGCGACGCCAGTTTCCAGCAGAAGTGCCTAGGGAAAATGGAAGAAGTCAGCCGAAGCGGCCGGACGGTGTTGATCGTCAGCCACAACATGACCGTGATTGAAGGATTGTGTGAACGCGCGATTCTTCTCGAAAAGGGACGAGTCGCGAAGATCGGCAAGACGCACGAGGTCGTGGAAGGATATGCCGATGCGATCCGAGGTCTGGCTGGGACGGCGATTGAGGCGCGCCATGATCGGGAGGGGCTGGGCGAGATCCTGCTCACCAGGATTGAGGTGTTGGATGGCGACAAGCATCCTGTCGCGGCGGCCATTACCGGTCGCGATGCGGTGATTCGCATGTATTACCGTTGCGCGCAAGGGAAAGAGTTTTCGAATTGCCGCGTCAGCATTTCGGTGAATGGGCGGAAGGCGCAGGACCTCTTTGTCCTGTCGACCGACATCGTCGATCCGAAGCCCTTGACCTTGCGCGGCGAGGGCTATGTTGATTTCGTGGTGCCGGAATTGCCGCTCACTGGCGGGGCGTATTTCTTCCAATCCTATATCGAGTCCAACGGGCATGCGCAGGATTGGATTAGGAACGTCGCGCCATTGTCTGTGCTCGATGCCGACTACTATGGCACCGGCAAGTTGTGCCCGCCCGGCTGGGAAGCCAACGGGGTGTTGGTTCGGTATCGCTGGGAGGCCGGCGAGGGACTCCCGGCTGACACCTTGCCGACCCGCGCCCGCGCGAGTTGATTGCCTCACGTTCTCGGTGTACTCACCCGGTTCGGTTCATCCCCATCCGCTTCCATTCCCTGTCGATAAATCAGTAATCGCTCCGCAACGGGATCAGAGTGCGTTACGATTTGCCACATCACTGCCGGGTGGCAATCGACTGAGGCGTACGCATGAATTCCGGGTTAGAGGACGGGCAGCAGGCACAACTAGAGCTGGCCGGATTGAGGCGCACGCTGAAATGGACGAATATCCAACGGGAACAATTGTTGGACCGGCTCGATCTCCTGCGCCTCGATAATCAACGCCTCCAGGAGCGTGTGGATGAGCTGGAGCGTCAGTTGGCAGAGGCCAAGCAGCAACAAGCCCTGTTCTAGCGCCGACAGGAAGCCGTCTCTCTTCCGACCCACCCTCCACTTCGATCTCTCCTCAACATTCCCGACGTGATAAGGTAACCGGAGCGTGGACGTCGGGTGGCGCTACCCCAGAGAAAGGTCGTTGTGAATTCATGACCCATTCAATGAAGACGGTGGAGGACCTCCGCTGGTTTCTGTCGCACACGCACGGGTTTCGTGGCGGACATGTCACGGATGTACAGCTGTCCAAGCGCCGACTCTTTGACGAGGAATCAGGGCGTGAAGTCAGGGCCGGTACCGTGGCGACAGTTGTCGTGCGGTATCACGTCGAGGGTGTTTTGCGGGTGGCCAAGCTGACGATGTATGGGGTCTCTGATCTGTCGATCTTTGAGCAGGAAGGGCGCGACTGTTCCCTCCTCGACGAGATCCATGTGGAGTCGAGCGAGGGGAAATTGCGGTTCTGGTTCGATCCTGACGGAAACCTCTTTGTGGTGTGCGAAGAGGCGACGTTGGAGGAAGTTTCGTTACCGGCTAGCGATGCGGACATGGCTAGCCCGGTTGCGCAGTGGACGTTTCAGGCCGACGCCGGGGAGCCTCCCACGGTCGGCTGGCTGCTCGCTCAGTTGGATCAAGCGGGGGCCCCTTGTAGCTGGAAAGCGGCATCCCGTCGGGTCGCCGGTCAGCGGGCGATGTGTTGGGAGGGGGAACTCATTGCGGCAACCGAGACGAATGCTGGGCCTGCCGCCGCGCTTCGTGTGGAAACCTATGGTCCGATCGATGGGGCCGGATTTGGAATCAGCCTGCAGGTTCATGAGGCTGCCGGTCGATCGAGCGGTCGGCTGTTGAGCCTGGTGAGCGATCGCATCATGCAGCACTACCCTGGAACGTGCCTGGTAGAGCAGACGATTTTCTCGAATGAGGATTGGGTGAAGTAAAATATACTCGGGCGAACCGTTCGGGGCCGTGAGTGAGAGGACGCCTCGGGGTCAGATGGATTAGCTGTGGTATCCGTGCCTTCCGTTCCCATTGCCGTTGCTCTTGGCGTGTCCATTCCCATTCACGCTGCCGTTTTGGGCCCCCTTCTGGTTGACACATTCCACTAAGTGCCAGAACTTCATCGGGTTGACCTTTTCTTTGCGGGCGACCTGGAGATTGGTGCCTTCAAGAACGGTATTCAGCGAGAGATCGGTACGGAAGCCGATATGTTTGCAGAGGGGAGAAATAACTTTTTCGACGGCTGCGATCAGCTTGTTGCCGTTGCTGAAATGGTTCAGCATGATGATGCGCCCGCCTGGTTTGCAGACGCGAATCATTTCATTGACCACTTTGCGATAATCCGGGACGGCCGTGACGACATAGGCGGCCATCACCGTATCAAAACTGTCATCGGCAAAATCCATTTTTCCTGCGTCCATCAGCATCAGCCGCACATGATCCAGATGATAGTGCGACTGGCGTTGCCGGGCCTTCGCCAGCATGCCTGAGGAGAGATCGATGCCGATGATTTCGCAATTCTTCGGGTAGTACTCCAGGGCGATTCCGGTTCCCACGCCGACTTCCAAAATTTTTTCTTCGGGTCGGATCCTGAGATTGCGCACGCACGCTTCACGCGACTCGTGAAAGATTTTTCCGAAAATATGATCGTAGACGCCGGAATAACTGGTGTACACTCGCTCGACTTTGGCGATATCCATCGTCCCTCCGAAAAATCACGCCTCTCCACCTGTACACCCTGCGTGCAGCAGTGACGGTGATGAGATGTGTGGCGTGGAAAAATCTATGAAGGCGGGACTGCAATCCGGATGACTCGTCCTCACCCGCCGGACAAGAACGGGCTTAATGTAGCCAAAGCACTCATAGGGAGTCAACAGGTTCCTCTGGTTTTTGAGTGCTCCTGCGTGAGGGCCGGACTTGATTCTCCGTGAAACCCTGTGGGAAGTTTCCGTCATGATTTTGGCCGGGGCGTTTGCCATCGTGTTGTGTATCGGATTGATCGTCGGCGACTGGATGTACTTTACGCGTCTCTCGTCCGATGCCAGCCGCTATGGCTATGGGATCGGACAGGTACAGGACCAGTTTGCTGCGGTGACTGCCCGCCAACTGCTGCGCACGTTCGATCACAACGGTTTTCTGAGTCTGCCCCACGGTGTGGCGCGGGTCTTTCCGGAGGCAAGCCGGATGGTCATCAGGCCGACTCATCGCCTGTTCTCGATGCGGTTTCGCACGGCCTGGCCGTTGAAAGGGTCCATCGTGTGGGCGTCGGAGGGTGAGGGGATCAGGATGGTGTGCACGAAGCGGGCGCCCTGGTCCTCTTCGATTCTCACGTTTCTGTGGTTCAGCCTCGTAGGGTTCGGAACGCTTGGATTTCTGATTACCTATGTGCGTGAAGGAGGGCTCGAATCACTGGGAAGTGTGTTGTTGGGTGTTGGCGTCACTGGTGTTGGCATGATCGTGGTGGCGTTCGGCCTGTTGACGATTACGGTGGCCTATCGTATCGAAAACACGAGGCTGATGCAGGTGTATGCGGAGCTTCGGGAGGTGGTGTTGAAAAGTGACGGAGCCGCCTAGCTGGCCGGTCTGTAGAGGTCGAGCAGGTGTTCAAATTCCGGCGGCAGGGCCAGTGCCGCTCCTGATCGTGCGAGGCCGGCGATGATCCCGCGATGTTTTGACCGCAGACCGGATTCGATGAATGCCTGCCGGAAGTGCGTCCATCGCAGCGATGGGTCCGTGGATAACTGTTGGAGCTCCTCCGGAGAGAGGGCTTTTAGTCTCGTGGTCAGGGCTCCCAGGGCTTTCTCGACTGTGTCGTAGGGAGCGGCCAGTTTGAGCGTGCTATAGAATAGGTGGAGATGCTCCCGGAATTCGTCCCGGAGCGATTCCACCGGGCCGGTTCCCTGCCGGTGATCCTTCTGTGCGCCCATATCGGTACTCCTGTGGGATGCCCTGTTGCAGGCAAGCTTACGGGAGGAACGACACGCGGCGCAACGCGTTTTCGTGCGAACCATTCATTTTTCTTATTTCATGGAGGCTGTCATGCGTTATCGATCCTTGGTTGTGCTTCTCGCTGTACTCGCGACCGGATTGACCGGTTGTTCTTCCCATCACCACGGAAGTTATGGGCATGGGAAGGGGGACTATTATTGGAGCAAGGCGTCTCAGGATGTGACCGGTTTGGTTGAGAAACATGTGAAAAACCCCGAAACTGCAAAACAGGTCAATGTGGTGATGGGGGAGATGATCACCGAGATCAAGTCGGCACGAGAGCAGCACCGCCAATCCCATCGCGCGCTCTACGAGCTGAATGCCAATTACACGGCCACGCCCGAGGAGTTTACGAAGATTCTCGACGACCTGAACAACAACCGGATGCGTTCCTCCGCACGGATGCTCAGTCTGCGCTTCAAGATGAAGGGATTGCTGACAGCCGAAGAATGGACGGGATTGTCCGATGAATTGAAGCGGTATGGCAGCCGTTACTACGGCAAGGGTGCGGACGGTGCGGCCCCTGCTGCCGCTCAACCGTAGCCGGCAGGGTTGTCGACTACAGAAGCTTGTCCAAGCCGGGGCGATGGTTGAGGAACAGCAGTTGGGCTGCGGCGCCTGCCAGATCCAGCCCGCTCACCGCCACGTGATCGATGTGCACCTGGCGAATGATCGCCAGGTCGAGATGCAGGTAGTGGGCGAGAATCGCCCGAATGACATCCCCGTGGGACACGATGACGACGGGGGTGTCGTGGGCTGGGGCGAGAGCCTGTTCCACTGCCGCCACCGCGCGCTGTTGGACCTCGCGCAGCGTTTCTCCGCCGGAAGGCCGGGCTCGATCCGGGTGGGTGTACCACTCCCGCTTGGCCGGGTCGTCGGCGAATTCATGCCAGTAACGATTGAGCCACATTCCCACGCCGATCTCGCTCAGCCCGGAAGCAAGATGCAGCGGGACCGCATGCGGACCACGTAGAATCTCGGCGGTCTGCGCGGCCCGCAGAACGGGGCTGGTGTAGATGGCTGCGATCGGGGTGCGAGAAAGGATGGCGGCGCAGGTGCGGGCCTGTTCTTCGCCGGTCGGGTTGAGGGGAATCGGCTGATCACCCATCACCCGGCCGGATCGATTCCACTCCGTTTCTCCATGTCTGATGAGCAGAATGATCGGCATTGGTCGTCCTCGCCGACCCTATGACGCGGGTGCGGCTTGCGCGTGGTTGGTCAAGGGGATCGGGGTCCACTGTGCTCCGCCATTGGTCGACCGATACAACCCGCTGCCATTGGTGCCCAGATAGAGCAGCTCTGGATCACTTGGGCTGAGGCTGATCGTGCGCACGTTCATAGTGGTCAGTCCCTGGTTGTGGGGCTGCCAGGTTTTTCCGCCATCAACGGTCTTGAGAATGCCCTCCGGCCCGCCGATGTAGAAAATGTTGGGATCCGTCGGGTGTAGGGCCAAGGTACTGATGAATTGATTGGCCAAGTGCTGTCCGATTTGCTCCCAGTAGTCCCCTCGATTGCCGGATCGAAACAGCCCCTTGGTCGTGGCGGCGTAGACGATGTCGGAATTTCGCGGATCGACGGCCAACATATTCACTCCGAGCGCCATGGCGGCGTTCAGCACCTCGTCAGGTATGAGTCCGCCGTTTTTCTTGTGCCAGGTGGTGCCGCCGTCGTCACTGCGATAGGTTCCACCCGTCGTCCCGGCGTACAACACGCGCGGGTGCTGATGATCCAGAGTGATGCAGGTGACGATATGCACTTCCTTCATCCCTGCCATCCGCTCTTCCCATTCACGCCCCCCGTTTTTGCTGATGAAGGCGCCCACCGTCGTGGCCAGGTAAATGAGTTCGGTATTGTCGGGATGGAAGATGATTTCGTTGACGAAGGACACATGCTCTTTGAGCCCGACATTATGCGGCAGCCAATGCTGGCCGCCGTCGGGGCTTTTATAGATCGCATCGCCCATCGTGCCCGCATAGACCGTGGCAGGGAGTTTCGGGTCGATCGCCAGGGTCGTCACGCGGCGGGCCGTGAAAGGCTCAAACTGTTCCCAGGTCGCGCCGCCGTCGCGGGTCTTGTGCACGGCCTCGTTTGTCGCGACATAGACGATGTTGGGGTTCGACGGATGGAGCGCGATCGAGACGACCGCCGCTTCACGCGACCCGCAGGCGAGGAGGAGTAAGCCGACCAGGCAGACGGATCTGCGGAGCAGGGTGGCCATTCGAGGTCGTCGTATCATCACAATGGCCGCAGACCTAACCATAGCGTGGTGACTGAGTCAAGGTACGGCATCAGGCAAGTGGCTACAGTCGAGGGGTGAAGCGTTTCGTGTAGCCCGTCAGTTCGACATAGCCGCGTCCTGTGACGTCCTTGCCATGGACCTGTCCCGTGGCAGACACGGCTCCTTCCCAATAGATGATGCGAGTGCTATGCGCCGTGTCCAACTCCTGGTCGGCGAGCAGCGAGGTGACGTCCAGGTTGAGGCTTAGGGAGGGGGCTGTGATTCGCCAATGTTGCGGATACTGCGCCTTCGATCGCGGACTTGTCCACGAGTCGAGCGGCTGAATCGTGACGTCCTGGGCTGTGAGTGGCTGGGTTCGTCCATCGGCGAAGACTAAGGTGCCGCTGGAGACAGGGTCCGCCGATCCATCGCTCCTTCGCAGGGAATACCACATCAGCTCAGTCGAGTCGCTCAACTGCAGGCTGAACCAGTCCCACCCCACCACGTCCCGTCCCAGGTCGGCTGAGCCGAATTCGTGATCCATCCAGCTGAGGCCGGAGACGGAAAAGGTATCCGCGCCGATCCGAATCTCCCCCTCAGTGGTCAGGCGTGTGAGCGAATAATAGTGGGAAGCCTGCTCAGGCCCGGCGCCTTTGCGGCTGATGCCGTCCTGGCCGTGGATGACCGGCGGTTTGCGAGGAGTCACCTCAAGCTGGATCGCAAAATCATTGGTGGCGGCCTGCAGTCGCTGGCGGTCCGGCTGGCGCGTATCCGTTGAGGCCGACCAACGGTCGATCCAGACCCGCAGTTGATCGGCTTCTGCGCCGGCCTTTCCGAGACCTGCGCGGCTGAGTTTGTCGGCGTAGAGAAATCGCTTGCCCTCAAGGTCGGTCAGGGCGAAATGCGCGAGATAGAGTTGTTGAATCGACCACTGTGAGGGCAGCGTCCGGACTTGTTCCGGGGGCATGCCTCGTCTGAAAAAGGTGAGCTCAAATCCGAACTGCCGGCCGCCGGCGGCCGTGAGATGGCCGGTGTAATACCACCATTCAGTGCGAAACCGTTCGTGAGCGCCATGGTCTTTCGGGAATTGATACCGGTAGCCGGTCGTGGCGGTGTCAAAGGAAGGTGGCTTGTCTGCCGCCAGGGAATGTGCGGCCAGGGACAGGAATCCCACCATGATCAGCGAGGCGATGATGGTAGAAAGCCTCGATGTGATCACGTCAGGCCCGTCGTCGGTTGCCTATGCCCGGTGATCATCGCCGACCATGAACGCGGCACACCATTTAGAAGAATAGGCGCCAGAACGCCAGTATTCATGAGGGTTTTGTGACGGTGATTTCCGTGGCCGCGTTGTGTGGCGGCGTTGACAATTTTGCAAAGCATCAGCTATCGTGAGCCATGTTTCTTGAGCCGGAACGCGACCAGTCCAGTCGAGAGTTATCGGGAAAGGCGCAGCCGTTTCCGGTACCGGAGCGCATTCCGTTGTTTCCCCTTCCCAACGTGGTGTTCTTTCCCAAGACCTATCTGCCTCTCCATGTGTTCGAGCCACGTTACCGTCAGATGGTAGCGGATGCGACCGCAGGAGGGCAATGCATCGGGATGGCGTTGCTCAAGGAAGGATGGGAAGACCAATACGACGGAAATCCTCCAATCTTTTCGATCGGGTGCGTCGGGCGATTGGCCAGCGTGCAGGGTTTAGCGGATGGCCGGTCGAACATCCTTCTTCAAGGCCTTGAGCGTTACGAAATTCAAGAAGAGTTTTACGAGAAGAGTTACCGCGAAGCCCGGGTCTCGCTGAAGCCGCGGGAGGGCGCGGTCTCGATGGAGCCGGCGTTGCGCCGCTATCTGACGGAGGTGCTCGACGAATATCTCAAGGCGGATGAGGACGCCTCGCCGTTGCACAGTTTGGTCCAGCCCGATGTGAGCGACGAAGTGTTCGTGAATTCCCTCTCGACGTATCTCGATTGTACTCCGCTGGAGAAGCAGTTTCTGCTGGAAGCGGACCATGTGCCGCAGCAGGCCCGCCGTCTCAGCGATCTCATCCAGTTCAAACTTGCGGAACGGCGCGGTGCCGGAGGGTGGGGCTGATGTCGCGGGCGGTTGCCATTGAGGTGTCGCATCTCAGAAAAACCTACGAGAAAGTTCAGGCCGTCGAAGATCTGTCCTTTCAGGTCTACGCGGGAGAGATTTTCGGTCTGCTCGGCCCGAACGGTGCCGGGAAGAGTACCACCCTCCGCATTCTGATCACGTTGCTCCATCCCACATCTGGGTCGGCGACGATCCTCGGCATGGATTCGGTGAAGGATGCCGACCGTGTCAGGAAGACGATCGGATATGTACCTCAGGAGCGGGCGATCGATCGGTTTCTGACCGGACGGGAACATCTCGAGTTGCTCGCCGATCTGTATCATCTGTCGCCTGAAGAGGCGTCTGCGCGTATCCCCCGATTGTTGAAGCTCGTGGAGTTAGAGCAACAGGCCGATCGTCCCGCCAAGACCTACTCCGGCGGCATGAAACGGAAGCTGGATATTGCCTGCGGTCTCCTGCCCGATCCGAAGATCCTCTTTCTTGACGAGCCGACGCTCGGTTTGGATGTGCAGAGTCGCCTCCGCATTTGGGACCATGTCCGGGCCATGCGCGAGCGCGGCATCACCGTCGTCATGACCACAAATTATCTGGATGAAGCCGATCAGCTCTGTGACCGGATCGCCATCATCGATGGCGGGCGGATCAAGGCCTTGGGCGCTCCCCATGAGTTGAAGGTCGGACTGGGTGGGGATCTGGTGTCGCTGACGGTGCGGGAACATGACCGCGTCGAGCTGCTGGCGGCTGCCGTGAAGGATCTGCCGGCCATTCGTGCCGTCACGACCACACCGACCGGGTTGGATATTCGAGTCGACTCACCGGAGAAGGCGTTGCCGGCCATTCTTGACGCAGCAAACCGCCTGACGTGTCAGCTGGAGTTCATCGACTATCACCGGCCGCGATTGGACGATGTGTTTATTGCCCATACGGGGCGATCCATTAAGGACGACCAGCCGAAGGCCGAGAACCCATAAGGGTTGAAGGCGTCGGCGGAGAGCGCGATGAAGGGGCTATGAAGGAATATTGGCAGGAGATTCGGGCGCTGACGATGCGCTGGGTGAGGCGGCTGAGCCGTGAAAAGTTCAGCATGCTTTTTACGCTGGTTCAGCCGATGTTGTTTTGGCTGATCTTCTTCGGAAATTTGTTTCAACGCGCCGCGGACATGCAGGTGACGCAGGCGTCGAGTTACATTAGCTTTCTGACTGCCGGCGTGGTCGTGATGACGGTCTTAAACAACGGGCTGGCCGGAGGGGTGGATCTGCTCTTCGATAAGGAGAATGGGTTTCTCGAGCGGCTGATGTCCACGCCCATTCACCGCACCTCGGTCATCCTGAGCCGGTTCATTTTTGTGACGACCATCACCTCGCTGCAAGTGCTGGTTATTCTCGCGGTCGCGTGGTTGTTCGGTGTACAGCCTGTCACCGGACTGTTGGGAGTGGCGATGATCTTGTTCATCGGCATGATGTTCGGCGTCGGGTTAACCGCCATTTCGATGGCGATGGCCTTTTCAGTGAAAAGCCACGGTGATTTTTTCTCGGTTCTCGGGTTTCTCTCCCTGCCCATGATTTTCCTGAGCTCGGCCCTGGTGCCGCTGGCGGCGATGCCGGGCTGGATGGGCTTTCTCGCGCAGTTCAATCCCATGACCTGGGCCATTGATGCCGTACGTCCACTGATTCTTCAGGGGTGGGCCGAAGCGCTGCCCCACGTCGGCATGGTCATCGGCGTGATGGTGCTATTCGATGCCCTCTGTCTGTATGGGGGGGCGCGCGCCTTCCGACGGGCGATCGGATGAGCCCGATTGCACAAGGGGGATCTGCCATGTTTGTGAATGAAAGCCAAATACGGGCTTTGATCCGACTCCTCGGTGACGAGGACGAACGAATCGTCAAAACGATCAGCGGGAAGCTCATTGATTGTGGCGATTCCGCCGTGCCTCTGTTGCAAGAGGCGGAGATTGAGCAGCCGGAGATGGCTGATCGTATTCTGACGGTGTTGGAGGAAATCCGCGGGACGAGACTGGAAGAAGAACTTCGCGATCTCATTGCCCTTCCGGAGGATCACATCGATCTCGAAACGGGGGCGTTCCTGCTGGCCCGGTACGCGTATCCGACACTGGATGTACAGCGCTATCAGCGTGAGTTAGATCGCATGGCTCAGGAGGTCCGGGAGCAGATCGGATCCCGAGTCTCGGGGGAGGAGACCGTCAAGGCGCTCAATCGGTATCTCTTTACGGAAGCTGGCTTTCGAGGGAACACCAAGAACTATTATGAAGTCGAGAACAGTTATCTCAACTGCGTGCTGGATCGTCGAACGGGCATCCCGATCAGCCTTTCAACCGTGTACCTGCTCATTGGGAAACGGTTGCAGTTGCCGGTGCACGGGATCGGCATGCCGGGCCACTTCCTCGTGAAGTTCGATTCGGACAAGTATAAAATCTTCATCGACTGTTTCAATGGCGGTGCGTTGCTGACCGAGAAAAACTGCGCTCGTTTCTTGACGGAAGCCGGATATGGCTTCGAAGATCGGTTTCTCCAGAAGAGTTCTGCCCGGGCGATCCTCGCCCGCATGATCAAGAATCTACTCGCCATCTACAACAAGCTCGACGAGCCGCTGAAAAAGACCCGCTTCCCTCGCTTTATTGAAATATTAGGTTGTGAGCAGCGGGAAGAAGGGCTCTAGCGCAGGATGCTGAAAAAGTCCGCCAGCGTCTCACTCGTCGCTCGTGAAGCGTGAACCGTATCTCGTAGTGGATCAGAGCGTAGGGCTGATGGCGTATCACTGTAGCACAGCGGCCCGCTCTCCATTTATACGCTACACGGCAGAGGCGCTCTTTTTTCGGACGAGGGACGAACGACGTTTCACGAACGACGAACCAGGCTACCCGTTGAGCTTGAGCAGGTCTCGCGCCATTCGAATTCGTCCCGAGAAGTAATTTCCCGCTTGTCCGCGGACGTCATACTGTTCCGCAATCGGATAAAAATGGGACAGCACGAGCTGGTCGATACCGGCTTCTTGCGCTACGCGTCCGCAGAGCCCGGCATGGAGATGGCCTGCGCCAGGGCGGTTTTCCGGAAAGGAACAGTCCAGGATGGCGAGATGGGCCTCGTGACAGAGCCGAACCAGGCTGTCGCAATAGAGGGAATCTCCCGAATAGGTCACGACGTGGTCCTGGTACTCGATGCGGTAGCCTACGCAATGCAGTCGGGGGGCATGGGTCACGGTTGCGGGTTTGATGCGGGTGTCGCCCAGGCGAAAGCTGCGATCGGAGACCTCCCGAATCGTGACCCGAAACGGCGCGCGGTTGAAACTCGGAAATGTGGTCATCATGGCGCGCATCAGGGTGGCGGTGCCATGCGGACCGATGAGGGTCAACGGAGGCCTGGTACCGCCTTGATACTTACAGAAAATGACGGCGTCGAAGAAGAATGGGATAAAGTCCGCGAAGTGGTCGGCGTGGAAATGCGAAAACAGAATGTGCGTAATCCGGTGCCGGTCGACACCGCTGGCAATCAAGTTGGTGAGGGTGCGCGGGCCGAAATCGAGCAGAAAGGTGTGATCGGTTTGGATGAGATATCCGGCTGCGGCGCGCGTGGGGTGCACGTTGGTGCCCGACCCCAGCACTGTGACCCGGATCATGAGGTCGGGTTCTCCTGAAAGCTCCGATGGAGGCGGAGGAGCAGCGTGCGTAAGTGGTCCGCTTCTGTGGGCGTGAGCGCGCGTTCGAAGAAGGGGCGAATAAACGCGATGTGGGCCGCAAATGTTTTCTTGAACAGGCGGTCGCCCTTCTCAGTCAGGCAAATGCGTGTGCTTCGTCGGTCGTCGGCCACCGTCGTGCGCCGAATCAATCCCTTATCCTCCAGACGGTCTAGGACACCGGTCAGGGTGCCCTTCGTCACCAAGGTGGCGGTAGAGAGCTCAGCGCAGGTGAGGCCTTCGGTATCGCCTAACGTGGCAATCACGTCGAATTGTGACGGCGTGAGCTTCAACGAGCGCACGTGGCGGCTGTCCGTCCGCCAAAAGGCGAGGTAGGTCTCGACCAACGGGCGCAGGACTTTGAGGTGCGGATCGTCTTTGAGGTCGGGCAGTTCCATTGCGGGCGCAGCCTAGTCATCCCATCAGGTAGCTGTCAAGAGTCAGCCGTTCAAGGTTGCGTTGACGCCGCACGGACAGTCCCCCTATCATGTCGCCTGCCATGCCTCGTCACGCACAATCCGGCCAAGCTAATCTGACCACCATCCTCCTCCTGCTGGGGCTGGTGGTGTCCGGTGTGTGGGTGTGGAAGCGCTTGTCGCCGGATATGCAGGATCTTATTATCGATCAGGCCCTTCCTCTGGCTGCGCTGTCGCTTGCGGTCCTGACGTTGGTGTGGATCCTCATCAGGAAAATCATCGCCCGCCGCAAAAAAAATCAGCAGCGGGCTCGGTTGATCGCCCTGTTCGAGAGCCAGACCTCCCGCGAAAAACAACTCAAGCTGGCATTCGCGGTGATCGAGGTGAACGAATACCGGAGTGTCGGGCTCGAGTCGATTGCGCCGCAGCTCCAGGAACTCTTTGTCACCACGCTGAAACGTGCGTTAGGCGACAAACAACATCAGGTACGGGGAATGGCGGCGAGTCATCTGGGGGTGATCGGGGATGACGCAGCTGTGGCCCACCTGCTTGTGGCGCTGGAGGATGACCATGCCTACGTCCGCTCCAGTGCGGCGTTGGGGCTCGGTCGCTTGCGCGCGACCGGGGCCAAAGATAAGTTGGCCTATGTCAGCAAGGAAGACTGGGATCAAACGGTGCGGAGCCGGGCTCGCGAGGCGTTGGAGCGGATTCGATAAGCGGGGAGGGCTGCGGGGGCGAAGTTTGGCGATCGATTACGCGGTCCATTCGAGGAGGACGATCTCAGGCGAGCAATTCAGGCGCATGGGAATGACCGACCAGCCGATGCCACGGTTCACGTAGAGCCGGTGGGTGCCGGTGCTGTACATGCCGTTGGTCCGTCCGTGGCAGCCCGGCGGCAACCAGAACGTCGGAATGTGGGGGAACCGCCACTGCCCCGCATGGCTGTGTCCACATAGGCTGAGATCCACACAATGGTGGGGCGTAAGCTGGTCCAGAATATTCGGCGCGTGCGCCAGGACCAGGGTGAAACGCCCGGCTTGCGGCGAAGGAATGCAACGGAGATCCGCGCGGTGCAGCGACGGATCGTCCAGCCCGACAAGGGCCAGTTCACCGGTGCCCATCGGCAAGAACGTGACTTGGTTGAGCAGCAGGGTCACCTTGCGACGGTCGAATTGTTCGGCGAATTCGTCTACGCGAACGCCACTGTAGTGGTCGTGATTGCCGAGCGTGACGTAGACCGGCGCGAGACGCCGTAATTCCGTCATGAAGCGAAGCATGTGCGGAAGGCCGTTCCGGACGTTTAGGAGATCGCCGGTGATGAAGATCCAATCCGGTGCGAGGTCGGCGACCGAGCGGACCAGGGCGCGGTGCCGAGGGCGGTAGCGGTCGAGATGGAGGTCGCTGAGATGTACGGCGCGCCGTCCCGCCAATGGAGCATGGACGAGAGAGAGGCGAGTGATGGCTGGTTCGGAGAGGCCGATTTCGATCCCTGGCATCAGATTGAACAGGTGATGAAAGGGGCGGCTGAGCCAGTGGCCGATCCAGATGCGCGCCAGCTCCTGCCATCGCATCAAGGACGAAATCATTCCATCACTCGATTGAGATGGGCCTTGTCTGCGGTGGTCACACGGTAGCCCTGGTCGTACAGTTTGCCCATGCCGGTCATGAGGGCTTCCATGCCACGGGTTTTGTGCAGGGCATCGAAGTGCGAGGTGAGGGACCGCAGATGAGCATCCGCCCCGAGCGACGGTTCAGCGGCCAGGTTCAGCGCGATAAGGATATCGTGCAGTTCATGCGTGCTATAGGTTGAATTATCGTCGCCGTCTCCGACGAGAGCGAATTCGTAAAAGGTCAGGCTCAGCGAGAGGAAGGCCTGCGTGCGTTGGAAGTCGGTGCGCACCGCGTCGATGCCTCCCGGATAACGTGAGCGGCATTCGGAGCCTTCTTGCTCTGAAGCGTCGTCCGTGATTCGGTGTGGCTCCGTCGGTTGGAGCCAGGCAATGTTCTGCACGGTGGGCGGGGCCGGCTTGTGCCGCTGCTGTTTGTAGAACCACGTCATGCATTGACTGGCCGTGGCGAAGGCTTGCTTGTCCGTATCAGCCTGGCGTTGAATGTGCTGGGTGAATTGAGCGAAGACGTCGAGCCCGTTCAAGCGGGTGGCCGCTATGGCCGAGGATGCGAATCCAGCCGTCATGGCGCAGCACAGTATCCAGACGGGGCTCCACTTATGGAAAGCGCGGTTCGACATTGTCATCGTCTGCAGCGGATTGCAGGAGTCGTGGACGGCCTCATTCGAGTATAACACGGGTCGTTCGTCCGCCCACCCAAATGACAGCAATTGTATCTGATCACGCACGAGAAGGAACTTTATGCCCCTCCCGTCTTGGCTCGATGACACCGTGCCCTATCTGACCGCCTCGGTTCCCGCCCTCGGCGGCCGAATTCGCAGCACGCCGGATGATTTTTGTGTGGAAGAACGCCCGCTGTATCTCCCCTGCGGCGAAGGCGAGCATCTGTATATCCGGGTGAAAAAGCGAGGTTTATCCACGCCGGATCTCGTCTTGCGACTCGCGTCCCAGCTTCACGTAAAGGCCCAGACCATCGGGGTGGCCGGACTGAAAGATGCCCAAGCCGTGACGACGCAGATGTTGTCCTTGCAGGGCGTGAAGGCCGAAACAGTGGCGGCACTCCCCACTGATGAGCGGTTGCTGACGCTGGAGGTGCTGGGACGCCACCGTAATCGGCTCCGCAAAGGGCATCACGCGGGGAACCATTTTCGTTTGGTGATTCGAGATGTCCGGGAGCGTAGCGAGGACTCCCTGCAGCAGTTGTTCGACGAATTGGTGCGCCGCGGTGTGCCCAACTACTTCGGTCCACAACGGCAAGGGCGATCAGGGACGAATTTTCAGCTCGGTGCTGAGTTGCTGCAGGACGCTACGCGTCGAAACAAGATGCCCCGCAATAAGCGTATCTGGTTCATGAATGCCTATCAGTCGCATGTGTTCAACCATATCGTTGCCAAACGGATCGAGAGCATCGACCGGGTGTTTCTGGGCGACTGGGCGATGAAATCGGACAACGGCGCCTGCTTTCCCGTCGAGCAACCGGACATCGAGCAGCTGCGAGCGGACCGGTTTGAGATCAGCCCGACCGGACCACTCTTCGGCTCTCGCGCCCCCTGGGCGACAGGCGAGCCTGGTGAGATTGAACGGGCTGTGGTCGCCGAGTTGGGCACTACGCCGGAACTCTTGTCCAGCGCCGGCGCAGAATGTGGGTTCCGTGGAGAACGGCGGGCCCTTCGCGTCCGTCTCAATGATCTGACCTGGTCGCTGGAGGGCGCGGTGCTCACGCTTGGATTCTGGCTCCCTCCCGGCTCCTATGCCACGAGCGTGCTGAGGGAAGTGGTGAAGAGCAACGACTAACTCGTGTGCGTCAATCTTGCCGAGAGGTGATAGAATCTACTCAGTTGGGTCCTTCCTCCGCGACGCCATGTCATCCGGCGTCGGCACGTGTCATGAAAGGTGGTCATGACCGCTTCGCAAGAAACCGTCTTTCTCCAAGGCCACATTATCGATTCGTTGATCCTGGCCAAGGTGCTGGACACGATTCTGATGATGGGCGGCACCTTTGATCTGCAGGACGTCAAGATTGGCGCGACCAGGGATGCGCCCTCTCAGGCGCGGATTGTCGTGCGCGCGCCGTCGAGTCGGCTGTTAAACGAGATCCTGCGAGCCATTCAGCCACACGGAGCTGCCATCGAGCGCGAAGCGGATTGTTGCTTCGAGCCGGCACCGGCTTCGGGGGTGCTCCCCGAAGGGTTCTATGCGACGTCACATCTGCCGACCCAGATTCGTCTTGATGGCGAGTGGGTGGAGGTGGAGGGCATGGAAATGGACCTCGGCATTTATGTGGATCCGGCCAAGGCTCGTGCCAGAACCATTCCGATGGGGGCCGTGACGGCGGGTGATTTGATCGTGACCGGCCGTGAGGGCATCAGAGTCACACCCCTCGCTCGTCCTGCCGAGCGCGATGTCTTCGGATTCATGGAATCTCTGGTTTCCTCGGAGCGGCCGCATCATCCTGTCATTGCCGACATCGCGCAGCGCATGCAGAAGTTACGCGAATGGCATCGCGAGGGGCGTCCTGGTGCCAAAGTGTTGTTTGCCGGCGGACCGGCCATCGTCCATGCGGGCGGGAGAGAAGCCCTGACCTGGTTAATCGAGTCCGGGTACATTCACGTCTTGTTTTGCGGCAACGCCTTGGCCGCGCACGATATGGAGGCGGGGTTGTACGGCACGTCGCTCGGGTATGGGCTTACGGCCGGCCGTTCGGTGCCGCATGGGCATGAGCATCACCTGCGTACCATCAATCGTATTCGTGCCATCGGCAGCATAGAAGCCGCGGTGCGGTCGGGTGTCATCACCGATGGAATCATGGCCGCTTGTGTGCGGCGTGAGGTGAAGATGGTGCTGGCAGGCACCATTCGAGACGATGGCCCCTTGCCCGGCGTGTTGACGGATTCCATGGCGGCGCAGCAGGCCATGCGCGCCGAAATTCCAGGGGTCGCGCTTGCCCTTCTGGTCGCGTCCACGCTGCACTCGATCGCGACCGGCAATTTGTTGCCGGCCACGGTTTCCACGGTGTGCGTCGACGTGAATCCGGCGGTGCCGACGAAATTGGCCGACCGCGGCAGTTTTCAGGCTGTGGGGCTGGTCATGGATGCCTCCTCCTTTCTCAAAGAACTCGCGCGAGAACTCGGGTGGCGTGCATGAGTCGCCTGCTGGTGTGTCCCCCCGATTATTTCCAAATCGATTACGAGATCAATCCCTGGATGCGGCGGGACAACAGCGTGGACCCGGCGCGGGCGGTGAATCAGTGGCACGCACTGATGAACACCTTAGAACAGGATGTGGGTGTCGCGCTCGAGCGGATGCAGCCGGTTGAGGGCTTGCCGGATCTGGTCTTTACGGCCAATGCGGGAGTGGTTGTCGGTCGTCGCGCGATGGTGAGTTGCTTCCGATACCCGGAACGACAGCGGGAGGAAGTGCACTTTGCGCGATGGTTTCGCGAGCATGGATATGAGGTGCTGACACTCGAGAAGGCGCTCTATTTCGAAGGGGCCGGCGACCTGCTCGGGTTCCCTGATGCCTGGTTCGGCGGATATCGTCAGCGATCGGATATACGGGCGTTCCCGAGGTTAAGCGAGATCTTTCAACGGGAAATCATTCCACTCGAATTAATCGACAGTCGGTTCTACCATTTGGACACCTGCTTCTGCCCGCTCAGCGGCGGCGAACTGCTCTATCTCCCCTCCGCATTTGACTCCTACGGTCAGGCGGCCATCGAGCAACGGGTCGCGGCAGAACAGCGACTTGCGGTCCCTGAAGAAGAAGCGCTCAGATTTGCCTGCAATGCGGTGTGTGTCGGCAAGCAGGTGGTGATCCCAGCCGGGTGCCCGCGCACCACGACACTCCTGGAAACACGCGGTTATCGCACCCATCCCGTCCAGCTGGATGAATTTATGAAGTCAGGCGGCGCCGCCAAGTGCCTGACTCTCGCACTGGATTAACCAGCATCCGTCAATCGCCCCTGGTCAAAACTCCATCGTGATCGGAAAGAGAGTCCCGCCGCGGCGTACGCATGGCGTGTGACGATGGCCCTGTTACGGTTTCGTACGAAAGAGAAATGATAGGTACATCCCGGCGATGGCGGTCGTGGTGAGCTCAATCGTGAGCAACAGTCGGCTGACGATGGCATCCGGTTGCGGCGGGGAGAGAATGAAATGAAAGCCGAGAAAGAGCGGTGGCTGTGAGGGCGGGCTTTCCCATGGCGGCATCAGCACGGAGACAATCAGGACGGTGACCATCCCATACAGGATCTGCAGGTTCAGCTGTTCGCGAGTCGATCCGGCAGGAGTCGCCGCTGGTCTCAAGCCGGTGTCGGCGTCAACTCCCGCTCCGCAGTGGGTACAGTAGCGGTTGATTTCCGGCAAGGCACGCCCGCAGGCTGGGCAGGGTTTCATAGTCGTAGGTCCCGATGGAGCCTGCAGCCTAACGCGACGGCGGCAGGAATTCCAGTGGCGAGAACGGGTAGGCACTGCCTGCGCACGAGGAGATGGGCGGATCGTTTCGTTGACAGCTTTCGAAGCCCCTTCCTATAATCCGCGTCCATGAGGTCTCTCCGCTCAATCCTAGCCACTCACCTCTGCCATGGCCTGATCCTGGTAGGACAATCGTAATGCGCGCAGTCGTTCAACACGTCGCGGTCATCGGTGCCGGAGCCTGGGGAACGGCGTTGGCCCGGCATCTGGCGGAGAAACAGGTGCCGGTGTGTCTGTGGGCTCACGAGCCGGAGGTGGTTCAAGCAATCCAGTTACGGCGTGAGAACGCAGTGTATTTGCCGGGCGTACTGCTTCCGCCGACCTTGTCGGCAACGAATGTTTTGGCCGATGCCATCACGGGCGCTGATTGCCTGATTTTTGCGGTGCCCTCGCATGTGGCGAGACCGGTATTGAGCCGGATCGCAACCTTATTGCCGCAGCCCATTCCGTTCGTCAGCGCGACGAAGGGTATTGAGGAAGAGACGCTGGCGCTCGTCACGCAGGTGATGCAGGCGGTGTTGCCTGCGCACATGCACGAGTCCCTCTTGGTGTTATCAGGGCCGAGTTTTGCCAGTGAGGTCAGCCGCGGGAAACCGACGGCGCTTTGTCTTGCTGGGCGAGATGCCGGCATGGTCAAGTCGATTCAGTCGTTGTTCATGACGCCGAACTTTCGAGTCTACGCGGATGATGACCTGATCGGGGTGCAACTCGGCGGCGCCTTGAAGAATGTGATGGCCCTGGCGGCCGGGGTCGTCGATGGGCTTGAACTGGGACATAACGCCCGCGCCGCGCTCATGACCCGCGGCCTGGCCGAAATGATTCGACTGGGTGTGGCGATGGGGGCCGATCCACGGACCTTCTATGGGCTTTCAGGCGTCGGCGACCTCATTCTCACCTGCACCGGTCCCTTGAGCCGTAATCACTCGGTCGGGGTACGACTGGGAAAGGGCGAGCGCCTGGAGGGAATTCTTGCGAGCATGCAAGCCGTGGCGGAAGGTGTGCGCACGGCAAAGGCGGCCTTGGGGCTCGCCCTGCGCTGCGGTGTGGATATGCCGATCGTGCAGGAGGTCAATGCCGTGCTCTTTGCCGACAAGCCTTGTCGTCAGGCGGTCGGTGACCTCATGGAGCGGGAAGCGAAGGGGGAGAAGGGGTTGTCATGAACCAACACCAGTTGCAGGCGTTGCTCACGAAGGTTCAACAGGGTGCCATGGCGGTGCCGGATGCGCTGCACCGGTTACGCACTCTGCCCTATGAAAACTTAGGATTCGCCTCACTCGATCACCATCGCGCGCTTCGGCAGGGATTTCCGGAAGTCATTTTTTGTGAAGGGAAGACGGTGGTGCAGGTCGTCGCCATCGCGAAGACGCTTTTGCGGAAGAACAACGCCTTGCTGGCGACGCGGGTGGAACCGACGGTTGCGCGGGCGCTCCGGCGGGTGAGCAAGCGGGCGGTCTACCACGAAGCGGCACGGGTCGTGGCCATTGCGCCCCCCAAGTTGGTGCGTCGGGGGGCCGTGTTGATCGTCACGGCCGGCACCGCCGATATTCCTGTGGCGGAGGAAGCACGTGTGACGGCCGATATCATGGGGAGCAAGACCGATACGTTGTATGACGTGGGAGTGGCCGGTTTGCATCGTCTGCTGGGTCAGCAGGAGCGGTTGCATGATGCCCGAGCCCTCATCGTGGTGGCCGGGATGGATGGGGTGCTTCCCAGCGTCGTCGGTGGATTAGTGCGGCAACCGGTGATTGCGGTGCCGACGAGCCGAGGCTATGGCGCACACTTCGGTGGGTTGGCTGCATTGTTAACCATGCTGAATTCCTGCGCGGCCGGGGTCGGAGTGATGAACATCGACAACGGCTTCGGGGCCGGCTGCCTCGCGCATCGGATTAACATGGTGGCGGAAGAAACGAGTCGGCTTCAGTAGGCACACGCGGGTGAGTCTGCGGCGTTTGCTCGTGTGTCTCTCGGTGGAATACCCGGCGCGTTCGTGACGCGGGAGATGCGTCAGGCTCGAGCGTCGAGCGCGGCGCCGGCGGATTGTTTCACCATCCGGCTAGTCCTTCACGGAAAATTTACCGCGCTTGGGCCAGGCCAACATTTGGGTGCGTTGGCCCTTTTCTCCGTTACTCAGTAATTTGACCCGCACTTCGTATTCGTAGGACCCGACCGGCACCTGCTGTTTGTTGTGGTCCAACCCGTCCCACACTAGGTCAACCTGCACACGTTTCTGCGGCGTTTCTCCGGCGGCGCTGGTAGGGGTTTGCTCATGGTCATTGACTGTCTGCCTGATCGATAGGAAGCGCAGCGAGGTCATCGAGGAGGAGGTCACGAGGGCGGACACCTCCAGCATCAGTTGTTCGTCGACTTCCTTAGGCAATTGCACCGTAGCGATAAAATGAAACGGCCCGTCTTGCGGCCGATAGGGCATCGGCGTGGCTTCCAGTGAGAGAATTTTCAGGTCCGGCTCCGGGCGCGGGACGCCGCTTTTGCCTTTGGTCTTGGCCAGCGCGTCCATGCTCAGTCCGCCCAGCAGAATGGCGGCGGTGAGGAGAATCAACAGGCTGAGCCGAATTCCACGCAATGCGGAAAGAAGATTGACAGCACTGGATGGTCTGGAAGTAATCATGATATTGAGGTCGACGGATGAGGGCCGGTGAATTGATGGAGTGCGTCTCTTCATTGGGGATAACACAGCATGGAAGGGCTGTCAACGAACGAGCGGAATGATTGCTGTCTGGATGCGGCTCCGGTAAGATGCCGCTCGCTCACACCGGATCATCAATTGTAGGAGTCACGTGGCCACCCATCTGCATTTTGATTGTTTCTCCGGCATCAGCGGCGACATGACGTTGGGTGCATTAGTCGATGCGGGATTGCCATTTAAAGATCTCGTGCGCGGCCTTGCCTTACTGCGGATCGATGGCTTTCGCCTGACACGGAAGCGGGTCGAGCGCGGGGCCGTCTCGGCCACCAAGGTCGATGTATTGATCGAGAAAGGCTTTCGTGCGCCTTTGACGCTGGCGCAAATCAAACGGATTCTACTGAAGAGCGGCCTGCCTCCGGCCGTGAAAGAACGGAGTCAAGCGGTCTTTGACGTGTTGGCCGATGCCGAGGGTAAAGCTCATGGTGTCGAGCCTTCGCATGTGCATTTTCATGAAGTCGGTGTGATCGATTCGTTTGTCGACGTGGTCGGCGGGGTGTTGGGTCTGCATCTCCTGGGCGTGGAGCGTGTGACGTCCTCCGCGATCAATGTCGGATCGGGCACCCTCACGTCGGCGCATGGTTCGTTGCCTGTGCCGGGACCGGCCGTGGCTGCACTGGCGGTCGGTCTTCCCATTTATGCCGAGGGTCCCCAGCGGGAATTGGCGACTCCAACCGGAGTGGCATTGGTGCGCACCCTGGCGACAGAATTCGGTCGTCTGCCGCAGATGCAGGTGCGCCAGGTAGGTTATGGGGCGGGAACTGCCGATCCGGCACAGTGGCCGAATGTGCTGCGTGTGTTTGTCGGTGACGGACCGGTCGTTGCCGGTTCGGTCGAAACCATCGTGGAACTTCACACGAACATCGATGATTTGAATCCGCAGGTCTATGAGACCGTGTTCGATCGGGTGTTTGCTGCGGGTGCCGTGGATGCAACCCTGGCGCCGGTCATGATGAAAAAGGGCCGGCCCGGGAATGTGCTCTCCGTGCTGGCGCCTCAAGAGAAGGTGGAGGCCGTGTTGGCTGTGCTGTTTGCCGACACGACGGCGCTCGGCGTAAGGACGCATCACGTGCAGCGACGGGTGTTGCCGCGACGGTTTGTCCCGGTGCAGGTTCAGGGCCATGATGTGCGGATCAAGGTGGCTGAATCGCAGCCGGGGAAAAGCAAAGCCGCTCCTGAGTATGAAGATTGTAAACGGATTGCCGAACAGAGCGGCCGTCCGGTGAAAGACGTGTTGGATGAAGCTTTGCTGGTGTATCGGAACAGGGCAGGACAGGTGAAAAAGGGAACAGGCCGCAAGTGAACACCGAAACTGTCGCTGTCGTCTTCTTGTGTGAGGGGTCGTTGTCGCGAGGCCTTCTGTGACGATCCTATTCTATGTGGGATTGTTCGTGGCCTCGGTGGTCATCACCCTCGCCGGGTGCCAGCTCTTTACCAACGGCATTGAATGGCTCGGTAAGCGCCTGAATATTTCTGAGGGCGCCGTCGGCAGCGTCTTCGCGGCGGTCGGAACAACCTTGCCGGAGACATCGATCCCGATCATTGCCATTTTCTTCGGGGCCGGACGAGAGCAGATGGAAGTCGGTCTAGGCGCCATTCTCGGGGCGCCGTTCATGCTCAGCACGCTGGTTCTCCCCATTCTCGCGCTGTTATTGTTGTTCTACGCGAAGCTCGGTAAGCGAACGGCGACGTTCAAGCTCAATTACGGCGAAGTCCGGGTCGATATCAGCTTTTTCCTGATCAGTTACGCCTTGGCCCTGACCTGCGCGGTCATCCCGTCGAAACCCTTTCACATGGTTGTCGCCGTGGTGCTCTTGGGCATGTACGTCTATTACATGAAGCTCAAGTTTTCGGCCGAAGATGAAGAGGGTGAGGGGGGTGGTGAACTGGAGCCTCTGTTGTTCGCCCGCCGGTCTTCACGTCCGTCGTATCTGGCGATCGGGGCGCAGGGAGTCGTCGGATTACTGGGCCTGGTTGGCGGAGCCCATCTGTTCGTGACGGCCGCGAATTCTATTTCAGCCGAAATGCAGGTGTCGCCGCTCATCCTCGCCTTGCTGATCGCTCCGCTGGCCACTGAGTTGCCGGAAATGTCGAACAGCTTTCTGTGGTTGTATCGAAAGAAGGATCGGCTGGCGGTCGGGAATGTCACCGGTGCGATGGTGTTCCAGGGCGCGATTCCCGTCTCTGTGGGGTTGTTGGGCACCGACTGGACGCTGGGGCCGACGGCGTTGGCGACGATGGTGCTGGCCGTCATCGCGATGGGCATGAGTTTGCTGCAGGCCGTCTGGTCCGGGCATTGGCGGCCCTGGTTGCTCAGCGGTAGCGCACTCCTGTACCTTGGGTACACACTCTTTTTGTATACATATGGCTCCTAAGCGCACAACTCTCACCTCTCGTCCGGTCCTGGGGATCACGATGGGAGATCCGGCCGGCATCGGACCGGAGGTCATCGCCAAGGCGTTAGCCGATAAGGCCCTGGCGCGCCTGTGCATTCCTGTTGTCGTCGGCTCGCGTCACGTTTTGGAACGGACGATCGCCTGGCTCAAGCTGCCGCTGCAGGTGGTGGACTTCAATCCGGCGACCGGCCAGCGGCTGAAGGCCGGGCAGGTGGCGGTTGCGGACCCGCTGGAGCGTCCGTTGCCGAAGTTTCGAATGGGCGTCGCCACGGCGGTGACGGGCGCAGCTTCCATCGCATTCATCAAGGAGGCGGTCACGTTGGCGCAGGCAGGGAGCCTGGGCGGGATCGTCACGGCGCCCATCAACAAAGAAGCCATGAACATGGCCGGATTTCACTACCCGGGGCACACGGAGCTGCTGGCAGATCTGACTCAGACCACCGAGTTCGGGATGATGATTGTCGGCGGGCCGCTGAAAATTATGTTCACCACCACCCATGTGGCGATCAACGCGCTCTCGCCCCTGTTGACGACGGAACGGATTACCAAGGCCATCCGCCTCGCGCACCTTGGGTTGACGAAGTATTTCGGCATTGCGCGTCCCAAGATCGGCGTCGCGGCATTGAATCCGCATGCGGGAGAGCATGGCCTGTTCGGCAATGAGGAGTCGACCAGCATTGCTCCGGCCGTCAAACTGGCCAGGGCCGCCGGTATCAAGGCGAGTGATCCGCTTCCCGCCGATACCCTGTTCGGAAAGGCCGCTCGCGGCGACTACGATGGCGTGGTGGCCATGTATCATGATCAGGGGCTCATTCCCTTGAAGCTGGTCGCATTCGGAACCTGCGTCAACCTGACGGTTGGTTTGCCGATTATCCGGACCTCAGTGGATCATGGAACGGCATATGATATTGCCGGCAAAGGGGTTGCCGAGCATGGGAGTCTGCTGGAAGCCGTGAAGGTGGCGGCCCGCCTGGCCAGATCCTGGTCACCGGTCGCCAAAACGTCCCGATAGAAAAGAGGGGTACACGTCCATGGCAGAGACAGGACTTTCTGCGGCCACGATGATCGATCAGCAGGTGAAGGAATTGGATGCGATCGCTACGCGGACCATTCAAGACTTCAATACCACCTTGGGCACCGAACGCGTGGGGCAGTGGAAGATCCGCACGGTGGCACTGCTCCAGCAGCATGCCGGACAGAAGGTGGCGGACGAGTTGGCGCGAAAAACTCCCGGCATGGCGTTTACCAACGATCTGATCCAAGAGTTTACCGACGAGGTGGACAGTTATCGTTCCTACCTCGTCACGCTCGCCAAACGTATTCGGGCCGCGACCCCTCCGACCGCCGGCTAGCAGTGTGAGCACCAGCAGAACCACAGACGTTCCTGGAATCCCCCGCAGGCGGCCTGTGTCGCCAGCCTGCTAGAAAGCTGCGGGAGAGTATGGCCCCCTCGTTCCCCCCAGCCTTGAAACGGCTCGGTCAGAACTTCCTCATCGATCCGAACATTATCCGCAAGATCGTGTCCCTGGCGGCGCTTGGCCCGGAGGATACCGTGCTGGAAATCGGGCCTGGGCGAGGCGCCCTGACTGCCGGTTTGTGTGCCGAAGCGGGCCGTGTTATTGCTGTCGAGGTCGATCCACAGTTGCAGCCTCCTCTGCAGGAGAGTCTCGGGCATTGCCGCAACCTGGATCTTCGAATCGGGGACGCGCTGGCCTTTCCCTTCGAGACCTTGCCGCCGGGCACGGTGGTGGTGGCGAATCTTCCCTATTATGTCTCGACACCGATCCTGTTTGCGCTGCTCGACGCCCGTGCCAGTCTCGATCGCCTGGTACTCATGCTGCAGACGGAAGTGGCGCTCAGATTGGCGGCTAAACCGAACAGCGAGGACTATGGGGTGCTCTCGGTTCTGACGCAAGAGGCGGCTGAGGTGGAAGTGGCCTTTCGCGTGTCTGCGAATTGTTTCCGCCCCCGTCCGACCGTCGGATCGGCGGTGGTGCATCTTCGGATCAACAGACAGGAAGGGTTCGAGCCGGTCCGGCACGAACGGTTCCGGCGGCTGGTGCGCGCATCGTTCGCCCATCGCCGAAAAACGCTGGTGAATTCCCTGCGCGATGAAGGGTATCCTCCGGAACAGATTGCGCGGGCCACGGCGGACGCCGGCGTGCCGCCGCAAGCGCGGGCGGAGATGCTCACACTCGAGGACTACCGCACACTCGCGCGCGCATTCGACCGCCATCCGGCCTGACGCTGGTCCGTATACGCGGGAGTGGGCGCGGCTTCATCAGATTGCGCAACATTCCCCGTTTGTTTGAAAAGGTATTTTCCCTGTGCTACGATCCGCCGCATGGGTGTATCCACCACGGCAAAGCGCGGTGACGCCCGCTCAGCTCCTTCCCGTTCCTCTCATGTGAAGCGCGAAGTGATCGGGGTTCTCCTGATCGCAGCCGGTCTCTTGATCCTGCTCAGTCTGGTGTCGTTCGTTCCCGGCGACGCCAAATCGATGGCGGCATCTGGAGCAGCCGGCAATCAGCCCAAGAACATGATCGGATCGGTGGGCGCGCTGTCGGCGGCCGCGTGTTTTTTTATGGTCGGCGGAGCCGCCTACCTCTTTCCCATTCTGCTTGGCCTGCTCGGCGCGCGTTGCTTCACGCCGATTCCTCTCACCATGCGACTAAGGAACGCCGGCAGCGGCGTGGCGGCGATGCTCTTCTTGAGCGCGCTGTTGCATTTGGAAGTGACGGCGGTCCCCACGATTTCCAGTGGATGGGTCAATCGCGGTCTGGCCGGTGGCATCATCGGTCAAGTGTTGGCCGATGGGCTCCGGAGTTATTTCGCCACGACCGGGGCGCATATTGTGGTACTTGCCGGCTTGACGGTGGCGCTGCTGTTTACCGTGCCGCTGTCGTTGACGGTCCTCCTGCAGCGACTTCCTGATTGGTGGTTGGCCGCGCGCGAGCGGATGACGGGGTGGTTGCCAGAGTGGCCGACTAAACCGGAAGAGGCTCAGCCGAAGCGAGTTCGTGAGAAGAAAGCGCGTGCTCCGCGCGAGGTCGAGGAGCAGGACTTTGGTCGCGAAGTGCAGGTGGTGGCTGAAGCGGTGGAACAGATTCCTGTGCCTGTGATTCCCCCCAAGATTCAGCCTCCGATGAAAGTGGAAAAACGTGTGGTGTCGGCGGACGAACCGGCCGCAGCCGTTGCGACCAGTCCCTCCGTGTCCGACGGGTATGTCCTGCCTGATCCCCAGGAATTGCTGAGTGATCCTTCCGGTCCACTGGCCCGCCTGAGCGATGATGAGTTGAAACTGCAATCGGAAATCCTGACCAAGGCGTTGAAAAGTTTTGCGGTCGACGGGCGGGTGACGGAGGTGCGACCGGGTCCGGTCGTGACGATGTATGAATTCGAGCCCGCGCCGGGGACGAAGGTTGCCCGCATCGTCAATCTGGCCGACGACCTGGCCCTGGCGCTCAAAGCCATCAGCTTGCGTATTGTGGCGCCGTTGCCGGGGAAGTCGGTCGTCGGGATCGAAGTGCCGAATCCTCATCGTGAAATGGTGTCGATGAAGGAAGTGGTTACCAGCGACGCCTTCTCGCGTTCACGCTCCAAATTGGGGCTCGCGCTCGGGAAAGATATCTTCGGCGGTGCGGTTTGTGCGGACCTGCGAACGATGCCCCATTTATTGGTCGCCGGCGCGACCGGAGCCGGCAAGAGCGTGGGGCTGAACACCATGTTGTTGAGCATTCTGTTCAATGCCCGACCGGACGAAGTGAAACTGCTGCTTATCGACCCCAAAATGCTGGAGTTTCAAAGCTACGATGGCATTCCGCACCTGCTGCGCCCCGTCATCACCGATCCCAAATCGGCGGCGCGCGGTTTGGGGTGGGTCGTTCAGGAGATGGAACGGCGGTACAAGTTGCTGGCGGAGGCGGGGGTGCGCAGTATCGATGCCTACAACCGGCGTATCTCTGAAGTGCAAGGAGCCGTGTCGGATGTCTGGCAATCCGGCAAGCCGGAACAGGTCGAGCTGACGTTTCTTTCCGAAGAAGAACGGCTGTCGAAGGGTGAAGATGCGGAACCGGCTGGTGACAATGGGCCGACGGATTCAGTCAAGGCGAGCCCGCCTGAACCCTTGCCCTACATCATGGTCATGATCGACGAGTTGGCGGATTTGATGATGGTGGCCCCGAAAGACGTGGAAGACAAGATTGCGCGTCTCGCGCAGATGGCGCGCGCGTCGGGCATTCACCTCGTGCTGGCGACCCAGCGGCCGTCGGTCGATGTATTGACCGGTTTGATTAAGGCCAACTTCCCCGCTCGGATCGCGTTTCAAGTCTCTTCGAAGACCGACTCGCGTACGATTCTCGACGCGAACGGCGCCGAGGCGTTGCTCGGTCGCGGCGACATGCTGTATCTCGCGTCCGGTACCGGGAAGCTGATGCGGATTCACGGGTCCTATGTGTCGGACGATGACGTGCGCCGGGTCGTCGAATTTGTGAAGAAGCAGGCGTTGCCGTCCTACTGCCGTGAACTCCAGTCGCTCAAGGTCGAGGAGGCGGAAGAGGAGCAGGCCAAGGACGAAGTCTATGAGCAGGCCAAGGATCTGGTATTGTCCACCGGCCAGGCTTCGGCGTCCTTGATTCAACGGCGTCTCCGCGTTGGGTATCCTCGGGCGGCCAGGATGATCGAACAGATGGAAGCGGAAGGGGTGGTCGGCGCGGCAGGACGAGACGGGCGCCGAGAAGTGTTGGGGCGTCGCGGGCCGGTCGGTGGAGATGAGGAATGATGCGGATATTATTGGTTGTTGTATGGCTGCTGATGAGTGGGATGCCCGCTGGTGCTCAATTGGTGAAGCCCGATGAGCCGGCGATGGATCTGCAGGCGCTGCAAGAAGTGCAAGACGTGGTGAAGAAGATCCAGATTCGTTATGAAAAGACCAAAGACTTGCAGGCCTCCTTCACGCAAAAAACCAGGATCGAAGGATTTTCCACGCCGGTGATTTCGACCGGACATTTCTACATCAAGAAGCCCGGGCATCTGCGATGGGATTATATCGAGCCGGCCACGGAAGAAATTTACGTCAATAAAGATGACGTCAAAATGTATGTGCCGGAGCACAAGCAGGTGCTGGTGGGCAAGCTCACCTATATGGCTGCGTCCCAGGCGCCCTTGCAGTTACTCCAGGGGGTGGCGAAGCTGGATGAAGAGTTCGATATCGAACCCACGGCGAACAAGGAGCGTGGCGCAGGCGGCATTTTGTTGGTGAGCTTGACCCCGAAGCAAGGGCGCGCCGAACCGGACCGTGCGATTCAGAAGATCGTGATCGAGGTGCAGCCCAAAACCTACTTCTTGAAGACCATCGCCTTGCATGAGGTCAGCGGGAATGTCGCCACGTTTGAATTTTCGGAGTTGAAACCGAACAGCGGATTGAAGGATGATTTATTTGATTTCAAGGCCCCGGCCGATGTAGAAATCGTGAGGGCCCCGGTGTTGAGCAGACCCTAGCTCTCGACATCCGTCACGCGTGAATTGTGGAGCGTATCGCGTGAGAGATCGGAGCGCATAGCGTATGGCTGAGGATGGTATGAGAAGCGCTGCGGCTCTGAGTTCCGGCTCCAGGTCATCGGCTATTGGCCAGTTGCTCTGCCTTGCCGACTCCTGCTACCAGCTACGCGCCATGCGCTCGGTCTCCGGACGAGATGCAGCCGACGATTCACGAAAGAGCAAGCTATGAGCCCAACTTGTACGAGCAGCGTGACCGAGACGGTGGAGCGGGCGATCGCGGCGTTGGATCTCGATCGGCTGGAGCGGGACTATTGGGACCAGAACGAATTCCTGTATATCCCGCAGTTTCTCCCGCGCGATTTTGTGGAGGCCTCCCTGGCGTCGCAAGCCCAGGCGCTCAAGTCGGGATTAAACCGCAACTATATCCCCGGGCATAAGAAGGGCGGCAGCGTCAGTTATTATGCCGTGATGGAGAAAGCCCCGCAGTTCATCGATCTGTATCGCTCTGACGCCTTCCGGGCGATGCTCAACCGGTTGACTAAGGTGAATCTGCTGCTCTGTCCCGACAGCGATCCCCATTCCTGTGCGCTCTATTACTATACGGAAGCCGGCGATCACATCGGGTATCACTACGATACGTCCTATTACAAAGGTGCTCGATACACCATTTTGATGGGACTACTCGATCGGTCCAAACAATGCCGCTTAGTGTGTGATCTCTTCAAAGATGTGCCGGGGAAACAGCCGATTCATATGGAGTTGGCCACGGCTCCCGGCGACCTGGTCATTTTCAATGGCGATAAGCTGTGGCATGCCGTGACTCCGCTCGGAGAGCAGGAAGAACGGATCGTGTTGACCATGGAGTATGTGACGAATCCCGACATGGGCGCGTTCAAGCGCCTGTATTCCAATCTCAAAGATTCCTTCGCCTATTTCGGATTGCGCTCGGTGTTTAAGCGGGCGTATGTTCCTCGCTCACAGTCCTGACATCCGTTTCTGCTGCCAGCGTACCGACGGACTCCTCGCGTGCCGTTCATCGTAAGGCTGTGGTTGCATCGTGCCGTCTGGGGGGCCTTATGGCTGCGTGAGTGCCGGAAACCGCAGCCGGAAGGTGGTGCCTCCTCCTTCGGTGTTGTCCATCGTGATGGTGCCGGCGTATTTGGTCACGATCTTGTGCACGATGCTGAGTCCGAGTCCCGTCCCCTTTCCAGCCGTTTTGGTGGTGAAGAACGGATCGAAAATTCTCGCCCGAATGGATGCCGGAATACCCGGGCCGGTATCGGCAATGGTCACCTGAATCCATCTTTCGTCCTGACTGGTGCCTAAGGTCAAGCAGCCGCTCCCCTCCATCGCTTGGGTGGCGTTGCTGATCAAGTTGACAAAAACCTGATCGATTTCTCCCCTGCGCGCGCGAAGAAACACGGGGGAGTCGAACTGTGTGGCAATTTCAACTTGACCGAAATGAGGCCCTCGCCGGACCATCTTGACCGCTTCGAGCAACCGCTCCGCCACATCGATTTCCGTCTCGCCATCTCTGCCGGACGCGCGGGCATAGCCGGCGAAGTCCCGTACGACGCTGGACACATGACGGGCGTATCCCACAATATCGGCGGCAAATTGTTTCACCGTATCGGGGTCGTTCTCATCCTGGATCAACTCGGCCATGCTGAGGATGGCCTGGGCCGGATTGTTGATCTCATGCGCCATCCCGGACACCATGGTGCCCAGACTCGACAGTTTTTCAGCCTGGATCAGCTCATCCTGGAGTCGTTTGTCGTCGGTGATATCCCACAACACGATGCCCACCTGATACTGCGGAGCGTTTGGGGTGGTGACCGGGAAGAATCGATAGCGATATAGCCGTGTGGCGACCTCGCACTCACGTTCAGAGAGCCGATGAGGTGGGTCTGCACTGTGCGCGGTCCATTCCATCACCAGATCCTGAAGTGTGGACTCGCTGAGGGAAAGACAGTCGGCTAGTGAGCGGCCGATCAGCGATTCTCCGGGAGGCGCAAAATACTGATGGGCGAGGGTATTCGCATACTGAACGCGCAGACTCCGTCCGCAGAGGAAAATGGCGCCGGGCAGGCTGGCTAGCAGGCTCTGAGTCATGGCATGGGTGGCGCGCAACGCCTCTCCGGCCCGCGTACGATCGATGAATTGTCCGATCTTCATGCCCGTGTCCGTCAAGATGTGGATCAGGTGGCTGTCGGCAGGCTGTACGGTGCCGGCATACAATTCGAACACGCCGTGGATGACGTGACCGGTCCGGATGGGGACGATGCAGGCCCCATGCATGCCCAGGCGAGCGGCGGTCGGTATGCGGGTGAATCGGGAATCCGTGAGGACGTCCGGTATCCAGAGCGGGAGTTTGGAGGCCCAGGCGATGCCGGGGAAGTCCATTCCCGGCGGGAACTCACTGTTGCGACAGACCGAGAGAAACTCTCCCCATTGATGTGACGGGCGAACCCAGCTTCCTTGGCACGTCAGTGTCTCTCCCATCCGTTCGCATTGCCACAAGAGCGCCATATCCCACGGCCCCATGTTGCCTACGACCTGGAGCAGTTGCGGGATGGCCTCTTCGACAGTGCCGACATGCGCGAGGATATGGCTGACAGAGAGTTGTGCCTGCTGCAGGTTTTCCTGCCGTTTGCGGGCGCTGATGTCCTGGAAGACCACGACTGCGCCGACCGGCCGGTCCTGCTCAAGAATCGGGCTCGTGACGTATTGGACGGGAAACAGCGAGCCGTCTTTTCTGGCAAAAGTCTCATTTTGGATGCGGTGAATCGCCCCGTCATGGAGCGACGACGTAAGACAGAAGGGGTCCGAGGAGTGGGCGGCAATGGTGTTGCCGAGCCGGTAGAGGAGGGGCGCCAACGGTCTTCCGATCAGTTCGGCCGCGCTCCACCCGAGCATTCGCGCCGCGGTGGCGTTGACGAAGGTGGCGCATCCTTGCGGGTCGAGCCCGAAGATGCCTTCTCCGGCACTGTCGAGGATCAAGGCATTTTGGTGACTCAACCTGACGACCGACTCTTCGGCACGTTTGCGCCGCGTGATATTGCGGATGATGCCGCTGAAGAACATCCCTTCGCTCGCACGCCAGGAGGCCAACGAAAGCTCAATCGGGAATTCGTCTCCGGTGTTAGTCAAGCCGACCATTTCGATGGTGCGCCCGATAGTCGTGGCGGTTCCACCTTGGGCGAGACGCGTGATGCCAGCCTCGTGGGCGGCGCGAAACCGCTCCGGCATGACGATGGTTAGCGGGCGGCCGAGCGCGTCTTCTTTGGTGTGACCGAACATTCGCTCGGCGGCGCCGTTCCACCAGATGATGAGGCCGCTCTGGTCGGCGAGCACAATGGCATCGGTCGCCGACTCCACCAACGCCCGGAAGCGTTCTTCGCTGGCATGCAGCGCTTGCTCCACATGCTCAGCTCGAACGGCCAACCCTTTGACCGAGACGGCTCGGCGTAGGACGGCCTTGAGTTCCTGAGAATTGTAGGGCTTGGTGAGGTACGCGAAGGCGCCTTTGGCCAGCGAGCCGATGGTATTCTCGGGGGTGGCATTGCCGGTCAGAATAATCACTGGAAGCGCGGCATCCAGCTCTATGAGCACTTTCAGCACCGACAGTCCGTTCAGGTCGGGCAGCTGAATGTCGAGCAGCGCGGCTCCGTATCGCATCTGTTTGGCCTGCCGCAGCGCGTCGGTTCCGGAGACGGCCCCGTGGACGAGATACCCCTCGTGGCTCAACATGTCTGTGAGCGACTCGCGGATATCCGGGTCATCATCGACGATGAGAACGGCGGTCCCCATGCTGTGTGCTCCAGCCGGTGGGAGATCGGACCATCTCGTTCCAGGCGCAATACTCATGCCGGTCCTGTGCCTTGAATGAGCCGGGCACGAAGGGAGAACCCATTGATTCTGTGATGGTGTGTGAACGCGGCGATGAATCACGAGCCTGGCCGTGAAGATGGGCCAGTGCAAATGAATGCGGGCATTATCCGATCAGATACAACGAAGGGAAATATAATCGTTCGCTGGGTGCGTCGGCCGCGACGATGTCGTTGCCTACGCATCTTCAAGCGGCAAGGTAAAGCAGAACTGGCTGCCGACACCCAGCCGACTGTCCACCCACATCTGTCCTCCATGCAGGGCCACCAAACTTTTGGTGATGAACAGGCCGAGTTGGGCTCCTTGTGAGGAGGGCATGGTGGATTCAACCTTTGAAAATTCGTTAAAGACGTGAGCCAACTCGTTGGCCGCAATGCCACATCCGGTGTCGGCTACTGTAATCTGCGCAAAACCGGCATCGCGGATCCCGCAGCTCACCGAAACACGCCCGGATGTGGGCGTAAATTTGATGGCGTTGCCGACAAGGTTCCAAAGAATTTGTTCCAGCTTGTCACGGTCGGCTCGTACGGCCAGTGGCTGCGCGCAAGGCACGACCTCCAGAACGATGGCCTTTTCGGCCGCGAGTGTCTGGAAGCTCTCCACCACATCTCTGACAAAGGCATCGATCTGTAAGGATTCGGGTTTGATCTCGATCCGTCCGACATCCAGACGGGACCAATCCAGCAGTTGGTTGATGATTCGTGTGAGTCGATCGACATTGTGTTTGACGCGCTGCAGGTAGTGCTCTTGTCGTTCGGAGAGCGGCCCGGTCAGTCCATCCAGCATGTTCTCGACAAACCCCTTAATGGAGGTCATCGGGGTGCGCAATTCATGCGAGGCGACCGACACGAATTTCGAGCGCCGTTGGTCGTGTTCCTGAAGACGCTCATTCACCGTCTGTAATTCATGGGTTCGTTCCTCCACGCGCCGCTCCAGGTGTTCCATCAAGGTGGCCAGTTCGGTGTAGGCGCGGGCATTGTCTACGGCGACCGCCACGTGGCTGGCAATGGTGACCAGCAGGTCGAGATCTTCCTGACTGCAAGGCAGCGTGCCGCGATTGGCACCCAAGTAGCCGAGAATTCGCTGCTGACTGCGGAGCGGCGCGGCGACGAAGGACGTCAGTCCTACCTCACGCAGCCAGGGAAGGATGGCCGGGGAGATACGGTCGGCGACGGACTCGATGTCCGGGACGAGTACGGGTTTGCCGTGGATCAGCAGTTCCGCCGCAAAACCGCCGTCCTCACGCACGGGGATGACGAGTCGTCGAGCGGCTTCCTCCGCTTCAGGCGGCATGCCGAGCATGCGGCCGACCGTGGCCACACCACGGTCGTTATCCCATAAGAACAGGACCATCCGGGAAAATCCCAGGTTTTCACTGAGGAGTTGCAGTACGGTCGAAAGAAGGCGATCAAGGTCGAGAGTGGACGTGATCGCGGCGCTGGATTGGCTCAATGTCGTGAGCTGCGTCACATGCCGCCGGATGGTTTCGAGATTGGTGGAGATGGCCTGGTTCCGTTCCTGAAGCGATTTGGTCATAAGGTTGAAGAGTGCGGTCAATTGGCCGACTTCATCCTGTGTGGTCGGCACGACAAAGGTGGAGAGATCGCCTTCGCCGACTTTGCGCGCGCCCGCCGCCAGGTTTCGCAAGGGAGTAATGATCCGGCGGGCGAGGAGATTCGTGCAGAGAATACCGGTCGCGATGATGCCGAGCGTGAGCAGAAGAAAATTCCACAGCACGGTCGTCAGTTCGCGTTGCATCGGCATTTCGGTCAGGCCGATCTGAACGATTCCGAAGGCTTGTGAGGACGGGCGCGTGCTTCCGGCTTTTCGGGTTTCCTCCGCTTGGAGCGCCAGGGCCTCAGAGTGGAATTCCGAACGCTTCATCACCGGGAGGGCAAAGTCGTAGAACGTTTCTTCTGGAACCCCGGATGTCGAGACCGGCAGGGTTGAACTTTTCTCTTGGAACGGGATTGCCCCGGCGCTGCTGAGCCTGAGGCGCGTGACGGTGGGTTCCGTGTCCGGTGCCTTGCGGACCGAGTTCGCAAGGTCTGGGTGCGGGTAGAACGGCTGTGCCGTGGATCGTACGGTGCCAAACGGGCTCTCGAGGGTACCTTTGCTTTTTGCGGCGAGGATTTGGCCGTCCGTGCCGGTAATGATGGCATAGACCACTTCATCGACGCCCATGACGCCGTCGATGAACTGTTCAAGAATCACCCGATCCTCGATGATGATGCCGTAGCGCACGTTGTGGGCGAGATTCTTGACGAGAATGGTGCCGAGATCCTTCACCCGTTCGGTCATGGCGATGCGTTTGCTGTGCACAAAGTACCAGCCCATTCCCGAGGAGGTCAGGATGAGGATCAAGCTGAAAAACAGCACGAACTTGGTACGAAGGCTAACAAACCGACCCGGTCCGTTCGAGAAGAGGGACAGCGCGATGGGGGGCAGGGTAGGGCCACTCATGGTGGATCCTTTCATCAGTACAACTCGTCGGCTTTCTCCTCCAGATCTCTGGGGATGTCGATGTCGAGGAATTTGGCCGTCTTGCGATTCAGGCTCAGTTCAATGCGGTCCGGGGGCAAGGGTTTCGCAGGCAACGAGACGTGGCCGTCTAAAATCCTGAGGGTGAGTTGCCCCGCTTGTCGTCCGATATCGCTGTAATTGACGGAGAGGCAGAGCAGCGCCCCGCTGCGGGCAAACTCGCGTGAGAACCCGATGACCGGGACGTGTTCCTCCAACGCCGTATTCAAGATAAAGCGCAGCGACTCGTCGGTGAGCACCGAGGAATCGGGGACGAGCCATAACGCGTCGATGGACGGCAGTAAGCTACGCAAGGCGCCGGGTACATCTCGTTCGCTGTCGATTGGGATCGGAACGAATTCCGACCCCTGCGGTTTGAGGAGGCGCTTGGCTTCCTCGATCAGCGACGCGGTCTTCGACGGATCGTACAGCGTGCCGACGCGTGTGAGCCGAGGCAAGAGGGCTCGTATGACGGCCAGTTGTCGCTCCATCGGCACTTCCATGAGAATGCCGGTCATGTTCGGGGTGTTGAAGCCGTACTTGGCCGGGTCCAACACCATGGCATAGACCACTGGAATGTCGACGATCTCCAGTTGTGCGGCCTTCGCCGCTTTCAGTCCCACCGCAAACACCAGGGCGGGGTCGGATGCGCGGATCTTGCGGGCCAGTTTGCGCCCCTTCTCCAAATCACCCTGTAAATCGTATTCGGAGAGGACGATGCCGCTCGGAAGGGTCGCTTTAAACCCGGTGATGGCTTGGTTGTATGCCGCGATGTCGGAAGATTTGAGCACGATGATGTCAGTTGCCGAAGCGACATGGGTCCAGAAGAGTAGGCAGGCAATGACGGTGACCAGCCGCCCCAGAGTCTTCCGAACCGGATCGGATGCCTGGGTGATGTAGGTCGAATGTAGGAATGCGAAAGTCACAGTCTGCGTCCTCATCGAGCCGGCCTGTCTCGTGAGCGTGGCGAATCCAGCCTACTCGTCGGTATGCCCCTTCATGTGATGCACGATACCGAGCACGCGTGTGGCGACCCCGTCGGCACCCCGATGGACTCGTCCGGTCCAGGTTAAGCAGTGCAGGGTTCCGTCCGGCCACACGACACGGTGTCGGACGTTGACGGCGTCCTGATCGCGTAAACTGTGTTCGATCTGGCTCAGGACCGTTCCACGATCCAGCACATAAATCAGGGCGATATACGCGGCGTAGGTGCCGGGGAAGGAGCCCAAGGGCAGGCCGAGTAAGGCTTCGACACCCGGAGACCAATAGATGTGGCCCGACGGCACATCCCAATCCCAGATGCCGACGTCTGACTCCAGCAGCGCCATCCGCAACCGTTCCTCGCTGAGGCGTATCTGCGCTTCCGCCTGTTTACGTTCAGTGATGCATTGCAGAGAGCCTGCCATGCGGAGCGCACAGCCGTTCGCATCCCGCTCCAGCACTTCGGCTCGAGCGTGAAACCACCGGTACTCCCCGGATTTGGTGAGTAAGCGGTATTCGACATCGTAATGGGAGATCCCCTCTTTGAGGCAGGCTGCCAATCGCTGGAATACACCCTCGCGATCATCCGGGTGGAGGCGAGATGCCCAACTGTCGAGAATATCGGGAAACTCGACTTCATTGTATCCCAGCATCTCACGCACCCGCGGTGACCACCATACTGGGGTGAGCGGCGAATGCCAGGGTTGGCCGGGAAGCACATGGCCGTCCCAGAATCCGTCGTTCGATCCTCGAACGACGGATTTGAACCGCTCCTCGCTGGCGCGAAGCGAATCCTGGACCTGTCTGTAATCGGTGATGTCACGAGAGATCGCCAAGAGGCGTCGTGAATGCCCCCGCGTGTCGAGCATGGGAGTAACCTGTACGTCCCACCACTTCGGGACTCCGTTGGTAGTGGGACAGAAGCCGACAAACTTGCCGATCTCGCCGGCTTTGGCCGCTTCGAGCGCGGCCAGGGCGGCATTCCGATCATCTCCTTCCCACAGGTCCGTCCAGGCTTTATTCAGGTAGCCGGTGAGATCGTTGATGTGTAAGAGCGTTTTCCCCGCATCGTTCATGTATTGCAGCCGACCTTCTAGATCCAACACTTTGATGCAATCCGCACTGCTGCGCAGGATTTGGTTCTTGAACTCTTCACTGTCGTGGAGGGCGACCTCCGCCTCCTTCATGGCGGTAATGTCTTCGCACACGATCAGCACCACCGGGGCCTGTTGGGCGTTAAGCACCGCCTGAGCGGTTTCTCGCACCCAGATGACGCTGCCATCCTTCCGGACTTTGCGGTACTCCCACCCTCTGGGCCGGCCCATTTCGGAGAGGCAGGCGTCGAGGTTCCTGCGCACGTCGTCCTGATCGCTCGGGTGGAAGATATTCAGCACGGACAATCCGAGCAGTTCCTGGACGTCATACCCGAGGCGCTCGGCTCCGAAGCGATTGACCGACAGGACGGTGCCCGCGGCATCGACCATGAAATACATGGACGGATTGTCGTCGAACAGGACTCGATACCGACGTTCGCTTTCGATCAGCGCCGCTTCAACCCGTTTGCGATCCGTCACGTCCTCCGCAAAGCCCGCGATGCGGTAGACCGTTCCCGACGCGTCATGGATCGGGAATGCGCGATCCCAGATCCATCGCATCGATCCATCGGGTCGAAGGATGCGATATTCCTCACTGTAGCCTCCAGAAATTTGTCGGCTCATGGCCGCGTCCCGGACTCGTAGCCGATCGTCGGGATGGATGGCGTCCATCCATGAACTCGGCCTCTCGTAGAGGCTGTCGCAAGAGTGTCCCCACACCTCTTCGTACCCTGGGCTGATATAGAGCACTTGGCTTTTGGTTGGATCGGTGATCCAGAACACTTCCCTGATGTGTTCCGCCAGCTGACGGAATCGCTCCTGACTTTCTTCGACGGCGTGTTCGGCCTCCAGGCGCTCGGTGATGTCCCGGAAGACGACGACGGCGCCTACCACGAGTCCCTTCTCGGTGATCGGGGTACTGACATATTCCACCGGCATACTCGTGCCGTCTTTCCTCCAGAAAACATCACGTGAGACGCGATGGACTTGCCCGTCGTGGAGTGCGGCGTAGATCGGGCATTGATCGGCTGGGGAGGGGCTCCCGTCAGGCTGTGAGTGATGGAGTCGCGCATGCATCGATTGTTCGATGAGTTCGGATGGGTCATACCCGAGCAATTGGGCGGCGGTGGCATTGACGAATGTGGCCTGACCGTTGTGATCGAGTCCGTAAATCCCTTCGCCCGCTTGCGTGAGGATGACTTCGTGGAGACGGCGGAGGCGGTCGAGAATTTCTTCTGCCTTGCGTCGTTGGGTGATATCACGAATGATGCCGCTGAAAAACACCGCAGTATCGGCCGTCCACATGGCCAACGAGAGCTCAATCGGGAACTCACTGCCGTCCTTCCGCAATCCCTCAAGTTCGACGAGACGACCGATGAGCCTGGACTGCCCGGTTTCCTGGACGCGGGCGAGGCCGCGCTCATGCGCGGCGCGATAACGCTGCGGCATCAGCATGGTCAGGGGGTGGCCTTGGATTTCGTCGTTGGCATAGCCGAACAGACGGGCGGCGGCCTGGTTCCAGGAGAGAATCCGGCCCTTGTGATCCGCCAAGACGATGGCATCGGTGGCGGCTTCGACCAGTGAACGGAATCGCGCCTCGCTCTCGCTCAGCGCCTGTTCGGCTTGTTCGGCTTTCGCGGCGAGCGCCTGGACCCCGACGGCCCGGCGAAGGACCGCTCGCAGCTCATCCCGATTGTAGGGTTTGGTGAGGCAGGCGAAGGCGCCTTGGGTTAGTGAGCCGACGGTGTGATCGGCACTGGTGTAGGCCGTGAGGATGATCACCGGTAATTGGGGCTGCATTTCCTGCAACGTCCGTAGGACGGACGAGCCGTCTCCGTCGGGCAATCCCAAGTCCAGCAGAACGGCATTGTACTCGTGGTCCCGTGTTTGTGTGAGTGCTTCCGCGCAGGTGCCGGCGACGTTTACGTGGTAGCCGTCGTGGTCGAGTAAGTCCTGTAGTCCGAGGGCGATATCGGGATCGTCGTCCACGACGAGGATCGAATGGCCGGGTGTCATGGTAGTCATAACGGCCTCGCTGTCACTCCGGAGTGTTCCCGATCTGAAACCTGGCGCTGAGCATTCCGATGACTCCGTTAAAACCGCACGGTGATCCATCCCATCGACCGGCTGCCGATCCGGTCGCCGAGCGGATGTTCCCGATGTCTGTCGTTCAGTGCATTAAAGATCGAGAAGGCCACTTCCGCCTCACGCATGTAGCCGGCGGCGGCCTTTTGTTGCCAAAACCGATACCCAACACGGAGATTGAGCAGGTTGTAACTGCCGATGCGGTCAGATGGGACCGTTACCCCGGTGGCGGGGATATTGGCCAGGAGCGTAAAGGTCTGTGCGAGCGGATAGGTTGTTGCCCCGACATAGTAGTAACCGATCTCCCCACTGAGGCCGTTTTCCCACTCGGTCCTCAGGCCTGCGCTGACTTTTGATCGCGGGGCGCCTCGTTTGACTGTGCCGCTGAATGACTGGCCGATTTCCTCGTAGGCATAGTTGGCAAATCCACTGAGCCAGCGGCTGGCGAGGAATTCAATGCCGGCCTCACCGCCGTAAATGTCGGCAGCACCTTGGTCGTTGACAAACTCTGAGGCCCCGCCGGCGATGATCCGGCTGCCGATCAAATCGGAGACATGGTTGAAGAACAGGTCCGCGCGCACTCGTAACCGGTGTTTCCAGTACCAGCCCTGGTATCCGGCCTCATAGGAAATGATCTGTTCCGGCGTGAGCCGGGTCGAGCCGGTGACCGGCACCGTCGACGAGATTGAGGGTGGAAACGGCACCCCGGTTGGAATCGAGGTGGTCACACGCTGGTCTTGATAGGATTCAAACAGGGTCGGCGGCCGATAGGCGGTCGATCCGGAGAGATGAAAGGTGTGGCCCTCGACCGGTTGATACAGGAGCGCCACCCGCGGGCTCCAGGTTCCGTTGATTTGGGAATGGAGGTCATAACGCAGGCCGGCGACGATTGTCACTGCGGAGGTGGCGCGCCATTCGTCCTGAATGAACAGTCCCAGGCGGTCTTCTCGGCTGAATTGAGCGATAGCGCTGCTTGACAGCGAGTTGTGGCGATAATTGATCCCGTACAGCAATCGGTTCGTGGCCCAGAGGTCGGCCGCATGTTGCACGTCCACGTTGTAGGTGTTTCCCGAGAACGGATTGGTCGATTGTCCGTTGCGGTCGGTAATGCTCAGCAGGTTGACCAATTGGGAGTTGGGATTAATGGTTGCGTGGTCCGTATAGCCGGACCACCAGGCCCGAACGAGAAAGGCCCCATGTTCGTAGAGGACATTGGCGTACGCAAGCGATGGCCGAATGGAGTTGCTCGTGACTTCGCCGACCTGTCCGTCGTGCCGATTCGTGTCGACCAACCCTCCTGATACCTGCAGTTTGGAAGTCGACGACAACGCGTACTCAGTCTGTACGTTGAACTTGTGCGATCGAAAGCCAAGAGCCTCTCGATCTCGCCACTGTTGGGTCTGATCGCGGCCGATGGAGAGGCGATAGCCGAATTTACCGACGGTGCCTGCCTGGACGGCGGCGCTGCTGATCGTGCCGAGTTCGCCCGCCCCGAATTGCAGCGTGGTGCCCTTCATTTCCTCCGGCGACTTGGTGATGATATTGATCACGCCGTCGAAGGCATTAAACCCATACACGGCTGAAGCAGGTCCCTTGAGGACTTCGATACGTTTAATTTCAGGGAGCGTGACCGGAATGGATTTCCAGAACACGGTGCCTTGAACGTCGAGGTAAATGGACCGTCCGTCCACCATGACGAGCATCTTGTTTGCGAAGGGCTGGTTTCCACCCCTGGCACTCACGTTGAAGTCGGCCCCTGCCGTCTGCATGATTTCCAGCCCTGGAACCCGGCGAAGGACGGTTGGCAAATCGATGGCACCGGATTGTCGGATATCCTCGTCCGTAATGACGTAAACGTTCGACGGGGCCTGTGAGATCGGCTGCTCATAACGCGACGCAATACTGACCGTTTCTTCTTCTTTTAAGAGCGCCAATTCATCATTAGCGGCGAACGGGAACGACTCACGAGCGATCACCGCCGCCGGTTCGGCAGCCGCAAGGCTGCTGAGGAGGAGCGTGAATCCCGCCGCCAAGAGCGGATACCACGATGTGTTCAGTTCAGATTTCATGACGCAACATTCAAAACCTAAGGGTCACCCAACCCATCACTCGGTTGCCGAGCGTGTCGCCCAAAGGGTGTTCCTTGTGACGATCGTTCAGCGCATTGAAGACGGCGACGGCCACTTCGGCCTTGTCGTGCCAGAATCGGTACCCGCCGCGCAGGTTCAGCAAGGTGTAACTATCGATCGTCGGACTTGTCGGTATGGGAAGCACCGGAGCCAGCGCGGTGAAGAATTCGATCAAGGGGTACGTGGCGCCGGCGATGTAGTGGACCGCGATCTCTCCGTTCAGCCCGCTGTCCCAATCGCCACGAAAGCCTACGTTCGCTTTCCAGTCCGGGCCGCCGCGCCTGGAGACGCCGGTGAAGGTCTGGCCGATCTTTTGGTAAGAGACATTCGCAAACCCGCTGAGCCATCTGGTGGCGAGGAACTCCAGCCCCGCTTCGGTGCCATAGATGTCGGCCTCACCGCCGTTGATGAGCGTGCGGGTAGTGCCGATGGTTTGGAAGTTGATCAAGTCGGAGAGATGATTGAAGAACAAGTCGAGTCTGGTCCGGAGCCGATGTTTCATCCACCAGCCCTGATAGCCGGCTTCATAGGAAATGATCTGCTCGGGATTGAGTCTCTGTGATCCAAATAGCGGGATAGGTGCAAACAGCGGCGGCACCGTCGGCAGGATGCGCAGATCGAGATTGGACTCGAACAGTGTCGGCGGGCGGTAGGCCACCGATGCACTGAAACGGACGGTCTGGTCGGGCGTCAGGTTGTACACCAGGGCGACGCGCGGGCTCCAGGTCCCATTGATCCTGGTATGCAGGTCATAGCGAATACCGGCTACCAAGGTCAGAGCGGGCGAGATCTTCCACTCGTCCTGAAGATGGATACCGAATCGGTCTTCGCGTCCTAATTCAGACACCGCACTTCCATCGACGGTGTTGTAGCGGTAGTTGATGCCGTAGCTCAGCCGGTTGGTAGGCCCGAAGTCGAGGCTGTGTTGCGCTTCGACATTATACGTGTTGGTGGTGAACGAAACGTTCGGCCCGCCTGTCGCGTTGGTCTGCCGGACAAACCGAGCCAGCAGCGGGTGTGTCGAGGAGTCGACGGGAATGTCGTTCCCCTGCCACCACCCGCGCACGGAGAAATTGCGATATTGGTAATGGACGTCCGTATAGGCCTGATTGAATTGCGAATGGGGAATTTGGACGTTCGAGACGGGGCCGTCGAAGCGATTGGTATCGATCACCCCGCCGGCGACGCGTAAGGTGGCGTCACCGGAGAAGTTGTACTGGGTCTGCACGTTGAGTTTGTTCGAACGGAAGGCCAGCGCGTCGTTGTTGCGCCATTGTTGATTCTGATCATGGCCGAGGGAGAGACGGTAGTCGAGTTTGCCAGCCGATCCCGCCTGGACGGCGGCACTGGAGATGGTGCCGAGTTCCCCGCCGCCGAACTGCAAGGTGGTGCCTTTCATCTCCTGCGCGGACTTCGTGATGATGTTGATCACCCCGTCGAACGCATTCAAGCCGTAGACGACAGAGGCAGGCCCTTTCAGTACCTCGATGCGTTTAATCTCCGGGAGGGTGACCGGGAGTGATTTCCAGAACACGAGGCCCTGGCCGTCGATATAGATCGAGCGGCCGTCGATCATGACGAGGATCTTGTTGGCGAACAGTTGGTTGTCGCCTCGCGCGCTCACATTGAAGTCCGCTCCGGTGACCTGCATGACATCCAGCCCAGGCACGCGCCGGAGGATGGTGGGAATGTCCGCCGCACCCGAGTGGCGGATGTCTTCGTCTGTAATTACATACACATTGGAAGGAGATTGGGAGATCGGTTGTTCATGGCGAGTGGCGATGCTGACGGTTTCCTCCTCCTTCAGGAGTTCCAGCTCCTCGTTGATCGGCGCGCCGGTTGTCGAAACAGCCGGCGAGGGGGCTGCGCGCTGAGCGTGGGCCTCCAAGGCGCAACAGACGATCAAGATCCCACCACAGATGGGGAGGGTACCACGTCGCATGTGAGTGTTGATGGTTTGACTGACCATGAGTTGTCGGTTGCCTTGAGAGGGAGAGGATGGCTGTCGGCGGGTGGTGTCGAGGTTTTCTGCTGAAGGCCGCATGACGTCCCGTGGGTTCCTGACCGGCGGTGTCGGATGTGGTCGGAGAGACAAAACGAGAACTTTGTGGTTAGGAAGAGGTAGACGCAAAAGGCATACTTGTGAACAGTCGGACGTATCGGCCGATCACGCGCGAATGTCCCGAAGATTGGGGCGATTAAGACAGCCTTCTCACGGTGCGAAGGCCAGGGAGAAGTGCTGGGTCTGTGGTGCGTATCTAGTTGGATACAGACTGTATTTCCTCAGATACAGGCGGTTGAGTGGTCCTGTGTCCGCGTGGACGCCCCGGTTTCAAGTCCTGCAGCCGTGGTGAGAACGGTCGGCCGTTTTGCGATTCAAGATTATTGAGGAGATCTTCCATCGCTGAAGAAATGAGACCAGCCATTGTGGTGCCCGATGTCCAATAGGCGGCATCGCGCATACGCTCCACCAGGTCGGCCGGCAGACTGACGGTCATGCGTTGGCGTTTCTGTGATCGCAAATAGACAAACCGGTTCATGGTGCAACTCCTTTGCGCGAGGGAACTGGTACTGAGTGTGTGGTATTGCCTTGAGCCGCTCTCAATGCTCACGTTCGTTGCGCAGAATGCGGTTAGGGGAACTCTGTGCCCCGCTGAGACGGATGCGTTTCAGGCTGCTGTGGATCGGCGTCTTTCCATACCGCGACAATCAAGAGGGCCAGTATGCCGCTGACTCCAATCAGGAGACCACCCATGACAAGTTCCATGTCAGGCTCCTTTCTGTTCCGAAGAGCTCGTGCCCGAATTCAATGTGGTCGTGTATTGGTTCCGAGGCTGTCATGCAGCAACAGCCATGCCATTCACGTGGATGGACGTCGTGAAGGGGGTTAGTCAGACCTCTGAAGCATCTCTCCTGCACGGGGCATGTAGGATGGAAGATGGCTTCATGAGAAATGATGGCCGGGAAGTGCGTGTGAGCGGTTGTTTGATGGCATCGGAGACCTGACCAAAGGGCTGAGCATAATTCGGTCTAGGCCGCCACGTCGATGAGGCAGCATCCCGGTTGGGCAGGAACGGCAACAGGATGTATCGAATTGGATTCTCCGCCGTATCTAATCCGATACCAGTCGGTCTCCTACGATTGCCCTCCGATCAGCGCCGACCATAGTAGTCCCGGACTAGGAGGCAGCGAGAAAGACATAGTCGAAGGTAGGGCGAATAGGTGCCGCGTCTTCCTTGATAGCGAAGACGCGGCCGGTCGCGTGTGGAAGGAGGCGATTCAACCAACGCTGGATGGGCATGATCCAGGAGGCCGTGTTTTGCAGACGGCGATACTCTTGCCGGCCGCAGGAAATCGGCTCGATACCACGCCGACATTCACCGTGGGAGAAGCAACCGCCGTGCCGTCGGCGTCATGGCCATGCAACCACTGGGAGTGCCGCGTTGTGCGGAACGAGTCGGGTCAGTAGTTGAAGCGCAACGACAGTGAGCCGACATGAACGATGCTGTCGTATCGGCCGTTGACGGTTGTATTCTGGTTGCCGGTAATGGTTCGGACTTCATACAGCCCCGCTTGGTACGCGAGATCAATGGCGAACAATTTCGGCTTCAACGGGCCGATGCCCAGTTCGCTGCAACGCACCAGTCCAAGGAAAGAACCATTTTCATGGCAGGCTAGCCCGATGCCCACCGAGGGGATATGGGTGTTGGCTGAAGGGACTCCCGGATTAAAGGTGCGGTCGGGTATTTGTGCCTGTTGGTTCATGTAGCCGGCACGCAAGGCAATGTCCCAATCGGGCATCGAGGCCACACGCAACCATCGGTATTCGGTTCCGATCATGACGGTATAGGTACTCTGCCAATTTTGCGGAAACGGCAACAGGCCGCCGTTCGTTAAGTGGACATCGAGGTTCCGGTTGGATTTCCACCCGGTATAGTCCACATCGAATTCCAGCTTCCACTCGCGCTCGGATGTACGAACCGGCCAGATGGCGATGCCGCCGGAGAAGACCTGCGGCAGAACGAAGGTGGCGGCGGCGCCGGCGACTGAGGTGCCGTTGGCGAGAAAGTTGCCGGTGAGATGGAAGGTGGCTTGGCTGCGGTAGACCATGCCGATGTTGACGAGTGGTTTTCCGTCGCTGTTGCGGAAGGGGGTGTACAGGAGGCTGACGTTAAACCCCGCCGTGGTGTCGCTGCCATTGATCTCCATCAAGGCGCCGGCCGGGATGCCCAGTCCGCCTGGCCAGACGGATTTCTGTTCGAGATGGCCTTCTCCGAAGAGCCCGGAAAACGTGTAAATATCCGCGCCCAATCCGAAGGAGAGCTGATCGTTCAGCTTGTAGGCGATGGTGGGTTTGATATCGAGCAACGGCAACGTAGTGAAGGTCACGGCGGTGCGAAACGGCCCATCGTTCGGGTATCTGGTCAATGAACCGAACGGATTGTTCATCCCGATTCCGGCAGTGAAGTTCCCGAGTGCCGACAGCCCGAGGTCCTTGAGATTCGCGACCAGGTATACGTGGCCGGGAGGAGGCCAGGCCAGGCTCCCGTTGCGGTCTCCGGTTGTCTGCGCACCGGTTGGGCTGGTGAATTGGGTGGTCCCGCCGATGAGCGTGGTGCCGAACAGCGTTTGGAATCCATGCAGCTGTGTCATGCCCGCAGGGTTGTAATGAAGCGCGGACGGGTCATCGGCTTGCGCGACAAAGGCGTTTCCCATCGCAGCGGCAGCAGCGGATTGCCCTTGCAGTCGAGGGGTTTGGGCCTGTGCAATAGGCGTCATCCAGACGATTACGATGGCTGGAAGCATTATGCACAGAGCCAGGACACGGCGGGAGCGGTCGGCAAACACCATGGGGTTATCGTCCTATCGGATAATCTGAGTGGTCGGCGCCGGCGATGAACCAACGGTCGACGATTTGCCGCAAGCGGGCCGCATCGAAGGGTTTCAAGAGATAGCCCTGAGCCCCGGATTCCACGGCTGCCATGGCGCGGTCCAAGGCCTCCACGGCCGTCATCATCACCACCGGGAGCGTGGGGTGCGAGTGGCGTAATTGACGGAGGATTTCAAACCCGTCCAACTCCGGCAAGGCGATATCAAGTAACACGCCGTCGATCGGCGTGTCCGCCAACAGGCGCAACGCGGCGAGACCATCCGCTGCGGTATACACCTGGACTCCTTCCGATTCCAGTCGATCCCGCAGAAGGTCGCAAATATCAAGGTCGTCATCGACCACCAGCACCGTGCGGCGGACGGCAGGCAATTTGGTGAGGGGGATCGAGTCGCGTGACTGCAGGGGCAGTGTGAAGATAAACGCGGTGCCCTGATCCACCTCGCTACGTACTCTGATGCTGCCGCCGTGCAGATCGACTAAGTCTTTCACGATCGCCAACCCAAGTCCCAAGCCCTTGGTCTGGCCGCGTTCTTCTTGCTGCACCCGAAAGAATGGATCAAACAGTTTGGGGAGCGCATCCGAGGGGATTCCCTGGCCGTTGTCACGAACGACGACCTGAGCCATCTGGTGCAGATCGATGGAGAGTTCCACGGAAACGTGCCCCCCGTCGGGCGTGTACTTGATAGCATTATCCAATAAATTCGTCAAAATCTGGCTGAGTCGATCCTGGTCCGCCCACACGAGCAGCGTCGAATCGGAACTCTGGAGTTCGATGGTCAGATGTTTGGTGATGGCCAGGGGGAGGAGTTGTTCGATGACATCGCCGGCGATCGCCGGAAGGCAGACATGGTCGAAGGAGAGCGTCAGTTTTCCGGCCTCGACACGGGAGAGGTCGAGGAGATCGGTGATCATGCGCGCGAGCCTGGTGCCGTTGGCTTTGATGCGAGTGAGATATTGCTCCTGCTTCATGTTGAGCGAGCCGACGAGTCCCTCGATCATATTGTCTGCGAATCCGACGATGCTTGTGAGAGGCGTTCGAAGCTCGTGGGACACGTGAGCGAGGAATTTCGATTTGAGTCGATCCATCTGCTTGAGCTGCGCGTTCGCGGTTTCCAGCTCGGCGGTCCGTTCGCGCACACGCGCTTCCAGACGTGCATTAAGCGATTCGATCTCGCGATAGGCTTGGGCATTGTCCAGGCCGATGGCGACCTGACTGGCGAGTGTCATCAACACATCGAGATCGTCCTGCGTGAGCGCCTGATTGTGCGTGCGATCGACCGTGAGCGCCCCGATGACGGCATCGTGCGTTTTCAGGGGAACGGTAATAAACGATTTCACATTGACCATGCTGATCAGCTTCTGGTCGAACGGGTGTAGGCGGTCCCAGAGCTCGTGCACGTTATTCGTGAGCACCGGCTCACCGCGTAAGAACACCGTGCCTTCCACACTATTCGGGTCGGTGATGAGGACCTCCTGCGTGCGGAGAAAGGTGGCGACATCCTGCGGCATGCCGCGTACTCGAAAGTCGTGCGAGACATTGCGGGTGCGATCGAACTGGACGATCATGGCGCGATCGTAGTGCAAATCGCGGACGATCGTATCGAGTACATTGGTGAGCAGTTCGTCACGATCGAAGGTCGAACTGAACAAGAGGCCTGCGCGGTGAAGCGTGGTGAGATCATTGATTTTGCGGCGTAAGGTGACGGCGGTGCTTTGTTGTTCGAGGTAGGCCTCGCGCAACTCCTCATGCCGCGCGTCGACGACCTGCTCCTGCTCCTTGAGTAACCGTTGCAGTGGTTTGGCGGCCCGACGCATGTGGTTGGTGATCATCCACCACAGTAACGACGCCGGAACGGCCGCGAGTCCCAGCGCCTCCACCGTCGGTACGTCCGGTTGGCGAAGATGCAGATAGGTGAACGTTCCCCCTGCGACGAGCATCCACATGGCGAGCGGGACGGAGCTGCGGACCTGCGGTATCCAGGTGAACTCCCATTCACAGTAGGGATCGCCATTGGCGGTGCAGGCGAGATCTCTGACAGTGGCGGCCGGGGTGCCGTGTATTTGCGTCTGCACCCGGGCGATGCTGCTTTTACACGACAGGCAGATGACATCCACGCAGCGTTTCCGGTAGGGACCGAACTGCACCAGGGCCCGATCGGTAAACGTCATACGGAGGACGGCCGAACGTCTGGTCACCTGCCCGACCTCAAACTCCAAGACTCCTCGGACGTATTTGCTGCCGAAATAGGGCCACATCTTGTAGAGCTGCTGGGTCGAAAATGGGCGACAGAGGATTTGAATCAACGGGGGGACTTTCCGGTCTGTGCCCACGTTGACGTGAAAATGGGGATCGCCGGACAGTTGTTCGCAGAATTCCCTGAGGTAACAGACGAATTCGTAGGAGTAGCTATTCCAGATATTGCGAAGGAAGTCGGGCGTGACGTGATAGGTGCGGTCCGGAAGGCGCGAGTTGAGTAATCGGCACAGTTCATCCAGCGCTTCGCGGGCAGCATTGTCCCCACCCGTGCGGCTGAGATAGTCGTGCAAATAATCGACGTTGGATTGAACGATGACGCCGCTGATGTCACAGATCTTTTCGCCCTGGTCGTTGAGGCCGAACGGGCGAAACTCCATGAACGGTCGTTCGAGAATGGAGCGTTCCTTGGAGAGGAGATCGATCATACGGCAGCCAGACGATTCGGTCCATGCCACGTGGCGAGGAAGCGCCCCGGCGCCCAGATCATAACGAACTGGCGCGCCGGAGGCGAGCGCTTCTTTTCCGCGTGGCGTCTTGCGGCGTGCGTGTGGCGGCCTGTTCGAGACTCGTTATTCAAGATCCCGGCAGGCCGGGGCGTCACGTATGACCCTACCGTCGAGGTCACAGGTTTTCATGTATTCGATAAGGGCCCGCCGGTTCTCAACCGGCAATTCACAGCCCAGGATGCCATTGCTGCTTCCGCTCTCGCAACCTGGGACGTTCGCAAATTCATGGCCTCCGTTCCCGTTTCCTGGGAGGTAGGTCTTGAACTCAAAGCCTCCCGGCAGGTCGCGGCTCGCCGGTGACCCTGTACATTCCTCAATCGCGAAGCCCACGTTATCGGGATCAAATTCCATCGTTGGGCTCAGATAAAAACACGCATGGCGCTCGCGTGCGGGGGAGAGCAGTTCATAGAGATTGGGTATCGATCCGTTGTGAAGAAACGGAGCGGTCGCCCAGACGGCAACGTGCGGGCGGGCGATATATTGCGCCGTGTCCCTCCACTTGTTCGTCAGGTGCTGATAGTCAGGATCGTTCCCCGCGGGACTCACGGCCATCAGTTCGTTGGTAATAAGTTCCGAGGCCTCTCGTGCCGATATACGGCCACGTTGCAACGGGCCGGTATCCACCATGCGGCGCGAGAAATTTTCAAGATACAGGGAGTCGGTCCCGATTTCTTTTAGCGGCACCATGGTGACGTGGAGGCTTGGACCATTGGGAGATGAATTCTTGATGGGTGTGGCAACATGGCAATGGGCACAGAGGTTTTGAATGCCTTTAGCCTTGTTGCCATGGTACAGGTCTTTGCCTTTTGCCGCCAACTCGCGATTGATGGAGGGAAATGTGCTCGGCCAACGAGGCGAAGGCAACCGGCGGGCGAGGGTTTCCAATGTTTTGAGGGAGTTGATATCCACCGAGGATTGGAAAAGTTCACTCTTTTCCGACGGAATCGAAGTCGCGGTCTGCGTCCAGGCGAAGAGGCCGGCATTCACGCCAATCACTTGCGCGATATTTCGCGCGAGCGGATGCTGAATCGAGCCGCTCCATTGCACCCAGTCATATTCCCATACGCCCCACAAGGGAGGAATGCTAACGGACGCATTGGAGGGGCGAAGGTTGTCGGGATGGAGAGGGGTAAAGACCGTGTTGCCTCCCCGGCCGAGGGCATCGAAGCGACCCGGTCCCCATTGTTCCGGGGAAGTATCTTTCCCGCCCCGAGTAATGAGCCCCTGGGTGCGTGTCTTGAGTTCCCGCCCTAAGGTGGTGAGCGTATACGTGGTCATGGCTTCCCCGCGGCGCGCGAGTACGCGGGCGGCGAAGATTTTGAACTTGTCCGGCGAGTTGAGTTCACCAAGTTTGCTGAAAAGGACCTGCAGGAAACGAGAGTTGTACTGCAGTGACGGGCCCCCCTCGATGCGAATCGGCTCGTTCTTGTACTCGTTCTCGTTCTTCTTGTTCTTGTATCTGAACTCGGTCGTATGGCAAAACGCGCAGGTAAAGCCGACCATCGCGGGGGACGACGGCCCTCCTTCGACTTTGGCGAATCCCACAGGAAGTTTATCTGGGTGAGAAGGGTCACGCAGGATACCGGTGGTGGCGAAGTCATCGAGGATCGACTCGTCTTCAATTAACGCGACAAACCAGTCGTAGGGAATCAGTTGGGTGCCGGCGGATGTGTGATACCACCGTTGCCGCTCCTGCTCAGGCCAACCCTGAATATCAGAGGCGCCGACATGCTGTGAAGAGGGAAGATCAATTGCCTGGCAATGCACGGTCGAAAGTGCAAACAGCAGCCCGGCAAGTACCGCAATGCGTCGGGGGTAGAAGGGCATGATTCATCTCCTCATGGTGGGCGAGATTATATGATTGGGCGCGCATGATCGATCCAGCGGGTGAGTTGCCTGAACGCACTCACTCTTCGATTCCCGATTGCGACAACAATGCAGTGAGAGGGGAGCGCACAGTACTCCCGAGGTTACAATAAGCAACTCACATGCCGTGAGCGCGGGAAGGGTACCTGGATCGGTAAATGAAAGCCATTTATTTCTGAACGCGATGGATGCAGGTGCTCGGCCTGACCACTGTCGAGTTGATGTAGCAGGGGATAAAGCAACGCTAGCACAGGAAGGTATCTGAAGAGATACAGCGCAGTCGACGAATGCGATCTACGGGCGACGTGAGGTAGCTTAGCTACTGGTGGAGGTGTTTCATGGCGGCAGCGCAGAGGATGATGAAAAAACCCATCCAGAGCGCGGCGCGTTGGAACGGAATGGATTCGTAGTTCTCGCCTTCCTCTTCCTCGTCTTGATCCGACTTGAAAATGACGGTGTAGAGAAACAGCGTCAGTAGGCACAGAACCAGGATCAGCTTGATGCAGAAAATCCAGAGGTACTTGGGATGGTTTTGCATCCCCTGGCCGGTCTGGGAGACCAGGACCTGATTGACATAGTGGAGGTTGATACCGCCCGTGAATAGCAGGACGACCAGGAGGAGCCCCGCCACCCGCTTGTAATGCTTGTAGAAGGCGTCGGTAATCGGACGGACATATTCTTTCGGCAACGCGGCGTCACGGAGGCCTGGCTTCACGGCCATGACAATGAAGGCGAGTCCGCCGATCCAGATGACGGCCGAAAGGAGGTGAAACCAGTGGTTGACGATCGGAATCAGCTGATTCAGGTCAAGGAAGATACTTTGTACGGAGTCCATGTATAGATTCGGCCAAGGGCAACAGGGAAGATAGGGGGCCTACCGTAGTCAGTGAATCTCGCCCGCTCCTAGTCCTTTCCTCGCATATCGAAATTGAAGACGGGCGCATCGTTCCCGAAGCGCTTTTTCCTCAGCTCTTCCATCAATTCAACGGTGACCATCGCGATGCCGGCTTCCCTGGCATGACGTTCCACGCCCTTCTTGACCATGGCGCGCAGGAAATAGGGGATTCGGCTGAGTCGCAATGCCGAGGCCTCGTCCCATGCGATATCGGTCTCTTCCGGAGTATTAAAGGCGACTTTGATCTTTTCGCCGCCCTTGGGGGTGTAGAGGCACCATTGATCTTCGTCCAGCCAGTCGCCGTGATCGACGTAGGGTCGAGCCCGACAGCCCCCGCAGATATCCGTGTACTCGCAATCGCCGCATTTGCCCTTCAGTTGGGGGTAGCGGAATGAATTGAACACGTCCGAACGTTCCCACAAATCGACAAAACTCGTCTCGCGAACATTTCCGGCTGAGAGCGGCATGTAGGGACAAGGCGTCAGCTCTCCGTTCGGAGTGACTCGCGCATAATTCGTCCCGGCCAGACACCCGCCGCCCATGTAACCGGTAGCTTTGGTCAGGGGAGAATTGGGATCTTTTTCGTAGGCCAGCCGCTTAAAATGTGGCGCGCAACGGGCGCGCACCAGCATATCTTTGTACTGGTCCTGGCAATCCACAAGATAGCCAAGAACCTCTTCGTATTGCTGGGGCGTGATGTCCGTCAGTTCTTCGCCGCGCCCGGTGCAGACCATGAAGAAGACATTCAACACTCGTGCGCCGAGAGTATGGGCCCATTCCACCACCGCGGGCAACTCCTGATAATTCATGGGTTGCGCGCTGAAGTGAACCTGGAACTGCAGCCCGTTGCGTTTACAGGCCTCGATGCCTGCTAATGCGCTGGCAAAGGCGCCGGAGACACCACGGAACTGATCGTGCTTGCTCGGATCAAGAGAGTCGATACTGATACCGACGCCCATCACGCCGATCTCGACCAGCGTTTTTGCCATACGATCGTTGATCAACATGCCGTTGGTACCGAACACAACGATGAACCCGAGTCCCACGGCATGCCGGGCGATGTCCAGGATATCCGGCCGCACCAGCGGCTCACCGCCGGTGATTACCAGCAGGCATCCCTTGTTCACCTCGGCGATTTGATCGATGAGACGGAAGCATTCTTCCGTACTGAGCTCATCCGACCCGCCGCCGGCTTTGGTCGTTGCATCGAGATAGCAGTGATCGCACTTGAGATTGCAGCGCTTGGTCAGATTCAGCGCGACCAGGTAGGGCTTAAAGTCATCGACCGTTCGACCATCGTTCGGCGCCGCCGAAGGGGACGTCGGAGAGATGAACTTTGAGATTTGCTGCTGGAGAGACTCCAGCTTATCGCCGAGGAACGGGAAATTAAGGACCGGCAGTGACTTTCCCATCACCGGTTTGCCCCGGTTTTGCTGGAGGAGCCGGTCAGGTTGGCGATCATATCTTTCAGATTGCCGGTCTTCATGGCATCGGCCATGTAGCCCTTCGCCTGCTCGATTCCCTCAGTCGCAACTTCCAGGGTGATCACCGTCGTGCCGATCTTATCGGCGTGTTTCTCGATCAGGGCCTTGGTGCATTCCCGCATGAACCCTTCCGGTGCACGATCCAAACGACCCTGAGCATCCGGCGTCCAGGTATAGGGCGACAAGGCTTCCTGAGGAGCCGGAGCCGGTTCCTCGCTATGGCCGTTCTTGGCATGGGCTTCGGTTCCGTTGGGCTCGGCTACCGCAGGGGTCGGTTGAGGAACTGCCCCCGTCCCCTTGTTTGCAAAAATGGGGGTATAGTCTTCGGAGGCCGCTTCTTGAATCATCGAGCCGGCATATTCCAGCGTAATCGTGGTCATACCGAGCTTGCGGGCGCTCTTTTCGATCTTGGCTTTTGCGCGGCGACGTTGGAAGCCGGCCGGCACGGCGCGAATCGCCTCTTTCGCATCCTTGGTCCACTGCATCGGGACATCGTCATAGGCGACATCGGTCTCAAGCCCACCTTCGGCCTTGGCGGCTGCTTCGAAGATGGTTTTGTCGACTTGCTTGAAGCGATCACCTTCGGCGCTGCACACCGGGCACTTCACGGGGGTGTCGCCTTTTCCGATATAGCCGCACCCGTCGCACACAAAGTAGTTCTGGCTCATTCGATCCAGGTAGGCCTGCGTACCGGGGCTGTGGGCCGGTTTTTCTTCCACCACTTGGGTCATCATCCCGCTCAGGGTGGAGCCCATCAGGTCCGCTGCGACTGAGTCGTCCGCTTGCATCTTGTCGCGATCGATTCCGGCGGCATCCAGATTCCCGCCCAAGGCCCGCATCGCATCCATTGCTCCCTTGGGGAGGATGTGTCCGACGGCCGAGTCGACGACCGTATTGCTGATGATCGTGTGGCCCTTCTCAATGGCGTATCGGTGAATGGCGGTCTTGGCCACCCCACGGGCAAACACGGGAATTCGCTCCATCCGACGCAAGGCTTCTTCGGTCCAAGCGATGGTGTATTCCGCCTGGGTATCGATCGGTGGCACGTACTTCCGATTCGAGACCAGGATGTTGCAGGTTGCCGCCCGAAGCAGGTTTTCCGTGTTGCTGCCGATATCCATGTCCTCGTCGCTGTGGACGCCGATGCGACCCACAATCAGGAGCCACGGATTTTCTTTCCGCACGTATTGAATGATCTTTTCGAAGGCCTTCCCGTCCAAGAGGGTCGTTTTCACATCGGTCTGCTCGGCCTGAGCGATTTCACGGGAGATATCCAGGTGTGATTGATAAATTTTTGCCAGACCGCTGTCGATGACTTCCTCATGCAGTTTTTCCTGCTCTTTAAAGCGGAAGACTTTCCCCGCCTCTTCATTGAGCACGCCGGAAATACTGTGGAACGCCGCATAGTGGAAGTACGGATCGAAGGCTGAAATGGCCTCAACCGGAACATTAAACGCTTTGCCGAGTGCCAGCCCGGTCATGAGACCGCCGAAGGAATAGGGACTGCCGTCCACGGCCACGACGATTTTGCCGGTGCCAACCGGAGTCGGTTGTTTGATGATCAACATGTCGGAGTTGCGTACGCGCCGCAGAACTCGCTCGGTGTTGCTGCCGATCACGCTGTCTTTGACTGCTCCGACTCCCAAGGCCCCCATGATCACAAGATCGTAGGCATTGGTGTTGATGTCCTCAGCCAGCACTTTCCAGTTGCGTCCCTCTAAGGAACGGCGTTCGACGGGCAGGTTGGCCTCGTTACACTTTTTATCAACGTAGTCGAGGTAGGAGTCCGTGATGATCTGGAGCCCGCGGGTAATGAGCGAATCGTGGATCTGGCGCTGGCGATCGAGTTCCTTCTCGTCGTGATACTCTTCGGGAAGGCCGGCCTCCATCTGCTTAAACCGCTTATCGTGCATCTTGGCGGCATAGACGTGGCTACCCACAATCTTCGAGCCGTAGGTTTTCGCCAATTCGACTCCAACATCGACGGCTGTATTGGAATGGTCGGAATTATCGACCGGGATATAAATGGTCTTGTACATCGAAACGCCTCCTAGGCAAACACTCTACAGGGGGAAGAGATCAGAGAACCGCCAAGAATTCAAACGGTTGAGTGGAACTTTACCCCAAAAGAAGCGGCATGATAGCACCGTGTTCTCGGGGAATGCAAGCAAACCGAGGGTGTGCAAGGGCCTGTGAATAACGGCTAACTCATTGGACTCACAGCCGTCTTTTCCGTCGTGGCGGCGGTCGGCTGAGCGGGGCGACGCGAGCGAAGTATGTCCTCCAAGGTCAGCAGCGCGTCCCGTCCGGAGTTGTTCTGAATGCCGCGAATGAGGTTTGCATCGGCATAGTGGGCCGTGTCCGGTTTTGGGCCGGAGGGGGTCGCTTGAGAAGTGGTTTGAGATAGTGAACCGGTCCAGGCGCGGGGATCGCGGCTTCCTTCTTTTCGTTCCCATGCGGCGAGGCAGGCCTTGGCGATGATTTTGTTCAACGGCGCCGGGTTATAGAGCAGTTTACGAATGCTCGTCGGCGTCAGCATGAGGGGGTTGTATCCAGCCGAGAGGTAGCCTTCCTCCAGCAGCCGGTGCTCCAGGTCGGTATTGGGTTGGATGCCCAGGAAGAACATCAAGGGGAAGACCCGTTCTTCTCCCAAAATCGAGGCGACCTTCTTATAGGACTCAACGCTTTGCAGCAGGCTCTCTTCCGTTTCCTTCGGGGAGTTCAGTGAGTAATTGAGGATGACCTTGCCCTTGAACCCCGCTTCGGCCAGATAGCGGCATCCGTCGTAGAGCCGTTCGAGCTTGAAGCCCATGTGCAGGTTATTCAACACCTCCTGCGACCCGGAGGTAATGGCGACTTCCAAGTCTCCGACACCCGATCGCACCATCAATTTAGCCAGATCCGGCGTGATTAATGAGGTGCGGATGTAGCCGGACCACTCGATCTCCAACTGTTCACTCACGATCCGTTCGAGGATCTCCGTGCATTGGGGATAGGCTTCCTTCCCGGTAATGAACTGCGCATCGGTAAACCAGAAACGCCGGGCGCCCCATTGGTGATAGTGCTGGGAGATGTCCTTGACGACCATTGCCGGCGGCCGGTACCGCACGCGTTTGCCTTCGATATAGGGATACAGGCAGAAGGCGCAGTCGTACGGGCAGCCGCGTTTCGTTTGGACGCCGATGGATTCATCCATATACGAGGCGTGCTGCGGGAAAATGGAAGTGAGGTAGGGCAGATCGACGGTTAAGGCGTCGAGCAGCGCCGGAGCGCCCTGGTTGCCTTTGCGCGTCTGTTTCCCCTCGCGAATGATATAGCGCTCGTTTTCCAGCGATTCGCCGTTGACCACCTTCAGAATTGCGTCTTCCCCCTCGCCCAGGATGCCGATGGTTCCTTCCGGAAGCTTCTCGATCAACTGGTCGGCAAAGGCCGTGAAGGCTCCGCCGCCGATCATGATCTGCGTCTTGGGGAATTCCTTCCGGATCAACCAGGGGTAGGACAGATTGGCTCGGATATGGCTGTAGTAGCGATAGAGTTGCTTCAGCCCGGCAAACGACGCGGCGACCCGTTTGATGGGGTTCCCGGCGAAATAAAAATTGAAGGCATGCTCCAGCGAGGTGTCACCTTCGTGGGGAGAGAAAATCTGAATGTCCCGCCACGAAAAACACACGAGGTCCGGTTTGAATTCAAGCGCAGTATCGCGGATCGCCTGGCTGCGTTGCGATTCCGGGAACAACGACAAGTCGAGGATGCGTTGCCGCACCTCCGGCTTCCGTCGATGGATGAAGTCGGCCAGATAGGTCACCCCGATCGGGTACACCTTCTTGCAGGGGAGGAAAATGTAGAGAATGGATTCCATGGTCGGATCTGATGGCTACTCGCGTAGGGCTGATAGGCGAGAAAGGAATGGCTCCCTGCTCCTGGCGCATTCGCCATAGGCCATGCGCGCTGTATTACTTGGTTGCCACGTGGATGGCGACAATGCCTCCGGTGAGGTTCCGGTATTCCACCTGGCGAAATCCGGCTTCGCGTAACAGGGTGGCCAGCCGTTCCTGGTCGGGAAAGGTGCGGATGGATGCCGGGAGATATTCGTACACTCCCGTGCGGTCCCGCGCCACTTTGGTGCCGATCCAAGGGAGTAGGCGAAACGAATACCAATCGTAGAGGCCGCGCAGCCAGCCATAGGCCGGTCGTGAAAACTCCAGACACACGAATCGACCGCCCGGCCGCAACACCCGCCGGATTTCCGTGAACGCCTGCGTCAGGTTGCCCACGTTGCGCATGCAGAAGCCGGTGGTCACGGCATGGAAGGTCTCGTCAGGGAAGCCCAGCTGCTCGGCATTGGCCTGCAGGCAGGTAATCCGGTCGCGGAGCCCGCGCCCGGTGACTTTCCTCAGTCCTTCCGCCAACATCGCATGGTTCAAATCAGAGGCGATGACATGGCCTGCCTGGCCCATCTTGGGTTCAATCAAGAGGGCGAGATCTGCCGTGCCGGCGCCGATGTCGAGCGCGCGCCCGTTCGTTTCGGTGGGCACGTACGATGCGGTGAGGCGTTTCCAATGGTGATGGAGGCCGAAACTCAGCAGGGTGTTGTTGAGATCGTAGACGCCCGCGATCGCGGTGAACATCCGTTGGACGGCCTGTTCACGCGCCTGCCCGGACCAGGTTGAGACAGCTTTTGCCGCCTCTTCCGGCTGATCATGTATGGGAGATCGTTCCGCCCGCACCATGGGAGGGTGGTAGCACCCGCTTTTGCCTGTTGTCAAGGTAGCGGTGCCGGTGGGACGGATGTGATGGGAATGATTCGATCGGTGCGCTAGTGGCGATCAGGCCGCCGCGCGCGTGTCGGTCTTGGCGGCACTGTCCTTCCACTGACCCACTTCGAGGCTGTCCAGCCAGTCCAGCAGCTTGCCGACCATCTCGCCTTCGAAGATCGAGCCGTGCTGCGGGCAGATCATGCGGGGCTTGATGGCGCGGACCCGTTGTGTCCACCCGCGCAGGGCGACGGTGGACGGCATCCAGCGCAGATGAAACCCCCGCATATATTGGATGTGCTGCTCGAAATCGGTGACCACCAGGCTGGCATGATGGTCGGGGACCAGGGCGCCGCCGATGTCCCCCGAAAAGAGAATGCCGGCGGTCGGATCGTAGAGAGAAAAATTGCCGGAGGAGTGACAGTAGTGGGCCGGAACGGCTTCAACCTCAGGGCCTTCGTCGTCGATCCTGATGCGCATCCCCTGGTCCGGAATGGGGTTCAACGTGATCACCGCACCGGTGCTGAAATGGCTGACGAAGCCTGTCCAGAGCCAGGAGCAATAGGTTTTGATCGCGGGGTTCAGGTCGAGCCACATGGCCAGCGACGAGCAGATGTCCGGGTCCTGGTGGCTGGCAAAGATCACGCGGATGTCTTGCATGCGCACATACTTCGCGAGTTCCGCCAGGACCTGTGGGAAGATTTGAATGCCGCCCGGGTCCAGCAACATGGCATGGCTGCGATTGATGATGACGTACTCATTCGTGTCGATGACGTGACTGTCCTTTTCGGGATCGCGGCCGATGACGATCCACTGGTGGCCGTTCTGGTTATACAAGACTTTACTTTGCATACGTGTGCCCTTTCAGCAGCAGTTCTAAGAGCTCCTGCCCGTGCTCGATGGCCTCTTTCATGGCGCGGGTTTTCGCATCCAGATCATCCACGACATGGGTGATCTCCGTCGCCAGGTTCTTGAAGTTGGCTTCTGCCTCTGCCAACCCGGCCGCTTCCGAGGAAATACAGAAGGCCATATAGCGCGCGGTGAGGCCGATCGTTTTCAGGCCGACCAGAGCCTGCTGGGTTTCCCCCAGGCAGCGCAGCGCCTCTTTCAGCCGCTCATGCAGTTCGGCGAGATTGGTCTGGCACAGCTGGACGATATAGACGCGATTGTCGCGTTCGAGTGCCCCTGCGTCCGAAAACGCCGGATGCTGCATCAATTGCGTGACATCCGCCGCCGTGGTGAAACGGAGGTGAGACAAGGTGTTCAGGCTTTTTGCGGCCGAGCTCTGCTCACCATGCGCCATCGACGAAAGCAGGCTGGCGATCAGTTGATGATAGCGCCAGACAATGTTTGAACTGTGGGCTGTGACACGGGCGAGCCCCGCGCAGAGGTGCTCAAGTGCTTCCACCTCGGGCCGGATTTCTTTGGGGGTATTGTTCAGAATCTCGACGAGCGCCAGCATGGGCCGGCCTTTCCCTCCTGCGATTTTGGCCGCTTGCACGACGCCGTTATTCGCCAGAATCTGCATGGAGAGCGAGAGCTGCTGGAGAGAGCGCCCGACGTTGAGGATATCGACGCAGATCCCGAAGAGCTGATTGATATTGCGCTTAAAGAGGCTCAGGACGTCATGCATAGTGGTTGAGCTGATGGTGGGGTGGCCTGTTCAAGGCTCGGGGGCCATTCGTAATGCTCTATCGGCACATTCGGGAAAAACTCAAGTCATGGCTCGACTGACTCCGCCCTGGCATGCGTCTGAATTTTGACGCCGGCCGGGGCCTCCGTCAGGATCGCCGTCATCGGGTGCCGAGACTCGCGCGACGGCGTGGTATAATCCCGCGCTTATGAGCAATTCCATCATCATCAAAGGTGCGCGTGAGCACAATCTGAAGAACCTCGATGTCGAGATTCCGCGGGATAAGCTGGTCGTCATGACCGGCTTGAGCGGATCGGGGAAGTCCTCACTCGCCTTCGACACGATCTACGCGGAAGGCCAGCGGCGGTATGTTGAGTCCCTCTCCGCGTACGCCCGGCAGTTTCTCGAACAGATGGGCAAGCCCGACGTGGACTCCATCGAGGGCCTCTCGCCGGCCATTTCCATCGAACAAAAGAGCACCAGCCACAATCCCCGTTCCACGGTTGGGACGGTCACTGAAATCTACGATTACCTACGGCTCCTCTATGCCCGTGTCGGCCACCCCTACTGTTTCCAATGCGGCCAGGAAATCACCGCGCAGACCGTCCAGCAGATGGTGGATGCGATCTGTGAATTACCGGAAGGGACGAAATTTCAGATACTCTCTCCGATCGTGCGCGGGCGGAAGGGGGAATACCGGAAAGAATTGCTGGAGATGCGGAAGGCCGGCTATGTGCGGGCCCGCATCAACGGGGAGATCGTCGATCTGGGCGAGGACATCACGCTCGATAAGCAGAAGAAACACAATATAGAGATCGTCGTGGATCGACTGGTCATGAAGCCCGGCGACGCGTTGATGCGGCGGGTGGCGGACTCCGTCGAAACGTCCATGAAGCTGGCCGGGGGGTTGGTCGGGGTCCTGTCCGAGACGGGCAAGGTGCATCTGTATAGCGAGAAGCTGGCCTGCATCAAGTGCGGCGTGAGTTATCCGGAGATCACGCCGAGAATCTTCTCGTTCAATAGCCCGCATGGAGCCTGTCCGGCCTGCGACGGAATCGGGTATGCCATGACGCCGGGCGCGTCGGAAGAAGAGGACTTTACGCTGCTGGAGCGGTGCGAAACCTGCGACGGGGCTCGGCTCAAGCCGGAAAGTCTGGCGGTGAAGATCGCCAAGAAATCGATTGCCGAAGTTACGATGTTATCGGTGCGGGCAGCGGCGGATTTTTTCACGTCCCTCAAATTTACCGAACGCGAACTCGTCATCGCCCATCGCATCCTGAAGGAGATTCGCGAGCGCCTGGGATTTCTGGTCAATGTCGGCTTGGATTACCTGACGTTGGACCGTCCGGCGGCCACGCTTTCAGGCGGCGAAGGTCAGCGTATTCGTCTCGCCACCCAAATCGGGTCGGGCCTGGTCGGCGTCTTGTACATCCTGGACGAACCGTCGATCGGCCTCCATCAGCGGGATAACCGGCGTTTGCTCCAGACCCTGCTTCGCCTCCGCGATCTCGGCAATACGGTCATCGTGGTGGAGCACGATGCGGAGACGATGGAAGCGGCCGACTACATTCTCGACCTGGGGCCGGGCGCCGGCACGCATGGCGGCCGAATCATTGCCCAGGGTACACCCAAGCAAGTGATGGCGAATCCCGACTCGCTCACCGGGATGTACCTGCGCGGCGAGCAGATGGTCTCGCTCCCGTCTCGTACTCGGAAGCCCAAGGGCTTTGTGACCGTCGTGGGGGCGAAGAAGCACAATCTTAAGGGCGTCACCGTCAACATTCCCCTGGGCCTGTTAACCTGCGTAACCGGCGTATCGGGATCAGGCAAGAGCACCCTCGTGCTCGAAGTGCTGTTCCATTCGCTCTCCCAGCTGCTCTATCACAAGAAGCCGAAGATCGACGGCTGCAAGGAACTCAAAGGTGTCGATGCGCTGGATAAAATCATCGACATCGACCAATCGCCGATCGGCCGCACGCCGCGATCCAATCCGGCAACCTACACCGGCCTCTTCACGTTCATCCGCGACCTGTTTTCAAACCTGCCGGAGTCGCGCGTGCGCGGCTACAAGCCGGGCCGCTACAGCTTCAATGTGAAGGGCGGGCGTTGCGAAGCCTGTCAGGGCGACGGCCTCATCAAAATCGAGATGCATTTCCTGCCCGATGTCTACGTCACTTGCGAAGTCTGCAAGGGACAGCGGTACAACCGCGAGACCCTGGAGATTCAATACAAGGGCCGGAGCATCGCGGATATCCTCAACATGACCGTGGACGACGCCTTGGAGTTCTTCGAGAACATCCCCTACATCAAGACGAAGTTGCAGACGCTCCACGACGTGGGGCTGCATTACGTCAAGCTAGGGCAGTCCGCCACCACGTTGTCGGGCGGTGAAGCTCAACGGGTGAAGCTCTCTCGCGAACTCTCCAAACGTCCCACCGGCCGCACCATGTATATTCTGGATGAGCCCACCACCGGCCTGCATTTCGCCGACATCCAGCGACTGCTGGACGTGCTCGATCGTCTGGTCGAGACCGGCAATACTGTCCTGGTGATCGAACATAATCTCGACATGATCCGCAATGCGGATTGGATCATTGACCTGGGTCCCGAAGGCGGCGACCGGGGCGGCGAAATCGTGGCCGAAGGCCCGCCGAAAGAAATTGCAAAGGTGAAGAGGTCGTACACGGGGCAGGTGCTGAAGGAAGCGGGAGTGTAGCGGGTTGCGTGAGGGGCGCTTCGGGTGTCGTCAGAATGCGCTCAGATGGAGGCGCCCCCTGGTTACACGCTCACTTGCTCGCGTGCGACTCTAATGCGCGACCAAGGGTCGCATGCCGTCGCACAGCTGCATGTTGGCCGCTACTATCCTACCGTGCCGCCCTGACAACATCCGAAGCGCCCCCCGCACACCCCGCTAAGTGTGAGAGAGGCATAGGGAAGCAAAGGACAATATTGAATCCAATGCTTAGCAAACCCAATAGGCCTGTTGTTGCCGTTGTTTATTCAGTCTAGTGCCCCCCGATTAGATGACTAACCGATCACTCGGCCGATGCTAGACCTTGCAATCAGCCAAAGGTTTCCAAAGAGGTAGGCCTATGCACACCATCCTGCTCCTTACAGTCTCCAACATCTTCATGACCTTCGCCTGGTATGGGCATCTGAAGTACAAAGAGTCGCCGCTGTGGATCGCAATCTTGGTGAGTTGGGGGATTGCGTTCGTGGAATATTGCTTTCAAGTGCCGGCGAACCGGATCGGCCACTATGAATTCACGGCGGCCCAGCTCAAGACGATTCAGGAGGTCATTACCCTGATCGTGTTCTGCGTATTCTCAGTCCTGTATCTGAAAGAAGAGCTGAAGTGGAACTATTTGGTCGGATTCGGAATGATGATCGGCGCAGTGTTCTTTGTCTTTAAGGAATGGTGATCGCGGTCATTCGACAGCGCTTTCAATTCTTCTTACTGTTAGACGAGCCTTCCCAGCTCCCCCCAATCCTTTGGCGCCTCTATCAAATTTTTCCTCGTAGTCTCGGTCCTGGCATCTGACAGGCGCCAGCGTTAGCTGCTTGGCTAGCGCCTTTCTTCCCTCTCTCCAGGGTAATGACTAGGGTCTCCTTGGATGTTTATCGGTTACAACGTGAGTAGAAGGCTTGATTGGGAAATGATCTAACGCTGACAGCCCCGAGAAGGAGGCATGTATGAAGACAGCAACATCAATTAAAAACCTGGGATTGGGGCTGTGTGTTGTGGCAGCCGGCTTCATGGTTGGGGGCTGTAACACAACGAAAGCTACGGTTGACACGACCGTCAATTTCTTCTCCAGCACGAGCCCCAATGGGCTCTTTTCAGCGGACGGCATGGTGCTGAAAGAGCAGAAGATCAATCTCTTTGCAGGAGTGGCGTACGAGAACCTCCGTCAGGAGGCTGCGGCTGGTGGGGGCCAGTACGTGAGTGCCTTGGCCTCGCTGTATGAAATCCCGTCCGGCAAACAGGAGGATTTTGGCCTGGTACTGCAACGCAAGCACGCCGACTTATTTGCGGCGGGATTGGAAGAAGATCGCACGGCGCATCTGAAGATGGTCAGCGCTCTGAATCGTGAGCTGGTGGCAGCGTCGCTATTACCATAATCTGCGGTTGGTCGGGAGGAATGTATGGGAACGATGGGAAAAGGATTTATCCTCTGGTTACTCGGAGTTCCGGCAAGCCTGCTGGTCCTCTTATGGTTTCTGGGCATTCTCAAGTAACCAGGCTATACAGAGGAGATTGGCTTGCGGGCGGACAGGTTGTCTGTGCCTGAGGAGTCAGTGTGAGACTCCTGACGGCAGGAGCGCGGGACCGAATCCCTCCTGTTTTGTCCGCCCGAATGGCTGAGGTCCTGGTCTTCTACTTGAACCAGCGGTCGTACATATACAGCAAATCCAGCGTCAGTCTGGCGCCGAAGGTCGGGCCGTAGTCTTTCTGGTTGATGAGATCGTTCCAGGTTTCGAACGTGAAGGCCGAATAGCGCACCGCGACTGAGACGAATCGTTCTTCCAACGCATCCCCCCGATGATCTACGAACAGACCTGAATCGACGGTCACCGCCAGTTCGATTTCCCATGGAGTCGAGTCGGCCCAGTGCCGATAGTTCCCGAGGCCGACAGAGCCCTGAGCCATGTAGGACTGTGGCGCGACCTGGTGGAACGCGGCACCGCTGAACGGGCGGCCGTATCGCGCGAGGGCTGAAACGCGAAGGTAGTCGCCCAGCAGCGGTACCGGGGCGAAGAGGGCCAACCGGCGAAATCCTGCCTGCACATAGGGTTCATAATACAGCGACCCACCGGCGCCACCCAGACCGGCAAAGAACGCATCGTTCGATCCCAAGAGACTGAACCAGCGGGTCAGCGACCCGCTGAGCATGAAGTCGTTCGCTTCGCGTTTGTTCCCGACCGGGACCTCGGTGAGCCCTCGAAACTTGTGCACCACATCGTTTTGAAGAAACCGGCTCGGCCCGTCGCGCGTGGGTCCGCCGCCTGCCGTGAGATTGAGATTCCATCCCGGCAATTGGGCCAGGGGCTTGGTCCAGCTCAAGGTGAAGAAATTCAGCCCCATGGTTTCCCGCATATCGTTGTAGCGTCTGCCTTCCCCGTCGAACTCGGTAAACCGATCCAGGAGTGCGGCGCTCAGGGTCAAGGTAGGGTCGTGATCGGGGAAGGCGATGGCGCCCCAGTGGACGCTATGCGGGGGAGCTTCGGCCAGGGCGAGTCCCGGGATCGCGCAGACGGCGATCACGAGGGATAATATCCATCGACGATCCATCGGGGCGCATAGTGCCTGTGTCGATTTCATTTCGCAAGTAGCCGGTACGTAATCGCACCGCAAGATCGCACCGGTTGACTGTGCCCGCGGGCTTGCAGTCGCGGCCTGTGCTTACTAGAATGCCCGTCGAATTTGGTCGATTCGAATTGGTGCTCTTCATCTCCATTGCGGGGAATTATGCCGCCGAAGAAAAAACAGACCACGACCAGTACCGGCTCATCGACGGACGACGCAGCCGAGTTCGAAAAGCTCGGCGTGTTTTATCTCGGGCGGCCTTATGATCTTGCCGCCAAACAGGCCAAGCCCGGCTGGTTGCTCTACGATTCGAAGGATCTGGTCACTCACGCGGTCTGCGTCGGTATGACAGGAAGCGGCAAGACGGGTCTCTGTGTCGGTTTACTGGAAGAAGCGGCTATCGACGGCATCCCGGCCATCGTTATTGATCCGAAGGGCGATCTCGCCAATCTTCTGCTCACCTTTCCTCAGCTTCGCGGCGAAGATTTCGCGCCGTGGATTAATGAAGACGACGCCCGCAAGAAGGGCTTGTCCGCCGCCGACTTCGCCGCGCAGCAGGCGACCCTGTGGCAGAAGGGGCTTGGCGACTGGGGCCAGAGCGGCGAGCGTATCAAAAAGTTGCGTGATACGGCGGACTTCGCGGTGTACACACCGGGAAGCAACGCCGGTCTTCCGGTGTCGATTCTGAAATCCTTCGCCGCTCCGTCCGCAGAATTACTCGACGATGCCGAACTCCTCCGCGAGCGCATCGGCACGACCGTGACCAGCCTGTTGGGGCTGATCGGCGTCGAGGCCGATCCGATCAAGAGCCGCGAGCACATTCTGCTCTCCTCGATTCTCGACAGCGCCTGGCGGGCAGGGCGGGACCTCGATCTTCCCGCGCTCATTCATCAGATCCAAACGCCTCCCATGACGAAGGTGGGTGTGCTCGATGTGGAGTCGTTCTTCCCCTCGAAGGAACGGTTCGCCCTGGCCATGCAGCTGAACAACCTGCTGGCCGCGCCGGGTTTTGCCGCCTGGATGGAAGGGGAGGCGCTGGATATCGGGCGTATGCTCTACGGCCCGTCGGGCAAACCGCGCATCGCGATTTTTTCTATCGCCCATTTGAACGATGCCGAACGCATGTTCTTCGTGTCCCTGCTTCTGAACCAGACGTTGGGGTGGGTCCGCGGCCAATCCGGCACCACGAGCCTGCGGGCCATCCTCTACATGGATGAGATTTTCGGCTACTTCCCGCCGGTCGCCAATCCGCCGTCCAAAGCTCCCTTGCTCACATTGCTGAAGCAGGCGCGCGCGTTCGGGTTGGGTGTGGTGCTGGCCACGCAAAACCCGGTTGATCTCGACTACAAGGGACTGGCCAATACCGGTACCTGGTTCATCGGTCGGTTGCAGACGGAGCGCGACAAGGCGCGCGTGATGGAAGGGTTGGAGGGCGCGGCTGCCAGCAGCGGCAAGAAATTCGATCGCCAACAAATGGAGCAAATTCTTGCGGGGCTTGGGAATCGGGTTTTTCTCCTGAACAACGTCCACGAGGATGCACCAGAGGTCTTCCAGACCCGATGGACGCTGTCCTATCTGCGCGGGCCGCTCACGCGGACACAAATCAAACAATTGATGGATCCCATTAAGCGGGAGAGACCAGCCGAAGCGGGCCAGTCGACAGGCACACCCGTGGCATCGACGCCTGCACATGGGACGCCCCATGCGCAACGCCCCATGTTGCCGCCGGAGGTGCCGCAATACTTTGTCCCGCTACGGGGACGCCAACCGGAGGGGCAAGCACTCGTCTATCAACCGATGGTCTTGGGGGTGGCACAGGTACGGGTGGTGGACAACAAGGCTGCGGTCGATGTGACCGAACCCCTCACCCTACTGACTCCGCTTACCGGTGGTGCCGTGCCGGTGGAATGGGATCATGCGACGATCGTCGATCTGGCCGTAGCGGATCTGGAGCGCGATCCTGCAGGCGGGGCTCAGTTCGCCACGCTGCAGGCTGCCGCCGGCAAGGCCAAGCAGTTTGACGGTTGGAAGACCGACTTGTCAGGCTGGTTATTCCGGACGCAAAAAGTTGAGCTATTCCGTAGTCCGAGCACGAAGGCGCTTTCGATGCCCGGAGAGCCGGAGCGTGACTTTCGTGTGCGGCTTCAACAGGCGGGCCGGGAGCAGCGTGATCAGCAGAGCGAAGCCTTGCGGAAAAAGTATTCACCCAAGATCGCCGCGTTGCAGGATCGTATCCGGCGCGCAGAACAGATGGTGGAACGGCAGCAGGCCGAGTCCCGCAGCAGTCAGATCCAGGCGGCTATTTCAGTCGGCGCCACTATCCTGGGGGCGTTTCTCGGGCGGAAAACGATCAGCGCCGGCAATATCGGCAAGGCGACGACGGCGATCCGCGGCGCCGGCCGGGCGATGAAAGAGTCGAAAGACGTGAGTCAGGCGGAAGACAACGTGGCGGCGTTGCAGCAACAGCTGGCGGCGCTCGAGGCCGAGTTTAAAGCGGAAGCCGATGCCCTGGCTGCGGCGACCGATCCGCTCACAGAAAAGTTGGAGTCCCTGTCGTTGAAACCCACCAAATCGAATATCTCGATCAAGCTCGTGGCTCTCGCCTGGGTGCCGCATTGGCGGGATGAGTCAGGGACGGAGACACCTGCCTGGCAATGAGCCAGGTGTCAGTATGCTCAAGGATGCCGTCGTCTTCGTCCGTCGCTCGTGAAACGTCGTTCGTCTCTCGTCCGCAGAAAAGAGCCTCTAGCGTATGGCCTGAAAGGGAGCGTGGGGCATTGCTTCCAGCTACATGCCATACGATCTCGTCCCCAAGAGGATATGCTTCACGTTTCACGAATGCCGAACATCCGGTTAGCTGAGTTGACGGGACATACGAAATCGCGTCGGATCCGACCGGTCTCGCGTAAACCCGAGTTGTTCGTAGAAACGGAGCCAGCCGACGTTGCGGATGGACGTGCCGGCCCAGGCCGGATTGTCCGGCCCCAAATCGACGATCAGATTGTGCCCGGAGTATGCCGCCGTTAATTCCACAATGGCATGTCTGAACAAGCGATGTCCCAGGCCCAAGCCTCGATAGGCCGGTCGTACCCAGCCATGCAGCGCGAGCCGGTGTCCGGCCACCGAAAGACGGGTCGCGGCCACTACGGCCAGGATTTCCCCTGGCCCGGCCGAATCGTCCGGTGAGGGCCTGGCTTTCAGTCGCATGTGCCAAGCCGCTCGCCGCGTGTGGTCGCCGGTCGGTTCCTCCAACGGCAACAGTTTGTGGAGCGCCTGCATGAACGTCTCCGCGTAATCCGGCACGGAATCCCACTCAATCGACAGGTCTCTGACGAGCGATGAGAGATCACTGGTCGGCCCCATCGCTTCCAACACGACCACTTCATCGATACTTAAATTCAGGTGTGGCTCGGCGAAGCGGACGAATTGTTGGCTGTACATGCCGCAGAGCGTCGGCCAGAAGAGACGGAAGGTCTCAGCGGAGGTCCAGCGCCGGAACAGGTTCATCCAGCCGCGATTGAGGGCGTGATTGTGGAACTCTTCGAGGTTCACGGCCAGGTAGACCTGTTCCATGAGTTGGATCTGCAGATTGCAGGTGTGCAGCGCGGCTCGCGGATTGACCGCGATGGTCCCGGGATCGATCCCGAACACCGAGCGGAGTTCAGGATAGATTTCCAGGTCGTAGCGAAGCAGGTCCGGATCGTCGCGCAGGAGGCGTTCGAGATCCTTCAGGTCGTCGGTTTCGCCGAGGAAGGATTCACGCATGCCCGGCGGGGTGGTCAGCCAGTAGGAGCGGAGTGCATGGCAGAGCGAGGAAAAGTCCTGCTCGCTTCGTTGAATGGCGGGGCGCAGCACCTGTTGGGCGATATGTTCGCCGAGGCGACGGTAGGATTCGAACTGGGCTTCGTCGAAGAACTGGTCGGAGGTCGGTTCGTGGGGAAAGGAGGGGTGACGCGCGGCGTAGTCCTGGACGTCCGACGGCTCGTTCCCGGTCAGCGAGGGTTTGAGATAGATCAGGGTGCCGGCGGTGGCGTTGGCATCCACTTTGTCGTAGCGAATCATGCCGATGGCGTGGTGGCGACTGCTGGTCTTGGCGTCGGCGGCCCGCTTGATCTGGTCGAGATTCAGTTCGATGTCGATTCCCAGATCGATGCGGATCTTCCGGATGGCGTTGCCGAGATCTTCAAAGGTGAGCTGCGGGTCACACCCGGCATCCACCACGAGGATGCAGTGACAGCGGCGCAAGACCATTTCATACAAGCCGAGATTTTCGAAATGTCCGCCGTCGGAGAGGTAGACGTAGGGATGACAGGAGTCTGTGAGGCCGAAGGTTTCGGACAGCAAGGGGCCGACCGAGACGTTCGGTGACGCTTTGCGATAGGTGTCGGCGCCCGCACGGCCTGGGTTCCCGAGCCACCAGCCCAAGCGAATGTTGAAGAGCGCGAGGAGAAACGTCACGGCTGAAGATGAATGATAGCCCATGTTGGGGCTCGCGGCGGCGCCTGAGATCGCCAGAGCGGTCCCGAGAGAAAGGGGTTGGGCGAGGTAATGGTTGCATCCGTACTCCTCCGAGCGGCGATACCCCAGATTCCAACTGCCGCTGTGGAGCGCGCTGATCGTGAACGATTGGGCTTTCCGTTGTTGCCAGGCCAGGTTGTCGCCCTTGACCAGATTGAGCGCGATGTTGATGAGATGAAGCGGGCGCGGGCTCTGGTCGTGCAACTTATTGAGAAAAAGTGTGGTGAGCCAGGTGGTGGCGTCACGACCCTCCGGCGTCTCCGGTTGTTGCAAGGCGGCGATCTTGGCGCGGCAGGCCGGTCCGACACGCAGCTGTTCGGCGACCGTGACCAGCGCTTTGTTCGTGAGCGAATGGGAGAGTTCCTGCGTCAGGTGCGCGATCATGGCCTGAATTTGGGCCGATGTCGGTTCCGGGAGCGCGTGGAACGCATCCAGCCGCGCGCGGGCATCTTTTGAAAAGACTTCTCTGGCTATCCGGCGCGCCAGGCGCACGTCGTCGAATCGCACGTCGCTCATGGCCGGATTATCCAGATTGTCGAATCCGGTGAAGGGGTTGAATGTCCGTTCTCGTTCGGCCTGGACGCGCGAGGCTCCGAGATAGGCGCGGATGAGCCGGTTGCGATACATCGCATGCAGCGAAAACCGGTTGATATTGATTAGTCCGGACATGAGGAAGCCCAGGAATGCCACGGTCCATGTGAATAGGATCAGTATCCGCAAGGGCGTATTGTGAAGCACTTGATAGTGGCTCTGGAGATTCGACCAGACTCCCATGCCGGTCTGCATAGGACCGATGAGATTGTCGTTGTTAAGGTGTTGTTGAAAGAGGTGGGCGAAGAGGTTCAATTGCCAACTGGTGCCCAACGCCAGTGCGATCAAGATACAGACCATGAACAGCGGCGCGGCAGCCCGGACAGCCAAATCGGTGAGCAGGGTCATGTTCGACCGCTCTTCCTGCTGCTGCGCGGTGGTGCGTGACCCGGATCCCAGGACCAATGTCAGGAGGCCCGAGATGCCGCCGAGAGAGGTGGCGACGGTTGGGGTGAGCCACGCAATCAGACCAGGACCGAAGACCACGATGGAAGAGAGGCCCGCCCATATCACCATTGTGATCAGCACCCAGGAACCGGTGCGCCCCCACCATTCACGATCCTGTTCTTCGGTGAACCGGCTTGCGAGACCGATGAAGATTGTCGCGGTCAACAAGAACACCGCCAGGACGCCCGGAACGGCGAAGGTGGCGAACCACTCGGCAAATTTGGCGACGACCAGCTGATCGGGAGTCTTCATCAGGATAGATCGGAGCAACAATCCGCCCAGCGCGCCGGTGGCGGCGACGGCGGCGGCTTCCCAGAGCAGCCAGGGGGAGAACGCTTTGAACCGCTTGAGCACAACCACGGAGAAAAGCCAACTCCCTGTATGGAGAAGAATGCCGCCGAGTACAGTGTCGGCGAGCCTGAATTCCTCCACTGTGCCGCTGTTATGGAGCCAGGCCCAAGCGGTTGTGAGGTAAAAGACGGACGCGATCAAGGGGCCGAGGCAGGCGACCAGAAACCAGTGCGGGCTTTCCAGTTTCTGCCAGCAGGTGTTGCGGCGATACTCGCGGAGCGTAGGGCGACAGAGGTGCAGATAGATCAGCGCCATGACGGCCAGTCCGAGACCGACCATAAACACGGCTTGGATAAGCCAGACGTGCAAGGGCTGCCCGGGGGTATTCAGCTGGGCAAGGGCGATGGCCCAGCGTGGCACGAGCAGGGGGACCATCAGCAACGGCAGCAGCACCATCCAGTTCAAATGCAGGTTGCGCAAGTAGATGCCGAAGAGCGTCCATGAGTCGACTGAGAGGAAGCCCAGGTGCGGACTCAGGTAGTTGCTATAGTTCCGCAGCCATTGAACCGGCGGCGGCGCTTCCGTGGCGCCGGTTTTCGGCGTGACCCGCAGATCCTCGATGACGCCGTCCAATCCATGCGGATGGCGATGGATCCAGGCGGTGAGCCAGCTGCCGATGTAGCCTCCGCCGGAGACGGTCGAAAGGTAGTCGAACTTGTTCAGAAGCTGCAGGCGCGCGAGAGACTGCAAGACGCCGAGTCCGAAGGTCGCGCTGCGTATGCCTCCGCCGGAGAAGCAGAGTCCCGCGCGTTTCGGGTGGCAGGCGTGGATGTGCCGGAAGAGCGCGGCCGTGCGCACCGCATCGGGGGCCCCCACCGGATGATCCTTGGGCAGGGGGCCGTGCAGCAGTTCGGTTTCTTCCTCCAGAATCGTTGCGAGTGTCAGCGGGTCGTCCGGCGAAGCGGGAGTAGTCATCGTGACTCCAAGGGGAACATGGTGAGGGTGGCGTTGTCTCGACGGAAAGCGCCCGTGTCGGCGCCTGTCATACCACGATTGGAAAAGGCAAACCACATGCCCAGTAAGGACGGTAGAACAGAACGCGGCCCGGCAACCCTGTCGATGCGTTCCGTGCCGTCTGCGGATACGGAAATAGACGCGAATGCGTAGGGCAGGTATGTTGTGGAGATTATCGAATCGGATACAGCGCGTATCTCAAGTGATACGGCACCCTGGCGTCGCTATGGTCAATGCTTGCGGTCCCGCTGCATCAGCTTGTCGGTGTAGGCGAGGAAGATCGCCGAACCCAGGAACGTCATGTGAATAAAGATCTTCCACTTGATGTGTTCGGGGTTCTCGTTGGTCACGTCCACAAAGGCCTTTAACAGATGAATGCTGGAGATGCCGACGAGCGAAGCGGCCAGTTTGATCTTGATGGTGCCTGGATCCACATGGGTGAGCCACTCCGGGCGATCGGGGTGGGTTTCCAGATCCAGTTTGCTGACGAAGGTCGCGTAGCCGCCGATGATGACCATGGTCAGCAGGTTGGCGACCATGGTGACGTCGATCAGCGACAGCACACCCAGCATAAACAGCGTTTCGGTTTCCTCGCGGAAATGGACGATCATGTGCCAAAGTTCCGTCAGGAACTTGGCGGCATAGAGCAGTTCGGCGATGATGAGCCCGCCATAGAGCGGCGCCTGAATCCAGCGGCTGCCGAAGATCAGGATTTCGAAGAGCTGCTCGACACGATGGGCTGCTGTAGACGGTGGAGACGGGGTATGGGGTGCAGACGGATGACTCACGCCGGTATGGACCCTCCTTGTTCAGGGCGTATCCTAGTCGGCGCGTGGAGTTCTGTCAATCGTGAGGTCGCGAGGCGTGATGCCCTGGCCGACTAGCCCCCCGCAGGCGCGTCGTTCGCGACAGAGGGTTTGAGGTCTTCGGGTCTGACATCGGGCAGCCAGTGCGCAACCTTCGCCTGGAGGTCGGCGGCGATGATCGGTTTGCTGATGAAGTCGTCCATACCGGCCTTCAGGCAGGCTTCGCGGTCGCCGGCCATGGCATTGGCGGTCATGGCAATGATGGGAAGACGGGTACCCGGCTGTTCCTGCGAACGAATGAGCCTGGTGGTTTCGAATCCGTCGAGTTCCGGCATCTGGCAGTCCATGAACACCAACGGGTACGGGTGCCGGCAGATGGCGGCTAATGCCTCCATTCCGGTTCCCGCGAGGTCCACGCGACAGCCCAGCTTCTCCAGCATCTTCACGGCCACGCGTTGGTTGATGGGGTTGTCATCCACGACCAGCACACGCTGGACCGTAAGGGCCTTGACCTCGGTCAGGGTGTGCCGCGTGATCAATTGCGCCTTCTCCTCCTCACGGCCTTCCCGGCCAAGCGTCAGGCGCATACAATCGGCCAGATGGCGCTCACGAATCGGTTTGGTCAGGTACGCGGCGGCGCCCGCTTCTTTCGCGAGCATGCTGTCCCCGCGCTGGCCCGAGGCCGTGAGCAGAATGACGTGGGTTTTCGCGATGGCAGGATCTTCCTTGATGAGCCGGCAGAGTTCCAGTCCGCTCATCTCCGGCATGTGGACATCGACGATGGCGATGTCGAAGGGGGTGCCTTCCTGCGCTGCCTGCCGTAAGAGGTTGAGTGCTGACGGACCATCGACGGCACTCTCATGGTGCATGTTCCAGGCTGAGACATGGTACTGGAGCAGACTCCGATTCGTGGCATTATCGTCGACGAGGCAGACGCGAAGGCCGCTGAGATTCTTCACAGGCAGCGGAGGCGTGATGGGGGCGGTGCCTTCTTCCGGGGTAGAAAACTTGACCGTGAACGAAATGCGGGTTCCCAGGCCCGGCATCGACTGCAGCCCGATTTCCCCGTCCATCAGTTCTACCAAGCGTTTGCAGATCGAAAGGCCGAGCCCCGTGCCGCCGTATTTACGAGCGGTCGAGCTGTCGGCTTGAGAAAAAGCTTGAAACATCTTGGCTTGGGCTTCCTGCGTCAGGCCGATCCCGGTATCGATGACCTCGAACCGCAGGGTGACGGAGCCTGAACTCTCATCCGTTTGCATCACCTGAATCAGCACTTCGCCCTTCTCGGTGAACTTGATGGCATTGCCGACCAGATTGGTCAGAATTTGTCTGATCCGTCCGGGATCGCCGATCACGGTTCGCGGGGTCTGCGCATCGATGAGCCCGACCAGTTCCAACTGGCGTCCCTGGGCGGTCGGTGCCAGGATGTCCAGGGTGTCTTCGATGGTCAGCCGCAGGTCGAAGGGGATGTGTTCAATGGTGAATTTGCCGGCCTCGATTTTGGAATAGTCCAGAATATCGTTGATGATGCGGAGGAGCGATTCGCCGGAATGTTTCAGCGTTTCCAGATAGCCCTTCTGCTCAGCGGTCAGCTCGGTGTCGAGCAAGAGGGTCGTCATGCCGATCACCCCGTTCATCGGGGTACGGATTTCGTGGCTCATGGTCGCCAGGAAGTCGGTCTTCGCCTGGCCGGCCCGCACGGCTTGGTCGCGGGCTTCCGAGATCTCCCAGTTCTTCCGTTCGAGGTCCTGGGCCGCTTTCGACAGCGCGCTTTCTGTGCGTTTTCGCATGGTGATGTCGACGATGGATGCCAGCGCCAGTTTTCCGTTCGGCGTATCGATCGGGTTGAGTCCGAGCTCGACGGGAAACTCCTGCCCGTTCTTATGCAGGCCGAAGAGTTCCCGGCCGGCTCCCATGGCGCGGGACGACGGGGCGGAGAAGTATCCGATGCGATGCGCCGGATGGTCGGGACAAAACCGTTCCGGAATCAGCATTTCGACCGGCTTGCCGAGCATCTCCTCTCGGCTGTAGCCGAACATGGTTTCGACCTGTTTGTTGACGAGCGTGATGTTGCCGAGGGGATCGATCATCAACATGCCGTTCGGCGCGGATTCCACCACTTGACGGAACTGGGCCTCGGCCTGTTTGCGCGAGGAGATGTCGCGTACGATACCGGTAAACTTTCTGACGCCGTCGACGAGCATCTCACTCACGGCCAACTCAATGGGAAATGACACGCCGTCATGTCGAAGTCCCAGCACTTCACGGCCGATGCCGATGACCTTTTTCTGGCCCGACTGCAAATAATTGGTCAGGTACCGGTCGTGTTCCGTGTGGTAGGGGTCGGGCATGAGGAGTTTCACGTTCTGCCCCAGCAGCTGGTCCGGGGTGTACCCGAACATGCGAGTGACAGCGGGATTGAGCGATTCGATGATGCCTCGTTCGTTGATGACGACGATGCCGTCCACCGCCGTGTCGACGATCGCGCGCAACCGGGCCTCGCTCTGATGCATGGCGGCTTCCGCCTGTTTGAGGTCCGACACGTTGATGTGCATGACCACAGCGCCGTAGCTCGGGCTGCCCTGCTTCGGGGTGACGATGACCCGGAACCAGCGTCGGAGTGTGGGACTTGAGCTCTCGTATTCATAGTCGAACGCACGGATGGTGCCGTCCAGGATGTGCCGGATTCCTTGGGCCACGTGCTGGGCGTCGGGCTGAGGTCCCGCCGCATCGCAGATGTGGAGATAGTTGAGGCCGACGCCGTAGCCGTCGTCGGTAAAGCCGTTCGCGGCTGCGAACCGTTCCCAGGACTCGTTGACTGCGAGAATCGTCCCCTGCGCGTCCAGCACGGCGATATTGGCCGGCAGCACGTTGATGATGCTGGGGTCGAGGCCATGGTCCTGTCGCCGTCTGGCGCGACGCTGATGGAGAGACATGAAAGCCATCCCTCTCTAACCCGGACTATTCATGAATACCTGCTCCGTCGTCCGATCCTCTCGCCCGCCGGGGCTGCTCTCGTTCGGCCTCCTCGACGGACCGCAAGTACGTCTGCGTCGGCCTTACTTGCGAAAAGCCCCGGCGGGCTTCGGTCTCAAACGACTCGCGACGGCATGCATGAATAATCCGGGCTAGCCGTTGGTGCCGGTCGCAGTGCCGGCGTTTCCGAGCCAGGTGTCGAGTACCGTCTGAAGATCTTTGGGGCGGACCGGTTTGGCGATGTAGTCGTCCATCCCGGCGGCCAGGCAGCGTTCGCGGTCGCCTTGCATGGCGTTGGCCGTCATAGCGACGATCGGGGTATGGGCCGACCGGCCTTCCATTTTGCGGATCAGTGCGGTTGCTTCGAACCCGTCCACTTCCGGCATCTGGCAATCCATAAAAATCAGCGGATAACGGGAACGCTCATGAGCGGCCACGGCTTCCTGTCCGTTTCCCGCGACATCGACCCGGTAGCCGAGTTTCTCCAGCATCTTGCAGGCCACTTTCTGGTTCACGGGATTATCTTCCGCCAGGAGCAGGCGAGGCTTCGGTCCTGCCTGGGATTCACTCAGGGTGTGTCGTGTGATCAAGGCTGGCGGTTCGGCGTTCGGCGGCGTCCCGGCTGTGGCCTGTTGGTCCAGTAAGAGACACAGGCATTCGAGCAATTGTGTCTGACGGAGCGGTTTCGTGAGATAGGCGTCGATGCCGATGGATCGCGCAGTCTGGCCGTCGCCCCGTCGGCCGACCGTGGTGAGAATTACCAGACGTATGCCGGCGGTGGCGGGGTCTTGTTTCAGCAAGGTGGCCGTTTCGAACCCGTCCACGTCGGAGAGGTGCAATTCGATGAGGGCCAGGTCGAAGGGGTTGTGTGCGGCGGCCGCCGCACGGGCCAGCTCCACGGCCTCCGGGCCGCTCCGGGCCACGGTGCAATTCATTCCATGCGACGTGAGCTCCTGGCGCAGAGCCTGCCGGACGGTGTCGCAATGATCCACCAGGAGAATACCTCGGCCACGAAGCCGGCTCCAGGAAAAGGGCGACGGGGGAGTGGCGAGTGTCGTTTCCGGAAATTGCGCGGTGAACCAGAACGTGCTGCCCTGCCCCGAGTGGCTTTCGACCCCGATCCGGCCATGCATTTGACTCACGAGTCGTTGGCAAATGGCGAGCCCCAAGCCGGTACCACCGAAACGCCTGGTGGTGGAGCTGTCGGCTTGCACGAAGGCGTGGAACAATCGTCCCTGCACTGCTTCCGGAATACCGATCCCGGTATCTTTGATAGTAAACCGCAGGAGGTCCAGACCGTCTTGAGTCTCACGCGTCACATGGAGAAACACTTCGCCCGCGGCGGTGAACTTGATGGCATTGCCGACCAGATTCACCAGGATCTGCCGGAGCCGGCCGGGATCGCCTACGACGGCGGTCGGCACGGCGGCATCGACTAACCCGATCAACTCCAGGCCTTTGCTCTGCGCCTGTTCCGCGAGCAGCTCCACCGTATCCTCCACCGTCATCCGGAGGTCGAACGGGAGTTCTTCGAAATGAAGTTTTCCCGCCTCGATTTTGGAGAAATCGAGAATGTCGTTGAGGAGCGTCAGCAAGCCGTCGCTCGAACGGCGGACCGAGTCGGCAAACTCATGTTGTTCTTTCGTGAGGGCGGTATCGAGCAGGAGACCCGTCATGCCGATGATGGCATTCATCGGGGTGCGGATTTCATGACTCATGGTGGCGAGGAAGTCGGCCTTGGCCTGGGCGGCTCGAAGGGCTTCATCCCGCGCCTGGGCGAGGGCATGTTCTGCGGCTTTTCGGCTGGTGATGTCTTTTCCAATCGCCAGGAATCCGGTCACGACTCCGTCACTGTCCCGGAGTGCGGTGATAGTCAATAGGACGGTCAGTCGGCTGCCGTCTTTTCTCTGGTAGGTCCATTCCCGTTCATCGAACCCGCCTCGTTTGGCATTCTCGATCAAGGCTGCGACACCATGAATCGGGCGCTCATACAAGTCGCTGAGTTCCCTGGCATGGCGGTCGATTTCCTCGGGCACGTGCAGCAAGGTGAGCGACTGTTGCCCGATCATCTCGGTGGCAGAATAGCCCAGCAACTCTTCCGCGCCGGTGTTGAAGGTCGTTATCGTCCCCTCGGTATTGGTGGCGACGATGGACACATTGGTTGCGCTGGCCAGGATGGTGTGCAGTTGCAGGTTGGTCGCGAGCAGGGCCCGTTCCAGGTCTTTGCGAGCCCGGATATCGGTGGCAATGACCTGGATGGCCGGTTTTCCCTCGAACATGATCGGGGCTGCCGCCACTTCCACATCGATGATGGAGCCGGCGAGACCGACAAACCGCTCCTCGGTGGGCGGGACCGGTTGATTCGTGTCGCGTATTTTCGCGATTCTCTGCCGTACCTTGGGGTGCGATTCGGGATGGATAATATCGAGGACGGTCTTTCCGAATAACTGTGACGGATCGATCGCGCCCAATAACTTTGCGCAGGCCTGATTGGCAAACACGATTTTGTCTTCGCAATTCACGAAGATGGCGTGGGGCGACAATTCCACGAGCGCGCGATGCCGTAGCTCACTGGCACGAATCTGTGCCTCCATCTGTTTGGACAGGGTGATATCGACGGCGATACCGGCAATGCGGTAGGTCTCCCCATTGGCGTTCTTGATTGAAAAACTGCGATCCCGGATCCACCGTATCTGTCCGCTTGGCGTGACGATCCGATATTCCTCGTCATAGGGGAGATGGGCCTGACAGGCAACGGCGGTGGCGACGCGTTTACGGTCTTCCGGATGGATGTGATCGAGCCAGAACGTCGGATTCGCATAGAGCAGGTCTCTGGGAAATTCCCAGATCGTTTCGAAGGCTGGACTGACGTAAAGGACGTCGCTTTTATCGTGCGAGGTGAGCCAAAAAACCGCATCGATATGCTCGGCCAATTGCCGGAAGCGTTCTTCACTTTCCCGGAGGGTCTCTTCCATGCGCTTCCGTTCGGAAATGTCACGGAGCATGCCCGTATACTTTTTCGCCGTTCCGATCTGCATTTCGCTGACCGACACATACACGTCGATCTGAGTGCCGTCTTTTCGTACAGCCGGAACGTCGCGGCCGCTGCCGATGATCGACCGCTTCCCGGTGATCAGATAGTGCGCCAGGTGCTCATCGTGGTGTTCACGATAGGGAGACGGCATGAGTATGGAAATGTTTTGTCCGATCAGTTCGTGCGCCTGGTACCCCAGTAAATTCAGCAGGGCGGTGTTGGCGCTTTCGATCCGGCCGCGTTCGTCGATCACTACAATGCCTTCAATCGCGCTCTCGAAGATCGAGCGCATTCTGGTTTCGCTGTCCCGCCAGGCAAATTCGGCGCGTTTGTAGTTGGTGATATCGAGCACGGTGCCAGCCATACTCACCGGTCGTCCGTCGGGATCGTGCTGGACGACTCCGCGGCAATTGATGTGCCGGACTTCGCCGTTGGGGCGGCGAATCCGGCAATCGAGGTTGTAGGGCGAGTCGTATTTTAGCGCCGCATCGACCGCTTGCTGTACGCGCTCGACGTCGTCCGGATGCAGCGCGGAGAGGAAGGTCGCATAGGTCGGGAGGCTCTGGTCTGGAGTATGGCCGAAGATCCGGCACTGCTCTTCGGACCATGCTTCCTGACCGGTCGCAATATTCCAGTGCCACGAACCGAGATGGGCCAGCGTCTGGGCCTCATCCAGCGCCTGTTGTTTGGCCTGCAAGTCGCATTGCGCGCGTGTCTGCGCCGCTTCGAGTGCCTTACGGTCGGAAATGTCGAGATGGATGCCGGCGGCCCGCAAGGGGGCACCTTTAGTGTCCCGCTTGACCACGCGTCCGCTGTCGAAGACCCAGCACCAGGCCCCGGACTTGGTTCGCAGGCGATGCTCGCTGGAATAGGTGGGCGTTTCCCCACGAAGATGCGAAGAAACCGTCGCCATCACCTGGTGAAGGTCATCCGGGTGCACCAATTGTTCCCAGGTCCGGACATGGGGTTCGAGCTCGTCGAGACGGTAGCCGAGCATACTCGCCCATCGTTCGTTAAAGGTCACTCGCCCCGTGGGGATTTCCCAGTCCCAGGTGCCCATTTGGGAACCTTGCACGATCAGCTCCATCCGGTCGGCCTGCTCGTCCACAGTCTGTTCATGCACAGCGAGAAGGCGTTCGAGGTCGGCGATCCTGGCCTGCAGATGCGCGTCGTGGACGGGCGTTGGGTCGCCGCCGGCCTGCTCCGGCTTGGAAGTGTGGTGCGGGTGAAAGGCCGCCGTCGTAGTCGCATAGGGCGCCAGTGCAATCTGCGCGCACAGCGCGAGGGGTTTGAAGAGGGTTGCCGTGCTTTCAGGGATAAAGTCCTTGCTGAAGAGAATGATGGAAAACAGTTCACCGTCCGGCAGCGGCGCGCCGAATCCCAGGACCGACCGGATCCCGTACTTGAGCACGAACTCTTCCTGTCCCGGGACGTAGGGGCTTCCTTCGGCTTCGGGAATGTGAAAGACGTTGAAGGATTGTTCGTGCTGGTCGAGCAACACGCTTGGACCCGGCTGTGTGAGGGAGGGGAGCGAGACCCCCAATTGTCGGAAGAGCTGGCTGAACATGGGCAACCGTTCGACGGCCTCCAGAGTGTCGAGCGGGATCACGCGGAAGCGGCTCGAACGCGCCGGGTCATTCCACCCGGGGACCGCTCCAGCGCTGGCCAGCAGGGTGAGGCAGGTCAGAGAGGGGGGCGGGGGCGTGTCTCCGAGCCGGGCGTCAGCCAGTGCACGAAGGTCCGGTGTCAGCCGGCTATAGGGTGTCGTCTTGAAGAGGCGGACCAGGCTGCAGGCCGGCTCCCGGAGATGGCCCATGGTCAAGGATCCGTAGAGGTGACGAACGAGGCGGTCGGCGACTTGCTCAAGGCTGGTGGCATCTGTGCCGAGCCGGCGCAACGCCGCGCCGCAGGCGGTCATGTCTCGGAGTTGGAACGATCGCAGATGGTGCATGCTACAGGCGATTCCGCAAAGGCAGAGCGTAGGCGTCGATACTCTGTCGGTCGGCGGGAGGAGGAACTTGAGCACCGCACCATCGTGCGTCAGGCGATCCGGCGTCAGGGAATGGTTTTTAAGTAAAAGGCGGCGGCTTGAGACCTCCTGCTCAGGTGAAGTTTCGAATACACGTTGGCCAGGTAGTTTTTGACTGTTTTATCGCTCAGCCCGAGCTCGGCGGCGATTTCCTTGTTCGTTTTTCCTTGTGCAATAAGGGGGAGGAGGCGTCGCTCTTGCGGCGACAGCAGATGACGGCCCCGTTCGGGCTCCCGATCGGCAACTTTGCGGAGGTAGGCAAACGTGTGACGGGTGACCCCCGGGTCCAGGTAGGATTGACCCTTGGTCAGGCTGCGCATGGCGTGCAGCAGGGTATCCGCCCCGGCCTCCTGGAGGACATACCCGTGGGCGCCTGTCGCGACGGCGGAGAGCAGGGTGGAATCGTTGAGCGCATCGGCCAGAAAGAGCACGCGCGTTTCCGGAAGATGCGCGAGGATGTCTTTGGCCGTTTCGATACCCGTGCCGTCCTGCACGCGCAGATCGAGCACGACGATGTCGGGTTTGTGGTGGAGCACCAAGGGGAGCGCCTCTTCCTTCGACGAGGCCTCACCGACCACCATAAAGTCCGGTACGGAATTCAGCAGCGTTCGCATGCCGACTCTGACCAATTCCTGAGGATTGATGATGAACACGCGCGCCGGAGTGTTCTGTAATTCATTCATGTTCGACTCTCAACTAGATGTGGATGGATGACTGGTGAACCGTTTCTCTGTCTGTGCCGAGGCGGCGGGTGCCCTTCGATAAGGGGGGCCCGTCGGATGATGATCGGCGTCCATCCTGTTCGAACCGGAGGGAAGCCGCGATCGAACGACCCTGCGGCGGGCCGGCCTGTCAGAGGTCGACCCGCGCACACGGCCGCGCATTCGATACGCGATGTCTTCTGGCTCAGGTTGCTCATGGTGCGGGCCTACGAGACTCCCGCCAGATGGGTCATGCTGTAGCCCGGCGACGCAGCCATCGGGTTGGTGGTGGCGATGCCGGCATTCACGCGCGACAGCGCGAGCACGATATTCTTGCCGCCGAATCCAAAGCTGTTGATCAAGGCACGATCGAGATGCGCCGCCCGCCCCTGCCCCGAGACATAGTCCAGATCGCATGTCGGATCCGGCGTCGTCAGGTTCAGCGTGGGTGGGATGAACTGGTGCTCCATGGCCTTCGCGGTGCCGATGACTTGGAAGGCGCCGCTGGCGGCGAAGGCGTGGCCGAGTGCCGCTTTGAACGAACTGACGGGAACCCGATACGCGTGGTCCCCCAGGACCTGTTTGACCGTGTTCGTTTCGAGCGCATCTAACTCCATGGTGCCGAGCCCGCAGGCGTTCACGTAGTCCACTTCCTCCGGGAACCAATGGGCCGTCGAGAGAGCCAGCCTGGCCGCCCGTTGCTGCTCGTGTCCCGTGTGGTCCGCCTTCACCATGGAATGGGCATCACAGGTAAAGCCCCATCCTTCCAGCTCGGCATACATCTTGGCGCCGCGGGCGCGCGCGTGCTCATAGTCTTCCAAGATGAGGCAGCCGGCGCCTTCGCCCAACACCATGCCGCATCGGGTTTTGTCGAAGGGACGGGGAAGGTTGCGAATGGCCCCGCGTTCGTCCGGCGCCAGCGCGCGCCCGGCGTTCATGGCGGCGTAGACGCTCGGGTGGAGCGGCGCTTCGGTCCCGCCGGCCACCACGAGCGACGATTGTCCCGACTTGATCCATTCGTAGGCGCGGCCGATGGCATTGGCCGTCGAGGAGCAGCCGATCGAGTACGTCTCGCAGGGGCCGTGCAGCCCGAGCACGATGGCCACTTCCGACGAAATCGCATTCGGGAAGGTCATCCCCATGGTGAATGGATTGACGCGCTCATAGGCGTTGAGTTTGGCCGCATCGTGGAACTCGAACGCTTCCTTCATGCCGCCGATGGAGGTGCCGATGCTGATGCCGATGGACCCGCGATCTTCCTGTTCCAGCTCGACGCCGGAATCGCGGGCTGCCATCATGGCGGAGGCGACGGCGAACTGGGTGGCGCGCCCCATACGACGCGCCTGCTTGCGATGCAGGAAATCTTCGGGGTCGAAGTCCCGCACCTCCGCCGCGAGGCAGGCTTGGAACGGTGAGGTATCGAACGAGCTGACCGGTTTGACGGCGCTCTCACCCTTGCTCAATAGATGCCAGAACAGATCGACGGTACAACCCAACGGGGAAATCACTCCCATTCCGGTAATGACGACTCGACGAGAGGTCTGTGGTGTCATGGTGCCCTCCTGTGCTCCGGGGAGCGTGAAAATGTGTGTCGTCAGTGGCTGTGCCACATATGCATGTGCTCGCGATGCGCGTCCGGTAACGTGGAATCGGGATAAAACGTCGCATAGAACTCTTCGTCCAGGTGATGGGTTTGACAGGCCACGATGGACTTGCAGGCATCGGCGTGCGCCGGGAACCGTCCGTAGGTGCCGAGCACGTAGTCGGCAAACGCGATGGTCGCGTCGATGGCGCGCTCGGAATGCTGCGGCACCTGCTGAGCTGCTTTGGGATTGGTCCAAGGCTGCTCGCTGGGCTTTCCGTAGGTGCCGTTCGGCCCGAACTTGCTGGCGACCAGGCTGGTCACGGCATCCTTCATCGACGGCATGAACGGCGGGGTGGGGCCTTCCCACACCTGTGGAATGCCGACCGGATTGGCGCGCAGGGGTTTGCCCGGCGGGACGACGAAGTGGAAGCCGAGGCCGGGGTAGATGTGCGGTTCCATCCCGAGAAGGTGACGGCCGCTGCCCACGCTCTGGATGCCGCCGCCCAGTCCCAGGGCCTGCTGCATCAGCGAGAGATGTTCGCAGATGATGCCCTGCTCTTGAACGGCGGTTTCGCAAATGCCGGCATCGAGTTCCCGCAGGCTGAACATTTTTCGCGAGGCGAGATTGTCGTGCAGGTGCCCGCCCGCGCTCTTGCGGAAGGCATCGAGGCCGCAGGCGGCGTTGCCGTTGTCCGTATCGACGATGAAGTATCCCGTGTCTTCGCTGAACATCGTCAGCAGGAGATTCAGATACAGGAGCGCGATATTGGTGACGGGCATGAACAGTGTTGTGCCGGGGCGGTTCGTATACCACTGATTGAACGGCAGCATGAACGGGGCTTCGCGCGGGATCTCCAGCCGGGACGATTGGAGTTGCACAACCTCCAGATCCCAGGGATGGTCGGGGCCGGCCGCGTCGGCGACAAAAAACACACCGTCATCGTTGGTGTAAAAGAGTTGCGTGCTCTGCGCGGAGCAGGGGCTGGGAACCGTGCGGCTCTTGAAGTTCATTAATGCGTGGCCCTGTCCGGCGCTCGCGCCCGGGCGGCCGACAAACTGCATGTCGCCTAGGTTGCGCCCGGATCGGCCGATGGCCGCATAGATCAGATATCGTTCTTCTTCCCGGCTCAGCGGGAGGGGATCATGTTGACTCGTGTATTGAAGCGGGCCGCCGGGCAGGGTCATGCCGCGGCCGAAACGGCGCGTCTTGCGTTGTTGCAGGAGGTCGAGCAGAGTACATGTGGCGTCCATTGCTGCAGGTTGTGCGGCAAGCTGCTTCATAGGGCCTCTCCTTCCCGGCATCCTAGGGCAGGATGGCCCCGGCCGGGTGTGTGAATGAGGGTGGTGCTGGTACGTCACGCGCGGCATGACGTTGTGTGGGACGACTGTACGAGAGGCGTGATCTGGCGTCACCTACCCATCGGGGTAGGCGATCGCCCTACCCGGCGTCGGTCAACCGGTGACGGACGGGGCGGAGCGCGAGTCGGCATGCATCGAGCGATTTAGTCGGGTGTGCTGGCGCCGGCGGGCGGACGGTCGTCACTGGGCGGTGCGGATGGAACGATGCGATGTTGTTCGCCGGTTTGCCAATAGGCAATGGCGCTCCATCGATTTTCGACCCCGATTTTCTGAAAGACGTTCTTGAGATGAAATTTGACGGTGTTCAAACTGACTTTCAGAATGACGGAGATTTCCCAATTGGTCTTGCCTGCCGCCACCCATCGGAGAATTTCTTCTTCCCGTTTGCTCAGTAGGGTCGGCGGCGGGGCAGATCGCTCCGGATTCCACGCGGAGTGGCATCGCATATAACTCAGGTGAAAATGCGGGGTCAGAATGTCGAGCAGGAGCCGGAGTTTATCGGCTTGTTTCGCATCAAAATTACTGAAGGCGAAGTAGGAACAGGATCCATTCGCTCCACGCACTCCGGCCGACAGGCAGGTCTTGATGCCGAAGTCGAGTTTCAGCGAGATAATCTCCTTGGGCTCGTTGGCGGTCGGTTCATCGGCGCTGGAGGTCACGGTCTGACCCGAGGTGATGAGGCGGTTGACGGCTGGATCGACCGCTAATCCTTGGCCCATATACAGATGACAGAATTCCCGCGGGTAGGTGGAATGCCCCAGTGAAGGATCGATCCCACGCAGGAGATCGACGGCGCCGCATCCGGAGAATTCGTAGGGAATCACTTTCTGCACGGCCGAGACGAGTTGCCACACCCTGTCGCTGCGATCGACGGAGCGTGCATCATGCATGATTTCGCCGAGCCGTTGAAATTCCTTGGCGGAAAATGCTGGCTGACTCATGCCGATTCTTCCCGATCAGCGGGGCCGGGTGCGAGTGGGAGCACCCGAGGCCATGAAGATTCAGAAGCGCGGACGTGGTTCATAGTGAGACAGCTGTGCCCTGATGAAACAGGCTGATTGTACTGTCCGCTTGAGCCCGGTATCTAGGGCAACCTGCACCTAGTATAGAGTGCTTAAGGTTTGAACCGCAACGGGGAAGAGGAGGGTCTTGAAAATTGACATGGAGCCAGCGGGAGGCTCGAATGCCGTCAAGCTAGCGGTGAATCTTCAGGGTCGGCCCGAGCGTCAGCCACTTCGTGGGGCCGAGGGCGGCCATGTGCGGCAGATGGGCTACGTACCAGAACACCACATCCTGTTCCTGGACGCCCTGGTTGTCCTCGTCATAACCGAGCTGGCCCCGGGCTCCGAAGACCCATGAGAGATCTTCGTCCGCATTGGCCCGGCGAATGGCCACGTCGAGGTCGGCGAAGGAATCGCGTTCTCCGTCGTCTTTCAGGGGCGCGTAGCCGTCTCCGGGTAACACCCATACCCCATGTCCTGTGAGTTGGTCGCGGATAAACCAGGCCCGGTGAGTGGCCGTATGTTTCACGTCATTGCGTTCATTGGTATATTTTTTCCATCCCGGCCCCCAGCCGCTGTCCGGGCCCCCATCGTCGCGCACAAATACCTGATCCATTCCGTTGCCGTTGATGTCGAAATCGAAGCGCCAATAGGGATGGTGGACGTGATCGGTATTGCAGGATAACCCCCGGCTCTGGACGACCGGCCGCAATTCACCGTCTTCGGACAGATGCCAGGATTGGTAAATGTGATACTCCCCGATTCGGGCATAGATGCCCAGTTCCAGCCACTTCATGCCTTTCACCGTCGAGCTTTCGACGCAGACCTTCTGGTCGCCGCAGTTCACAATCGGGACGAGATCCTGCCAGCGCAGTCGATCTTGAAAGGGGCCGCAGCGTCCGCTGTCGGCGCGGGAGCCGAACCAGGTAAAGGGGTTCCACCAGATGCGTTCCTTCACGTATTTCACGCGCAGGACCGGCATGCTGGCTTTGGCCAGCACCTGTTCTCCGCCGTAGGTGACGTTGCGAAGGGCCAACCCGGTATTGTCCCGGACTTCGTAGTCGAAACTCCACGCACCCCACTCGACATGCTCCGATGCTGTGTCGGCCGAGCCGGGTAGCGGCAGCGCGAGGGTGCAGAGCAGTAACAAGGCACTCACCGCGAGGCGTCTCATCCCGTATCCTTTCACCGCCTAACGGGGCGGTTCATTTCCTGCATCCAGCACACGGTCTTCCGTGAGATCGACTTGTGCCCAGTATTTGGGGTCGCCGCCCAGACCAGGGGAGAAGGTGATCCAAATCACTCGATGTCCATACCCAGGGTCGTTTCTGAAGAAACCGCGATCCGGCTGCATCAACAGCCCGTGTCCTTGCATCCCTTGCACCTTGTCGGCGAGACGGCGGTCGGCGCGAGCCAGCTCGATGCCCCGTTGGATATCCCGGGGGCCTTCGGGGGGTAGATACCCTTCCGCTCGCGAGGCTTCCAGAATGGTCGAATCTTTCATGTGCACGTGGACGGCGACGTTATGGCTGTAGCTGAAGTAGGTGAGTCTGGTGAATCGCGCGGTTGTCCGACAGCAGCCGAACGACACCTTCCCCCTCGGTGGTACTCGATCCGCGTCAATGAATCCCCATCGTTCACCGAGGAGGGCCGCGACTCGAGGATCCGTTTCCGCGACCTTTCGCAGTCCCGCAATGTCGGCAGCTGAGAGCACCGCCTCCCGATTGGGTGAGCGGGAGACACCGGCATCGAGTGCGCTTCCGGCCATCTTGGGCTTGATATGCTCGGGGGATTCATCGGATGAGAATTCCAGGACATGTCTGGTCGGGAGCTGTGCGGGCAGTGGCTTCTTTGGCACGGCGGTTTCCGGATCGTCCGGACCGAAGGGGCCGCGTGAGGCGGCATCGAGACTGCAGCCTGTGGCGAGAAGGAGCAGCATCAACGCGGCGGATGTCCGCATGACCGGTCGAGTTCCCATACCTCTCACACCAATGCCAGTTTGCCGGCCACGCCAAGTGCCAAACGCGAAATCTGCACGCCCGCTTTAATGACGGCAGCGCGTTTTTTTCGCGACGCGGCATCCAGCACGGCCTTCTTCATCAAGTCTTTATAGCCGCTGATTTCGTCGGCGCCGAAGGGGACGATTTGGGCCACTGTCTCGTTATTGAAGGTGTTGGCCAGTTGCAGGTACAGATTGGAGATCTCCGCGGCATAGATGCCTCGTCGCAGCGGGTCGTTCTTGTAGGTCTCAAACTTCTTCCGCAGGGCGGCGACGGCCTCCAGCAGGGCTGCTTGCCGGACCTTTGTATCGTCCTGGCGGCCGACACTGAACTCCACCGCCCCCAACTGATCGACCAGCACTTGCGCTTCCTCGCGGGCGTTGCCCACGCGATCGGCCAGTTGTTCGATTTCATTGGTGGCGCTTTCGGCGGTTTCCATCAGCTGCTTGATCAGACTGTCGTTGTCTTGGAGGAAAGTGACCACCCCCTCGATGCTGCGGTTCATAGAGCCTCCGTTACTGTCCGTCGTCCTTCTTCAATCGATCGAGGAGTTCCACCAGGTCGGCGGTGAACAGCTGGGCACGATCCAGTCCGCCGATGCGCAAAATTCGCGCGCCGACGACTTCTTCCAGGGCATCGTTCACGGTTCGCGAGTGATCTAGGATCTCCATGATCTGGCCGGACCGGTTGGGGGCCTGATCAAGGACGGCCGTGACGAACTCAGGATCGACGGATGCGAAGGCGGTTTGCTTGGCAAATCGATGCACCTGGGCATGCAGCGTCGCCGTCCGTTTCCATGAGTCGTTGAGGGCATTGGCCGTATCGCGGAGGCCGCAAAAGTCTTCCTCAAATTGATTCCAGACCGCCTTCTCGAGTCCCTGGGCATCGGCCATGTAGATGAGGCTGGTGAGGTAGGCTGCCGCGTAGGCGGAGTCTCCCTTCTTTGTGGTCAGGTTCCGGAAGGAGGCCAGGGCGAACCGGTGTTTGGTTTCCTGTATCTGGAGTGATTTGAAGCTCTCGTGCAGCGAACTGCGCGCCTGTTCGAGGAACTTGATGCGGGCCTCGGTTTCCTTCTGGAAGAGGTCGATGTTGGTCTGCGCGGCGTCGATCTTGGTGCCTTCCAGTTGAATGAGGTCGCGCACCGAACGGCTGTGGATCGAGTGGCAACCGGTGGCCATGAGGAACAGTATGACGACGGACAGTAGCCTCACGCCTCGCGTGACCATGGAGGGCTCCTTCTTCCGGCCGGCTGTGCGGCGGATCATCGGCGCACCGTGCGGAGCGCGTCGGCAAGCGACTGGGTGTCGTTCCGGCTGAGGGTGACGTCGATGTCCAGGTACTGTTTGATGATGCCGTTGATCCGGCGTAGCGCTTCGACATTATTCCGGTACTGGTCGAACGCAGTGAGATCGAGAGCCTGCGGGGCCTTGGAATCGGAGGCCACGCGCTGCTCGATCCGCGAGATTAATTCGGGAATTTGCTGGATGAGATGACTCATGTCCCCGGAGCCGGCGAGAAAAACAGGCTGCCCGTTCGCGCCCTTGCGTTCGGGAAGAGATTTGAGGCGCATGGCATTGATCACAGCCAGGACATCGGGACCCAGCACCTCGGCATCGTCGTCGGCGAGGGTGGCGTCCGGGATGTCGGTCAGCCGGGGATTGGTCGTGGCCCATTGCAAGGCCAGATCCAGCTTGAGACGAGTCTGGACATAGCGGAACCACTGCACATGGCGGCTGTTGATATTGCCGACCAGCTCCCGATACTGCTGCATGAGCTGTTCATTTTCGGTATAGCCCTGATCCTTGGCCACCAGCGCCTGCTTGACCTCCGGCGGGGTGGTGCAGGCGGCGAGCGAGGCGAAGATCAGTATGTGAACGATGCGCAACATCCTCATCGGGATGCCTCCCCATTAGCGTCTTAAGTCGGATGCCCGGAGAGAGACGCAAACTACGTACCTGGCAAGCAGCAATTGCTCCGCTGTCGAACGAGTCGCAAAAACCCAATATTCGAAGAGAAAGTGTGCCTGTTCCACTGTGAGGCATCGCCGGTGCGGCGGATCGAGCGTACCTATTCAGATACGGGTGTATCGAACCCAATACAGTTTATGCGAAGTCTCTCTCGGTATTGCGTTAGCCCGCATTACTCATGACGGCGCGTCGCAGCAGCGGATCGGCGATTGCAGCCGAAGCGCTCATGAATAATGTGGGCTAGGACGGGGTGAGGGCTTTACGTAGGGCAGCGACGGTGGAGACATCGAGGCCGGCGGACCGGAGTTCATCGTCGGTGGCGGTGGCGACCCGTTGGAGGCTGCCGAATTGCTTCAAAAGCCGCTTGCGGCGAATGGTGCCGATGCCGGCGATCTGGTCCAGTTCGGATGACAGCAAGGCCTTGCCGCGCAAATTCCGGTGATAGGTCAGGGCGAAGCGATGGGCTTCGTCGCGAATGCGCTGGACCAGGTGGGTAGCCGGGGAGGTCGGCCGCAGGACGATGGGGTTTTTCCGGCCGGGGAGAAAAATCCGTTCTTCTTTCTCCCCGCGGGCCTTGGCGAGGCCCATGATCGGAATCTGGTCCTGTCCGACCTGTTTCAATCCTTCGAGCGCGGCGCTCAACTGGCCTAACCCGCCATCGATGAGAATCAGGTCCGGACGGGCGAGATCTTCGGTCGCGCCGTACCGCCGCATCACGGCTTCCTGCATGCTCGCAAAGTCGTTGGCTCCCTCCACTGTCTGAATCCTGAATTTGCGATAGTCGGATTTCTTGGCCTGCCCGTCCTCCCAGACGACCAGCGAGGCGACCGATTGATTGCCCAGGATGTTCGAAATGTCGAAGCCTTCAATCCGGCGAGGGGCCGTGTCGAGGCGAAGCAGGCGTTTGAGCTCAGCCGTCGCCTGTCGGTCCAGCGCCTCATTGCGGAGATGATCGGCAATGGCGGCTCCCGCGTTTTCTTCTGCGAGGAGAACCAGTTGATGCTTGGTACCCCGTTCCGGCGCCAGGAGGCGCACGCTGTCCCCACGTTTTTCGCTCAACCACTGCTCGATCAGCGGGGCTTCGTCGAGTGTCGTGGGGACCAACAGTTCCTTGGGCGGTTGTCCTTCTTTATTGTAGAACTGCTCGATGGCGGACCGGACAAGTTCCTCGTCGTTCGAATCGGCGGATTGGGGCCAGAAAAAATCTTTTCGCCCGATCAACAGGCCGCCGCGCACGAACAGGAGTTGGAGATCTGCGGCGGTGCCCTGACGGGCCAGTCCGATCACATCTTGGTCGGTCGTGCTGATCTGGGTGATGCGTTGTTTTTCCAACGTGCGTTCGACACTAAAGAGTCGGTCGCGCAACCGGGCCGCCTCCTCAAACGCTTCCCGCTCTGCGGCGAGTTCCATGTCCTGACGCAGGCTGTCCAGGAGTTCCCGGTCCCGTCCTTCGAGAAACTGGCGGACCTGTTTGACGATCTGATGGTATTCGTCCCGCGACTGGTTGCCGGTGCAGGGAGCCATGCAGCGTTTGATCTCGAACTCGATGCAGGCCCGGTCGGCCCGGCCGTCGATCTCGATTTCGCAGGTGGCCAACGGAAACGCTTTGCGGATCACCTTCAGTGTTTCGCGGAGCGCCCCGGCCGGGGTGTAAGGACCGTAGTAGAGCGCTCCGTCTTTTTGCACCCGCCGGACGATGGAGAGGCGTGGAAAGTGTTCTTTGATCGGCAGGCGCAGATAGGGGTACTGCTTGTCGTCACGCAGGACGATATTGAAGCGCGGCCGGTGGCGCTTGATCAGATTGCTTTCGAGGATCAGGGCTTCCAGCTCGGAGCGAGTGACGATGGTTTCGAGGTCGGCAATCTCGTTGACGAGCAGAGCAGTCTTTGGTGTCTGGTCGCTGCCTCTCTGGAAGTAGGAGCGGACCCGGTCCGCCAACACGGCGGCTTTTCCGACGTAGAGGATCTCCCGCTTCGCGTTCCGAAAGAGGTAGCAGCCCGGTTGCCCGGGCAGGTGATCGAGCTTGGATTGGAGCACGTCTGTCGTCATAGGTCATCCATCAGGCGTAAGGATAACAGGAAGGGTTCCTGTATTTCCTCACGAGTGACCATTGACGGTTGACGAGAAGTTATTTGAGTCCGCGCACAAACGACGGACTCAGAGCGCCTCGGGCGACCTCTGCGACCGGGCCTTTCATCGTGAGGCTGAAGTCCTGGGCGACTTCGATGTTGAGCGTGCCGCCGGGCATCTTCACTGTGACCGGTCCCTTCACCAGTCCAAGACGAACGGCGGCGCTGGCGGCGGCGCAGGAGGACGATCCGGAGGCCTGCGTTTCACCGGCGCCGCGTTCCCAGATCAGAATAAAGATTTCTTTCGGGCCGGTGGGCACCGCAAGTTGGACGTTGGTCCGCTTCGGGAAGAGGGAATGGTGTTCGAGCGCAGGCCCTAGTGTGAGGAGGTCCTCCCTGGTCCAGGTTTCGCCAGACTGTTTGAAAATCACGCAGTGGGGATTGCCGACGCTGACACCGGTGAATTGCAACGACCGCCCGGCGGCTTCGATGGGCTGCTGGATCAGTTCATCGACGGTGGCCGTGCAGGGGAGGGCGCCCGGTTGGAAGGTGGCCCGTCCCATCTCGACGGTCGCGGCTGCCGCGTCGCCGTGGCGGTCGAGATGGAGGGCAATGGAGACCAATCCCCCCTTGGTTTCGACGGTGAAGGTTCGCTTCTTGGTTTTTCCGGTGGCATGCAGGTAGCGGGCGAAAATGCGCAGGCCATTGCCAGACTTTTCAGCTTCGCTGCCGTCGGGATTGTAGATCCGCAGGCCGAAGTCGGCTTTTTTTGATGGAACCAGCGCCAAGATCCCGTCGCTGCCCAGTCCCCAGTGGCGATCGCAGATGCCGCGGATTTTACCGGGGGTGAGTTTAAATGTCAGTTCCGTGGGGTCCATCACCACATAGTCGTTGCCGAGTCCGTGTCCGCGAAAAAACCCGTTCTTCATCTGCGCGCTCCTTCTTGTCGTGTGCCGCTCGTAAAACGTGAAGCGAAGGAACAATACTTGGGTGGATTAGAATTCGTCAATGGGTTGGCATGCGCAGACAATTGGCCGGGAGGGAGCAATGAGCGGTGCACATCGCTCACTGTCGAACGACGAGCGACGCTTCACGAGCGACGAAGAACAGCGCTTACACGAGCGCTGTCCCCGGTGGGCGCTCGATGAGTTCCACTTCGTAGCCGTCCGGCGCATCGATGAAAATGAAGCGACTGCCGGAGGATGTGTTGGTCGGACCGTCGGTGATCTTCACCTGTTTTGATTCCAGCGACCGGATCGTCTCGTCGAGATTCTCGACCTGAAAGGCGAGATGCACCAGATCTTCCTGCACCGTCACCGGTCCACTGGCGGGAAAGCTGCACAGTTCGATGAGTTCTTCACTGTTGGGGACTTTGAGGAAGGCGAGGTGCGACCCGCGCGGCGAGACCTTGCGCTCCAGCACTTCCAGGCCCAATACGTGCTGATAGAAGCGGATCGTCTGATCCATGTCGCTGACGCGCATGCGGGTATGGAGGAGTTTTGTGACTTTCATACGAGGAGCTTATAGCAGATGGCGTCTAGCTGATGGCAAGAGAAGAAATGAGCCGTGCTGTTATGTTCTCTGCCCATAGGCTATCGGCCATTAGCTCTTTCTCGCCGGCCCGGCCGTTTTTCGCAGCAGAATTTCCGCGTAACCGGGGATCAGAAAATTCGGCATGGGACCGATTTCCTTATACCCCTGCTTTCGGTAGAAGGCCCGGGCGGCGTCGTTGAAGTCCGAGACGCACGCGAACATGTTCTTGGCCCGTGCGAAGGTGAGTGATTCGACGTGGGACAATAAGCGACGTCCCAGTCCCTGGCCGATGGCCGACGGCGCGATCCCGAGTAATTCCAGGTAATCGCCGAACAGGAATTTCCTGCGCACGATGGCGATGCCCACCACCTGTCCCTCGATCTCCAGCACAAACGTATCGCGTCCTGCGGGCAGTGGCGCAAAGATACGGTTCCAGTCGACGGCGGTGAAGCCGAGCTGTTTCCAGGGATCGGAGCTGGTCAAAATCCCGACCACCGAGTCGCGATCCTCCGCCCGCATGTCGCGAATTAGGGTGTGGGGGTTGCTGTCGATTGGTGGCATCGTAAGAGGTCCGATACGGTCATCGGGGTCAGGCCCTTGGCCGGCAACAGGGTGGCGGCCAGAGTTTCGGTGACTTCGCGGGTGTGTTTGCCCTTTCCGTTGGCATGCATGACGATCACACTGCCCGGCTTCATTCGTTTCTGCACGCGGGTCACGATTGCCTCTGCCGCCAGCGTCGGGTCGGGATCCCCGGACTCGATGTTCCACAGGATGAACTTCTGTCCCAGGGCTTGTACGGCTTCTACCGTGTCGTCGTTATATTCCCCATAGGGCGGCCGGAACAGGATGGCCGGATGTCCGTATCTGATCTTGAGCAGGCGAACCGGCCCCATAATTTCCTGTTTCTGTGCTTCGACGTCGTGCATCGGCAGATGGGCATGTACTTCGCCATGGGTCCCGATTTCGAAAAACGGCACGGCGAGCAGTTGCTTGACCTCGGCGTCGTGTTTGGCCATCCAACGACCGGACATGAAAAACGTCGCCGGCACCTTGTGCTCGATCAGGAAGTCGATCAGCTCCCGGTCGAATCCGGAGGCCGTGCGCACGGGGCATAGATCATAGGTGAGGGCCACGGCGGGGCACGAAGCCGGCCCGGACTTGATGACCTGCGCCTCCAGGGGAGCCGCCTGCAGGGCGAGTGCCATTGCGCAGATCGCCGAAACTTTGATCCAGGCCTGATTGCGACGCATGGGCGCAGTATACCCGAAGGCACGACACGGCGATAGTTGACGCTCTGTCCGAGTGGCTGCTACGGTGAACGCATGCAAGGTCCAGACTGGAAAATCGGTCGAATGTTCGGGATTCCCATCCACGTGCATGCCTCCTGGCTGTTGGTCTTTTTCTTTGTGACTTGGTCGTTAGCTACGGGCTATTTACCGGACGTGCTGCCCGGTCTCAGCGAACCGCGGTACTGGGCCATGGGCAGTGTGGCGGCCATTCTCCTGTTTGCGTCCGTCCTGCTGCATGAGCTCGGCCATTCCCTGGTGGCGCTTCGTTATCGTATCCCCATCAGTCAGATCACATTGTTTATCTTCGGCGGCGTGGCCCAGATGCGAAAGGAGCCACCGCATCCCCGGGCTGAGTTCTTGATCGCAATTGCCGGTCCAATTGTGAGTTTTCTGCTCGCGGGTGTGTGCATCGGGCTGGTCTCGTTGCTGGAAACATTTCCAACCGGAACCTCTATGCACGGGTTGGTGGCATTGGGGACGTTGCTCGGGATGGTGAACACTCAATTGGGCTTATTTAATCTGTTGCCGGGTTTTCCGTTGGACGGCGGTCGAGCCTTGCGGGCGGGGTTGTGGGCCTGGAGCAAGGATTATTACCGCGCGACGAGTCAGGCGGCATTCGTGGGCTTGCTGTTCGGGATCAGTTTCGGTCTCTTCGGAGCGTTCCTCCTCGTCGGAGCCCTGTCCGGCACCGTCTCCGGCGCTCTGGCGAGCAGTGGGGGCTGGATCGTGTTGTTGGGGGCCTTTTTGTTCGCCGCTGCGCGCGGGAGTCGGAAGCAGGCCGCCATTCGCGCGTCGCTGGCCTCGGTGCCGGTTCGCGAGCTGATGGTCAGCCATGTCGTCGCCGTATCCCCGGACAGCACAGTGGAAGAGGCCGTGAACCAGTATTTTCTCCCCTACGGCTACGGAGGATTTCCCGTGGTGCAGGACGGCCGACTGGTCGGTGTCGTGGGAGTGCGCGATGTGCAGCAGGTGAGCAATTCCCTCTGGGCGTTGCGCCGCGTAGCCGATATCATGCAACCATCCAGCGATGACATGGTGGTGTCGCCGGACCTCTCGGCGATACAGGCGTTGGAGCAGATGTTAGCGACGGGGGCTGAACGGCTCGTGGTCGTTCAAGACGGGCAACTGCTGGGCCTGGTAACGCGCGCCGCCATTGGACATTTCATTGAGCAGCGACATCCCTCCGGCATGGAATCCTCCTAGCCCGGACTATTCATCAATCCCTGCTTCGTCGTCCGATCCTCCCGCCCGGCGGGGTTTTTCTCGTTCGACCTTTGCGACGGCAGTCCTGAATGATCCGGGCTAGCGATGCGGCTGGATCGGAGACTGCGTCAAGCGGCTCGTCGGCATTGGCACTCGTGCGTCACGACGGCGCCGAGGAGCACCAGCGCAGAGGAATAGTAGACCCAGAGCATGAGGAGCACCACTTCGAGCAATGACCCGTAGAGTTGCGTGTAGACGGCGGCATCTTCGAGATAGGTCACGAACAGGGCTTTGGCGGAGACCCACAAGAGGCTGAACACCGCGCCTCCGATCGTCGCCTCTTGCCACGTGGGGCGCTGATGCGGAAGAAATCGATAGAGACACGTCACCGCGGCGAAGGCGAGCAGGAATGGGAGCGAATAGGCGATCAGGAAATCATGGGCGGCGATGGCGACTAGGTTGATCCCGAACAGGCTTGGCGCATAGGTCGTCAGCAGTTCGATGGCCTGGGTGGCGACGAACGAGATGAGGGTTAAAAATCCCAGCATCCAAATCAAGGCGACGGCCACGAGCGTTGAAATCAACGGATGCCGCTTGGCTGCCGTGCCGAACACCGTGTTCATGGCATAGTCTAGTTCATAGAAGACCAGTGCGCCGAACCAGCCGAAGGCGAGAAACACCGCCCATCGGACCTCTTCCTGTTCCGCCACGCGGCGAATATCCCTGGCGAGGCGTTCACCCATGCTGGGAAGAAAGCCTTTCAAGAATCCCAGCAAAAACTGATAGCCGATGACATCCTGGCTCACGATGAAGCTGATGCCGTACAGCAATAGAAAGACCATGGGAAAGAGAGATAGCAGGGAGAAGAAGGCCAGCGAGGCGGCCAAGCTGAGACAGCCTCGCCGTCGAAATGTATCGAACACGTTGGAGAGAAGCGACAAGTTAGTCATGCAACCCTGGGCGGTGTGGACTCGGTGAGCTACGCCAGATGGCCGAGTCCGGTGCGGAGCGCGTTGTGAGGAAGGCCGGTGCAACGTCGTCGCAGAAGTGCGGACGCCACCGCATGACGAACGATCCGGGATGCTACTTTAAGAGCGGCGCGGCCTGGCTGGCCAATGACCACAGACCATTGGGGAACAGACCCAGAAGCACGACGCCGGCGAGGGCGCAGGCCAGAACCACTGACAGGGCCGGAGAGGTTTCCAACCGTGATTGGGTGGCGATGGAACCTTCGGCCTCGCGCATATACATGACCATCACGACGCGCAGGTAGTAGAAGGCTGAAATGGCGGCGAAGATGACGGCCACGATGGCCAACCAGGTCATGCCCCCGTTTACTGCAGCCATAAAGATGTAGAACTTACCGATGAAGCCGGCCGTCGGAGGAATGCCGGCCAGCGACACCAGAAATACCAGCATGAAAAAGGCCGCCAATGGTTCCCGTTTGGCCAACCCCGCATAATCCTCGATCTGGTCGCTCTCTTGCCCTTCCTTGCGCAACATGCCGATCAATGCAAACGCTCCGAGCGTCATGAACGAATAGATGGCGATGTACAGCAAGACGCTCGCGAAACCGGTCGAGGCCCCTTCGCCGCTGTGGCGACCTGCCACCACGACCCCGATCAGGGCATACCCGGCATGGGCGATGCTGGAATAGGCCAGCATGCGTTTGATGTTGGTCTGCACGATCGCCACGAGGTTACCCAACGCAAGGGTGGCGAGACAGATCACCGTAAATAGGACGGACCAATCGGCGCTGGCTGCCCCCAGGCCCTCCACGAATACGCGGAGGAACGCGCCAAAACTGGCGGCTTTTGAGGCGACGGCCATAAAGGCGGTGACGGAGGTTGGGGCCCCTTGGTACACGTCCGGGGTCCACATGTGAAACGGCACCACGGCCATTTTGAATCCGAACCCGACCGCCAGCAGCACCAGCGCCAGGGAGAGGAGGGGATCTCCGGTTCCGCGCGTGGCAATCGCGGCTGCAATGGCGGAGAGGCCCGTGCTGCCGGCCAGGCCGAACAACAGCGAGATGCCGTACAACAAAATCCCGGACGAGAAGGCACCCAATACGAAATACTTGGCCGACGCCTCCAGCGATCGAGCCTCGGTACGCTTCAGTCCGGCCATCACATAGAGTGAGATCGACATCAGTTCGGTTCCGAGGTAGATGGTCAGCAGATCGGCGCCCGATACCATCACCATCATCCCGGCCAGTGCGAGCAGGACAAACCCGTAGTACTCCCCGATGCTCAGGCGTTCGGCCTTGAGATAAGCCAGTGAGAGCAGCACCGTGAGGCCGGTGACGATATAGAGCAATAGTTTCCAGAATGCCGCATACGCATCGATCACGACCATGCCGCTGAACGCGGACACGCGACCTGTCATCTGAGAGGATGTCAGGCCGATGCACATGGCAAGCGCACCCAATGTCAGCCAGGCGAGGACGTCTTTCTTGGAGGCTTCAAGGATGGGGTCGAGTGCCAACACAAGACAGGCCGTCCCAATGACGATGAGTTCCGGAAGGATGGTCAGAAGGTCCTGGAGTGGAAAGGTCATCGTGTTGCTGCCTGGTCAGAAGATGAGTGGGGACGTGCGGCCGCGAGCCTGGCCGTCGGTTTGTCTGGTGTGACCGGAGTCGACTCGTGCTCGACGGCAACTGCGGGAGTCTTCGAGCCGGCCAGGAGATGCGTCACGCTGGCATGCAGACGGGTCAATAACGGGTTTGGAAAGATTCCCAGCGCGAACACGAGCACGATTAAGGGGATCAGGGTTGCCGTCTCGCGGACGTTGAGATCCAGAAGATGTGCGCGATGGGCGGCAGCCGGAGTTCCAAAGACCATCCGTTGCATCAGCCAGAGCATGTAGGCTGCGGCCAGGATCACTCCTAATGCGGCCAACGTCGTCGCGAACTGACTCCACACGAACGTACCGGCCAGGACTAAAAATTCGCCGACGAAACTATTGGTGCCGGGAAGTCCTAAGGACGACAGCGCAAAAATCATCAGAAAGAGCGCATACCGCGGCATCGGTCCAGCCAGGCCTGTATTGTCCAGAATCTGGCGGCTGTGAGTCCGTTCGTAGATGATGCCTATGCACAGGAAGAGGCCCCCGGTGGTGATGCCGTGATTCACCATCTGCATCACCGCCCCTTCGATGCCCTGGATGTTCAGGACGAAAATCCCCAGGGTGACGAAGCCCATGTGGCTGACGCTGGAGTAGGCGATGAGTTTTTTGATGTCCGTCTGGGCCAGGGCCATGTAGGCGCCGTAAATGATTCCGATGATTGAAAGCGCGATCATCGGCTTGGTGAAGCTCACGGTGGCGTCCGGCAACATCGGCAAGGTAAAGCGGAGGAAGCCGTACGTCCCCATTTTCAACAGGACACTTGCGAGAATCACGCTGCCTGCGGTCGGTGCCTCCACGTGCGCATCAGGCAACCAGGTATGGAAAGGAAACATCGGCACCTTCACCGCGAAGGCGGCGAAGAAGGCGAGGAACAGCCACATCTGGAGGGAGGCGCTGTAGGTGCCGCGGCTCAATTCCAGGATATCGAAGGTGTGCCCGCCCTGGAAGTAGAGGACGAGGATGGCGACCAGGAGCAGCACGCTGCCGGCCAGGGTATAGAGGAAAAACTTGATCGCTGCATAGAGACGGTTGGGGCCGCCCCAGACGCCGATGAGCAGATACATCGGGATCAGCATGGCTTCCCAGAACACGTAAAACAGCACGAAGTCCAAGGCGACGAACACCCCTAGCATCGCCGTTTCCATCACCAGGAGCATCGACATGAATAGCTGGACGCGCTTCTCGATCGCGGTCCAGGACACGGCGACGCACAAGGGCATGAGGAACGTGGTCATCAACACCAGTGGAAAACTAATGCCGTCAAGGCCCAGGCTGTATCGCACCGGAGGAGAGTTGATCCAGGAGGCATGCTCCACGAACTGCATCCCGGCGGTTGAGGAGTCGAAGAGCCACCAGAGAGGGAGGGCCAGCAGGAAGTCGGCGACGGTCACGCCGAGCGCCAGCCAGCGGGCGGACTCCGCCTTGACCAGCAGGCACAACAGGGCTCCGGCTAACGGCAGGAAAATGATCAGACTCAGCCAGGGAAACGAACTCACGAATGCGTCCTTCTCTTGCTCTTGCGCGTCACACTAGAACAACAAATACACCGTTAGGATCACCACGGCCCCCAGCGTCATGCCGAGCGCGTAATGTTGCGTTTGTCCGGTCTGTGTCAATCGGATGAGCCAGCCGCCCCAGGCGATGGCGCGAGCGACTCCGTTGACCGCCCCGTCGATAATCGCAACATCGACATGTTTCCAGAGCCCCTGCGCCGCCGACAGGGTCGGGCGGACCAGTGCGCGGTCGTACGCTTCATCGATATACCACTTGTTCAGCGACAACTCATATGCCGCGTGCCATTGGCGCGCGAGCCGGTCCGGCAAACCGGGATTCAACACGTAGAGATAATACGCCGCCCCGATCCCCGTGAGCCCCATCAACGTGGCGACCGCCATGATGCCGTAGGCGGCCGACCCTTCATGATGACCGGCTGCCCCTTCGCCATGGAAGACCGGTTCCAGAAACTCCGGAATGCCCAGATATCCGGCGACGATACTCAATACGGCTAGTACCATGAGGGGAGCGGTCATCGTGATTGAGGGTTCGTGGATATGGCCTGCGTGGTGCGGATCGACGCGAGATTTTCCCCAGAAGGTCACGAAGACCAGACGGAAGCTATAGAAAGCGGTTAATCCAGCCGTCAGCAGCCCGCAGATCGTGAGCACCTGGCCCAAGGGACCGGATGACCAGGATGAGAGCAGCAGATCGTCTTTGCTGAAGAATCCGGCGGTGAGCGGGAATCCTGCCAACGCGAGTGAACCGATGAGGAAGGTCCAATAGGTGACGGGGAGCTTGTCTTTCAAGCCGCCCATGTGGCGCATGTCCTGTTCATGGTGCAAGGCGATGATGACCGACCCGCAGCCGAGGAAGAGGAGGGCTTTGAAGGCGCCGTGGGTGAGCAGGTGGTACATGCCCGCGCTGTAGGCGCCCAAGCCGCAGGCCATCACCATGTAGCCCAGCTGGCTCATGGTCGAATAGGCCACCACGCGTTTGATATCGGTCTGAGTCAAGGCGATGGTGGCGCCCAGCATCATGGTCAGCCCGCCGACCAACGCCACGACAGTCATGGCCGTGGGAGACAGGTTATAGAGCGGCGAGAGGCGCGCGACCATAAAGACACCGGCTGTGACCATGGTGGCGGCATGGATCAAGGCGGAGATCGGCGTCGGGCCTTCCATCGCATCGGGGAGCCAGACATGCAGCGGTACCTGCGCCGATTTGCCCACGGCCCCGGTAAAGAGCAGGAGGCAGATCATGGTCATGACTGAGACATCCCAGGTGCCGCCGAACGGTCCAAGGAGATTCGTGGTCTTGGAAGCCAGACCGTCGGCTTGCGCGAAGACCGTGGCGAAATCGAGCGAGCCGAAGGAGTACCACACGAGGAACAGGCCGAGGATGAAGCCGAAGTCGCCGACGCGATTGACCAGGAACGCCTTCGTGGCGGCGGCGCAGGCACTGGCCCGCTCATACCAGTGGCCGATCAGCAGGTAGGAACAGAGTCCCACCGCCTCCCAGAACACGAACAGCTGGAGCAGATTGTCCGCCATCACCAGCATCAGCATGGAGAAGGTGAACAGGGCGATATACGCAAAGAAGCGGGCGTATCCCGGTTCGCCATGCATGTAGCCGATGGTGTAGATGTGCACCAACGTACTGACCGTGGTGACCAGGATCAACATGACGGCGGTCAGGCGATCGATCGAAATCCCGATGTGAACGTCCAGATTGCCGGAGGTCAGCCAGGTATAGAGGGGCACGTTGATGGCTTGGCCGGTGGCCACGTCGTGCAAGGCCATCAGCGAGAGCAGAAACGAACCGACCATCGCCGGAACCGCCACCAGGTGGGCACGGTCCTTGATCCACTGCTCGCCGATACCGACGATCAGAAAGGCGAACAAGGGGAGAAATGGAATCAACGTATAGAGCATAGTCGGTGCAGTCGGTCTATCGCTTCAACAGGTTCAGATCGTCGACGTAAATGGATGAATTCGACCGGTGCAGGGCGATGATGATGGCCAGACCCACGGCCACTTCAGCCGCCGCTACGGTCAAGGCGAAGAATACGAACACCTGCCCTGCCACATTGTGAAAATACTCCGAAAAGGCCACGAAGTTGATGTTCGTGGCATTCAGCATCAACTCCACCGACAGCAGGATCACAATGATGTTGCGCCGGATCAGCACCCCGACCACACCCGTGAGGAACACAAATCCGCTCAGGATCAAATAGTAGGATAACGGGACAGCCATGTGATTACCGATGATTACTGCACGGGTTCATTGATGTCTTTCTTCGCCAGGATGATCGCCCCGATCATAGCTACCAGGAGAATCAGCGATGCGACCTCGAACGGGAACAAATAGGTCGAGTACAGGGCTTCTCCGATCATTTCGGTGTTGCCTGGCCCTTCGACCAGGTCGGACGCCGCCGGGGCTGCAGCGCCGGTCCGCGACTGGATGACCAGCAGAATCACCTCGGTACACAGCACGACCCCCAGCAATCCCGCCACTGGAAGCTGGTTGTGGTACCGCTCCTCGGACTTGATGCTCAGTAACATGACCACGAAGAGGTACAGCACCAGGATCGCGCCGGCATACACGACGATTTGCACCGCTGCCAGGAACTCCGCGTGCAGGGTGATGTAGAGTCCCGCCACATGAAAAAACATGATCAGGAGGGACAACGCGCTGTAGACCGGATTTCGCAAGGCGACTACCAGTATGGAGGTGCCGGCGATAACTGCAGCAAAATAAAAGAAGAAAATATGATCCATGCGTCCGTCGTCTCTTCCGAATCCGATGAAGGTCCTGCCCCCTGTTACCCTTGCGTCCTGCCCGGTAGCAGCCTGTTCCGCCTCGGTCGTCTCGGTGTGGGGGGCCAGCACGGAGGACGAGGCGGGAGGCCTAGTTCTCCTTTTGCGGGAGATGCTTGAAGGTCACGTTGAAAAACGCCACGTTCGGATGCTGCAGCTCGAGGCGTTTTTCCCGGACGGGAAACGAACGGTCGCCGATGGCGAGCAGTTGTTGCTTGTTGAGGTGCAGCTGGCGCTTATCGTACACGGCCCATTCAAACTCGCGTGTCATGCTCAGGGCATCTACGGGACAGGCGTCGACGCAGAGGCCGCAAAAGAGACAGCGCGTCATGTCCATATAATATTCCTTGGAATACCGTTTGGTCGGTTCCCCGGGGACTTCCCCGCTGACGACCCGGATGACCCGTGAAGGACAGGCCGCTTCGCACAGGTCGCAGCCGACACATTTTTCCGTCCCGTCGTCATACCGCAGCAAGGCCAGCATGCCTCGATAGTTGTCGGGCAGCAGGCGTTTCTCATGCGGGTATTGCAGGGTGATCGGCTTGTAGTTGAGTAGATGTGTCAGCGTCGCCTTCATGCCCACCAAGAGCTCATAGAAGATCAGCGTCTTCAGCCAATCGCTGAACGACGATTTCCGTTTGGGCTGTGTTGTGACGGCGACGTTCATTTCACTCCGTTACCGCGGAAAGAAATAGGCGGCAATGGCCGTCAGGACGATGTTCCCCAACGCAATCGGGAGCATCACTTTCCAGCCGAACCGCATCAGTTGGTCGTACCGCAGGCGGGGCAGGGTCGCCCGCAGCCAGAAGAATAGGAACAGGAAGAAGTAGACCTTTGCGGCAAACCACACGACGTTTTCAATCCAGGCCAGACTGTCCAAGCCGATGTGCCCCAGGATCGTGCCCGGATAGGGCGCGTTCCATCCGCCAAGGAACAGCGCCGCCGCGACACAGGACACCAGAATCATGTTGGCGTATTCCGCGATGAAGAAGAAGGCGAAGCGCATGCCGCTGTATTCGGTGAAGAAGCCCGCCACGAGTTCGCTCTCCGCTTCCGGCAGGTCGAACGGCACCCGGTTCGTCTCAGCAACCGCGGAAATGACGTAGACCACGAAGGCGAAAATCTGTGGGAAGGGCATGGCGATGACGAACCAGTTCCAGAATCCTCCCGCCTGCGCTTCCGTGATCTTCACGAGGCTGAGCGAGCCGGACAGCAGGATGACACCGACGATCGCCAGGCCGACGCACAATTCGTAGCTGATGACCTGCGCGGCGGAACGGAGTCCGCCGAGGAGGGAATATTTGCTGTTCGAGGACCAGCCGCCCAGGATGATCCCGTAGGCGCCGATCGAGGCAAAGGCCAGGATGTAGAGGATGCCGATGTTGATGTCGCTGATCACGAACGGCTTAATCTGCATCCCGAACAGTTCGATGGTCAGGCTCGGGCCGAAGGGAATCACCGCAAATCCGATCATGGCCGGTACCAGGGCCAGAATCGGTGCGAGGGTAAAGAGGAATTTATTGGCTCCCGCCGGGATGATGTCTTCTTTGAAGAAGAGTTTGAGTCCGTCGGCGATCGGTTGCAGCACACCATAAGGGCCGACTTCCATCGGGCCCATGCGATCCTGCATCCAGCCAAGGACTTTCCGCTCTGCGAGGGTGAGGACCATGACGGTCAGCATCACCACTCCCATTACCGCGGCGATTTGAGCTAACGACACCGCCAGTCGTAATCCGATTTCCATGACAACAATACTCCTCGTCCCGTCCTACGAGACCTTCGCGAGAGTCACCTGTGCGAGCTTAAAATAGGGGATTTGAGTCCGGGGATCAATCGTCCATTCTGCGAGTTGTTTGGCCTCGTGGTCGAAATGCTCCGGGAACCACACCAGGCCTGCCGGCACACGTTCGCGAAGTTTCACCGTGGTGGTGATGGCGCCGCGTGAATTGGAGACCGTGACCTGCCCTCCGTCCGTCAGTCCGAGTGCGGCTGCGTCGGTTGGATTGATGGAGAGGAATCCTTCCTGCTGCAATTGGAGCAGTCCCTTGGAGCGAGTGGACAGTTTTCCGGAGTGAAACAGCGTTTGCACGAACATCAGTGTGAACGGGCCATCGTTGGTCTGCAGCGGTCGGCTCAGGGCATAGCGTCTGTCCACATCATCCGCAAATCCGTCTGCCAGATACCGGTTCAACACGGCCGGGTCGACTTTGGGTGGTGTGGGAACCGGGCCTAACAGTCCATACCCGGGGATGACCGTCCGGATCTCTTTCAAGATTTCTCTCGCGTCGCCATATTCAAGTGGCGAGCCCATTAGCACGGAGAGCGCCGAGAATATTTCCCAGTCGCGGCGGCTGTCGCCCACGGGATTGATCGCTTGTCGAACACCCTGCACATGACCTTCCGAATTGGTGAAGGTGCCGTCCTTTTCCATATACGAGCAGGCGGGGAACACCACATGGGCCATCGCCGCGGTCTCGGTGAGAAACAATTCCTGACAGACCAGCAGATCCAGCTTCCCGAGGGCTTCTTTGGTCCGGGCTGCAGCAGGCAGGGTGCCGATCGGGTTTTCACCGACCACGAACATGGCCTTGAGGGTGCCCTTGTGTGCCGCCGCAAGCATCTCGGTGAGCGAAGCCCCGGGTGTGCGGGGCAATTCTTCTCGCCATAGGGCCGCGATGTGATCACGGACGGGCTGGTCGTTGAGTGGCGCGGGTCCGGGAAAGAATTCGGCGACGGCGCCCATTTCGACGGCGCCTTGATCGTTATTTTCTTCGGCCAGCGGCCCGAGTCCACAGCCGAGCTTATCGAGTTTTCCGAGCAGAATCAGAAGATCCAGCAGATTGGTGACCGTTGCGTCTCCGCCCGGATGGCGCAACACCGCATTGCCGACCAGGATTACCAACCGGTTGGTGTTCGCCAGTACGTTGGCCGTCGCTTCCCATTGGTCGCGGCGTTGGCCGGTGGCCGTCTCCAGGGCGTCCCAGGAGGTGGCCTGGAGTGCGGACGTGAGTCGTTGCACAAAGGCCGGCGCCTGTTGTGCCACGGTGGCATCGACTAGGTTGCCGTCGATGACCGCCTTGATGATGCCTAGCACGGTATTGCCGAATTGTGCGGGATGTGTCGGGAAATGTTGCTGGGCCAGGTTCGTGATGTTGCTCAGGGTATCGATGGCCGGCTGCAGGGCTTCCACGGTGACGAGACCGGCCTGCCGTTTCTTGACGGCTTCCTTGACCTTGAGTCCCGTGATCGGGCTGGTTTCGGTGATGTTCGTGCCGACCAGCAGCAGCATATTCGCGGCGACGATGTCTTCAAAGGCGATGGTCCAGCGATGGGTGCCCTGCACGCGTCGGAGCGCTTGCACGCCGTTCAGGTGGCCATATCGCGCACTGCTGTCGATTCGGTTGGTGCCAATCACCTGGCGCATGAACTTTTGGAACACATAGAGGTCTTCGTTCGTGCAACGAGAGGTAATCAATCCTCCGAAGGCATCTGCGCCGTGCGCCAGTTTCAGGCGGAGGGCTTGCTCGGCGACGTATTCCAACGCGTCTTCCCAGGTAGCCTCGACCAACGTGCCTTCGCGGCGGATCAAGGGATGGGTGAGGCGGCCGGCGTGGCTGGTGGCCTGGAAGCCGAAGAAGCCCCGGGCGCAGAGGTCGCCGTTATTCCGCCCGGCGCCGTGCGCGGAATTGACCTCGATCAGTTCATTGTCCTTGGTCTGTACGGTGATGCGGCAACCGTCGCCACAGAAGGTGCAGATCGTGTCGGCTCGCTTGAGCATCCAGGGGCGATACTCATACATGGAGAGACGGCTCGTAATGGCGCCGACGGGGCAGATCTGGATGCAGCCGCCACAGAATTCGCAATCGAGTTCATGCGGACCGAAGTGTTTGATCTCGGTCATGGTGCCGCGTCCCACCGGAGCCAGCGCCTTCACGTCCATGATTTCGTCGCAATAGCGGACGCAGCGCAAACACTGCACGCAGCGGTTCATCTGCGTTTCGATGAGTGGGCTGAAGTACTCTTTTGGGAAGATCCGTTTGGTTTCCGTGAACCGGCTGGTCGTCGGCGTGTATTGATGCGAGAAGTCCTGGAGATCGCATTTGCCGCCCTGGTCGCAGACCGGGCAATCCAACGGATGGTTGGCCAGGATGAATTCCAGGACCGACTTGTGGGCATCGTCCACCGTGGTGGTGGCGGTGCGCACGGCCATGCCTTCGGCGACCGGCGTGCTGCAGGCGGTCTGGAGTTTCGGCATCTTCTCGACTTCGACCAGGCACATCCGGCAGTTGGCATCCGGTTTGAGCTTGGGGTGGTAACAAAAATGCGGAATCATCACCCCGACGCGTCGCGCCGCTTCGATCACCAGGGTTCCCTTGGGGACCGCGACCGTCGTGCCGTCGATGGTGAGCCGGACTGTTTCTGGTTTTGGATCAGACATAATATACGTCGTTCGTCGCTCGTGAAGCGTGAAGTATTGTGAGTGATACGCAGCGTCCGTTGTGCTCCGATGACGAGAGACGCTCCACGCGATACGTCAATGTTTGGCTCCCGCCGGCTCCGGCCGTATTAAGTTTGCCGCCTCGGCTGCGTGGATCATGGCGACATACTCATGCCGCCAGTGTTTGAGCGTGCTCAGGATCGGCGACACCTCGGCATCGCCGAAGGCGCAGACCGTTCGACCGGCAATGTTTTTACACAGGTCGGTCAGGGTTTCAAGGTCCGCCATCCGGCCACGCTTGTTGACGATCCGGCGCATGATCTGCACGAGCCACGAGCTGCCTTCGCGACAGGGACTGCACTTGCCGCAGGACTCGTGATAGAAAAATTCCATCAGGCGCAGGGCCGCCCACACCATGTCGGTGCCCTCTTCCATGACCGTTACTCCGCCGGACCCCAGCATGGACCCCGCCAACGCGACGGATTCAAAATCCAGCTTCACATCCAAGTGATCGGGGGTCAGAAAGGGCGCGGAGGCGCCCCCTGGAATGAAGGCCTTCAATTTTTTGTCCGACCGCATACCGCCGGCATGCTCGTAGATCAGTTCGCGAACGGTAATCCCCATTGGGACTTCATAATTGCCGGGTCGCGCCACATGCCCACTGACGCAGAAGACTCGCGTGCCGGTGCTCTTCGGCGGTGATCCGATCGAGGCGAACCATTCGGCGCCCCGGTTGAGGATGTGCGGCAGATTGGCCAGGGTCTCGACATTGTTCACCACGGTCGGCTTGTTGTAGAGCCCATGTGTGGCCGGGAACGGCGGCTTGACGCGCGGAAGGCCGCGTTTGCCCTCGAGCGATTCCAGGAGCGCCGTTTCTTCACCGCAGATGTAGGCGCCGGCCCCCCGGTGGACCCAAATGTCGATCGAGGTGGTCGAGCCGAAAATATTTTTGCCGACATATCCCGCCGCGCGTGCGTCCTTGATGGCCTGTTCGAGAATCTTGGCCCCCAGGACGAATTCTCCGCGAATATAGATATAGGAACTGGCTGCGCCAATGGCATAACAAGCGAGCAACATACCTTCAAGCAATTGATGCGGGTCACGTTCGATGAGCTGGCGATCTTTGAACGTGCCTGGTTCGCTTTCATCGGCGTTGCAGCAGAGGTAGCGTGGGCCCTGGTAGTCCTTGGGCAGAAATCCCCATTTGACACCGGTCGGAAATCCGGCGCCGCCGCGCCCCCGCAGTCCGGACTTCATGACGACTGCGGTCACGTCCGCAGGGCTCACTTTGCCCAGCACCTTCCGGATGGCCTGGTAGCCGCCGACGCGTTCATACTCCGTCAGCGAACCCGTATAGCCGGGTTGCTGCATGTTTTTCAGTAAAATGGGTTCGTACTTCGGCATCTTAACTCCAGAGCGTATGGCTTATAGCTGATAGCATGGACATGCCTGCTTGATTCCAGCCATGCGCCATAGGCTATCGGCCATTAGCTCTTTGCCCCGCTCGGTTCCGGCCACATGAAGGGGCCGGTCTTCAGCGAACAGGTGCCGGTCTGACGTAGGTCGGCCAGAATGCGATCCAGCTTCTCTTCCGTCAGGCGCTCGTAATAGTCGTCGTTGACCTGCATCATCGGGCCGGTGCCACAGGCTGCCAGGCATTCCACGATACTCAAAGTGAACAGCTTGTCCGGTGTCGTCTCGCCCGGCTTGATGCCGAGTTTCGCGCTGATCCAGCCGATGACCGTGTCCGAGCCGACCAGTGCGCACATGAGCGACTTGCACACCTGCAGGTGGAATTTCCCGACCGGCTTCAGATTCAGCATCGTATAAAACGTAGCCGTCTCGTACACCTGCGGCGGAGTCAGTCTCAAAATCCCGGCGATTTCCTGCATCGCCGCTTCCGTGATGTACCCCTGTTCCCGCTGCGCCAGATAGAGGAGGGGCAGCAGTGCCGAGCGTTTGACCGGATAGCGGCTCAGAATGTCTTCGATCTCTGTCTTGTGCGTCTCTTTCAGCATCTATCGTGTTCCTATGCCTGCGCCGGAATGAGGCGTGAGCGTCCCTGCTTCCCGTGCGCCGCTCTTCATCTATCACATTCCCCCATCACGATGTCGTAGGTTCCGAAGATGGTGATGATGTCCGAGATCAGGTAGCCCCGGGCCATGTGGTCGAACGCGCCCATGTGAATGAACGAGGGGGCGCGAATCTTCAATCGGTAGGGCCGCGGGCTTCCGTCGCTGACAATGAAGAACCCGAGCTCTCCCTTGGGGGCTTCAGTCCCGCAGTAGGTTTCACCCTTCGGCGGCTTGAACCCCTGCGTGAAGATAATAAAGTGGTGAATCAGGCTTTCCATGTCGCGCATGACGTTCGCTTTGGGCGGGGGAACGACATGCGGCACATCCGCCATGATCGGGCCTTCCGGCATCTGGTCGAGGCACTGCGCGATGATCCTCGCGCTTTGCCGCAATTCTTCCATACGTACCCAGTAGCGATCGTAGGTGTCGCCGCGTTTGCCGACCGGCACTTCCCATTCGACCTTGTCGTAGACGCCGTAGGGTTCGTATTTGCGGATGTCGTAATCGACGCCCGACCCTCGGAGCGTCGGCCCGGTGAGCCCGAAGTTGATCGCGTCTTCCGCGGAAATCACGGCGACGTCTTTGGTCCGTCCGACCCAAATCCGGTTGGACATGAGTAGTTGGTTGTATTCGTTGACCTTGTCGGGGAACGTCTGCAGGAACGCTTTCAGCCGCACCACGAGATCGGGGGTAAAGTCGCTATCGACCCCGCCGATACGATAGTAGTTCAAGGTCAAGCGCGCGCCGCATAACTTTTCGAACATGTCCAACAGCACTTCGCGTTCGCGAAAGGTCCAGAAGAAGACGGTCATGGCCCCGATGTCGAGTGCCTGGGTGCCGAGCCAGAAGAGATGGCCGATGATGCGTTGCATTTCGGCGACCAGGGTGCGGATATATTCCGCCCGTTCCGGCACGGTGATGTCGAGCAGCTTCTCCACCGCGCGGACGTAGGCATAGTTGTTCGTCATGGCGCAGACATAGTCGAGCCGGTCGGTATGCGGAATGATCTGCATATAGTGCAGGCCTTCCGCCAACTTCTCGACACCGCGATGCAAATAACCGAGATCCGGCGTGGCCTTCACGATCCGTTCACCGTCCAGTTCCAACACGACTCGGAGCACGCCGTGGGTGCTGGGATGTTGCGGGCCCATGTTCAGCAACAGTTCTTCCCGGCGACGCGTGCCGCCCTGGTGTTCGGCGACGAGGTACGCCTGCTTCTCCTGCTCGGGAACTTCCCCTTCCGTCTGTTCTTCCGGAGCTTCGTCCAGGCGCGGAATGAACGGGAACGAGCTGCGCCACCCACGTCCTTCGGCGGGGAAATCCTTCCGCAGAGGATGGCCCTCCTCGTAATCTTCCGGCAGGAGAATGCGCCGAAGATCAGGGTGGCCGACGAAGATGATGCCCATCAGGTCGTAGACCTCACGTTCCATGAACTCGGCGCCCTTCCAGATGCCGGTCACGGAGGCGATCTGGGGCGACTCCTCGGTCACGCGGGCCTTCAATCGGATGCGCCGGCGGTGCGCGAGGGAGAGGAGCTGATAGATCACCTCAAACCGTTCCGGGTCGTTCGGATAGTCCACCGAACAGATGTCGGTGATATGGTCGAACGAGGCCTCCGGCGTGTCGTGTAGCCACCGCGCGACATCCACGATGCGAGCCGCGGCGACGCGGGCCGTGATCTCGTGTCGAGCGGCATCCACTTCCACGCCGCGGACGGCGTCGGGAAAGGTGGTCATGAGTCGTTCAAGCAGCGGTTGCATCTTCCTCACAGAGCCGATGGCAAGAGAAGCTCGCGTTCGCGAGCGAAACTTCTCTGCGCCTGCCTTACTTCACAAAAATCTTCTCGCGCTGGATCTTTTCCTGCAATTTCAACAGCCCGTCCAGCAGCGCTTCAGGACGCGGTGGGCAACCGGCAATATACACATCGACCGGCACGATCTGGTCCACGCCCTGCACGACGGCGTAACTGTTGTAGTGATTGCCGGAGGTGGCGCAGGATCCCATGGAGATCACGTACCGAGGTTCGGCCATCTGGTCGTAGATGCGGCGGATGACGGGGGCCATCTTGCGCGACACGGTGCCGGCCACGATCATCAAATCCGACTGGCGGGGCGACGCACGGAACACGCCGGCGCCGAAGCGGTCCATATCGTAGCGCGACGACACGCTGGCGATCATTTCGATGGCGCAACAGGCTAACCCGAAGGTCATCGGCCACAACGACGATTTCCGGGCCCATCCGACGAAGGCATCGAGATTCGTCGTCAGAATATTCGCATCCAGTTGCCGTTCTAAAAAGCTCATAAGCAGTATCTCGTTGTTCGTGAATCGTCGTTCGTCGAATGCGGAGCCAGCTTTCCAAGCGCTTGCGCTTCACGCTTCACGAGCGACGAATTACGGTTTATTCTCAGTCCCATTCGAGTGCCCCTTTTTTCCAGGCGTACCAGAAGCCGACGATCAGGATGCCGATAAACACCATCATCTCGACGAGTCCCACCAGCCCCAACTTCTTGAACGCCACGGCCCAGGGGAACATGAAGACGATTTCGATATCGAAGATCACAAACAGCATCGCAATGATGTAGTACCGGATCGGGAATTGCACCCGGGCATCGGAGAAGAGCGGGCTGCCGCTCTCGTACGGCGCGAGTTTGGCGCGGTAGGGCCGGCTCGGGCGAACGATGCGTCCCAGGAGGATCTGGACGGCGCCGAACGCAAACGCGATCACGATAAAAATCAGGATCGGGATGTAGTTCAGCGGTGCGGCTTCGCTACCCATGACAGACCTGTGTATCGTGAAGGGTGGTTCGTGGCGTGTCGCGTGACGCCTCACGGTTGACGGAGACCGCTGCCGTCCTGCTCAGAATCGATCCGAAAAACGGCTGGAATTTCAGCCCGTCCAATTCGGGTTTGGCCATGCCCTTGTGCTGGATCAACACTTTGAAGGTGCGCCCCATGCCGTCCGGCCGCAGCAGGTGTATCGCCGCGTAAAATTCCGGCGATTCCGGCTGGAGCGATTCCAGCAATTGCTCAGCGCCCAAGCCGATCAAGAAACTCATCTGATTCGTAAACCCGGTGACGTCCAATCCGGCCTGTTGGCCCGTTTGCGCCAGGGCGGTGAAGTCCACGTGGGCGGTCATGTCCTGCTCTCCCACCCGGTCGTACGCATCCTCAGAGGTGGTTTGGTGGTAGTAGCAGAGGAACGTGCCGTTCTTGCGGTCCGGGCCATAGAGGTCTTCGGCGGTGTGGCCGTAATCGATCGTCAGCACGGCGCCGCGCGCCATCACCTGTGCCACCTGCGTCATCCAATCGACCGCGTCGAGATTGATTTCAGCCCGATAGCCGTCCGGCAGGTTGATTCCGCCCTCTCGCAGGTAGGCGGTGAGTTCATTGGAGAGGGGGCGGTAGACCTCGCTGAATCGCTCGTCGCGATATTCGACATAGACCTCCTGCGGCCGGCCGTCGAGCACTGCGAGCCGGTGAACAGGAAAGGCATCCACGAGTTCATTCGAAAAAAAGAGTCCGGTGACGCTGTCCGGCGGCAGATCTTCCAGGCGGTCGAGCCAGGCAACGCGACCGGCCTGTCCCACCCAGGGCGCCAGATTGTTTTGCTGCTGGGTGCGCATTGCGGCGCTGCGCTCGATCAAGATGTATCGAAGACGGTCGCGGAGGTTCGCGGGCGCGTTCCGGCAAGCGGTCAGGAAATCCCGCGCCAGCAGTCCCTTGCCCGCTCCCATCTCCACCACCGTGAAGGGGTCTGGATGCCCGAGGAGGGTGTCGAGTTGTTGTGCCTGTCTGGCTAACGCCTGGCCGAGGATCGGATGCACGTCGGAACTCGTATAAAAATCGCCCGACCATCCGATGCGTTCCTGGGTCGGATCATCGACGGGGCGAACATAGTAGCCGTACTTCGGATGATACAGGGCGAGGTCCATAAAACGGGCGAACGGAATCGGACCAGTGGCTGCAATTTCAGCCCTGATTTCCGCCAGGAGTTGTGGATGCCCAGTGCTCAAAGTGACACCACCCTTGTCGGTAGTCGCCTCCCGTTTCATGCGCCATCGCTAGAAACAGCACTTCTACCGGATTCTCTAGGGAAAAGAGGGGGTTAGATTAGCCGCTGCCTCAGCGGCAAGTCAAGGCGAAAAGACCTGATCAGGTGGGAGAATCTCGATGTTCGACGGAGTGCTTGCTCGATCCGTCGTGAGTGAAGGGGGAGTGCCTGTTCCCTGTTACGCTCCGTGGCACTTCTTGAATTTTTTTCCGCTCCCGCAGGGGCAGGGATCGTTGCGACCGGTTTTGTCCGCCTGGCTCTGGACCGTTTGCGAGGCTGGTTCGTCGCTGCGATTGAGCACCATGCGAGGCGGAGGGGTCGGCTCGGGTGCGGGAGGGGGCGGTTGCTCGCCCCGCACGGCCTGGACGCGAAACATCCGTTCCAGCACATCCGACTTGATCCGGTCCATCATGGAGGAGAACATGTCGAACCCTTCGCGCTTGTACTCGATCAGCGGGTCCTTTTGCCCATATCCGCGCAGGCCGATGCCGTCCCGCAAATGGTCCATGCCCAGCAAGTGATCTTTCCAGTGGTGGTCGATCACCTGGAGCAGCAGCATCTTTTCCAGATACCGCATCAGCTCGGAGCCGAGTTCCTGTTCCTTGTGATCGTAGGCCCGCCGGACCTGGTTCTGAATGTCCTCGATCAGCGCATCCCGCCCGACGTCTTTGAAATGGTCTGCGACGCTGCCGTGACCCTGAGTGACGTCCAGAGCGAACTGGCCCTGCAGCGCTTCGCTAAGGCCGTTGAAATCCCATTCCTCCTGGTACTGATCGGCCGGGCAGTAGGTCTCCACGAAGGCGTTCACGATGTCCCGCATCATGTCGTGAATATCCTGCTGGATGTGCTCGCCGGCCAGCACGGCGTGGCGGTGCTGGTAGATCACTTCCCGCTGCTTGTTCATCACGTCGTCGTATTCAAGGAGCTGTTTGCGGATTTCGAAGTTGTGCGCCTCGACTTTTTTCTGAGCGTTGGCGATGGCTCTGGTGACCATCCCGTGTTCGATCGGCACGCCTTCTTCCATGCCCAGCTTGAGCATCAACTGGGACACGCGCTCGGAGGCGAAAATGCGCATCAGGTCATCTTCGAGCGACAGGTAGAAGCGGGAGGAGCCGGGATCGCCCTGACGGCCGGCGCGGCCACGGAGCTGGTTGTCGATACGGCGGCTTTCGTGCCGCTCGGTGCCGAGGATATGGAGCCCTCCGGCGGCAACCACTTCCTGCTTGTCCTTTTCGCAATCGGCCTTAATCTGGTCGAAAATTTCCTGTTTCCGTGCGTCCGTGAGGTTTTCGTCCTGGTACAGGATCCGTTTGAACAGGAAGTCGGCGTTGCCTCCCAGGAGAATGTCGGTGCCGCGGCCCGCCATGTTGGTGGCGATGGTCACGGCTCCCTTGCGTCCCGCTTGCGCGATGATCTCCGCTTCTTTCTCATGGAACTTGGCATTCAAGACATTGTGCTTCACGCCGCTTCGGCTCAGGTAGCCGGACAGCCGCTCGGATTTTTCAATGGAGACGGTGCCGACCAGGACCGGCTGCCCACGTTCGTTGCAGTCCTTAATTTCCTCGACGATCGCCGTGAACTTTTCTTTTTCCGTCCGGAAGACGACGTCGGCGTAATCCTTGCGGACCATCGACCGGTTGGTCGGCACAACGTTGACGTCCAGATTGTAGATCTTGGCGAACTCTCCCGCTTCCGTGTCGGCCGTACCGGTCATGCCGGCCAGTTTCTTGTACATACGGAAGTAGTTCTGGAAGGTGACGGAGGCCAGAGTCTGGTTCTCGTTGGCGATCTTGACGCCTTCTTTGGCTTCCACGGCCTGGTGCAACCCGTCGCTCCATCGGCGGCCCGGCATCAATCGGCCGGTAAACTCATCGACGATGATGACTTCGCCGTCCTTGACCACATAATCGACATCGCGCTTGTAGAGTGAATAGGCCTGGAGCGCCTTGACGACGTGGTGGACCAAATCCATGTGCTGCAGGTCGTACAGGTTGTCCACGCCCAATAGTTTCTCTACACGGACGTTGCCCTCTTCCGTGAGCGAGGCGGTCTTGGTCTTTTCTTCGATCGTATAGTCGTGCTCCGCCTTGAGCTGCGGGATGATCGAATTGATGCGGTAGTACAGATCGGTCGTTTGATCGGTGGGACCGGAGATGATCAATGGCGTGCGCGCTTCGTCGATCAGAATGCTGTCGACTTCGTCCACGATGGCGAAGTTCAGCGGGCGTTGGACGCATTGGCTCAGGTCGCTGACGATCAGGTTGTCGCGCAGGTAATCGAACCCGTATTCGTTGTTGGTGCCGTAGGTGATCTCGGCGCGGTAGGCCTCATGTCTGGTGCAGGGCCGCAAATGTTGCAGGCGCTTGTCCGACGCTTCATAGGTCGGGTCATAGAGAAAGGACGCATCGTGCTGGATGATGCCGACGGAGAGGCCGAGCGCGTGATAGAGCTGCGCCATCCATTGGGCATCGCGTTTGGCCAGGTAGTCGTTGACGGTGACCAGGTGGGCGCCTTTGCCTTCCAGGGCATTTAAATAGAGCGGAAGGGTGGCGACCAACGTCTTCCCCTCACCGGTCTTCATTTCGGCGATCCGGCCTTTATTCAGAATCATGCCGCCGATGAGCTGCACGTCGAAATGCCGCATGTTCAAGCGGCGGCGAGACATTTCGCGGCAGACGGCGAACGCTTCGGGGAGAATATCCTCCAGCGTTTCTCCGGCTTCGAGACGTTTCTTGAATTCTTGCGTCTTCTCGGCCAGCGCCTGGTCGGACAAGGGCGTGAGGCTCGATTCGAGTCCGTTGATCCGCTCGACGATCGGGCGCAAGGCTTTGATCTCGCGGTCGTTTTTGCTTCCGAAGATGATGTTCAGGACTTGGGTCAGCATGCAGGCGTACCTTCATTCTCACGAGCCTTCTCACGGACGAAACTCACCCGCTGAGCATCGGCTCGGTCGCGGAGTATACAGGAATCACTAAACGAATCCTACCGAAACAGCGGTAATGGTCTCAACTACTTCTCAATGAATGGAGCCAACGGACCTCCTATCGTTGCTTTCGGATGCGCTGCAATCTATAGTGAGGCTCACTGCTTCGCCGTCTCTACAGGCGAAGGTCACCCACGGATTCCACTGCGGATTTCGATGCGGCAAGGGGCCATCTTCTCTCTCCGACTGGTCACGAGCGTTTCGCTCTTTTGCGTCGTTGTTTTCGTTGGAGTCGCGGAAGTATCGGCCGCTTCATCGGTGTCGTCCGACTCAGCCCGGCGCAGTTATGAGCGGGGCGTCACGTTGTTTCGCGAGGGCAATGCCGACGGCGCGATCGAGGCACTGAAGAAGGCCTTGGCGCAAAATCCCAAGTTGGCCGAAGCCTACCATGTGTTGGGACTCGTCTATTTCCAGAATAAGCGCAATCCCGATGAGGCGATCCAGGCCTATAAGCAGTCGCTGAAGTTGAGCCCGGCGTCCGCAGAGATCCTCAACGATCTCGCCGATGTGTATCTTGCGCAAGGGCGCGGCAGTGACGCGGAAGCGGTGCTGCGGCAGGCGTTAGACATCGCACCTGGCAACGAAGAGGCCCATCTGGATCTGGCGCGCCTCTATGAAGAGCGACATGATCGGGCAAATGCCTTGAAGATGTACCAGTCTCTTCTGCGGGTGCGTCCCGACCACGCCGACGCCTTGTACCACCTGGCAAGTCTCTACGACAGTCAGGGCGATCTGAAGCTGGCCCGCGAATATTTGTCCCGTCTTACGCAGACGAATCCCCAGCATGCCAACGCCTGGTATCTCCTTGGGCGTCTGGCCGAACGCGGCAATGACCTGAACGCCGCCGCTGCCGCGTTCAAAGAAGCCATTGAGGTGAAGGCCGATCTGGTCGATGCCCATTACAACCTGGGTTTCGTCTATCGAAGTCAGGGATTGCTGGCCGAGGCGGAGCGGGAGTTTCTGGAAGTGATCCGGTACCGCCCGGAATATGCGGAAGCGCATTTGAATCTGGGGATGGTGTACACCAGCTTGAATCGGCTGGAAGAGGCCGAGAAAGAACACGAACGGGCCGTGGCCCTCAAGCCCCAGTCGGCAGAGGCGCACTATAACCTCGGGGTCTTTTACGAGCTCCATCGGAAGGACATGGGGCGGGCGCTGGCGCAATACCGGCGTTACCGGGATCTTGGCGGTCGGGACGAGAGGGTCGAGCGCATCGTCGGCATGGGCGGACCATAGTTCGCCTGCGGCCCCACCCTGCTCACGACAAGTGCGGATGTGTTCCCGAGACGGTCTTCGTCGCTCGTGAAGTGCGACGTGTATGCGGGTGATTCCACAGGGCAGGGAGGGCGAAAGTTGCGTTGACGCTCTGTCGGTCAGTTTGTTAGCATGCCCTCCATAACTCTCGATCTTTTGTCTATGCCAAGTCTCCGGTTTAGAAGCATCGTCTGGATGGTCGCCTGCGCTGTCATCGTCCTCTTGGCCGTGACGACCGGGAATGCCGTCGCGCATGAACTCCAACATGCGGCGCATCACGATGCCGGCATGCATGGATCCGGCATTTGTGCTTGGATGTGCGCGACAGCCGGGGTGCATGTGGCGACCCCCGTACATTCGGCGCATCTGTTCGCGTCTACCGGTGAAGTCTCGTTCCGTTTTGAGGCTGTGCGCTTGCCTCAGTTGCTTGCCCCAAGCCGTCCCCGCGCTCCACCCCTGTTCGCCTAACTTCAGCCTACTACGTTGTGCCTGTCTTGCTCCGCGACCAGATGTCGCAGAGCCTGAATAAACAGTTCGGCGAGGTTTCTCGCATGCTGTGGGTGCATTCCTTCTTTCAGATCGTCGGGATACAAGGACACTGTGATGGTCCCTGTGCGTGATATCGGCGTTGCCGTGTGTGGTGCTGCGGCCCTGCTGGCCCTCGTCGGCTTCAGCAGCGGAGCCTCTGCCCAGAATGACTCCGAGTCGGTCACGATGCACGGCGCGCCGCTCACACTCGTCCAATCTGCAGCAGCGTTTTCTCCTCCCACACTTCGGTTTCAGCGTGAGGGAGGTCTGCACGCGGCCTGGATTGAGACCAGCGGCGAGATCTACGTCGAGTGGCTGGACGGACGAAACACAGATCGACGCGGGGCCGGTTCGGTGAGCTTCGGAACGCCGCGAGAATGAAGCTGGCGGACTTTTTCAGCATTCTGCAGGAGCAAGGGGAGGAGTCATGAAGACGCAGGTGAAGCAGCGGGTGAGTCGGATGGGGCTGTATGGCTTGGTGGGATTGTCGCTTCTGCTTTGGGCGCCGGGCCTGTCCGCCGCCGACGCGAAGGCTGAGAAAACGTTCACGATTGCCGTGACCGACCAGCAGGGGGTCGAGACCGAGTTGAAGAACGGGATCTTCTATTGGGAAGAAAAAATGAGCGAGACCTCGTTCGTCCCGCATGAGTTGCGGCATCTGCCGTCCAAGCGCGGCACGGCGACGGTGAATATCAAGTTCGACCAGATCAAGCAGATCGATCTCAAGCCCGGTGCCGACAAGGCTGCGCCGGCCATGACCGTGACCTTGACGAACGGCAAGAACGGGGAGTTTACGCCGGCTGTCAGCGGCAGCTTCAAAGGTGAATCTGATTTCGGCCAGGTCGAGGTGCCGATCGGGTCGGTGTCCAAGGTAATCTTCAAATAAGGGCGGAACGAATCGTTTCGAAAGGGAGTGTCCCATGGAGAATGTGCTCGTGGCGCAATCGTGGCAACCCAAGCGATCGATGACAGGGTGGGGAGCGTCGCTCCTGCTGCACGCCTGTCTCGCGCTCGCTGCATTCGGATTGATGCCGAAGGTGGCCATGGTGGTGGAGAAAGAGCCGTTCAAATGGGACGTGGCACTGGTGGAGGCACCGCGTGAAGTGGTGCGCCAAGAAGAACCGGCTCCGGTACCGCAGGTGCAGCCTCCCGTTCCCACGCCGGTGAAGCCGCGCCCTGAGCCGGTACGTGCCGTGCCACCGCCGCCTCAGCCGGTGCAGCGCCAGGTCGAAACCCGGGTGGTGCCGCAGGCGATCCAACGCGAAGTGCAGCCGGTCGTCGAAACGGTTCGTCCTCAGGAGCAGATGCAGCCGACCAGGGAAGTGGTACAGGTGCAAGCCAAGCCCATCGAGCCGCAAGAGATTCAAAAGACGGAACCACTGATGCAGGCTGCCATGCCTGCCGAAGTGGTGCGTGAAACCGCTCCGGCCGTCGAACAGACGGTGGTGGAGGCGGCGCCTGCGACCGCTCAGACCTATCAGGCCCAGGCGGTGGTCAGCGAGCCGACGGTGTTGGAAACGAGGCCTGAACCGGTTGTGACGGCGAGCACGCAACTTGTACAGGCTGCTTCGGCGGCAGAAGCGATCCAGGCTGCTCCGGCTCCTGCCGATCCTGCCCCCGCGCCTGTTGCGGAAGCGGTTGCTGCTGCGGCCAGTGAGCCGGCCGCCGCCCCTCCGGCTCCAGTTTCCGCCGCGCAGCCGGATCCGGCCACGTTGCAAGAGCATCAGGTCGTGGCGCGCGTGGCGACGCCGAGGCCCGCTACCAAAGCCGATTATGGCTGGTTGGCCGAGTCGCTGCATCGCCGCATCATTGAGTTGCGGCATTATCCCAGCACCGCGCGCTTGAATGGTTGGGAAGGCAAAGTCGTCTTGAAGGTTTCCATCCGCCAGGACGGGCAGCTGAAAGATGTCGAGGTGGTGAAAAGTTCCGGACACGAGTCGTTGGATCAAGCGGCGATGGAAGCCGTGCGGCGCGCCTGTCCGCTGCACATGAAGCATGAGTTAACCGCGCCGATGGTCGTGCTGCATTTGCCGGTCAGTTACAGCTTGAATCGCTAGGCGGCGGTGGCTCCGCTCTGGCGGGGAACCGGTTGGTTTGGAAGGCCTGTGAAGGATAGGGGTGTCATCATGAATAGTTCGTCGACAGCGAGCGTGCCTACAAGCGTGGTTCTTGCGCTGGTGCTGGTGGCCGGTCTCGTCGGCTCGGCCTGGGCAATGGGATCGCGTCCTACGGCGGCGGGGATGCCTGCCAGTGAATTCTCGCTGACGGATCTCGACGGCAAGTCGCACAAGCTTGAGCAGTACAGGGGCAAGATCGTGCTCCTGAATTTCTGGGCCACCTGGTGCAAGCCCTGCACGACGGAAATGCCCGCGATGCAGACGGTCTACGATCAGCTGCGGGAGAAGGGCTTTGTGGTGTTGGCTGTGAATGAATTGGAAGATGAAGCCAAGGTTCGTGAGCACATCGCAGCCTATAAACACACCTTTCCTGTGCTACTCGATCACGAAAACAAAGTGGCCAATCAGTACGGTGTCTTCGGATTGCCGGTCAGTGTCTTCATCGATCAGAACGGTGTGGTGCAGGAATACATCAAGGGCGGGTTGCTGACGGAAGCCAGAATTCACGACATCGTCGCTCGAATTCAGGCCGCGACGCCCGCCAAGGCCGTGGCCCTTCGGTAAGGTGGTATGACCAGGACGCAGCACATCGTGGTGAGTGTTCTGTTGGCCTGCTCGTTGCTGGCACTCCAGGGCCTTGTCTACCCCCACGCGTTGGAACATGTCGCACACCATGCCCATCATGGGGCCGGCGTGCATAGCACGGTGCTGTGCTCCTGGATGTGTGCGGCCGGGCAAGACCTCGAGACCGTTACAGGATTGTTTCACGTCAACGGCCCGTTGAGCGGTCTCGTCGATCACGACGTGGCGGATTCATTGCAGGTCGAACGTCCTGCTCCGCGCACATCACGGGGCCCTCCCGTCTCCTCTCTTTCCTGAATCGTTCTATCGGCTCATCGTCTTTATTCATTGCGAGCGGAGTCTGCGTCGGAGGCCCTGATTGGCCTGTGCGCAGGGTGCCGTGGCGTTATCCGTGTTTGGAGAAAGGATCGTGCAGATGTGGGATCTGGGTAGAAGGCTCCTTATGCCCCTGTTCGGCGCCGTGGGGATATTCAGTGCGAGCTTGGGCTCGTTGCCGGCGGCCCATGCGGCTTGCGGCGCCGTGACCTGTTTCGTGGTGATCGGATCGCAGCAGCAGGTGCCCCAAGCCGGCCTGCTGACCTTTAATTCGATGTACAACTATACCCCCATGCGATTGTTGGACGGGACGTCGGGGGTCATTCCTGCCATCAACCAAGAGCAGCGCCGACTGATTTTAGATCACCATCAAGAAACCCGCACGATCACTCAGACGATGACCTTTGATTTGAACTACGGCATTACGGACCGATTCGCGGTGGAGGTGACCATTCCCTATCTCTGGCGGACGCATCGTCATATGGACGCTTTGGGAGAGGGTGGGGAGAACGGAAACGGTGAGTCGGTACACTTCGGGGACAATAATATCGGCGACATGATTCTGACTGCGAAATACAACGTTCTGCCGACTCTGCGAAGCATGCTCATCGCAGGCTTTGGGGTTCAGCTTCCGACCGGGAGTACGCACACGAAGGATAGCCAAGGGGCGCTCATGGAGTCGCCGACTCAATTGGGGCGCGGCAACGTCGGGTTGATCGGATCACTGTATCAGACGTACGAACTGATTCCTCACCGGCTGAATCAATTTTCCTATGCCAGTTATCGTCATACATTTCGGAACAACGACGGCTATCAATTCGGGGATGAATATAATGTGAATCTCGGTGCCAATCTGATCACGTTGCCGTGGTTGGTGCTGTCGGGACAGGTCAGCTGGCGATACCTGACACATGACAATATCAGCGCCTCTCTCGAGCAATCTGCTCCGATGGGTAATGGCGGCGGGGTTGACCCGACGGTCGTCGATGCGCTCATTGCGAACCGTCGAGTGCCCGGCACCGGGTCGACGTACGTGGCGTTCTCGCCGGGGTTTCAGGTCAGCTTGGACGGGTTGATCGATTCCCCACTCACGAAAATGACGTCCCTGTATTTTTATACGCAGATTCCCATTGCCCGGGATTCCAATAACAATTTGGCACAGGGGACCAGTTTCATTTTCGGCTTGACCAAATCTTTTCAAATGGTGAAGTCCTGAGCCGAGCGGAAACTGTGCTCCTAGCGGGTGCGCTCGAAACCGAAGCGAACAAGGCAGGCGGCTATGTATTTCATATCGTGGGCTAGACAGGGGCTCTGGTTATTCGTTGCCACGACCGGTTGGTGGTGTGCGACGACGGGTGTAGCGGCCTGGGCTGAGCCGCTCAGTGAGCTTCATCGGGGCGCGAAGCAGATCACCGAACATAAAGTGAAGAGTCTGGTGGGGCCATCCGTGCAAGTGGATGAGCAGGGCCTGGTGTCCTTGGCCTGGATGGAAGAGGAGAAAGACGTGCGGTCGGTTCTTTACGCTCGCAGTCTGGAGCCGGACGGGCCGATGGGGGCGCCGGTGCGAATCAACCGTCCAGAAGACGTGCCCTACTGGCGACAGGAAGCGCCGGCTCTGGTCGTGCAGGGGGAGGACGTGTTCGTCACCTGGGGACTGGCCCATCCGAAAGCCACCCCGCAACAGCCGTTTGCCACGGAGCTTCGGTTAAGCCGTTCGACCGATAGCGGCAAGACGTTTCAGTCCTCCGTGTTGGTGAACGATGATCCGGGAGTGATTCAGCATACCTTCGATGCGTTGCATCGGGATGCGGATGGCCGGTTGCACCTCTCGTGGATCGACGGGCGCGAAGGAAAGAAAGACCCCGGCACCTATGTGGCGCGTTCGTTGGATCAAGGTGTCACGATCACGAAGAATCTCAAAGTGGACGAGGGGACCTGTGTCTGCTGCCGCACGGCGGTGACGAGCGGCCCCGAGGGCATGGTCTACGTGGCCTGGCGAAAGATTTTCGACGGCAATGTGCGGGAAACGGTTGTGGCCCGTTCGACGGACCATGGGGAGACCTTCGAAGCGCCGGTCATTGTCGGGCACGATCAATGGGTGTTCCCGGCCTGTCCGCATCGTCCGGCCTCGATGGGGGTCGATCGGCAGGGACGTCTCTACGTCGTCTGGTATACCGAAGGAACAGATGAAATTCCCGCGGTGTATCTCGCGTATTCGGACGATCGAGGGAAGAGCTTTTCCGAAAAGCAAAAATTGAACGTCTCGAAAAATACGTTTCCCGACCATCCCCAGATCGCGGTCGATCCGGAAGGACGGATCGTGGTGGTGTGGGAGGAGCAGGCGCCGGTCAAACGGGATGTGGTGATGAGCGTTTCGATGGATCGTGGCGCAACGTTTACGGCGCCGCAAAAAGTGAATGAGAAGAAGAGTCAGACGCCGGTCGTGGCGGTGAATAGTCAGGGCCTGTTTGTCCTGGCCTGGATGGAACATGGGATGCCGGGGCATAAGATTGTGACGCAGACGTTGCGGATGCCCTCGGTGAAGGTGGCGGCTGAACCGGTACGATAGGCGACGAGCTTGTGGGTGGAGCAAGGATGGTGAGGGGATTGTTCAGGGGCTTGATCGCGGCCGTTGTGTTGGGCGCAACGGCGAGTCCCGCATGGGCCGATGATCTCTTCACTACGTTGAAAGTCTCGCGGGTTGCACCGGGAACCGTGGCTGCGCCCTTCGATCTGCAATCGCTGGATGGCCGGTCGGTCCAACTCGCGGACTTGAAGGGGAAATCCGTCGTGGTGAATTTCTGGGCCACCTGGTGCGGGCCCTGCAAAGAAGAAATGCCGGCGTTGGAACGGCTGCGGCAACAACTGGATCCAGAACGGTTTGTGGTGCTCACCGTCACCACCGACCTGCAGCGAGACGGCATCAAACAGTTCCTGGCGAACCTCAACGTGCAACTCCCCGTGTTGTTCGACGAACATCAGGACGTCTCGCAGGCCTATCTGGTGCGGGCCTTGCCGACCACGGTGTTCATCGACCGGCAGGGAGCCTTGGTCGGTCGCGCCGTCGGGCCTCGTGAATGGGATGCGCCGAAGGCGGTGCATGCCTTGCAGGGGTTGATGCCATGAGTTGTCTGAAGAAGCCCTTCGCCGGGCTGGCGGCGGTGCTTGCGGGGATCTATCTGGTCCTGGCCGCCTTGTCCATGGCCTGCGCCTTCGAGCATGCCGACCCGATGCCGGCCGACCATCATCATGGCGGCACAGTCTCTCACTCCAGTTTCTGTAATTGGGCCTGTCAGGCGAATCCCACGTCGGATACTGGGCCCTCCGCTCTTGTGCTGCAGCCGTTTCTCATGGTCGCCCTCTTCGTGGGCAACGACCACACCGTCATCGCCGCCCGGGCGAATGTCCACGCGGCCTCTCGTGCGCCACCCATTCAGTCGTAAATCCTTTTTATATCGCTAGGTGTTCTAGCAGCTGTTCTCGTCCGTTCAGACAGGGGCGGGAAGGGTCTATCTCTGCTGTCGTGCGCACAGTTGTGCCAGGAGGACGTGTATGTGGGCCCGTCGGTATTCATCTCAAATTCAATTCATGCTGCTGTCTACATTCGTGCTGGCAGTGCCGTTTGCCCCCCACCAGACGTTCGCGCAAGAGACGGGTGTTGGAACGGTGGTTGAGAAGAGCGCGCGGGAACGTGACTTGCGCGAGCAGTTGCAGAACATCCTTCATGAACTGGAGGAGCTCCAACAGCAACCGGCCAGTGGTGCGGTGGTCGCGCCGGTTCAACCGGCTCAGCCGGCGGTGGCGGAGGAATCGTCCGATCCGGCCTCAGCGGAGGCGATTCCGCAATATGAGTTATCCGATGTGAGCATCGTGAGTAACCGTGTGCAGCGACGGCCTGAGGGTCTCTCCGTCTCGTCGACCGAACAGTCGGAGACGGAATCTCAGCCGACCAGAACCATGAAGGAATCGATGGAATCTCTGCCGGGCGTGGTCTTGCGGCAGGCGAACGGTCCGCGTGATTTCAGCATGATGATCCGCGGCCAGGGCGCTAAAACAACCTTTGCCGTTCGCGATATCAAGATGTACGAGGACGGATTCATCCAGACGCAGTCCGACGGCCTGTCTCGGCTGGACATTCACGATCCCTGGTTCATGCGGAGCGTGGAGGTCATACGAGGCGCGTCCTCGTCGCTCTACGACAACTACGCCCTCGGCGGCATGGTGCATTTCCGGACCAGGCGTGGCAGCGACATCAATGGCGTGGAGACGTTCCTGAGCGGAGGATCGTTCGGCTACCACAAGGAAGGGATCGCGGTCGGACAAGAATACGAGAATCTCGACGCCTCGCTGTTCGTCAGCAACGTGGGGGAAGACGGATTCATCAGGAACAGCAACTACAGCACCCAAACCATCAATCTGAATTTGCGGTTCAAGATCGACGACAAACAGAATTTCTACTTCAAGGCCATCACGAATTGGCTCGATGCGCGAGTGCCGACCCGTTTGACTCAGTCCCAGTTCAATGCCGATCGCCGGCAGGCCGGTGGCACCAACGTCGTCTGCAATGCCAACACCTGTAGTGACGCGGAGCGGTTGGCCCAACGGCGGCTGGACCGGCGGACCATTATCGGCGGCATCTACGAGCGCCAGATCAACGCCAATACGGTCCTGACGATTGAGGCGGACTACGACGTCAAAGATATCAATCAGACCTTTTCACAAATCAGCGACAACGTGAATCCGAACTATAAGCACTATGCCGATCTGCGACACGACGGACGGCTGTTCGATATGCCCTTGCGGAGTTACGTCGGGTTTTTCTTGAGCAACATGGAGCAGGAAGCGGCGACCTTCCAGAACCTCGCCGACGGATTCGGGACCCGCGGGGCGCTCATTCAAAATTCACGCGGAACGATCAGGAATGTCGGCGCGCGATTCCGGGAGGAATTAGAAGTGATTCCAAAGGTCACTCTCGCGGCAGGATTGGGATTTGAACAGTCCCAATTGAGCGTCCAGTCGATCGGGTATACCGGCGGCGCCGTGAGCAGCAGGGCAGGCGCCAGTCGCAGCTACACCAATTGGGCGCCGGAAATGTCCGTCACGTGGAAGCCGACAGAGACGCAGCGACATTGGGCTCGAGCGTCGACCGGATATGGAATCCCAGGTTTCGGCAATCTGCTCAGAGATCCTGTGACGGGCGCTCCCGGTACCAACTTCGATCTGAAGCCGCAGAAGAATCTCAACTTCGAAATCGGGACGGAGTCCAAACTGACGAAGACTCTGACCGTGCAGCTTGTGGGATTCTGGACCTTCTTCAAGGACGAGATCATTACGCAAGCCGTGTCGGGTACCAACACGGCATCGGTGAATGCCGATTCGTCTCAATACAAGGGTATCGAGGCGTTCTACGATTGGCGACCGATGGATGGACTGCGACTCTCCGGCGCCTACACACACATCGAAGCGAAGTATATCAATTTTGCCGATCGGCTCAATACCGCGGCCGGCTTCCTGACGCGGGATGGCAACAAGGTTCCCAATGTGCCGACCGATGTGCTGAATACCAAGGTGGCATACGATCATGCGGAGACCGGATGGGGAGGCTGGGTCGAAGGCAGCTACTACAACAGCTACTTCTTGAACAACAGCAACACGTTCGGCATCCCCTCTTATGTGATCGCGAATGTGAACATACACAAGAATTTCGACCTCAAGAATTCCTGGTTCCGGTTCGCGAAATTCTATATCGAGCTCGACAACATCGCGGATAAGAAATACGCCGCATCCGGCCAGGTGATCGGTGGCGAAACTGCCGGAGCCGCCGCGGGGCAACAGGCGTTTTTCGCCGGCTACGGTCGGGCGATCTACGGTGGGGTCACGTTCGGACTATTCTAACTCTGTGCGCGAGCGGTGCCCTGGTGTGGGACCGTTCGCACCCTTAACAAGGAGCTTGCCATGAATAAGCAACTCTTGCGAGTCGGTGAAGCGGCGGATGTGTTGGCGGTGAGTCGCTGGACTATTTATCGATGGGTAGAAGAAGGGCGATTGGAAGGCACCAAGATCGGGCGGGGCAGCCTCAGGGTGTTCCGTACGTCGCTGGACCGGCTGGTGGAAAACAACAAGACACAGGAAATGAATCTGACCGTCTGATGCGTGTAGAGCACAGACAGCGATCGGGCGGTGAAAAACGGAGCACGGTCTTGTGTGTGCGAGTGAGAGGACCTATGAGTCGCATCCTGCTGTTTCTGGTTGTTTTCCTGGCCGGCTGTGCGGGCGGGATGGGCCTGTCCTCATCGTCGAAGGCGTCGCACCAGACCATGCCGTCCGAGAGCGATTCCTACGCGTTCCTCAACGGTCGATGGTTCGACGGGCAGGGGTTCCAGGCAGCCACCTGGTATTCAGTGCAGGGGCGTTTGACGCGCACCCCGCCGCAGGGGCGAGTCGAGACGGTGGACTTGTCAGGCCTGTTCGTCGTGCCGCCGTTCGGGGAAGCGCACAATCATAACGTGGAAGGTCCGTGGAATGTTCAGGCGGTGGCAGAGCGGTATCTCAAGGACGGCGTGTTCTACGTGAAGAATCCCAACAACGTCCGGGACTTTGCATTGCAGATTCGAAGCGCCGTCAATCAACCGGCGAGCATCGATGCGACCTTCGCCCATGCCGGACTGACGGGCCGTGGGGGGCATCCCATCGCGCTCTACGAGGATGTCTTGCGCGGCAGTCGGTATGAGCCGGTGATCGGGCCAATCGAGCGGGGATGGTTTGAGAATCGGTCGTACATCGTGCTCGACACCGAGGCTGATTTGGACACGAAATGGCCGTTGATCACGAGTGGCCGGCCTGATTTCCTGAAAGTCTATCTCGTGCATTCCGAAGACGATGATGCGGCCGGAACGTCCGGACAGTCCTCGCAACGAAGCGGTCTCCATCCGCGACTCGTGTCACCGATTGTCGCGAAGGCCCATGCCGCGGGGCTGCAGGTGACGGCCCATGTCGAAACGGCGGCGGATTTTCGCCTGGCGATTCGTGCGGGCGTCGATGAGATCGCCCATGTGCCGGGATGGCTGGTGACCAGTGCCGCCGATGGGGCGTCCGCCAGACTCACGGAAGCGGATGCGCGGTTGGCCTTGGAACGTCACGTGCGAGTCGTGACCACCGTTGTGGCGGGAAGCGCCATGCCCTCCGTTCGGGGACATCACCCGCACGGGCACCACGAAGGGCATGCAAGCGGGCCGAGCGATCACCAGCCGGCGGCGCCCGTTGATTCATGGTCACAGGTTCTCAAGGACAACATTGCGTTGCTCCATCGCGAGGGAGTGCGCGTCGTGATCGGTAGCGACCATGCCGAAACCTCGCTGGCGGAAGTGATGGCGCTGCACCGGCTCCATCTCTTCGACAATCTCACGCTGCTCAAGATGTGGTGTGAAGATACGCCGGCGGCGATTTTCCCCGACCGTCGGATCGGGCGATTTGAGGAAGGGTATGAGGCTAGTTTTGTCGCCTTGGCCGGCAACCCCATCGAAGATTTTTCGCAGGTGGAAGCTATTCGCCGGAGAGTGAAGCAGGGAGTGTTGCTGGACGATCAAACGGTCCAGACCGCTGCCTCGTCAGCAGCGGATCATCGAGGTCAGTCGTACGCGATGCTCCAACCGGTATCGCGTCATTATTCATCGTCATCTCTGGTCTGGGCAGATCGGAAAAGAGGGAATGAAGTGGAGTGATTGTTGGAATTGGGTCAGCCTCAGCTGCCTGGCAGCCTTGGTGTTGGGAGGCCTGCAGCCGAGTACGGTCCTGGCTGCTGAAGGAACGCTGGATCAGGATGCGCCGGTCGTCGTCGTTGATGCGGTCGAGGTGAGCGGAAAGCGAATCGAAAACGTCGAGGATGTGAAGCAGGAACTTGCCCGTCGGCCGGGCAGCAATATCCTGATCGAGGAAAAGCAAATCACCGAGTCACGCGCGCTCAACTTGCAAGATGTGTTGCAGTTCGCCCCCGGCGTGCGGTTTCAATCGCGTTTCGGCGCCGACGAAGGGCAGTTTCAAATTCGCGGGACCTCGTTACGCAACAATTTTCACCATCGAGGGATCAATATCCTCATCAACGGCATTTTCTTCGGCGATGCCGACGGGTTTTCGGATTTTGAATCGATCGACCTCCTGGCCTACGAGCGGATCGAGGTCTACAAGGGCGCGAACGCGCTGCGGTATGGCGCGAACAGCATCGGCGGCGCGATCAATTTCGTGCCCCGCACGGGGTATAGCGCCTCGATGTTACAAATGCGGATGCTCGGCGGCAGTTTCGGCATGGTGAGCGGGCAGGTGTCCAGCGGGAAGGTGCTGCAGCCCTTCAAGGTGGGCAACATGAGCGCCACGATGGATTACTACATCAGCGTGTCCGGTAATCGCCAGGATGGATTCCAGGACAACAGCCAGCAGGCCCGTGAACGAATCAATGCCAACATCGGCTTGCAACTCGGCAACCATCAGGAGATCCGAGCCTATTTCCTCCAGGCCAATGTCGCCGAGCGGATTCCTGGCTCGCTTACCAATCAGCAGCTGTTTTCCAACCGGCAACAGCCGGGCGGGCAAAGCCCTTCCGGCACGCCTCCGTTCTTTGCCTGCAATCTGAACAATCAGGTGTGTAACTATGGGCGGTACTACACGTTGCAGCGTATCGGAATCGCGTACCACAACGAGTTCGCCCCGAACCAATATGTTGAGATCATTCCGTACTTCTCGAACCAGTTCGTGGACCATCCGATCTTTCAGACGATCCGACAGGAGAATAACAACGTCGGCGGCGAGTTCCGCTACGTCAACTCCAACAGCCTGTTCGGCCAGAACAACTCGTTCGTGATGGGCTTTCAACCACGCTATGGTAACCAACGACAGCAGCGGTTCGTGAACATCAACGGCAGTATCGGCGCGATGACGCAAAATTACACGGCGAAGACGACGTATTTCGGGATGTACGCCGAGGATGCGTTCGATGCGACCAAGGATTTCACGATCGTGATCGGCGGCCGGTGGGATTACACGGGCCGTCAGGCGACGGTGGATAATTTCGGGCCGGCCGGGAGTCCCTTCAATCCCAATACGCCATCCACGCCGACCGGCACGAATCGGCCGTTACAGCATTTCGATGCGTTCAGCCCGAAGATCGGGTTCGTCTACCGGACGACCTCGACGTCGCAATTATATTTCAACGCCAGCCGAGCCTATGAGGCACCGCTGAATCTGGAGTTACTCTCTTCGGTGAATGCGAACGGCACGGCGAATAGAGGCTTCTTAAACCTCGATGCTCAACGGGCATGGCAGTTGGAGCTCGGGCACCGGGGCACGTCAGCGGACAAGCGCTACACCTGGGATGTGACCGTCTATAACTTGGAAATGCAGAAAGAAATTCTGGCCTCGATCATTAATAACCAGGGCACGTTCCAAAATGCGAACGGCACGCGGCATACCGGCGTCGAAGCCGGTGGAGGGACGGTCTTAGGGAAAGGTCTGTTCGCGCAAGGCGGCGCCGGTCGAGAGGACAGTCTGCAGACGCGGGTCGCCTATACCTGGTCGCGTTTCAAATTCACCGATGACGTGCGGGCCGGCGGTGGGGTCGGTCCCAATGTGCTGATCGCCAAAGACGGGAATACGGTCGCCGGTGCGCCGGAACATAGTGTGAATGTGGAGGCTCGTTACGACCATCCCTCGGGCTGGTGGATCGCGCCGAATGTCGAGTGGTCGCTGTCCGGCTTTTATACGAATTACGCCAACACGATCAAGAATCCTTCCTATGCCCTTATCAACGTGCGTTCCGGCTGGAACATCGATGAGCACTGGACGCTCTTTGCCGAAGGTCGCAACCTCACCAACAAGACGTATGCCGGTGCGGTGGTGGTGAACGACCAACTCAACCGGTTTGCGAACCCGGGATTTGGGATCAGCGCGTTTGGAGGCGTTGAATACAAGTTTTAACGGCTGCAGAACTGGCGCGCGCAGGAGCTCATCGTCGCATGAGCCCCTGCGCCCTAGTGGCTGGATGCGCGGTGCGTCACGGTAAGACACCCGTGGTTCCTTGGCCGCACGCGGAAAAATAGGATAGACGCTCGCGGTTCGAACATGTGATAAATACAGCTGTCGGATGTTTCCGGATATGGACATGTCCTGGTAACTTCAGGGATAGACCGTGCCGGCCATGTACGGACTTTTCATTTTTTTGGTGTTTGTCTGGAGCATGGCACCGGGCCGTGCCGAGTCCGGTGCGGCTGCTCCGCCTACTGAGGCCTTCTCCTCACTCCCTCGCATCGCCTCCATCCAACTCTCTCCATCGGGCCGGCACCTCGCGGTGCTTCGCCACTACGAGGGAAAGACCTCCCTGGAGACTCAGACCCTTACCGGGGAGGAGTCTCATCGCGCCGTCATCACCGACGATCAGGAATCTCTGATTACCTGGTTTCGTTGGGTCAACGACGAGCGGCTGCTGGTCAGTATTCAATTTGCCACCACGCGCGACACGATCGATTCCGTCGAAACCAGACTGATGGCGGTCAACCGGGACGGGACGCAGCAGACGCCCAACCTGTTCAAACAGGCACCCTTTCTCTCCATCTTCGGAAAGAAGCATTTTCCGCAGATGCAGGATCGTATCGTGGGCCTCATTCCGGGTGATTCCAGGCATGTCCTGATTGCGCTCGACCTGGAGCGTCAGTACTCTCCAGATGTCTATAAGGTGGATGTCTATTCCGGAGAGCGGCAGTCGGTGCAGGTGAATCCAGGATTGCAGCCCGGCCCCCATACCATTTCGCAGTGGATCGCCGATGGTCAGGGGCACGTGCGGGCCGGAGCCGGTCAATTTCAGACCATGGTGCATGTCATTGTGAAGCAGCCGGAGTCCAGCTTGTGGCGAGACCTGGCGCAATACGATCTGGCGAAAGAAACCGGTCTGGTCCCCTTGGGATTCGATGCCGATCCTGCCTGGCTGTACGTGAGAGACCAGCATCAGGGCAAGGCTGCTATCTTCAAGGTCAACGTCGTCGATCGTCGCGTGGACCGGATTCTCGTCGCCGCCGATGCGAAGCATGATCTGACCGGTGAGTTGGTGTATGTGCCGGGACGCAAGAACGTGGTCGGGGTTCGGTACAGCGCGGCGGACGAGCGGGTGCTCTTCTGGGACTTCGATGCGCAGCGGCTACAGGCCCGCATCGATCGGGCGATCCCGGGGCGTGTCAATGTGATTCATAGCAGCAGCGACGGCGGGCGGCTTCACATCGTGAAATCGAGCAGTGTGGCGCATCCTCCGCAGTGGTCTCTCTTCGACGAGCAGGACGGTCGGATGCTGGCGATCGGGAAGGCCTATCCTGGTCTTGAGGGCACCGTATTAGCGACGTCACGGGAGACGTTCCTCACGGCGCGTGACGGAAAAGAGTTTTCTGCATTCCTGACTGTTCCGAACGATCGTGCCCCTCGTGAACTTCCGTTGATCCTGTTCCCCCATGGAGGACCGGCGTCGCACGGCCGTGACTGGTTCAATTATTGGACGCAATGGTTTGTGAGCCGTGGGTGGGCGGTGCTGGCACCGCGGTTTCGCGGGACCGAAGGGTATGGCGACGAGTTTCTTCGTACCGCGTTCCAGCGCTGGGGGTTGGAGATGCAGGACGATGTGACCGATGCGGTGCAATGGGCGATTCGCTCCGGCCTCGCGAGCGCACACCGGATCTGTATCGTCGGATCGGGATATGGAGGGTACGCGGCCTTGATGGGCGTGGTGAAGACGCCGGACTTGTATCGGTGCGCCGTCAGTTTGGGCGGGGTGACCGACCTGCCGCAGGTCGTGTCGAACAGCCGGTGGTACTTGAATCAGAAACCGGCCGCCGGGTTGCGGAGCGGTTCCTGGTGGAGCGACCGCGAACGGCTCCGCGACACGTCGCCCGTCGCTCATGCGAAGGAGATTCGCACCCCGCTACTCCTGATGCATGGCGCCATGGACCGAGCTGTGCCGGTGTCGCAGGGCCGCGACATGGCCGAGGCGCTCAAAGCCGCGAACGTGACGACCGCTCGATATGTGGAGCTCCCGTTCGCCGATCAGGTGCTGCGTCGTGAGCCGGATCGGATTGGCGTGTTCAAGGAACTGGAACAGTTTCTCACCTCTCACCTCGACTGAATTCCCCTCGCTGTCGTATCCACAGGCATTCGTCGATTGAACAGGGGCGGAGTAACCCACTAGCTGGCCTGCTTGACGTGCTACGCGGGCGATTGTGTGTCAAGCCGCTCAGAAATGGAAGTTCAATCCGACCGTAAACATGTGCCCGCTATCGTCGAAGGTCTTGTCTCTCAAGGCCACATTCTTGGATTCGAGCTGCTCGATCCACAGGTATCGATACGTACCATCGATGGAAAGGCCTCGACTGAGCCACCACTGTAGCCCTCCGCCGGCATGCAGACCGAATCGATGCTGGGAGTCCTTGAGTTGATCCGACGATTGCACCATGGTGTAGTACCAGCCGGCGCCCCCCAGCACAAACGGGCTGATCGGTCCCTTTGGAATCAAATAGACGAGGGCGGAGAGTTGCACGGGGACCGTCCAGACCTTGGTGTTGCCATCAGACCTGTTTCTCCGCGCATCCGCCGAGGCTTCGATCGCCAGGATATCGCCGAGGTGGAGCCGCGCTTGTGCTCCGCCGAACGGCTGGGAGCTGCCGTCCTTGGGGTCGATCGCGGCAAAACGCGGACCGATCGACAAGCCGCCTCGATTCCACTCTGACTCTTCCGCTCCGGCAGGCATCGCGTCGAAAGTGAGTGCTGCACCGACGAACATCAACACCGTGGCGACTTTCATGCGCATGGACATCTTCATTAGTGCCTCCTTTGTTCTGGGCGCACCCAGTCATGTGCCCGTTGCATGGTTAGACGAGCGAACAGCGCGGGCGTAAACGATTCTTGAGACGGGTGTCGTGCGCCTGAATCGAGGGGGTCTGTGTCATGATGCGACAAGCTAAGGGAGCTGCCTCCGGTCCTGCCGCAGCACCGTTGTTCGGTGTGAGCGCCCCCCTCGCCAAATGATTCCTGGCCGAGGGTTCCCCGGTCCTCATGCCCGGCCTGCTGTATGCTGGCGGGGGACCTGGCCTCTTGCTTTGTGAATGGAGGATGAGGCGAGGGGTGCCGTCATCATTCTGCTCAGCGTCGGCCTAGTCGGATGGTGGCGTATTTCGCCACGGCACCGTTTCGTGTCTGATTTCACGCATCGTCACTCCCACACACAGCTCGAGGCTCGATGAATCGTGTCGTTTTGTAGTATCGAGCGGCATCCGTCGGTAGCGCCTGAAATGGCGAGTCTGTTACATCATGCGCATGCCGATACGGGTTGAAGTTCATCACAAATCAAGAATCCTCGCGGGCCTGTTGCTCGCGATCGGGCTGGCGCTGGCCTGGATGTCCGTTACGCCGACTGGCGCACTCAATTGCCTGCATTGCGTTCTGGCGCAACGATGGGTGGAGGCGACCGTTTCCGAACGGGACCATCGGCAATCGGAGCCGCAAGCAGACATCTTCGCCCATGCTTCCAACCGTACCGCTTCCGATCCTGTCCGGTCCCTTCATCGTCTCATTGCCGATCATCGGCAGGCGATTGCGTCGGGAGAATCACCGCTCGGTGATACCTCCGCAGCCATTGTGGGCCGTTGGAGCGTTCCTGCGTGGCCGGTGTTCACGCGCCGGCTGCTCCGTGATGGCGCGTCGCCGTTCGTTGCTGATCGCAACTCACACATTCTCGGCTTCCGCGCACCTCCCTCGCTGATCGCCACGTAGTTTCTTCTTCATCTCATCAACCGCAGCCGCCGTGAAAGCGCTTGGTTTGGGCGACCTCTGCCCAGGCTACGCATCGTCTACGAGGGGAAGGACCCTGTGTGATGAAAGTGTTGTCGCTCATACAGACCGTGGAGACGCAGTACCCGGGTGGCCGACCGGAATGGCTCTACCTGCCGAAGAAACCGACCAGCACCTATACAATCTGCCGGCGCGATGTTCCCGGGCTCAGCCTGATACTGAGCCGGCGATGTGTGCTGGTGGATCGATACAGCGGCGAAATTGTGCACGTGCAAAGTCCGGAGCGCGGCACGGCCGGAGACCACTTTATTCAATGGCAATGACCGATGCACTCGGGACAGATCTTCGGTCTGACCGGGCGCTGGATCGTGTTTGTCTCGGGTCTGATCTGTCCACTCCTCTTCATGGCCGGCTGGTATCTGTGGCGGCGGAAGCGTCCAAGGAATCTCCGATCACCGAGACGGTAACGGTCCCGGAATGTAGGAAAGGAGCAGGTGATGGCAGGTTTGAAGGAAGCCGTAGAGTACGGCGTGATCGGGCTGTTGATCGGGTTGAGCCTGTGGGCGGTGGCCGTGGCCATCGAGCGCTGGTGGTGCTACCGGAACATCGACGTGCGAGGTTTCGCCTCGATCGAGGAGTGTGAAATTGCGTTGACCAGACGGTTGGTGGTGATCGGAACCGTGGCGGCGAATGCGCCCTATATCGGGCTGCTCGGGACCGTGTTGGGCATCATGCTTACCTTTCATACCATGGGGACGTCCGGCGCGCTGGCTGTCACCACGATCATGATCGGCTTGAGTCTCGCGCTGAAAGCGACTGCGGCCGGGCTTGTCGTCGCGATTCCCTGCGTCGTCATGAACAACGTGCTCCGGCGACGGGTCAGCGAATTGCTCGCACAGTACAAGGCCGACCATGGAACGTGAAGTCGATCAGATCAATGTCATTCCGTTGGTGGACATTATGCTGGTGTTGCTCGTGATTGTGCTGACTACGGCCACCTTCATCACGACCGGACAGATTCCCGTCAATCTTGCGAAGGCAAGTTCGTCGAGTGAACGGCACGATCGACTGATTGTCGTCACCGTCACAGCGGAGGGCGGCCTGTTTGTCGATGACCGGGCGATCGGCGAGCAGCAACTCGCCCTTGCCCTGGCGCCTCATCCCCGTCACTCGCCGGTGCTGGTTCGCGCCGACAAGGTGACGCGGCTGGAACGATTTGTGGGCATCGTCGACCACATTCGCGGGCTTGGTTTTCAGCTGGTGAGTTTGGAAGTGATACGGGCGTGACAACTCTCGCCGGGCTTCGCGCGCAGGCAACGAAAGGAAGAGTGGATGATATCAGTCAGAGTCGTACAGAACGGAGTGGTGGGGACCATGCTCCTGTGTGGAATGCTCCTCAGTCCCGCGTGGGCCCAGAGCGACGTGCCGTCATCGATGTCTGGCACGATGGAATCAGAGGCGGCGTTGCGTGAGCGGCTTCAGCACAATGTGCATGAGCGGGAGCAGTTATTGCAGCAATTGGAAGACCTTAGCCGCACGCGCGACGAGACGTTGCCGAAGGACGAACGGCCGCAACTCTATCGGGAAACGACCGACGCGGCCGCCGAAGGCGGAGCCTCCCAGGAGACGCCCGTCTATGAGTTGGCGGACATCAGCATCGTGAGCAAACGGGTACAAAAGCATCCGGAGGGGCTGGCTTTCTCGGCGACCCCGCGTTCGGAAACCGATTCGCAACCGACGCGCACGATGAAGGAGTCCATGGAGTCGCTTCCTGGCGTGATCCTCCGATCCGCCAACGGTCCGCGCGATTTCGGGGTGTCGATTCGAGGGTCGGGTGTGAAAACGACCGGCGTCGTGCGCGATCTAAAGTTTTACGAAGACGGCATCGGCCAGACGCAATCCGACGGGTTCTCCCGCCTGGATATGCACGACCCCTGGTTCATGCAGAGCGTGGAAGTCACGCGCGGCGCGGCGTCCTCGCTGTATGACAACGCGGCGCTTGGCGGCATGATCCATTTCAAGACGCGGCGCGGTTCCGACATCAACGGCCTCGAAACGTTTCTGAGCGGGGGCTCCTACGGCTATCAGAAGTATGGCGTCGCGATCGGCCGGGAATACGGCGATGTGGACGTGGCCTTGTTTGCCAGTCAGGTTTCCGAAGACGGCTATCTCCGACATAGCGATTACAACACGCAAACGGTGAATCTGAACTTTCGATTCAAGTTGGGAGACAAGGACAATTTCTATGTGAAGGCCGTGACGAACGCGTTGAATGCGAACGTGCCGACGCGGTTGACACTCGCGCAATTCAACGCGGATTCCCGGCAGGCCGGAGGCACCGGGCTTGGCAACGATCCACTACGTCTGGCCCAGCGGCGTCTTGATCGGCGGACCGTCATCGGCGGTCTGTATGAACGCCAGATCGACGCCAATACCGTGTTTCTTTTGGAAGCCGATTACGATGTGCGCGACATCAATCAGACCTTCACGCAGATCAATGACGCGTTCTATCCCAACTTCAAGGGGTATGCGGATCTTCGCCATGACGGCCGTCTGGGAGAGATGCCGCTCAGGAGTTATGTGGGATTCTTCGCCAATAATATGGAGCAGGAATCGCAAACGTTTGAGAATCTCGGCGATTTCCGTGGGTCCCGTGGCACGCTGGTGCAGAACAGCCGCGGCACTATTCGCAACATCGGCGGACGATTGCGGGAGGAGTTGGAGTTCATCCCGAAGTGGACCTTGGCGGCGGGTGTCGGATTCCAACAATCGCAGATCAGTGTGCAGACGATCAATTACACAGCCGGGGCCCTCGGCTCGACCCCCGGAGCCGATCGCACCTTTTATAACTGGGCGCCGGAGGTTTCCCTGTCCTGGAGACCCACTGAACAGTATCGCCATTGGGTGCGGGCCTCGACCGGATATTCCGTGCCGGGCTTTGCCAATTTGACCACCGGCCTGGATGGATTAGCGGGAACGAATTTTTCGATCAAGCCACAGAAGAACTACAATTTCGAAATCGGGACCGACTCGAAACTTCACAGCACGTTCAGCGTCCAACTGGTCGGGTTTTGGGTGCTCGTGAAAGATGAAATCATCACCCAGGTCAATTCGACCACCGCAGGCGCCTTTGCGATCAATGCCGACTCCTCTCAATACCGGGGCATCGAGGCTAGTTACGATTGGCGGCCGTCGCCCGGCTGGCGTTTCTCCGGGGCCTACACCCATATCGATGCCCAATATATCAACTTCGCTGATCAGTTCAGAGTGAACGGGGCAGGCCCGATCACGCAGATTTTGCGGGACGGCAAGCAGGTGCCCAACGTGGCGCGGGACGTGCTGAATTTTAAGGAGGAGTACAACCATCCCTCCGGATGGGGCGGCTGGTTCGAGACCACGTATTGGAACAGCTATTTCTTGAACAACAACAATACCGTGGGGGCGCCGGCCTATTGGTTGCTGAATGCGAATCTTCACAAGACGGTCGAGTTCAGTCCTACCTCGTGGTTCCGCTTCGCGAGGTTCTATCTGCAGCTCGACAACCTCGCGGACCAGCGATACGTCGGCTCTGGCGGCGTCATCGCCGACAGCACGCCCGATGCGAATAAGACATTGTTTTTCGCGGGCTACGGGCGAGCGATCTACGGCGGCGTGACGTTGGGCATGTTCTGATCAGTGGAGGCTGTCGTCGTCCAGTGCTGTCGGCCTACTGGCGGCGACGTAACCAGCGCCTTAAAAAGGAGTGGGAGGGAGTCCGCACTGTCGCATCCGTGGGCAGGGGGCTGTAGCCCAGTTCCTGCGTGGTATCGCGGGCGTGGCTTTCAGGAAGGTAGTTTGGAAGTCATGAAATAATGAGGTGTCAGATTCACTCGCCCGAGTCTGTCGGGCGCTGTAGGCGTCACGAGTAATAGCGGGTTTCATCCACGGGAGGTGGCGAGGAGCTGTCTCCTGCTTGTTTGGCACGGTCCCGCGCCGCATACATCGATCCACGCGCCGATTGCTGGGGTGCGAACCGCAGGAATCCGAGATCGCGTACCATGTCATCGTAGACCGCTTCCATCCCGCCACGCATGAAGTAGGTTTCGTGCCAGAATCCGGTTCCCCCGGAATTCTTCAAGAACGCCTGCCACCATTGACGGTGTGGATCGGACCGGGCCCACCGTTCCAGCGAGGCGAAGTCTCGCCAGTATTGGCGCATCCCGACATGTGGCGGCGCGAGGGACCACAACAGGTTTTCGTGCAGGAGTAGGCCCTCTGGGTTGGCGTCGACAGAACGTGCGATCTGCGGTCCAAAACCGAACAACGTCTTCAGGCCGGTCAGCCGGTTGACCCGCATCCCCAGGTAAATCACAACGAGGTCAGGATAGGCGGACAGATCAACGGTGCGCCGATCAACGCGGACTGACATGGCTGGTCTCCCTTGAGTGTGGCGATGCGACTATGCCGGCTGAAGTCTAGCGAAGGGGGCTCAGGCGGTCAACCATGTCGTGGGCCTCACACCTAATCGCTGCATGCGCACATTTTGTAGCACGCGTGGGCATCCGTCGGTAGACAACGTATGCAGAACGGCGTAGTTGATATGGCACGTGAGAACTCTCAGATTATGAACCGACAGCCCTCCAAAACCTTCGCCGGTCTCCTCGCACTCGGCATCGTCTGCGTGTATATGGCGTTGGCCCTTGTGGCGCCGGGTTGTTCGTTCGCGCATGCCACTCCGTCGGACAGTCCTCATCAGCATTCAGGCACGGAATCCCATTCGACCCTCTGCTCCTGGGCCTGTCAGGCGACATCGGATGTCGTCATCATTTCACAAGGGGATGTGGGCACGGTCTGGGTTGCCCAATCTCAAGCGTTGAGTGCTCCTCCGCTCCTCCTGCCTTTCGGGGACCCCTCGTGCCTTCAGGCCCGCGCGCCGCCGATCCCCGTGAGGGGATAGTTCGGGCGGGGCGCGCGTCGCCACCGATTCATCGCACAGTGGAATTCGATCCCGTCGTCCAGGCTAAGAGGACGGACGGGGGTGTATCGGTCCCGTGTTCCGCCATATCCGGGCGTTCGGCCCGAGCTATTTCACTTAAGCAGGTTGAGTTTGAGGATGGGATTGCCCTCCGATCCCGGACAACCGGCAGCGCAGGCGCCTTCCTTGTGAGCTCCGCTGTCGGTTCCCACGACGGAACTGTGATGCGCTGCGTCGGTTCTGAATGGTGGACCCGGTTGTGCGGGAGGCTCGTGCCCCTTCCTGCCGTTGGGGGAAGAGCGGTAGCGGACCGCTCCTATCCACCGCCAAGGTCTTGAAGGAGTGGGAGAGAAGGGGTGGGAGAGATGGTTGAACAGCCGCTGTTGCGCGTGAAGGAAGCGGCGCAACTGCTCCAGGTCAGCAAGTGGACCGTCTATCGTTGGGTCGATGAAGGACGGCTTCATGCCACGAAGATCGGTGGTGGCAGTCTCCGCATTTTTCGAGTCTCCGTGACAGCGCTGGTGGAAGGCAATCGAACGGATTCGCGTCCCCATGATACGACACTGCACCTCAAGGCGGTGCCGCTCAGCGGACGCAGAGCGACGAAACGATAGGTCGGCCGGAAACGGATCCTGGAGTTGTGCACCCTTCTTCAGGATCTGCCTCCCGGGGTGAGTGGGATGGCCTCCCCCTTCACCCCGGCCCCTCGGGGCTCTCTGGGCGGTCGGTGCGGGGAGGCGGGTGACAGGGAATGCATGGTAGGGAATCGACGAAGTCTGTGGGGAGAGTGGCGCACCATGGCTGATTGCACGAAGAAGAGCCTACAGTGGATACCCCTGGTATTGGCGGCCGGCATGGCCTTGTGCGGGGTTGATGGGAGCTGGGCTGCTGAGCCGGATGCCTGGGAGCAATTGTTTGCGGACGGTGTGAAGGCCAGGGAAGCGGCGCACTACACCGAGGCTGAGCACCTCTTGCAGCGCGCGCTCCGCGAGGCGGAGCAGGTCAGCCTCGACGATCCTCGCGTTGCCACAGCGGCCAACAATCTTGGATTGCTGTATCACGACCAGGGCCGTCTCCAGGAGGCGCAATCGTTGTACACCCGTGCGCTGACCATTTGGGAACAACAGTTGGGACCGGAGCATGAAGATGTTGCGGCGGCCTTAAATAATCTGGCGGAAATCGCCCATGTCGAAGGCGAGTGGGGCCGCGCGGAGACGTTGTATGAACGTGTACTCAGCATCGAACGCAAGGTGCTGGGCGCGGCGCACCCCGATGTCGCAATCAGCCTGAATAATCTGGCCGAGTTGTACCGCAAGCAGGGCCGAGAAACGGCGGCCGAATCGATGTATTCCCTGGCCCTGATTCTTATGGAAGAGGCCCGTGGGATGGATCCTCCGGATCTGGGACCTGTGCTCAACAATCTTGCTGTCTTGTACAAGGGGCGCGGTCTCTATGCCTGGGCGGAACCATTCTACTTGCGCGCGCTGAAGATGCGCCGCCTGCGATATGGCGATGAGCATCCGGCGGTGGCGATGAGTTTGAACAACGCCGCCTGCCTCTATCAGGCCGAAGGCCTCTACGCGTGGGCCCAACGATATTTCGATGAGGCATTGGCCATTGCGGAGCGGACGTCCGGCCCTCAGGCCTCTTTGACGGGCACGATTGTCGGCAATATGGCGTTTCTCGCCGATGAGCAGGGACTGTGGACCCAGGCGCAGTTGCTGTATCAGCGCGCGCTTGTGATTCAGCAGGAACAGCTGGGTGTGCACCATCCGATCGTCGGTTTATTGGTGGAGCGGTATGCGCACGTGCTTGCTTTCCTCGGGCAGCCGGTTGAGGCCGGATTGTTCGCCGCGCGGGCCGCATCCATCCGGGCAAGAGTGCAGCCTGGAGCCGTCCGGCAGGGTGCGTCCGCCTCTCAAGGCCTTGCTGTCGGTGCACTCACCCGATAGGCGGAGGCGTAAGAAAGGGAGGTGTGCTATGTCGATCCGTGGTGCAGTGGCGTTACCGCGTCGTGCGAGTAGCAATCAATCGCCGAATGACAGCGAGGGCCTCAATGTGGCCGTCGTCCGGCTGCTGTCGGTGGCCCTTGATCTCAGCGGGGGATGGTCGTCGACTCCGCCCACTGCCATTCTGCTCATTCCATTCGGATATCGCGATTGGCCGTCTGTCACATCCACGGTGGAGTCGCGGAGCGGGGCTCACACTCTGCGATTCTATGTCAGCCCCAAGGCACTTCTCACGCCGGAGTATGAATCGTTCCCCGTTGGAACCGTCTTTGTGGTGGAGTCTGAACCCAATTCGGTTGCAACCGGGTCATCTGGAGCCAGGCCTTCGGTGTTTGCGATGGAAAAGTGTGCCGGCCTGACGATGCATGGCGAGGGGGTCAGACAGGCCGAGTCATGGGTGTATGCGAGTTGGGATTCTGCTGGCCGGAACGCGAGGGCAGATCATGGACGTTGTGGCGTCTGCCGGTTGCCCTGGTTGACGCCCGCCGACTTTCGATGATCGGTGGACGGGGCTCGATGGTTGGACTGCGCTGACCACGCAGTGAGCTCCGATGAGGGAAGCGTACGCCCATGCGCTTCCCTCTCCCACCGTCTTTGGGGGCACGTGTTTCGTTCACATCGAGTCCCGCCCGATTGAGTGCTGGGGCTACGTATCACACAGGAGGAATCATCATGACGTTGTTACGTTCAGGCATCATGGCGTTTGCAGTGTCTGCGTTGGTGGCGGTTGCGCCGATGGGATATGCCCTGGCCGACGGCGGTGGGCACGTGAAGGAAACGATTGCGCACGCCAAGGAAGGCGTGGAGCATGAGAAGGAAGCCATCAAGCATCTGGAAGAGTCGGTCAAAGCCAGCAACGATCCGCATGCGAAGGAAGCGCTGGAGCATGCCAAGGAAGCCGTCAAACATGCGGAGGAGTCTCTGATGCATGCGGAGCAGGCTTCGAGCCACAAGGGGACCGGGAAAGGGAAGTAGGTCGTCTGTGTGACGAAGGGGGACGCGAGCACAATCCGCCGTCCCCCTTCGTTCCTCGCCGATGCCGCGCTCTGTGCCTCGTGGACTGACCTGCTCAATCCCACGAGACATGCGGCGCCCTGTCCAATCCGGCGGTCATTCGTGCCGCCCGGGTCGACGACACGATCCTGTAGCATCGGTAGGTATCCGTGAGCGTGCATCTGTAGACGATTGCGAGTGCTGGGGCTATAACTCGACTCCCTAGGAGAGGTCTCCCATGCGAAAACTCTTCGTGACCGTGGTTCAGATGCTCGTGCTGGCCGGCGGGTCGGGAGTGTGGGCCGCCGACGAGTCACTGGAGCGGTTGTTACGGGCGCAGGCGTTTAATCGGGAGTTTGAGGGGTTCGATTCGTACTATGTGAGGATCGAAGCGGATCAGCCCCAGCCCGACGGATCACATGAAGTGCTGGCGGTGGCCAGTGGAAAATTTTCGGACAATACCAAACGCATGAAAGTGCTGTTTCTCATCGTCGATGGTTACATTGTCGGTGGCCAGGTGTTGGAAGGCACCGGTCTTCCTCCTTGCCTGGCACAGGAGCATCGTCCGTCCTCATCTCTTTAACCTGACAGGAGGTTCTATGTTGAGCAGGATTGCGGTCCTTTTCCTGGGCGTGGTGGGTGTGTTGGCGAGTGGAACGTCTGCGTGGGCGCTGCAGGCCGGCGGGGTTGAAGTCGGTGACCTCGAGACCGGTTCCGTCGTGGGCCAGCCGTTCAAAGAGTTGGAAGTGGATGTGCAGTTGTACGCCGTTGAACTGGGTACGCTGAAGGCCTGGTATCCGCCGACGACGGTGATCGATTTCAAAGTCCGGCCGGGTCGCCCGCTGTTGATCAAGGTTACGAATACCACCGCGACGGAGCGAGGATTCCAAATGATCGACACCGTTAATGCGGCGTCGCCGTTTGTGTTGAAGGCGGAAGTCGTCTTGAAGCCAGGCGAGACAAAGTATCTCGGGATTCCGACGAGCGATTTGTTTAACCAGACCCAGGGCAATACGCTCGAATACCGCGATCAGCTCAACCCCAAACAGCCCGGCGGCAAGTTGGTGATGATCAAGTAACAGACCCCGTCTGTTGCGCGCAGGCACACGCCCCGTTCATCCTGATGGATGGACGGGGCGTTGTTGTATGGGCCTCGTTGTTGAATGGACTCACGGACAGATGGCCAAGGGCCTACCAGTAGTAGGGAAAGCGCCCATAGGGCCCCCAGTAGGGATGCCAAAAGGGACTGTAATACGGGTAGGGGCGGATGCGGGACATGTTCGAGTCTTGCGATGGAATCCAGGTGCGGAACGATTTAATGTCGATCACCGGATAGGTATAGTCGGTCTCGTCGAGCGGTAACGTTATGGACCCGGTGAGTTCGCCGGTGACGGTCAGGAACGTGCCTTGGGGAATGGTCGCAGGATCCAGAAACTCCCGCTGAATCGCGACAAAGCGCCCTTGTGATTTCGAGAGATCGAGCGTCGGTTGGTGCGAGTCGTTGAGCGGCAACTGCAGCACTTCAATCCGCGTGCCGTCTTTCATGCGTCGCGCGGCCAGCACCTGCCCCCCTAATATAAGGGACTGCCCCCTGAAGGATTCCGGGGTGGCCTTGATCTGAGCAAACGGCGGGGCCTGCTGGCCACCGTCGGGCGATTCAAGCGTGTCTCCGGACGAGGCGCAGGCCGCCAGAATCGCAACGAACCACAAAATGCCAATCCCCTGTAGAAGTTTCACTCGCATCGTTGGCATTATATCAGACGTCGAAATGGGCGAGCATTGTTTATAATGTCGAGAGGCTTGTTGAACCGAACCAAGTTTGAAAAAGGAGTGCAGCGTATGGTGAAGCGTCGTCTGTGGTGGGGAAGCGTGTTTATGGGGTTAGTTGCGATGGTGACCTTCGGGCCGGCGGGAGTGGCGCAGGCGGGGAAGCCGGAACTCAAAGGCAACTTCCAGGTGCTGAACGACGAAAAGTCGACGCATAAGCCGGGGAAAGTGCAACTGGTTGAATTCGCCGATTTTTATTGCCCGCATTGCCACCGATTCGACGGCGAAGGCCTCGCGATTCTGGAGAAGGAATTCGGCACGAAGCTGGAAGCGGTCATGGTGGGGTATCCGGTGATCCCCGGCAAGTTGCCGACGGCGTTCGATATGTATGAACAGGCGAAGACGATGGGCAAGGGGAGTGAAATGAAGCGGGCCCTGTTCCGGACCATCCATCAGGACAAGATCGGCATCATCGATAAGTCGATCCGCGAAGTGTTGATTCGCGAGGTGGGCCTTAATCCAGCCGCATTCGAAGAAGGCTTGGCCAGCGCCAAGCCCGCGAGAGCCTTCGAAGACGGACGGAAATGGGGCGATCGTATTAAGATTCAACAGACACCCACCGTCCTGCTCGACGGCAACATCAAGGTCGAACAAATTGACCCCGAGAATTTAAAGGTTATTATTCACAGCATTCTTGAGGGTGACAGCACGAAAAAATGATCGGAGCAAATAGCTGATGGCGTGTGGCTTATAGCAGGAGATAAGGGAGTGTGACGGAAGGTTCGTTTCTTTCGACTCTTGACCATATGCTATCGGCCATACGCTCTTCGCTTCCCAGCGGGGTAATGAATGGCTCTTGATCCAATCTGCGGCATGACGGTGGACCCGGCGACGGCGGCGGGTCATTTCGACCATGACGGCCGGACGTACTATTTCTGCAGCGTCCACTGTCTTGACCGGTTTCGTGCCGCACCGGACCAGTACGTGAAGCACGTACCGGTTGTGGCGGCAGTCGGATCCGGGCTCGATCGGCGTTCATTGCCGATGATGCAGACGATGCCTGACCAGCCACCGGATGTAGGCGGTGAGCGGGATCCGGTCTGCGGGATGACCGTTCAACCGGCCACCGCTGCCGGGTCTTATGTGCATGCGGGCAAGACGTATTACTTCTGTTGCCAAGGCTGTCTCGAAAAATTCCGGGTGGACCCGGCCCGATATGTGTCTCCGGCTACCGTGGCGTCACCACCAGTGCCACGGCAGTTCGGGGGCAAGTCGCTCCCGATGCTGGGCGGCTCGTCGTCGGGTAACGTAGTTACAGGCGTCATCGATCCGGTCTGTGGCATGACGGTGAATCCGGCGACGGCGGCCGGGTCGTTCGATTACCAGGGCACGACCTACTCGTTCTGTTGCCAAGGCTGTCTCACCAAGTTTCGCGCCGACCCGCAGCGCTATCTCGCGCCGTCATCATCGAAGTCGATGGCATCCGTCACACCGCCTCCTCCCGGGACGAAGTATGTCTGCCCCATGTGTCCTGAGGTGTTGGAGGAGAAGCCGGTACCCTGCCCGAAATGCGGCATGGCACTGGAGCCGGATTCGATTCAGCCGCTGCCGACCAAGACGGAGTATGTCTGCCCGATGCACCCGGAGGTGGTGAAGGCGGAGCAGGGAGCCTGTCCGATCTGTGGGATGGCGCTGGAGCCGCGAACCGTCACGGTCGAGGAAGAGTTGAATCCCGAGTTGGTGGACATGGCCCGGCGGTTCTGGGTGGCATTGGGTCCGGCGGCGGTCGTGTTCGTCTTGGCCATGTCGCATATGTTTCCCGGCCACCCGATCCAGCATCTCCTGTCCGATGGGCAGTCGGCGTGGGTGCAGTTCCTGCTCAGCACGCCGGTGGTCCTCTGGGCCGGCTGGCCGTTCTTTCAGCGCGGCTGGGCTTCGATTGTCCATCGGAGCCCAAACATGTTCACGCTGATTGCGATCGGCACCGGCACGGCCTATCTCTACAGCGTCTTCGCCACGATATTTCCCGAGCTGATCCCGCAATCGTTCCATCTGGAGAGCGGGGCGGTACCGGTGTACTTCGAGGCGGCGGCGGTCATCACGGTGTTGGTTCTGCTGGGGCAGGTGTTGGAATTGCGGGCAAGGAGTCGGACCACCGGGGCAATCCGGGCTCTGTTGGGGTTGGCTCCTAAGACCGCGCGGCTTTTGCGCGAAGACGGCCGTGAAGAAGATGTGTCGCTCGACCAGGTGCAGGTGGGACATCGCCTGCGCGTGCGACCGGGAGAACGGGTGCCGGTCGATGGGATTGTGCTGGAAGGGGCCACGGCAATCGATGAGTCGATGATTACCGGCGAATTCTTGCCGGTTGAGAAAACCGCCGGAGATCGGGTGACGGGTGGCACGATCAACGGATCCGGCGGGCTGGTGATGCGGGCCGATCGAGTGGGCGCGGATACGCTCCTAGCGCATATCGTTCAGATGGTGGCGGAGGCGCAACGGAGTCGAGCTCCCATCCAGCGTACAGCCGATGTCGTGGCCGGGTATTTTGTTCCGATGGTGGTTGGCGTGGCGATCGTGACCGGATTGGTATGGGCGTTGGTGGGGCCGGAACCGCGGCTGGCCCATGCCTTGTTGAATGCGGTGGCCGTGCTGATCATTGCCTGTCCCTGCGCCCTGGGTTTGGCGACGCCGATGTCGATTATGGTGGGGACCGGTCGCGGCGCGGCGGCCGGTGTGTTGTTTAAGAAAGCTGAAGCGCTGGAGACCATCGAAAAGGTCGATACGTTGGTGTTCGACAAGACCGGCACACTGACGGAGGGTAAGCCGAAACTTCGCGTCGTGAGCGCGGTTGCTCCCTGGTCGGAAGCGGATCTCTTGCGATTGGCGGCATCGGTGGAGCGAGGGAGCGAACATCCGGTAGCCAGCGCGATTGTCAGCGGAGCCGAAGCGCGGGGTCTCACATTGGAGTCGGCATCGGGGTTCACGTCAAAAACGGGGAAGGGCGTGATGGCGGTGGTCGATGGCAAGCGAGTGGCGGTCGGGACCGTCGATCTGTTGCGTGAGATGCGGATGGCGGATGACGCGTCCCTCGCCGCGTTGGACGCCGATGCCGAATTGATGCGTCAGACCGGGCAAACCGTGATGTTCGTCGCCGTCGATGGCCGGCCGGCCGGGTTGCTCGGGGTGGCCGATCCGATCAAGGCGTCGACCCCTGAGGCCCTGCGGTTGTTGCGTCAGGAAGGCATTCGCCTTGTGATGGTGACGGGCGATCATGCCGTGACGGCGCAGGCGGTCGCGAAGGAACTGGGTCTGGACGACGTTCGGGCGGGCGTGAAGCCGGATGAAAAGAGCAAGATCATCCGAGAACTTCAACAGCAGGGCCATGTGGTAGCGATGGCGGGTGATGGGGTGAACGATGCGCCGGCACTGGCGCAGGCGGATGTCGGGGTGGCGATGGGAACCGGCACCGATGTGGCGATGGAGAATGCCGGAGTCACCCTGGTGAAGGGCGATTTACGAGGCATTGTACGGGCGCGCCGTTTGAGCATTGCGACGATGCGTAACATTCGCCAGAATCTCTTCTTCGCCTTCGTCTACAATATGATTGGTGTTCCGGTTGCTGCCGGACTGTTGTATCCGTTCTTTGGCCTCCTCCTCAGCCCGATGTTGGCCAGTGCCGCGATGACGTTTAGTTCCCTCTCGGTGATTTCAAACGCATTGCGCCTTCGGCATGCCGATTTGTGAGTTCTGAGTGTGCGACCCCTGGTCCAGTGATACGCTGGGGCCTGCCGCGTGAGAGGATGTGTGGCGCGATGTTCATGAGTCGGTGTCATTCCTGCCTGCTGACGGCGGGTGTACTCGGTGCCCTGTTGGGAATCGGGCCTACGCTGCCTGCTTCGTCTGCCGAATCAGTGGTGGTTCGCCCCTCTCGTGTCAGCACGACCGGGGATTTGCAGTCCCAGGTGCGGGCCACCGCGGCCAAAGTCCTTCCCGCTGTCGTCAGCATCGCGTCCACTGTAATGGTGCACGATCAGGCGTTCAGCGATGAAGGTCTCCCCTTCGGTATGTTCAAGGACGTGCCGCCGAGACGGCAATATGGGCAGGGCTCCGGGGTCATCGTGTCTCCGGACGGGTACATCATCACCAACAATCACGTCGTGGCCGATGCGGTGGATGTGGAAGTCATTCTCGCGGACCGACGGCAGTTCAAGGGCCGTGTGGTCGCGACCGATCCGAAAACCGATGTTGCGGTGGTAAAAATCAACGCTACCGGTCTTCCTGTTGCGGCCTGGGGCGATTCCAGCGCGCTTGCCGTCGGCGACTTCGTATTGGCTATCGGCAATCCTCTCGGTCTGAGCCGCACCGTCACCTTCGGGATCGTCAGCGCCGTCGGTCGCGCGGATGTGGGGGTGGCCGATGTGGAAGACTTCATTCAGACCGACGCGCCGATCAATCCCGGGAATTCTGGCGGGGCTCTGGTGAACACCAACGGAGAATTGGTGGGGATCAATACGGCCATTGCCAGTCCCACGGGCGGCAGCGTGGGGGTGGGATTCGCCATTCCCAGCAACATGGCGAGGACCGCCATGCAGAGTCTCATCAAGACGGGTCGGGTCGTCCGGGGGTTCTTGGGCGCCTCTACGCAAGATGTCACGCCGTTGCTCGCCAAGACGTTCCATCTTCCCGACGTAAAGGGCTCGATCATTACCGACCTGCAGGCCAAAGGGTCCGCCGAACGGGCCGGATTGAAGCGCGGCGATGTGGTGGTGCGTTTCGACGGGCGGGACGTCATGGATAGTGGCCATTTGCGGAATCTGATGGCCACGGCGGCTATCGGCAGCAAACACCGGATTGAATTGCTGCGTGATGCTAAGTTGATGCAGGCGGACCTCACCGTGCAGGAAGCGCCGCGGGAACGGCCCAAGAAAACGCAGGCGGCGGACATCGCCGGTTCCACCACGCATCCCCTCTCCGGCGTCATCGTCGATGAGATCACTCCGGCATTGGCGAGGCAAATGGATTTGCCGGCGAACTCCGGGCTCGTGGTGACGGATATTGAAGACGGCAGCCTGGCTGAAGTCTCCGGTCTTCAGCCCGGCGATCTGCTGCTGGAACTCAATCGACAGCCCATCCCCAACTTCAACACGTTCCAACGTCTTGCCGAACCGCTCCGGTCGACGGATCTGGCGCTGTTGCTGATCAATCGTCAAGGCAGTCTGCTCTACATTCCCATCCAGAGCGAATAGGTCTGCGCGAGCCGCCAACCGGCAGCATGGCACAGGCACGCCCGGCTGAACCTGCACGGTGAAGCCTGGTCGATGGTCTGTGGAAATTCCCAAAGAAATTGAATTTGCAAGCCGGTACGGCATACTGAGTCGGAGAGTGGCCGAAGGCTGTCTCGCAACGAGGTGCAGGATGTGGGCGATTTCGCGGGTGAGTGGTCTGCTCGCACTCTGGCTGTGCGCCGCATGTACGTCTGAGCCGGCGGCGGCTCCGCCGTATCTCGTCGGCGTCTGGCAGACGCAGGCATCAGGGTATGCCAACCAACATATGTTTATCGATGAGCACCGCATCGGATTCGGCACGAGTGCCGTCACGGCGGATGGCTACGTGATCACGAAGATCGATGAAAGGCGGGAGGGGGCCAAGAGTTTCTTCGTCGTGTCGTATCAGGGTGCCGACGAGGTCCACTATCAACTGGCATTTTTTTATGACCCCGCCGGTGGTGGACGGATTGTCTACAAGAATCAGGACCATTTGGTCTGGACACGAAAGGACCCGACGTCATGAGCCGCCAGCGGTTTCGGCGTCATTTTCTGTGGGACGCGGTTCAGCTGCGCCTGCTGAGGTTGAGCGTGTGCTATGTCGTAGTGGTCATTGCGGTTGTGTCAGGGGCCCTCTTCGTTCCGCTGATGCGTCAGTTGGATCACCTCTCGTTGTCGACGGCGGAGGGGCAGCGGGTCGCCGATCAGTTCGAGTTGCTGCACAGCCGCTTTTGGCCGGCAGTGTTGGTGGTGTCGGTAGGGCTCATCGTGCATGGTGTTTTCTTTTCGCATCGCATCGCCGGCCCGCTCTATCGGTTTCGAAAGATTTTTCAGTCGGTAGCCAGTGGCGATCTGACCGTACGCACCTCGATTCGCAAGCACGACTATCTCCATGCGGAAGCGGAATGTTTGGGGGAGATGGTCGGTGCGCTTCGGGAGAAAATTGCTCGTATCGAGGCCTTCCATGCGGAAATCGCTCCACAGTTGGACCGGTTGAAGCAGGCAGCGGGACGAGGTGCGTTCCGCGAGGTGGAGCAGGAGGCTGACCGGCTTCGTCTGACCATCGAGCAGCTGGCCCAGGCGATGGAGCCCTTCCGGACGAAGTCAGGCGGCGAGGTGAAGCCAGGTCCCTCACCTCTGCCGACTATGGAAGGATTGTAGGCATCGTATGGCGTACGTCACACGTTGCCGCACGCAGCAGGGTTTTACGATCATTGAGTTGATGATTGCCGTGACGATTGTCGGGGCGTTGGCGGGTTTGGCGATTCCGAACTATCTGAATTACCTCGATAAGGCGAGACTGGCTCGCTGCATCGCGGAAATTCGCTACATCGAGCGGGTGATCGATTCGTACGAAGCGGCCAACGAGTCGTTGCCCCACACACTGGCCGAGGTGGGAGCCGGTGAGATGGTCGATCCCTGGGGCAATCCCTATGCCTACCTCAATATTGCGGCGTTAACGTTGCCCGGTTCGGGTAGTGGAGGAGGATCGGGTGGCACAGGAGGATCGGGCGGTACGGGTGGATCTGGTGGTGGAGGGGGAGGCGGTGGATCGGTACCCGCATCATCAGCGCCCGGAGGGAGGCAGACGTCCTATTGGTTCGAGCCGACCAGTGCCTACGCGGCGAACGTGTCCGGGGGAGGGCCACCATCGCAACCTCGGAAGGATCGCTTTCTCCATCCGATCAATTCCGACTACGACCTCTATAGCATGGGCAAAGACGGTCAGAGCATGGAACCGCTGACCGCCCAGAAAAGCCACGACGATGTCATCCGCGCCAACGACGGCAGTTTCGTCGGGCTGGCGGTAGAGTTCTAGCAGGACGAGGCCTCGTGCAGATTGAACGGTCGTTCCTGAGTAGTCGCGTCGCCCGCCGTGTCTTCTTCCTTTTCATTCTCTGTGCCGTGTTGCCGGTCGGGGTTTTGAGTCTGGTCGCGTTCAATGACGTGACTGGCCAGCTCACCCAGCAGGCCGAGCGTCGGGTGCGGCAGGAGAGCAAGGCCTTGGGGATGGCTCTCTATCAGCGGCTCCTCCTGCTGGAGGCTGAACTGCTCTCGATCAGCGAGCACCAGCAAGCGTCATCGGCCATGTCGCCGGATGGCGCGTCACCGCAGCCTCTGCCGAGTACGGTGAGATTCTTGGGGATGGCACACGTGTCAGTGGACGGGACCGCGAACGTCTTTCTGGGTACGCTGCCGTCTCTTCCGGCTCTCTCGTCCGCGCAGCAGTCGTTGCTTCAGCAACAGAAAACTCTGCTCATCGCGGGATCTGCTGAATCCGGGGGCAGGCGCGTATTCTTGGTCAGACGCACCGATTTCGATGCGCAGGCAGTTGTTGCAGAAATCAACCGCGAGTATCTGTGGGACCTTATCGGCGGCATGTCGATCCCGACAGAGATGTCCATGTGTGTGTTCGGCCAGGGGGCGGAGGTTCTATTCTGCAGTCCGTCCGCCCCGGCGAAGCTGCGGCAACAACGGGTGGGGCAAGCCGACGGAGATGGCCGTAGCCGTTCGCTAGTGGAATGGACGGATGAAAACGATTCATACATCGCCGGGTATTGGGCCATTCCGCTCCGGTACCAGTTTTTGACAGAACCCTGGACCGTGATGTTGAGCGAAGCCCGTAGTTCGGTGCTCGCGCCGCTGACAAGTTTTCACTATCGCTTCAGCCTCGTTGTGCTGATCGCCCTGTTATGTGTGGCCTTGCTGAGCGTGAATCAAATCCGGAAAACCATGGTGCCGCTGGAGGAACTGGGGCAGGGGACGAGGCGGATTGCGAAACGGGATTTTTCGATACCGGTGCAGGTGAACAGTGGAGATGAGTTTGAAGAACTGGCCATCTCCTTTAATGCCATGGCGAGTCGCCTCCATCAACAATTTGCCCAGTTGACGACGATTCACGAGATCGACCGGTCGGTGCTCTCGGTGCTCGATCCCAGCCTGATCGTCGATAGGGTTCTAGCCGGATTGCGCGAGGTGTCTCCCTGTCAAGGGATGGCCGTGTTGCTGGTCGATCCATCGGACCGCACGCGTGGCTGGCTGTATGCCAGGCTTGGCCCGGATAGTGCCCAGACGACAATGAAGGGTGTTGCGGTGACGGACGTTGAGCATCAACTGTTTCTGGCGCATCAGGACGGCGTCAGTCTGACGACGCCGGCCAGTGACGGCGCATTCGCCACGCTCAGCGGCACTGGAATCGAGTGCCTCCTGTTGCTGCCCCTCTTCCGTTCGCGTGATGTACTCGGCGGGATTGCACTCAGTTACCGGAAGGCGCCCGACATGGACGAGGATCACATCGAGCAATTGCGGCAGTTGGCCGATCAGGTCGCGGTGGCCTTGAGTAACGCCTCGGATCTTGCGGAACGTAAGCGAGCGGAAACGTCGTTGCGCGAGAGTAATATGCAGCTGGAAACCGCCATGGTCGAGCTCAAGTCGGCGCAACAACAGATGGTGCAACAGGAGCGGCTGGGGGCACTCGGTCAAATGGCGAGCGGCATCGCCCACGATTTCAACAACACCCTGTCGCCGATCATGGGTTTCAGCGAACTCCTGCTGATCGATCCCCGCATGTTGGAAAATACGGCACAGGTCAAGGAGTACCTTCAGACGATCAATATGGCGGCGAAAGATGCGGCGAAGGTCGTCAGCCGCATGCGAGATTTCTACCGGCCACGCCTCGAAGCCGATCTGGCCGGTATCGTCGATCTGAACTGCCTGGTCCAACAAAGTGTCAGGCTCAGCCAGCCTAAGTGGAAGGATCAGGCCTTGGCGAACGGGGTTGCGATCGAAATCAAGACGGAACTGGAGTCGGTGCCTGCAGTCGCAGGACATGAGTCGGAGCTGCGTGAGGTGCTGACCAATTTGATCTTCAATGCCGTTGATGCCATGCCGGCGAGTGGCTCCATCACGCTGCGCACCAAAGCCGACGGCGACGGGGTGCGATTGGAAGTGAGCGATACGGGTACCGGCATGACGGAAGACGTGCGTCAGCGGTGTCTCGAGCCGTTCTATTCCACCAAAGGGGAAAAGGGGTCTGGGCTAGGGTTAGCCATGGTGTACGGCATCATCCGGCGTTTGCGCGGCACTATCGATATCACGAGTACCGTCGGAGTCGGCACCACCTTCAGCATCCGGCTTCCTATTCAGTCGGATGCGGATGCGGGCAAGCGGCGCGATGGCCACAGTATGGAAGGGATCCGGCTACAGGTGCTGGTCGTCGACGACGACCCTCTGGTGGGCCGTGTCACGGGGGAATATCTTCGAGTCGCCGGGCATCGTGTGGAAGTGGTCGCCAGTGCGGCCGAGGCCATCAAGCGGTTCAACCCCGAGCGCGTACACCTGGTCGTGACCGATCATGGGATGCCGAATATGACGGGTCGTCAGCTGGCCAAGGTCATCAAGCACGTGTCGCCTGACACGCCGGTGCTCCTGCTGACAGGCGGTGATCAGATCGAGCAGGACGAGCAGGCGTCCGTAGCGGTCGATGCTGAACTGAGCAAGCCGTTGACCATGGGGGCACTCCAGGATGCGCTGGCGACGCTCCACTATCCAAAAACACTCCCTGCTGAGAGCCAGAAAAACATTGGGGATGCGGCATGAGGATGGTAGGCTAGGGGCGGTAGACCATTTCCGAACAGGAGCGCCGCAATGTCCATATCGGGCCTCGACCTCAGCACGATTAGACTGCTGCTGATAGACGACGAGCAATCCAGCCTCAAACTGATGGAAGCGATCCTCAAGCAGGCCGGGTTTTCGAAGATCACGACGACGACCGATCCACGCCAAGTCGCGCAGTTATACCAGGAGGTGAAGCCGGACCTGATCGCGATGGACATGCGTATGCCGCAGATGGATGGATGTGAAGTCATGCGGCAACTGGCGGGAGTCATTCCAGCCGACGAATATCTCCCGATCCTGATCATCACGGGCGAGCTGGATGCATCGACGAAACACAAGGCGCTGGCCGAAGGTGCCAAAGATTTCTTGAACAAACCGGTGGACGGCACGGAAATGGTGCTCCGCATCAAGAATCAACTCGTCACTCGGAAACTGCACCAACAGCTCCGCATGCATAATGAACACTTGGAAGCGCAGGTTCGCCTGCGCACCAAAGTCGTGGAGCAAACGCAGCTGGATCTGCTCAGTCGTCTCGCGCTGGCGTCCGAGTATCGCCACGACGCGACCGGCGGCCACGCCTGGCGTGTCGGGCGCATCGCCATGTTGCTGGCGGAGATGAAGGGGCTATCGGCGGATCAGGTGGATATGATCAAGAAAACCGCTCCGTTGCACGATGTGGGGAAAATCGGCCTGCCGGACTCGGTGCTTATGAAAACCGGGACCTTCGATGTTGCTGAGTGGGAGGTGATGAAGCAGCATACCAAGATCGGAGCGCGGCTTCTGTCGGACAGCCGGGCGCCGCTGGTGATGATGGCGCGGGAAGTCGCGCTGACGCATCATGAGCGATGGGATGGCACCGGCTATCACCAGATTAAGGATGTGCAGATTCCGCTGGCCGGACGAATCGTCGCGCTGGCCGATGCCTTCGATATCATGACGCACCCCACGTCATACAAAGCGACGTTGACGCTCAGTCAGGCTCGGGCTGAAATCGAAGCCATGGCCGGAAAACAGTTCGATCCTGAGTTGAGCAACTTATTTGTGCAGCTCATCGATCGTGAAGGAAAGAAGCTGTTGGCTACGACGAATCCGCTCCAGTTGGTCGCGTAACAGTCCCTTCGTGGTCTGATTCCTCCCGCCGCGTATCGCTCCTCAAGAGAGTCCTCTGAGTGCTGCTTGACGGATTCGCGAATGGTTCTGTACGATCCGTGCCACGATTATCAGTTTCGTAACACGGATATTCAGCCATGAAGAAGCTCGCGCGATTCGGCGTCTCCCTCGATCACGACCTCCTTGCCGATTTCGATCGTCTGATCGAACGTCGTCACTACACGAACCGTTCGGAAGCGATCCGCGACTTGATTCGCGACAATCTGGTCGGACAGCAATGGCATGAGAATAAGGAGACCGTCGCCACCATCGCGTTTGTGTACGACCATCATGTGCCGGGGTTGACGGGAAAGCTGACCCGTATCCAGCACGATTTTCAGGGACACATCCTGGCGGGGATGCATGTGCATCTCGATCACGATCACTGCCTGGAAGTCCTGGTTGCGAGAGGGAAAGGTGCCGCTATCCGCAAGGTGGCCGACGCCTTGTTGAGCGTCAAGGGCGTGAAACACGGCAAGCTCACCATGACGACGACGGGCAAGGGGTTGCGGTGAGCGGTCGGTGAAGCGGGTTGCTCTCCTGACCGTCTCAGTGAGTCTCTTGTGTTGGGTTGCTCCCCTCAGGGCCCATGATCCGGATGCGCCGGACCTGAATGTGCCGGAAGTAAATGTCGAAGCCGACCGTCCGGTTGCAGCCTCGTCGCAGCAATTCATCCCAGACAGGGAATATCTTCTCCAACCGCAAGGGCGTCCGGCCCAAGTGCTTCGCCTCATCCCGGGATTTATTGCCGTCGAACATTCGGGCGGCGCCGGTAAAGCCGACCAATATTTTCTACGCGGCTTTGATGCGGACCACGGCACGGATGTCGCGTTTTTTGCCGACGGAATGCCGATCAACCTGCGTTCCCATGCGCATGGCCAGGGGTACACCGACCTCAATTTCATCATTCCGGAGACTATCGAAGGCCTCGATGTCTACAAGGGGGCCTATCTGCCGGAGTATGGCGATTTTGCCACCGCGGGCGCGGTCAATTTCAGGACACGGGAGGCGGTCAGCGAGGGCGTGGTGCAGTCGGCCGGTGGGCAGTTCCATACGCAGCGCCACCTGCTGATGTTTTCCCCGACGACGGACCGTGTGCGCTCGCTGATTGCTGCTGAGGGGTACTACACGAACGGACCGTTTCAGCAGGATAACCGGTACTTTCGGGGCAATCTGCTCGGGAAGGCGACGATGAATCCAAGCGCCCGATCGGAGCTGTCGGTGACCGGTACCTTTCATAAGTCTCAATGGAATGCGTCGGGGGAGATCCCCTTGCGCGCCGTGCAGGACGGGTCGTTGGATCGGTTCGGTGCGGTCGATCCTTCCGAGGGTGGGCGAACGATGCGCGGTACCGGCCGGCTGAACTATCACTACGACACCACCTCCGGCGGCCGTTTTTTTGCCAATGCCTATGCGCAGTACTACCGGTTCGATCTGTTTACCAATTTTACGTTATTCCAGAACGATCCGGTCAACGGCGATGGGTTTCAGCAATCCGATCGGCGGGTCATGTATGGCGGGGACATCGGCTACAAACAGACCGCACGATGGTTCGACATGGACGGCGCAGCGACTGTCGGGGTGCAAACCAGGGTCGATCACATCCATGCCCGGCTCGGGCCGCAAGCGCTCAGAAATCCGCTCGGAAGCACGAGCGATACGGACATCACTGAGGCTTCCTATGCCCCTTTCTTCAAGCTGGAGGTGCAACCGACGCCATGGATGCGCCTGGCCGGCGGCGTGCGTAGCGAGGTGTTTACTTTCAATGTGCGTAACCGCTGCCAGACTTGTCTGGCGCAGGCCTCCGGGAGCGCCGACTCCGGTCTTGTGTTGCCGAAGGCGAATCTGATTCTGGGGCCCTGGTGGCGAACGGAACTCTTTTTGAACTATGGCGAGGGATACCATAGCAACGATGCGCGTTCAGCGGTGACTCCGGTCGCCTCACCGCTGGCAAGGGCCAAGAGTTATGAGGTCGGCCTTCGATCGAGACCGTGGGGTTCGGATGGTATTGAGCTGACTGCCACTCTGTGGGCGCTCGACATGAAACAGGAGCTGGTGTTTGTCGGTGACGAGGGCACGACTGAGATTCGTGGTGCGTCCCGTCGGCGCGGTATGGAGGTCGGAGCGCGTGGGCAGGTCTGGGGACCGGTGTATTTCAACGGCAGCATTACCTGGACCAAGGCGGAGTTCCGCAATGGCGAAGCCATTCCCCTGGCGCCGGAGGTAACGGCCTATGGTGCGCTCCTGCTGCGGTGGCCGGAAGGATTGACCTCGCAACTGCAAGCCACGTATTTGGGGGTTCGCCCGCTGACGGAAGATCGCAGCATCCGTGCGCCCTCCTGGATCGATGTTGATGTGTCCGAACGGTACCAGCTCCCGATCAAGCTGGCACATGGGAGGCTCGAAGCGTTTCTCTTCGTGCAGAATCTACTCAATACGAAGTGGGAACAAGCGGTTTTTGCCTTTGAGTCGAGGCTCAAGAATGAGGCTGCAGGTGTCACGGATATCCACTTTGTGCCGGGGAATCCGAGGATGGTCATGGGGGGCGTCGCGTGGTATTTTTAGCGGCCTTCTGAAAATGGCCTCCAGCTGCGTTCTCGGCTCGACAAAATCCTCACCGTACCCCGAGGGTACGCCTCCGGTCTTGTCTTCGCCTGCGGCCTTTCTGGAAGCCATTTTGAGAAGGACGCACATGGAAGGTAGGAGACGAGACTCGCCCATGAGAGAGATTTTGCCGAGGAGTTTTTTCGCTGGCCCAACCGTCGAAGTTGCGCGGTCGTTGATCGGGAAGTACCTCGTACGGGACAACGGGGCAGAGCTGATGGCCGGAAAGATCGTCGAGGTCGAGGCCTACGTCGGTCCGGAGGATAAGGCGTGTCATGCGTCAAAAGGACGAACGGCGAGGACGGAGGTGCTGTTCGGCCCCCCTGGAATGGCCTATGTGTATCTTTGTTATGGCATGCATGAAATGTTGAATGTGGTGACCGAGCAAGATGGATTTCCGGCTGCGATCCTTCTGAGGGCAGTGGCGTGCCGCGGGATGCTCATTGACGGACCGGGCCGGCTGACCCGCGCCTTCAGCATTGATCGCCGTCTGAATCGGTGCGATGTCACCACCGGAGAGGCGCTCTGGTTCGAAGACCGTGGAGAGGTGCTGTCGCAGGGTGTTCTGAAAACCTATCCGCGGATCGGAGTCGACTACGCAGGGGAATGGGCGAAAAAGCCGTGGCGGTTCCGATGGGAAGCAGCAGCCGGCTCAGGTCAAAGAAAGCGCCAGCGATTGATGCGATGAGGAAAAAGAAGAGGGCCGTTGTCGTGAGACAACGGCCCTCTCTCCGTACTGTCGAGAATCGAAACTAGTCGATCTTGCGATCGCCCGTGATCTTGGTCGCGGAGGTCACCGGCGGCTCGATCTTGATTTGCGGACCCTGCACGTTCGGCAACCGACCGGCACCCTGGCCTTCGGTAATCCGCGCATTGTCCGACTTTACCAATTTCTGTTCGGCATGTTTGCTGGAGGAATCAGCAGACTTCATCAGCGTGGACTCGCCGGCTCCCGCCTTCTGACCTGGGTCATTGGCTGTCGGTTGTCCGTTCACCGGGCTGCCGTCGTTCTTCATCGGATAACCTTCGTGCTTCGGCAACAGGGCCGGATTCGCGGAGGCCATCGAACACATGAACAATACACCTGCAAGGGTCGCGACGCTGCCGATCACGAATTTCATACCCCTACTCCTTTGAAAGAATGTGAAAGTATGGTGGTCGATTATAGACGTTAAAAGCCTGATGAGTGCGGGAATCTTAGCTATCTGAGGAAGCCGTGTCAAGGATAAAGGGGGAGGGGGAGCAGTTGGACGGCCTCAATGACCACCCACAGGTGTGTATGGCGATTCGCTAAGAGAAGCACGGTCTAGAGCCCGCTCGTTGGATGTGCGCAGGAGGAGGTTCACCCCGCCTGTCTGTTGAAGGTGAGGGGCAGAGTGCATTCTTCCGATGTGCGCAATTCGCCAGGCCTAGGACGTGACGTTGCTTGGTGCGGGGGGAGGCACACTGATGAAAGGACCGGTTCCGAGGGGGAACCTTCCAAGCCATGAGAACTAAAAGAGGACTTAGGACGCGGCGGTCGGGCGGCGTGGCGGACGGCGTCCGCGCCCTCGATACCGATGGGCCGGGCCTCGGCTGACACCGGGTAGACGTATCGTCACCGTCGTGCCTTCGCCGGGTGTGCCGGAAATGCCGATGCTACCCTGATGTTCCTCGACAATTTTCTTGACGGTGGCGAGGCCCAGGCCGGTACCGGAGCGCTTCGTCGTAAAGAATGGCTCGAACACTTTGTCGACATGTTCGGGAGGAATCGGTGTTCCGTTGTTCTTGATCAGGATTTGCACTTCCAGATGTCGTCCTGCCCGCTGGTTGCTCATGGAGATGGTCAGGATGCCGCCCGGGGTCATGGCCTCGATCGCATTTTTGAAAATGCTGAGGAACACCTGCTGCATCTTGGCTTCGTCGGCCCGGACCGGGGCGAGGAGCCCTGCATATTCTTTGACCACTTGAATACGGGTCGCTTCCAACTCTGTGGCCACCACGGTCAGCGCGTTTTCGACCATTTCTGGGACGCGGCAGAGCCGGCGTGCGAGGTCGAGTGGCTTGGCGAAGTCGAGGATTTCGTTCAGAATCGCTTCGATGCGGATCAGGTCCCGCATCGCGTTCTCGACACGGGTCTGCGGGTCGAAGTCGAGAATACCCTCCGCCGTGACTTCTTCCAGCTGCGCACGAATTGAACCCAGGGGTTCCCGGATTTCCGTCGCGAGAAAGGCGCTGAACTCTCCGATGGCCGCTTGCCGTTCCTGCTTTCTAATCACCGGCTCTGCCGAGATCAGCGCGACTGAGCCGGCGGCAGCATCTGGTTCGCCTTCCGTCTTGGCGGCACCCGGTGCCGGTGGTGGCGCAGCCTGAAGCAGCTCAACTAATTTGAGGTTGATCGGTTCGAGCTGGCGGGCATCGGTCACGGCGAAACGGTCCGCTTCCTTGGATGCCAGCGTGATGGTGCCGCCGACCTGGCCACGCAAGAAGAAGGGGAGCACCAGCGACGACTGGAACCGGTCTTTGTACAAGTGTTTGTGGTCGAGGAAGCGGCCCTGGGTCGAGGCGAGATCGTGATCGACGCGCGGCTTACGGTGGCGCACCACCCACCCGGCGGCAGAGGCGTCGAGGGTCAGGCGCTGGCCCGCCTTGAGGTCTTTTTTCTGGTCCTTCGGATCGGTCTTCTGTTCTCCGGCGATACCGAGCACTTCGACGTTACCTGCGAGTGGATCATAGGCTCCGATCCAGGCGCGATCGAAGGCCAGGGTCTGCCCCAGTTCGTTGAGAAGTCCGACGATCTTTTCTTGGATTTCCGGGGTCGCATGGGAGGTCGGCGCAGTATAGACATCCGGGGTCGCGATGACCGGCTGGGGCTCTTGCACGACCAGCGGACGGCTCAGCAGCACGTTGAGGTCAAAGAGGCTGTCCCGCTCAAGGGCCTTGGTAATGTCGTCGCCGGCCTGTTCCAGCATCGTTTTGTCTTTTTTCGCGTAGACGGCATTGTCTTTCCGTCCGATTACCAGGAAACCAAAGGTGCGCTGACGGTGGCGCAGCGGCACGCCCAGTAGCGACTTGGCACCCGGCGTGATCAGGCGAAGGCGCATGGTGCGTGAGGCCTCGGGATCGTTGCCGACGGGGACGGAGGTCAGCACCTTTTGCGAGGAGAGCGTACGGACGATCGATTGGACATCGCGCGGGGTGAATCCGCGGTGCACCTGCGTCGTGAGTGGCCCCTGCTCCTGGTGAAAAATTGCGACCAGGGCGGCCTCAGCGGGTAATCCGTTGACGACGGAGGTGAGGGTGCGTTGCAGGTGCGTTTCAGCGGCAGCTTTTTTTTCTGGTTCGGCTGGAGGACTCATCGACCTCTATGCAGGATGTTCCCGACTACGCAGGGGGCGACCATTTGTTCCGGTCTGGATGACTCCGCTGGTGAGTCATGGCCCGCAGCATGTTCGGAACATGGTGCTCGTTATAGGTTGTGCGCTCTCGGCGGTGAATGGCGAGCGTCGGTCGGCATTGTAGCAGCCGGATCAAGGTAACTCAAGGAAGCATCTGCATTCGAAGCACATAGGACTCATAGTGTATGGCACGGTCCATGGATCCTCCCATCGCCAGGCTATACGCCATCTGGCGGCCAGTCTCGGCTCTCGGTCGCTAGTCCGGGTTGATGATCGTGGGGGGGCGCTGGGGATGGTCGTGCCGTTCCACGCGGGTATGTTCCACCACCAGGATCATGTTGAGGAGGCTACTCACGAGGCTGATGACGAGGGCGCCCCAGAAAGAGGCCCCGAATCCCACAACGGTAAACCCTTTGACCAGTGCGGCGGTCAGTTGGAGCAGGAGGGCGTTGATTACCACCATGAACAGGCCGAGCGAGACGACGATCAGCGGGAGTGCCAGCAGGTAGAGCAGCGGCCGGATCAGCGTATTCAGTACCGTCAGCACAAGCACGGCTGCCAGACCGGCGCCGAAGCTTTCCGATTCGATGCCGGGTACGATCGTCACGGCGAGAAAGACGGCCAGCCCCATCACCAGGACCCGCATGACAAAGGGGCGGAGGCTGCTCGTGCTGCTTGCGCTGTGCTGACTGCTCTGTAGCTCAAACACTCGCATGGGGCGCTATTGGGCCTCTTTGGGTTTGGAGTCCGAGTAATGGACTTCCGTGGCGGTCAGGCCGTCGGTGCCCTTTTCGGCTTCGATGACCACGCGGTCTCCCACCTGCGGCGGGCTCTTCGGGCGGCGAAGGTTCCGTACCTTATATTGGGTCTTGTCCGTGATTCGTACCGACACGACCTGACCCTTGGGGGTTTTGACCTCGATGTGAGTCGCGTCGATAGCGGCCACGACGCCGAGCACATGCTGTCCGCTCCCATGGGCGGCTACCCCGGCCGGGGCGCAGATCAGAAGGAACGCGGCAATGAAGAGTCGAAGGAATGTCACGGGTCGTCCTTTCGTTGACGGATTAATGATGATGGGCGCCGACAGCCTTGGAGGCAGCGGCATCGTCTCCGCCCAGGAACTGGTCGATCAGGGCCTCTTCCTGGAGTTCTTTCCTGGTTTTTGGATTCAAGCCGGCCATTTCCTGCAATTCTTCTTCGGTCACGCTGGGGAGGTGGCGGATGAAGTGCACGAGTTGCCAGCTACCGCTGTCTTTCGCCGGATCACCGCTTCCCCAGCCGGGCATCGCGGTGAAGCGAATCCCGTTCTGGATGATGAAGAACAATTCTCCGTCGGACATAGTCTGAGTGTCTCGCAGGCGCAGGTCGGGCGCTTTGGGGTACACATTTTTGCCGATGACGGTGTCTCCACTACCATTGTTGGCATGGCATGAGGCGCAATGATCGGCGAAGTGGGCGAGAGCGTCCTTCATCAGTTCCTGCGTGATGGGTAGGGGATTGCGGAGCTGTCGATTCTCGAAGGGAATGGCCAGGTGCCGGAGTTGTCTGGCGATCAGCACTTCCAGCTCGTTCGGTTCGGCCTTGGCGCTAAACCCGGTGCTATAGGACTGATATCCGAACCACCCGAGGATTCCCAAGGTGGCCAGGAAGCCGATCATCAGCAGTCCGCAAAGTTTCTTCATGAGAGACAAACCTTCCAGTCTAGGCACAACGCCCTTTACCACTATACCGTCTCGATCGAATGAATGCCAATCACACCAGACTCGAGAGGATGTGTGTCGACTGTGCTCAGAAGGTTGCGAAAAAACTCTGTTCGGCCCTGGTGGTCGTCATGGGCAGCGAAGTGTCCGATGCCCAGGAACATCCCGCTAGGTAGATTGGGTCGCAGGCGTGAACAGGCGTAGCAGCAAGATGGCCGTCAGCGGCACATACATCAGCAGGCCGGTGGTGCCTTGAAGCGTTTCGCCGATCCAGAACGTCATCGCCAGATTAAAGGCCAGCACTCCGTAATAGAGTCCGCCACCGATCAGCAGGCGATGGGTGGTAGACGGACGGTGTGCCGGCAAGGGCTGGTGCAAGCGCCGGTCCAGCGGGAAGTAGATCAACAGGGAGATCGCGCCGACGACCGCCCAGCCGAGATAGTTCGCCATCGGGACGCCGAAATGCACGCCAGGGTCGGGATAATAGTAAATCTTTCCCAGAAACCAGCGGTCGCCTCGCAGCGCCACCGGATCGATCACCATATCGATGAAGGCGAAGAGCAGCACCGTCAGGGTGAATACCGGCCAACTTGTCCGGAGCGGCAGAGTGAACGTCAGATCGGGAAGTCGCGGTATAGTGCCGGCGCGCGAACTCGATTGGACCGGCAGCAGCAACAAGAGCGCCAGGCAATAACTGGCGAACAGTAGGAACGAGAACGAAATCGAGTCCATGAAGGGGATATTGGAGAAGTAGAGCTCCTGCCCGACCGTAGAGCCGTTGTAAAAGTACCAGCCGAAGGGGATGCCGTTACGGGTGGAGGAATATTCGCAGACGAAGGCGGTGATCCAGCTGACGAGCCAGAAGCGCCAGGTCCGCGGCCAGCCGATCAACGCAACGGCTGAAACCAGAAAGGCAGCGAGGAAGGCAAAGACGTAGGGGCGGAGCAGGATAGTGTTAAAGAAAAGGAGAGGGATTTCCATCGGAGGATCAACGGATGCTCAAAAAAGTCACGCTCTTTCGCCGTGGGTCTGTGGAGGATCTTGTCGAGCCGGGAACGTCGATGGAGGCCTGTTTCAGCATCGGATTACACATAGCCATGTGATCGGAACCACTGCACGGCTTTCTCCAAGGCAGTCTCGACCGGTGTTTGGGGCAGGCCGAGTTCCCGGATCGCTTTGCCGCAGTCGTAATGCATCTTGTATTTGGCCATCTTCACGCCTTCGAGCGGAATGCGCGGGGGCACACCCGTGAGGTTCGAGATCCATTGATTTGCATACGCCAGCGGCAGAATGGCAAGGCGCGGCAACTTGATGGTGGGGGCCTTCACCCCGGTGATGCGGCTCAGAATCTGGAACACTTCGTTGAGGAGCAGATTCTTGTTACCGAGAATGTAGCGTTCGCCTTGCCGGCCTTTCTGCATGGCGAGCAGGTGGCCTTGGGCCACGTCGTCCACGTCGATCAGGTTCATGCCGGTTTCGATGTAGGCGGGCATGCGGCCTTTCATGAAGTCCACGATGATCTGGCCGGTGGGGGTGGGCTTCACATCGGCTTCGCCGACCGGCGCGCTGGGGTTCACGATGACGACCGGCAGGCCTTCGCGCGCGAGTGTCAGCACTTCCTGCTCGGCCAAATATTTTGACCGTTTGTAATGGCCGGCCATCTGCGCCAGCGATACCGGCGTCTCTTCGGTTCCTAATCCGCCGCCCGGCGGCAGGCCGATCGCGCCGATGGTGCTGCAATAGACGGTCCGTTCGATGCCGACCTCGCGAGCCGCTTCCAGCAGGCTTCGCGTGCCGGTGACGTTGATGTCGTAGAAGATCGAAGGGTCTTTCGCCCACAGGGCATAATGGGCCGCGACATGGTAGAGCTGCCGGCAACCGGCTAAGGCTTGTCGGAGGGACTCGATGTTGCGCAAGTCTCCATCAACCTGCTCGACCGGTAGTCCGGCGAGGTTCTGAAGATCTGCGCCCTTCCGGGAGAGCACGCGAACCTCGACACCGGTCTTGACCAGGGCCCGCGCCACGGCTCCGCCGACAAAACCCGTTGCGCCGGTCACGAGTACTTTCATGATGGGGAGCTGATGGCCAATGGCCGATGGCGTATGGCAGGAAGAGGAGCTGTCAGACTATCAGCCATAAGCTATCAGCTATAGGCTCTTCAATTTTTCCGCGAGGTGATGTACCGGGCCAACTCGCGGAGTGGATCGGCTTTCGTGCCGAAGGAGGCGAGCCGGTCGTTGGCACTGGTGACGCAATCTTCCGCCAGTTGCCTGGCTCCTTCGACGCCGTAAAACGTCGGGTAGGTTTTTTTGCCGCGTTGGGCGTCGGTGTTGGGATTCTTGCCGAGCTCCTCGCGCGTGCCGGTGACGTTCAACACATCGTCGGCGATTTGGAAGGCCAGGCCGATCTGTTCAGCGTAAAAGGTCAAGTCGTCGAGTTGCGTAGGTGTCGCCCCGGCGGTGATGGCACCCATCCGTACAGCGGCTCGAATGAGCATGCCGGTCTTATGTTTGTGGATGGACTGCAACGTAGCGAGGTCGATGTCCTTGTTTTCGGCCTGAATGTCGAGGACCTGCCCACCCACCATGCCGAGGTTACCGGACCCGACGGCTAGTTCCCGGATCAATTGGACCTGTTGCGCGGCATCGAGATGGTGCTCGGTATTCGCTCGGACGCAGAGTTCAAACGCCATGGTCAACAGCGCATCGCCGGCCAGGATGGCCATCGCTTCGCCGTAGACCTTGTGGTTCGTCGGTTTCCCGCGGCGGAAATCGTCATTGTCCATCGCCGGGAGATCATCGTGAATGAGGGAATAGGTATGGATCAGTTCCAATGAGGATGCGACAGGCAAAACGGCCTTCCCTGCATTGCCGACTGCTTCGGCTGCGGCGATGGCGAGAATAGGCCGGACCCGCTTCCCGCCCGCGAACAGGCTATAGCGCATGCTTTCGTGCAGGGTCGTGGGCATGGTCTCGGCACTCGGGATGACCGATTGCAGATACTGGTCCACTTCCTCGCGTTTCCGTTCGAGGTACCGGCGGATGTCCAGACCGGTCGGGGTAAGTTGGCCTGCGGGGCTCATGTCCGAGTGCTCAAGGGGCTGTGCGTTTTCATGTGCGCGAGAGAGTAACAAAGGGGTTCGCGGAGTGTCAAACGGGGGGAGAAGAGAGGGCCAGCGTGCGAGCGAGCATGGTGAGCTGATCACAATATGTGATCAGCTACTTGTGTTGACATCGAACGGAACCGGCCTGTCGAGGCCGTGTGGGCTTCCCGGAGCGGTGGTCGCTGCCTCTTCGTGATGCCGACGGATGGCGATTTTTCAAGAGTCATGAGCGTTCTCGAGCGAGGATGAGTCATAACTCGCCTGACGTAGTTGCTGCTGAACCTTATCGCATAGATGAGGCTGGCACCGTAGATCATTATTTCAACCGCGAGTACTCTGTAGGGTAGGGTCCTAGGCGCCGTCCTCAGGAGGTCGGCAAGTCTGTTACCTTGGATTGACGCGAGTCAGCAAGAGGCATAGAGTAAGCCTCACACTGAGGCGTGCGGACCGTGGGTACTCAGACTGCCAAACAAAAGATCCTTGAGGCTGTTGAGCGGTTGCCAGACAATGCGACGCTCGAAGATGCCATTGAACGGCTCTGCTTTCTCTCAAAGGTAGAGGAAGGGCTCCGTCAATCTCATGCCGGCGAGATGATCCCCCACCAGGATGCCGTTCGCCAACTGCTCGGATGACCCTCCTTTGGACACGTCGGGCCATCGCTGACGTTCAGGCCATCAAACAATTCATTGCCAAAGATTCTCCGCATGCCGCTCAATTGGTGACGCAACGACTCGTGGCTGCAGTGGACCGCTTGATCTTATTTCCTCAGTCGGGGAGGATTATGCCTGAACTTGCCGATCCACAGATCCGTGAAGTTGTTCAAGGCTCGTATCGCATTGTCTATCGTTTGATCGAGAAGCAAGTACATGTTTTGACTGTGCACCATGCGGCTCGCCTGTTTCCTCTTGGGCAATAGGCCGCATTCACCATAATCTACCACCTGATCCGACCGGTTTCTTGGTCTCTTCCCAAGGAAGTCGCCTGGCGTTCTTCTCGTCCTTTTTTCCCTCGGGAGGGTGGCTTGGGGGGACCACCAGGCCACCCTCCCTCCTCTCCCTCCTTGTTTTTTCTTGGACCCCTTCGCTATACTTCCGCGTTATGAGTATTCGCAAAGCAGCTGGCGAGTGGGAGCCCATGTTGCTGGGGATCGAACCCCGCAACTGCAAAGTCTGCCAGCAGGGCCTCTATCGCGATAAGACGATGTTACGCGGGGGATGGTCGCGCTGCGCGGTATGTGATGAGTTTGTGCACTATAGTTGCCTGGCTAGTGGGCGGATCAGCTTCCTGAAGCAGCGTCCGCGCATTTGCAAAACCTGCCGGACTGCCGAGGAGCAGGCGAAGCAAGTTGCTCCGTCGCCCTCCAGCCAACCCGCGCCAGTCGGGTCATGACCCTCTTACTCGATCCGCAGGAACGATCCACCAGACCGGTTTGGCACGTCTACTTTTCCCACACCCTTCGCTACGTGCTTGCGCCGCTCCTGTTTGTCACCAGCGGGTTCTTCACAGCCAATTTCATCGTGAGCGGGCACTACACCTGGCCTCGCACGAGCCGGGTCTTTGTGCTGACCCTTACGCTGCTGATTCTCGCCTACGAGTTCATTTACAAAGACCACACGGTTCGATCGACCACGCCGGATCGAGCCTTCAACGCCGTGCTGTATTCCTGTATGATTCCCTACGCCCTTGGGGTGCTTCTGATGCTGGGGTTGGCGAAACTGTGACAGGATGTTGAAAAAGAGCGCCGGCTTTTCGCGCAACCGCCGTGAAGCGTGAAACGTATCTTGCTGGAAGTAGTGCGTCCGTCTGACGGCCGATAGCTGAAGCACCTACGCCTGCGCTCGATTGCTTGTTTTACGCTATTCGCTCTTTGGGTCATTCCATAGGTGGTTATGGGACAGCGATTTCAAAGCGGTGCCTTTGTGCAACAGTGTTTCGCTGTTCATCCCTTGTGCCTGTCGTTGAAGCGGCTCGACGAGCAGGGGCGACTCATTATCGCCTGCACCTCTTGCCGTATGATGCATCAGATGGTGTCGGACCAAGTGGTGGCGCGGGTGGCGGCGGTGCCGGTTGATGGGGACCTGTCAGGTGCGAAGGGGCTCCCGACGGCAAAAGAACTATTAGCCGCCTGTCTTGAGGCGCACCCCGTCTCGGTTACGATTCGCGAACTGGATGTCATCCGCGACAGCGTGGGCCTTCGCTGTGCCGAATGTCGCCGGATCTTCGATTTGCAGGTGTCGGTGTTCGAATCCCACCAGAAGTCCTAGCCGGATGCTGAAAAAGTCCGCCAGCAGCGTTCTCACTTCGTTCGGACCCTCAACGTACCCCGAGGGTACGCCTGCGGGTCCTCACTCGTTGCGGCCTTGCTGGACAGCCTTTTTGAGCATCCGACGAAAGGTGGGGACTACGCCGCCACACGCCTGGGCATTCAGAGGGCGCACCCGTCAATATTGTGTTTCTGTGAGCTATTAGCCTACATGGCTTCTTCGTCACAGGATTCCTCGCTGGCCCCTGCCGAGATCACGCTGGTCGCGGATGGGGAGCTGTTTCGCGCTAAGGAACGAATCATCCTCAAGGTCCGTGATCTGCTCAGCGAGCTTCAGCTCGGGTTGCAGGAAGACCTGGGCCGGACCGCACTGTTGGTGCCGCCCGGGTTTGACCCATCGAAAGCGCAGTTTGTGAAGGGCGAACGGCTTGAAGCGTGCCCCTACCAATATCTGGATTATCCCAAACATTTCCTCGGAGACGACAAGTTCACCTTTCGCTCGCTCTGCTGGTGGGGCCACCACTTGGCTTTTGCCATGATCGTGGACGGCGGCCAGGTTAAACAGTGCAAGAAAAACTTCTTCGATCGCTTCCATCAGCTGGCCGGTCAGGGGCTGGAACTGTCTCTCGCTCCCACGTTCTGGGAATGGAAGCGGGGAGAAGGCTACACGCTGCCGATTACCCACGACCGCAAGGCTCAATTGGCGGCTGTTTTGTCGGGCCGGGCCTGGTTCAAGATCGCCCGCTTTGTGCCGCTGGATTCTCCGGCCATGCGTGAGGGGCGTCTGCCGGAGGTAGGGCGTGAGACTTTCCGGAGCCTGCTGCCGTTACTGACCCCTTGATCAATCCATTGGGGTTCGTCTCCTTCCGGTAGCCCTCTTTTTTGCCGGCGACACCAGCTATTAGCCATCAGCGACAGGCGTTACTTCCAGGTCTCCTTCCCGTTTGTCATCCGGCTGCGAGTTGGGTAGACTGTGCCCGTCTTTGAGAAACGTTACTTACTGATACTGACAGGGAGGCAAGTGTGATTGCACAGGGATGTCGCATGGTAGGTCAGTGTTGTGTCGCAGTGGGTCTGGCTGTGCTGTTGGGTTGTGCCGGGGCTGGAGAAATGGTCCCGCTGAATCTTCAGTCGCAACAGCCGTTCGTGCCGAGCAGTCAGACTGAGCCGTTGAAGATCGTGATCGAACCGTTTGAAGACTTGCGAACCGACCGGGCGAAAATCGGTCAGCGCACCCATCTGGGCGGTGGGATCACGAATTTCAATGTCAACGGAGGCGCGCCTGGAGTGACGATTGCCGAGGCGCTGGCGGAAACGCTGCGCCAACGGGGATGGAACCGGCACGGGTGGGATGCGCGAGTCGTGCAGGCGGGTGTTGAGGTATCAGGGGCGGATATCGTGATCCGCGGGGAGATTCGTGAGTTCGCCACGACCGCGAAAAGCCGGGTCTTTAATACGAAGCTGACCGGTCAGAATCGCCTGGTCATCAAGGCCAAGAACCTCGCGGACGACAGCACCACCGTGCGGAACATTCAGGGGGAACAGACCAAGCTGGTGTTCTGGTTCACCAGCGAAGATGTCGAGACTCTCATGTCCGGCCTGCTGCAGGATGGGATCGAACGGTTTATCGCCGATACAAAAATCGAGGGCCGTGGGTTGAAGTCCGCCAAGTGATGCCGTCTGGGTTCGACCGTCGTGCGGGGAGTGCGGAGGGGTGTCGTGCGTGAACGGCGGTGGGAGACCTCGGGCCAATTGACCTTTCGCGAGGTCCTTGCGGTCGGTGAGCGACTGGGGGCGTTGGGGCTGAAGCCGGCGCATCCTGCCAAAGACGTGATTTGTTACGTGGAGGATTGGGCGGTCGATTCACTGGATGCGTTCGACCAGCTCGATCACTGGGCCACGGAAGATGTCACACTTCTCCATATCCACGAGGCGTGGCAGGGTGATTTTTTCCTGCTCGCCGGCGGTTACCACACGGTCTATCAGCGATTCCAGGACGTCGGAACCTACTGCTCCATCAGCCATCCCTGGCGCACCAAATCAGGCCTGCGGTTTCATGAGCCCACGTGTATGTTCTGGCTGGGGTTCCGGCATAACCATGCCTTCATCCGCGTGCGCCTCCATACGCAGGACGTGGTGACGCCCGGGGAAACGCGTGAAGACGCGCGAAGGGCCGAATGGGTGGATGAGCGGCGGGCGATCTTTCTCGACGCGATCGGCACGTTGGATCTGCCGGTCGAAACCTCCGTGGAGAAAGACAGTCTGGTGTTAAGGCCGGCCGATCCGGCGACACCGTTTTTCTGCTCCTGGCCCGATGCCTTCGGCCCCTGTCAGTTCGAATACAATTCCTTGGATGCCTATGAGTTTCTCGTGCCGGCGAGCCGGTTGGCGGCCACCTTTGCGCCCCAGCCTGCCGGGGTGCGCGCCTACCTGACGGGTTTTTCTGAGCCGGCGCTCGACGCATTTGCGGCGGTACAGCCCGGCGCCCGGTCGGTGTATCGCTGTTCCGTGCATTGCGCGCTGGGGGAATTGCCGGAAGTCCTCGCCACAATCGCGCCGCACGGACGCCTCTATAGCACGCTCTGCGAATTCCAGACGCAGGAGTTGATGCCGGAAGGGAGCGACGCCTCGGCCATTATCGGGATCGTGGGCACCGCGGGCGGTTTCCAGCTAGAAGCCCGTTTGAATCGTGCCCCGCTGCCTGAAGAGCACATGGTCGGGTGGCTGGAACGCCTGTTGGGATACGATGTGACGTATGCGCCGCTCCCTCCGTTTATGTAATTCCTCGGTAGTGTCGAAGTTTAGAGATGAAAGCAGATGTACCTGGGTTTCCTTATGGAGGACGAACGAGACCATGATGCACTCACTACTCGCTGGCTTGCTGGCGCTGCTCCTCACCGGCTGCACGATCCTCTCGCCACAAGAAGAAGCGCATTACCGCTCGCGGGTCTACAATCTGAGTCAGCCCGTCGTCTTTGACGCCGTCAAGGCTCAGATGATCGACTATACGATGGCGCTCGCGATGGTCGATCCGGCCAAGGGCCTCCTCAAAAGTCAGCCGAGCGGCGTCGGCCATAGCTCCGCGCTTGCCGGCGGCACCGTCGGCTATCAGCTCACGGTGCAGGTCGAGCCAGTCACCGAGTCCTCTGCGCGCGTCACGCCGGCATGGGCAATGAATGTCTCGTCAGAAGTCTTCAGGCCGAATCTCGTGGCGATCCCCATCGAGCACCGGCCGATCCTCTACGTCGATTTCTTCGACGCCCTCGACACTCGACTGGGCCTCAACACCGCTGCACGATAGGGTCGACTCAAAAGTGCAGACGCCTCCCCTCTGTTATTCAACTGACCCACCACCAATTCCTCTCTTCGTTTGACAATCGCCTGCTTCTCCTGAAATCTAAGACATGGTCTCGATGGAACGATTCCAGTCTGTCTTGGGGAAGCCGTACCTTCCACCGCTGTTTTTCCTTAGCGGCGTGACCTATGACACGCTGGTGTTGACGCGGATCGACCGCCTGCGGGACAACCTGCTCCTGCTCTTGTACCTCACCCTATTGGGCTTCCTGATCGTGCTGACCGGTCGGTTGGGCACGAACGAGGCTCGGGTCGAGGATCTTCCGCCGGATGCGCCGTTCTTCATGAAATGGGTGGTGCAGGCCAAGCCGTACGCGCCGATGGCCATTCAGTTTTTGCTGGGCGGCCTGTTCAGCGCCTATGCGATCTTTTATTCCAAGAGCGCGACCTTCGCCGGGACGGCCGTCTTCTTCTGTGTTCTTGTGGCCTTCCTGGTGGCGAACGAATTCCTCCGTAGCCGCTTGTCGAATGTGCAGCTATTGGTGAGTCTTTACGCGCTCGTGTGCTTCGCGTTCGTCACGTTTTTTCTGCCGGTCATGACCGGGTGGATGAACCAGGCCATTTTCCTCGCCGGGGCCGCGCTTACGGTGCTGGTCGTCCTCCGCGTCGTGCACCTGATCTATTGGCGGAACCAGGCTCGCACCAATCGCGAGGCCTTGCTGGCTGGCGCGCCCGCGCTGGCGCTGATCGGCCTGTTGGTCGGGTTCTACTTTCTGAACTGGATTCCGCCCGTGCCGCTCTCGATGAAATTCGGGGGGATGTATCACGAGGTCAAGCGTTCCGGCGACCATTTCGAACTGTCATACGAAAAGCAGTGGTTTGAGGTGTGGCAGCGATCGAGTACGACCGTGGCCGCCGATGAACCGATCTATTGCTTCACGGCGGTCTTTGCTCCAGTCGCGCTCAATACCACGATCTATCACCATTGGTACTACCGCCTGGACGCCAGCCACCCCTTTACCCATGCCGACCGGATTGCCCTCAAAATTTCCGGAGGGCGTGAGGGCGGGTATCGTGCCTACACGTTTAAGCAAGGACTCGATCCCGGCGACTGGCGGGTTGATGTGGAGACCGAGGACGGGCGTGTGATCGGCCGGGTGGTGGTGCATGCGGAGAAGCGGGACGAAGCCGCGCGGTCGCTGACGACGATCGTGTACTGACCGGCATCTGGAGTCGCACATGCCCCGCATCATCGGGCTGGAACTCCTCGACGCGCGGGAAGGCACGAGCCTGGCCGTGTAAAAAGGCGAACAGGTCATCTATAACATGCGCCTCTTCTTGAATCGCGGACACGAGGTTCTGTTCAACGAACGACAGTCGTCCCAGTTGTTCGCCTCTATGTTGCGGGTTGAGGGCGGCGTGACGTTAATCGACCACTAGGTGGCGCTGGGAAGGCGTCAGGTCATCGTCGATATTGAGCAGGCGTTGATTGGGATGAAAGCCGGCGGTTATCGGAAGGTCCGCATCAGCCCCCACCTGGCCTATCGGGAGGAAGGAGTTCCCGGCCTTATTCCGCCAGGTGCCGTGTTGGCGGTGGAGGTTTGGGTGAGAGGTATAGCGTAGCCCGCAGCCTGTGAGGAGTAGCGAGGATGGCCTATACTGAGCCAAAGGGTATCATACTTGAAGCGAGTCGAGAGGGAGACACGTCGCGACTTTGCATTCGCTTTGACAAGACGGACATCGGGCCGATAGCTCCTGCTGGCCTCTATACTGATCCCAAATCTGGGCACGAAAGGTTTCAGCTTCATAAGCTACTCCGAAAAGAGGGAGATCGCTTCTTTTTCGAGACGTACGATTCTGCACATCCGCTGCCAGTGCAAGGCGAAATTTACTACTACCGTGGGTGGTGGCTACCAAAAGCTATGGAGGCAGCCTTAGATATTTCTGAGCAATGGGTAAGGGAGAAATTCCCTGAAAAGGAAAACCATGAACACTGCCTATTTACTTGGGAAAAGATTGGTGCAGGTTCCTCAAACGATGAAGGTTATCACTCCAAGTATGGATGGATTACGGTAGATGCCTATAAAATGTACATACTCGATGATATTTACCGGCTTCGATATTAGGGGGTAGAAGTTTGAGAGCGGGTGACTAACATCAAATGTGCCATTTGGCGTTGTGCCCTTCCAGCGCCGGCTGCATCCTTGCTAGGACTGCAGATAAGGAGTCTGCCATCGCGTCGTTTCGACTATAGCCTGGAATAGATGTGGGCACAGACAATCCTGGTGAACTCGTGTACAATTTTCACTGGTGAGATGGAGGACTGCCATGAGTGAGATAGAGCAGCTCGAACGCACAGTTTCAAACCTTTCCCCAGCGGATCTGGCTCAGTTCCGGACGTGGTTTCTTGAATTTGATGCCGGGGTATGGGACGCGCAGATTGAATCAGATCTGAAGGCAGGCAAGCTCGAGAGCCTGTTGGCTGAGGCCCGTGCGGAGCACGAACAGGGGAAAACCCGTCCCCTGTGAAGTATACTGCCTCCTCACGATTCTGGATTGCGTATCACGCGCTTCCGGAGGATATCCGTTCACTCGCCGACAAGAACTTCCACCTGCTTAAATCCAACCCTCGCCATCCGTCACTTCATCTCAAACGCATAGGGACGCTCTGGTCAGCACGAGTTGGTGAGCACTATCGGGCACTGGGGTTCGACATTCCAGACGGCGTCAACTAGTTCTGGATTGGTACACACGGCGAATACGACAAGTTGATTGGGTGATGACTCCGAATCTACGCCAGGTTCTCTAACCATTTTCCTCGCTTCCCTGTAGTTGTCGCAAGGTGAGTGCGATGGGTTTCTCATTTCCCTGCAGGCGGAGTGACTCAGGTGTCAGGAGGTCCGGTTATGGCATGGCATCAGGTGAGGCTCATGATGGTGATGGTTCTGGCGTTATGCGCATGGACGCTGCCGGTTTTAGCCGATGAGCCGAAACCTGCGGCGCTGCCTTGGCAAGTTGGGCCTGGTGAGGCCAAGCTGGGCGATCAGGCGCTGTTGAAATTACCGAAGGGGTATCGGTTTCTCGGGGCGCAGGAGACCCAGCGGCTGCTCAAACAAATGGGGAATTTCCCTTCCGGTTCAGAACTCGGCCTGATTACCGCGACAGAAGAAGGTGAGCAGTGGTTCATGGTGGTCCGGTATATCGACGCCGGCTACGTCAAGGACGATGAGGCGGCCAATTGGGACGCCGATGCGCTGATGGCCTCCATCAAGGAGGGAACGGACGAAGACAACAAAACCCGGGAGGCCCAGGGCTTTTCCCCGCTGGTGATTCGCGGGTGGGAGGAAAAGCCGCATTACGATAAGACTGCCAACAAAGTGGTCTGGGCTATCTCGGCGCAGGAGCGGGAATCAGCGGTTGGAGTCAATTACAACACGCTGGCGTTGGGGCGGCAGGGGTATCTCAGTATGAACATGGTGGGATCGTTGGAGCAGTTGCCGCTGTTGAAGCCACACGTGAGCCTTCTGCTCGCCAATGTGGAGTTTGTCGAGGGGAAACGATATGCCGATTTCGATAGCACCACCGACAAGGTGGCGGCGGTCGGCTTGTCGGCGCTTATTGCCGGCGCGGCGATCAAGTCCGGCCTGTTGGCGAAGCTCTGGGGATTCATCATTCCCCTGGTGATCGCGGGGAAGAAAGTGTTGATGTTACTGGTGATTGCGATCGCTGGACTCGCCGCCAAGTATTTCAAGAAAAAGCCCCACGTGGACCAGCCTGGCGGGGGTGGAGGGGTGTCGTCGTGAAAATCCTCCTCCTGCTCCTCGGCGGTCTCAAGCTAGGCAAGATTGCGCTCACCGGCGGGACTATGCTGCTCTCGATGGTGGTGTATAGTTTCGTCTTTGGCTGGTGGTATGCGGTGGGGTTCGTGCTGTTGATCCTATTCCACGAGCTGGGGCACTACGCCGCCGCCAAGCAGCGCAACTTGAACGTCGGAGCTCCTACCTTTATCCCCTTCGTCGGCGCCTGGATTCAGCTCAAGGAACAGCCGATGGATGTCGAAACCGAGGCCTATGTCGGCATTGCCGGTCCGGTGGCGGGGACCTTTGCGGCCATGGCCTGCTACTACGCGGCGGAGTATACCCACAGCCAGTTGATGCTGGCCCTGGCCTATGCCGGGTTCATGATCAATCTCTTCAACCTCATTCCGCTCTCCCCGCTGGATGGGGGGCGCATCACGGCGATCATTTCGCCGAAGGTCTGGTGGCTGGGTGTGCCGATCCTGATTGGCCTGTTCATCGTGAACCAAAGCCCCATGCTGCTGTTGATCGCGATCATGGCCCTTCCCCATCTGATGTCTACCTTTCGGGGTGGTCCCCACGGTCTACCGGAGCGCTACTATGACGTACCGCTAGCCACCAGGGTCAGCTACGGTCTGTACTATCTTGGGCTGGCGGCGTTTCTTGGTATCATGAGTTATGAAACGCATCTCTTGCTCCCTTCCCGCAACTGATCACCCGAGCTGCCAACGAGGTTTCTGTGGACACATTCACGGCTGAAGTCAGTCGGATTCAAGATCTCACGTACGACGTGCGCGCGATCGAGTTGCGCCTTCTGGAGCCAGACAGCATGACGTTCAAGGCCGGGCAGTTTGTGTCGTTCGAGGTGCCGAAGGAAGGTCAGCCCAGGCCGGTGACCAGGCCCTATTCCATCGCTTCGCCGCCGAGTCAGCGAGACCGGATTCTGCTCGTGCTGAATCTTGTTCAGGGCGGGCCTGGGTCGAGTTATTTATTCGGGTTGAAAGATGGATCGCGCACTTCATTGAAGGGGCCGGCAGGGGCGTTTTATCTGCGGGACGCCGGAGCCAGAGATCTGCTCTTTGTGGCAACCGGAACCGGGATCGCCCCTCTTCGCAGCATGATTCTGGCTCAATTGGAGGATGGACAGTCGCGGTCCGTGACCCTGTTCTGGGGGCTTCGCAGCCAACGGGATCTCTACTGGCAGGAGGAACTGGCGGCGCTGGCTGCGGCCCATCCAAGCTTTTCCTTTGTCACGACCCTCTCCAGGCCGGAACCAGGCTGGCAGGGGGCAAGCGGGCGCGTGACGGCGCTGGTCGATGCACGGGTCTCATCGGTCGGGAATCTTGCAGTCTATCTGTGCGGCGGCAATGGGATGATCAAGGACGTGACGGCAAGGGTCAACGCCAAGGGGCTGTGTCCGATCTATCGAGAAAAGTACTACGACGAGTGATGGGCGGCTGAAAAAGGCCTCCACCTTCGTGCTCCTATCACACAAGACTACAGCGGGCAAATCCAGTACGCCTCAGCCATTCGTTCGCTGCGGCCTTGGTGGCCGAACCATTTTGATCGTCCAGTGGGAGTGTGGCCTGGGCGGCCTGTACAGGACGGTCAGCTTGCCGGCGTACGTTTGGTGGTGTGCTGAAACACGCACTTGGGACAGGTGTAGTGGATAAACTTCCCGCCGGCGACCAGACGTGTGGTCATGGCGACCTTGCACCAGGTGCAGAGGCGTTCCGGTAATTCGGCGGTCGGTACGGAGGGATTGGATTGGGGTGTCGACGTATCAGCCATGGCCGGCATTCTGGCTAAGGGGTCGAGAGTTTGTCAATGTGTGTGAGAGACAAGAAATTTCGGAGATAAATATTTACAGGGTTTCAAACGTTCAGTATATTGCAAGCATGTGTTCACGCCCCCACCATTCCCAACAGAAAGGTCGTATCGCATATGCACAAGACAGAAGGTGCCACTTCAGACGACATCTCATCATCTTCAGCCAGGGTTGCTGACTCCGCGGTCCATCCGGACTCTGTCGGACCCGGCAAAGCCTGGGGCATTTGCACCTCCGTCGACCTCCACGATTGCATCCCCGAACGCATTCGAGACGCCAAACAAATCGAAGCTTACGTTGTCCAGCTCTGCGAACTGATCGAAATGAAGCGGTATGGCGCCTGCCAGATCGTCAATTTCGGAGAAGGTCGCGTGGCGGGGTACAGCATGGTGCAGTTGATCGAGACCTCCCTGATCAGCGGCCACTTTGCGAACGACACCAATAGCGCCTATCTCGACATCTTCAGTTGCAAAGGATATGAGCCGGCCGTCGTCGAAGAATTTTCCAAAGCCTTCTTCGGCGCCCGTCGTTCCAGTCACCGAGCGATGTTGCGGTACTAGACCACGACCTTTCTATTTCTGGCTTCCGGCAGGAGCCCCACTGTCCTGCCGGAGCACCAGGCCATGACGCAGACACCACCGAACACTGTACGAGCCTTTTTCGCTACACTCGCCGGCAAGCTCGATCCTGACGCGGCCGACGGACTGGATGTGGTGTATCAGTTCAATCTGAACGGCGCCGATGGGGGGCAATACCAACTACAGATCCGGGACGGGGCCTGCCAGGTATCCGAGGGCGTGCACCCGGATCCACAGGTGACGTTGGCCATGTCCGGAGAGGATTGCCTGAAGGTCTTGAATGGTCAGATCAGCGGGACCATGGTGGCCATGACCGGGCGGCTTCGTATCAGCGGTGATATGGGCTTGGCCCTGCAACTGGCGTCACTCTTTCCCAGTCTCCGCCCCTAAGAGTCTGTCCGAGTCTTGCCATTCCGCTGCGGCAAACGAGCTGCCGCCATCTGCGGCCTTGCCGGACGGCCTTTCTAAACACCCTGCGCATCGTACCCCGCCTTAGACCGTTCACCTGTGCGAAGACTTTCCTAAGCCTGTTGACTCACTAACTCACCCTGAACCCGCTCTTCTCCCAGCTGATCTGGACGCCGCGGAAAGCGTTCTTCCAGCATCGTATACACGGTCGGGACCAGAAACAACGTCAGGATCGTCGAGACGGTGAGCCCTCCCACGACGGCCCGCGCGAGCGGAGCATTGGTCTCGCTGCCGGTGCCGAGGCCGAGGGCCATGGGCATCAGCCCGACCACGGTGGCGAGTGAAGTCATCAGAATAGGACGCAGCCTGGTGCGCGAGGCTGTGACGACGGCGACGGCGAGGTCCAGGCCGCGGCGTCGCAGCACATTCGTGTAGTCCACCAGCAGGACACCGTTGGAGACCACGATTCCCAGCATCATGATGATGCCCATGAGGGAGGAGGTGGAGATGGTGGTGTTGGTCAAATAGAGGATCACGATCACGCCGGGGATTCCCATCGGCACGGAAAACATGATGATGAAGGGATCGATCAGCGATTTAAACTGTGCGGCCATGACCATGTAGACCAGGATCAATGCCAGGGCGCTGGCATAGGTGAGGCCTTCGAACGTCTCGCGTTGTTGTTGGATCTGTCCGGCGAGCCGGATGCTGAATCCCGGCGGGAGCTGCATCTGGGCGAACGCCGACTCCAGGTCCTGGGCAATCGAGCCGAGGTCGCGGCCGACGGGGTTGGCGGTGATGTGCACAACGCGCTGGAAGTATTTGCGCTCGATCTTCACGGGACCGGCATTCAGCTTCAGTGTGGCCAGGTTCTTGAGCAGGACCGGCTCTCCGTTTTTTGTCGTCAGCAGCACATTTTCGATGGCCGACAGGTCCTTACGATGTTCTTCCGCAAGCCAGGCGCTGATGTAGTATTCGTTGCCGTTCTGAGGGTCGGTGAAGATGATCGGATCGGTCTGGCCGTTCCCGTTCAGTGAAAACAGCACGGCGTTGGCGACGTCGGTTTCGCTGATGCCGAGCAGGGCCGCTTTTTCCCGGTCGACGACCACGTTGACCTCGGGATAATTTTCCTCCCGGCTGACTTCAATGTCGGCCATCCCTGGAGTCTTGTGCATGAGGTCCTGCACCTGGCGGATGACGGTACGGGCCTTCTCGAAGTCGTATCCGTAAATCTCGACATCGATGGACTTCTGCGAGCCGAAGCTGGTGACGCGTTTCACCAGGCCCCCCGGATCGAAGAACATCGCGACGCCGGGAAACAATTTGATGACCGCCGGCCTGACGGCATTCATGATCTCCACCTGGTTTCGTCGGCGCTTGTCGGGGGAAGCCAAATAAACCGAGATGACCGAGGTGTGTGGCCCGGTGTTGGGATTAAAGAGGGATGAACGACCTTGTGCCAGCACGCCGGTGCTGGAGGCGATGGCTTCCAGTTCGTCCGGCGGAATCTTCTCCCGCAACACCCGTTCGACCTCGGCGACCTGATCGACGGTTTTCTCCACCCGCTGCCCGACCGGGGCTCGCAGGACGATCCGGAACTGACTTTCGTCGGAAACCGGCAAAAACTCGGTTCCGATAAAGGGCAGTAGCGCGAGCGATCCGACGAAGATTGTCACTACAGCAACCAGCAATGTGCGCCGGTGGGCCAGGACCCATCGCAGGCTGCGCTCGTATCCTTCGTCGAGCGCGTCGTACCGTCGCTGACTCCACTGCATGACCCGTACGAACCAGCGGGGCAGGTTGCGATGGGCTTCCTGCTCCGACTTGAGAAAGCGATAGCAGAGCGCAGGCGTGACGGTGCGGGACACGAAGAACGAGGTGAACAGGGCGATGGCGATGGTCAGGGTCAATGGAATGAGCAGGAGTCGCGCGATTCCGACGATGAAAAACATGGGTAGGAACACGACGACGGTGGTGACCGTGGAGGCAAAGATCGGCATGGCGACCTCGCGGGCGGCGTTCACGATGGCGTCCCACCGATTCCGGTCGACGTTCAAATGGCGCTGAATATTTTCCAATTCAACGATGGAATCGTCCACCAGCCGGCCGATGCCCAGAGCCAGGCCGCCCATGGTGAAGACGTTCAGCGTTTGGTTGGTGAAATAGAGCACGATAAAGGTCACGAGAATCGACAGCGGGATGGCGACGGAAATGATCAACGTGCTGGTGAGATTTCTCAGAAAGAGCAGAATGACCGCCGCCGCCAGCAACGAGCCATGGAGGGCCTGCTCGATCAGGTTCTTGATTGATTGCCGGATATAGATGGATTGGTCGAAGGAGATGCCCAGTTGCACGCCCGGCGGGATGCCGATCATTTTCGGGATGGCCTTCCGCAATGCATCGACGACGTCCACTGTATTCGCAATCGGCTGCTTGTTCACCCGCAGGTAGACGGAGCGTTTGCCGTCGGTACGGACCACGTTGGTCTGAATGTCCGACGAATCGCTGAGCACGCCGACATCGCGCACGCGCACCGGGTTACCCCGCGGGTCGATCTTCACGACCACGTCGTTAATGGGCTCCACCGTCTTGAACTGTGTATTGGTGAACACGTTGTAGTCGAGGTTGCCGGCTTTGAGATCGCCGGACGGGAGAATCAGGTTGGAGGCCTTCACAGCCTTCACGACGTCGAGAATCGAGAGGCCGCGCGCCTGGAGGAGGGCGGGGTCCAGATTGATATTGATCTGCCGGATCTTACCGCCCTCGACGGTGGCCGCGGCGACGTTGGCGATCTGTTCAATCTGGGGGGCGATGGTGTTGTAGGCCAGGTCATACAGTGCCCGCTCATCCAAATCGCCGCCGGAGGCCGTCACAAAGGCGACGGGGATGTTTGAGACATCGAACTTGACGATGAACGGCTGCAAAATGCCTGGCGGCAGGCTGTTCAGAATCTGAGTGATGCGCTGCATCACCTCCATCTGACCCACGTTGATGTCCGCGCCCCAGTTAAACCAGACCTGGACCGCGCCGATGCCTTGTTTAGCGAAGGATTCGACGTGCTCGACGTTCGAGGCTGAACTGACGGCCTTCTCGATGGGGTAGACCACGCTCTGTTCGATATCCAGAGGAGGCGCGCCTTTATAAATGACGCCGACAAACGCGACCGGAACTTGAATGTTGGGGAAGAGATCCACCGGGAGCCGCTCGAGCGACGTGGCCCCCAGGATCACCATGGCCAGGGACAGCATCAGGATGCCGATTCGATTGCGCAGTGCGAGAAGTGTCAGCCACATGATGAAGACGTCACACGCGACACGTCAGAGGTGACATGCGGGGATCGATGGGACAGCATGAGAGGAATCTTCACGGCGCACCGTTTACGTCTCACGTTTCACGGCATCCATCGGCTGCGTCTGTACCGGTGCACCTTCGCTCACCAGATCCTTGCCGGAGACAATGACCTGTTCGTCTCCCGTGAGGCCCTTCACCACTTCGACGCGATTCTCCGAGCGTGCCCCCAGTTCGACCGGGATCTGATGGGCCTTCCCGTCCTTGACGACATACACATACTGAGACTCTTCGAGCCGACTCACCGCGTCCAGGGGAATCTGAATCGCCTGGGGGTGTTTCCCGACCAGGACCTCGACGCGGGCAAACATGCCGCCCTTCAGGCGGTGATCCTTATTGGGCAGGTCGACCTCGACGGTCATGGTGCGGGTGGCGCGGTTGAGGGCTTGCACGATGCGGGTGACCCTGCCTTCGAAGATTTCGTTCGGGTAGGCTTCGGCGCGCACATCCGCGCGTTGCCCGACCTTCACCAGCGGCACATCCTTTTCTACCACTTCGATCAAGGTGCGGACGGTTTCGACGTCATGTACGCTCAAAATGCCGCGCGACATCGTGGATGTGCTGGCGGTGGTGCCGCTCACATAGGAGCCGGGGTCCAGGTTACGTTCTGCGATATACCCGGCAAACGGGGCGCGGATGGACGCATAGGCCAGATTGGTCACGGCCTGGGCCAGGGCGACGTCCATTTGTTGCACTTGTGCGCGTAAGGAGTCTTGCAGGGCCAGGGCTGCGTCGCGGTTCACCAGCGCGGTATCCAGGTCTTGCTGCGAGACGAACTGGTCCTTGATCAAGGCTTGCATGCGGTCGAGCGTCAGGGCGGCATTACGTACCGCCGCCTCCTGCTGCACGACCTTGGCCTTGGCGGACAGCAGATTGGCCTTGGCCTGATTCACCGCGTGGACATAGTCGGTGTGATCGATTTCGACCAGCAGTTGATTGGCCTTCACCAAGTCACCCTTGTCCACATAGATCTTGGCGATGTAGCCGTCCACGCGCGAGAAGATATTCACGAGCTGGTTGGGGATGAGGTCGGCAGTGTAGGTCAACCGGACATCGAGGTCCTGCTTGATGGGGCTCATTGTGCCGACGGTAAGGATGCGGTTTTTCCGGGGATCGCTCTTGGCCCCACTGCTGAGGCGGAGGGCCACCAATGCCACGACGGCCACGAAAAGCATGATGCCGAGGGTCACGATCGGATGCCGTCTGATGAGATTAGCGGACACGCGACAGCCTCCGCTTGCTGGGTGTGGACGAAAACCGCAATCCGCCCAGGAACAGTTCCACGTAGGTGGCGACAATCTCCTTGTGCGGGCAATGCAGCGGCACATCGAAAATCTCATGCAACAAACGGTGGTAGACGACCATCCCGATGAAGGCGCGCGCGGCCAGCAGCGGATCAATTGGGCGGAACGCGCCTTCTTCGATCCTGGTGCGAATGTATCCCGCCAGGTAGTCGTAAAAGACGCGGTGTTGCTTGCCGAAGAACATGTCGGCCAGTTCGTGGCCCTCCAGCGCGCTGAAGAGCAACAGTCGCAGCATCGTGGGGTCGGCGCCGGGACGGATGCGGTATCCGGCGATGAGTGTGAAGACCTGCTGGTCGTCGCGCCGACGGGCGACTTTTTCGACGGCGCTCAGCAGTTCGCTGAGCGGGGCCTTTTCGGCGAGGATCGCGGTGTACAGTGCCCGCTTGGTCGGGAAGTATTTGAACACGAGGGCTTCGCTGATGCCGGCCGCGCGCGCAATGGATTTGGTGGTCGTGCCCTGGAAGCCCTTGGCTGCGAACAGGCTGGCGGCGGAGGAGATCAGGCTGGCCTGGCGGTCTCGCCTGAGATTGCGGGACATGGCGGTCGTCGGCTTCATGCAATCGGCGATCGGGTGAGTGAGTGGTTACTCACGTGCCAGGCTATCATGTGCCGACGAAACAAGACAAGGATGGCGAGTATTCCGTCCTACGATTGTTCGGGGTGGATGCGGGTGCAGCAGGTCAAAATGTCGAGGGCGAGTTGCCCTCGTTGAACTTGGCGCGAAACGCTTCGCTCTCGAAGAAGATGACGCCCTGGCTGGTGCGCAGGTCGTAGCGGAGGATGATCTCGCTCTCGTCCCCTTGCCAGTTGTGGAATTTCACTGCGCCGGCAGCAACTTGGCCGGGAGTCTGGTCAAGCGGGCCGAATCGTTCCTGCAAATAACTCAGGATCCGGTCGTGGGCCTCTTTGCCGCTGTATCGCACCATGACCCGTGCGAATTTTCCATCGACCGTGATGAACTTCATGGAGTCGACCGCCGCCGGCCCCAATGTCCGGCCGGTGGTCTTTAGCTCGTAGCTCTGGATTCGGCCCGTGTCTTCGACCTTGACGAAGGTGTCGGACTCCGAGAACGACGCGCCCCAGGGAATGCCCTCGAACCCGTTCGGGTCGTTCTGCATGGGGACGGCCAGCGCCACCGAGACCGACAGCAGCCACGTGGCGATGAACGTTGTGAGGGGCCGCGTCCATCGCCGAGGAATGAAGTGAAGGTGCTGAGCCATGTTATTCGGCCGTATCCGACATCTGGTCCTGAAATCTCGGCGCGAGATTGCGGCTTTCGATGAAAATAAATCCACGCTCCCGGTTGGCCTCATAGGTGAGACCGATCTCGGTATCCGATCCTCGCCAGGTATATTGTTGGTTTAGGCCCCGCATCATCTGCCCAGGCAGCCGTTCGATCTTGCCATAGGACCGTTCGAGAAATTGCAGTACCTGCGCATGGGATTTTGCGCCCCGGTATCGGATGGTCACCCGCGCAAACTGCTCGTTGACCGTTGAGAGGTAGACGCTTTCGACCGGAATATCGGCATAGACCGGCGGGCGATCGCGATATTGGTAATCGATTGTGTGCGAGTCGGATTGGATCACCGCCAGTTCCGGCATATCGGTGAGGGGCACTCCCCAGGTGAGATTGTCGAATCCGTGAGGATCATTCGTCATCGTGATGGCGAATGCAGGCACGGCCAGGATGAAGATGAGCGCACCGAGAAGTCCCAGGCGGCTGGCCGTGCGGAGAAGGGCGTATATCGAAGACGCGTCGGACATAGTCTTCAATCGACTCTGTTCAAACGCTATCACGGTTCTCGCGGTAACGGCAACTCATCGGCGCCGTTCTTGTGAATGGAGGACCCCTTGGCTATAATGCGCTTCTTGTGCCGGGGCCGATCGAATAAGGGGAACAGGGTTCATGATCGAGAGCGATGTGTTTGTGCAAGCGCTCGAAAATCTGGGCGTGAATTTTTTCACGGGTGTCCCGGATTCGCTGCTGGGCGGGATCATCGAAGAGTTGTTGACGCGCAAACTCTACACCCCTGCCGTGCGGGAGGATGAAGCGGTCGCTATGGCGGCGGGCGCCTATATGGCGGGGAAAGTTCCCGCCGTGCTCATGCAGAATTCCGGGCTTGGAACGTCGCTGAATACGCTCGTGTCGCTGAATATGATGTATCGCCAGCCCTGCATTCTCCTGGTGTCTTGGCGGGGCTTTGAGGGCAAAGACGCCCCGGAACATCTGGTAATGGGCGAGACGATGCCGCAACTACTCGATACGGTGCGAATTCCACACCGGACCTTGTCGGAACCGACAATGATGGACGACCTCCGGTGGGTGGGGCAAACCGTGATGAAGCAGCGAATTCCGGTCGCGCTTCTGATCAAGAAGGGCATTATCAAGGGATTGCATCCATGAGGCCCGAACAAGGCACCATGCAGAGCCGGGCGCAGGCCATGGCAGCGTTGCTCGAATTGCTGACCGATCAGCCGGTCATCATCTGTAACGGATTCCCCTCGCGGGAGGCCCAGAAGATCGCGGATCGCCCGACCCATTTTTACATGATCGGGTCGATGGGGAATGCGCCGGCCATTGCGCTCGGCGTGGCGCTGTCCAAACCGAGCAAGCACGTCGTCGTGTTCGACGGCGACGGCAACGTCCTCATGGGGATGGGCACGCTGGCCACGGTAGGTGCCTTGAAGCCAAAGAATTTCATCCATGTGGTGTTCGACAACGAAGTCTATGGCTCGACGGGGAATCAGCCAACGATCTCGAATGTCGTGCAGTTGGAAAAGGTGGCCAGGGCCGCCGGGTATGTCAATGTCGAGCGAGTGTTGGACCGGGATGACCTTGTGTACGAGTTCAAAGACATGTTGAAGAAGTCCGGTCCCAGTATGTTGCTGGTCAAGGTCAATGAGTTTGTGGAGGATGCCGGGCGAGTCGCGCTTGAACCGCCCGCCATCACGGCTCGATTTATGAGCGCGATTGAATAGCACCGATGTGCTGAGTGTGATGTGTGAGGCCGCTCCGCTCAGTTCCGATCCACAGCCTGAGGTATGAACATGATACTTCTGAATCCAGGTCCGGTGAACGTGAGCGAACGGGTGCGGCAGGCGTTGTTGCGTCCGGATATCTGCCATCGCGAATCCGAGTTTTCCGATTTGTTGGGTCGCATCCAGCAGAAGCTGCTGACGGCTTTTGTTCCTGGGGCCGAATCCGACTACGTGGCCGTGTTGTTGACGGGGTCAGGCACGGCTGCGGTCGAAGCCGCCGTCATGTCCTGCCTGCCGATGGGCAAGCGCATGATGGTCCTCAACAACGGCGTCTATGGCGAGCGGTTGTCCAATATGATCGGACTGCATCGACTCGGAGTCTCCGAACTCAAGTCGGAGTGGCACATCAAGCCTGATCCTGAGCGACTTCGCTTAGCGTTGCGTCAGCATCCCGAGGTGCATGCGGTCTCCATGGTGCATCATGAGACGACTACCGGGCTGATCAATCCGGTGAAAGAGATTGCCGAGGTTGTCGATGGGCTGAACCGGGTATTTGTGCTCGACTCCGTCAGCGGCCTCGGAGGGGAGCCGATCGATATCGCCGGTTCCCACATCTATATGGTGGCGGGGACTGCCGGCAAATGCATTCAGGGTTTCCCCGGCGTGTCGTTCGTCCTGCTTCGTAAAGGATTTCTGGAGCGGATGCGCGGATACCCCAAGCGATCCTGGTACCTCCACTTGACGCACTATGTCGACAATCAGGGTAAGGGCATTGTGCCCTTTACGCCGGCTGTTCAGCTGTACTACGCCTTTGAAGAGGCCTTGAACGAGCTTCTGGAAGAGGGCGTCGCCAATCGGTTCCACCGTTACAAGCGGGCGGCGGTGCACATCCGGGAACGGATGGCGAAGTTGGGGGTCAAGACCTTGCTGCCGTCGGACTCGCTCTCGAATACGATCACGGCCTTTCACCTGCCCCCCGGCATCAGCTACGCCACCTTGCACGATCAATTGAAGGCTCGCGGCTATGTCATCTATGCGGGACAAGGACAACTGGAATCCAAGATCTTCCGTATCGCCAATATGGGCGCCTTGACGGACCTGCAGATCGACGGGTTCCTGGCCGCCTTTGAGGAAGTAGTGGCGGGAGCGGTTGCCCGCGTATGAAGGCGATCGTCCTTGCTGCCGGAGTGGGGAAGCGCCTCTGGCCGGTGACCCAGCATAAACCGAAATGCCTGATTGAAATCGGGGGACAGACGTTGCTGTCCCGGTATCTCGAGTCTCTGGCGTCGGTCAAGATCCGACAGGCCACCATTGTGGTCGGCTACAAACAGGAAATGATCAGGGCCGCAGTCGGCGCGCATTGCCACGGGGTCGATATCTCCTATCTGGTGAACGAGGAGTTCCACCGGGGCAGTATCTCGTCGTTGTGGATCGCCAGGACGGCGTTGTCCGACGACGTCGTGATCATGGATGCGGATGTCTTGTTTCATCGCGAAATTCTGCATCGGTTGGTAACCTCGCCCCACGAGAATTGCCTGTTGATGGACGATACGGTGAAGCAGACGGGCGAGGAGTGCATGGTCGTGGTGCAGGGCGATCGGGTGGTTGCCTTGAGCAAAAAGATGCCGGAGCGATACGACATTGCAGGCGAGGGGGTCGGGTTCCTCAGGGTCCGACGAGCCGATACGGCGCACGTGATCAGTTCGCTCAAGGGCTATATCGATCAGGATCGCTGGGACATGGAATACGAAGACGGATTGTTGCAGTATTTTCGTGACGTCAAAGTCGGGCATGAGAAAATCGGCGGCTTGCCGTGGACCGAAATCGATTTTCCCGAGGATGTGACGAAGGCGGAGCGGGAGGTTCTACCGCGGCTGTAGCGCGACGTGCCCGCCGCAGGTGACGCGTGAATTGTGGCGCGTCTCTCGTAAGATCTCCGGCACCTCTACGCTATTGCTATGGATCTCCAGTTTTTTTGCGAGATACGAATGACGAGAGACGAACGACGAATCCGATCATGAGTGAAAGTACACTGCAGCATGGTGCGGAACTCCAGGGATTAAGCACGGCCATTTTGTTGCCGGGCGCTGGTCTGTTTGGCGATCGGCCGGGACGTGGCTTGAGCGACGTCGGGCCCTTGACCCCTCTCGGAGGGTTAAGCCTTTTCCAACGTACCGTGCTCACGCTGCAGCGGGGCGGTATGCGCCAATTGATCGTCCTGGCTGGCCCCGATGAAGAGCTGCTCAAGCACGCGCTGGCACGGGGGGCCCGGGTGACGATTCCTGTGCGCTGGATGCCGGTGCGGGAGTTTCCGCTCGACGATCCGCGAACCTGGGAATCGCTGGCCAGCGAAGTGCGGGGCTTTTGTCTGATCGCGGGCGTGCAGGCTGTGTTTTCCAAAGGCTTGATCGAACACCTTCGGCAGTCTGTTCGAGACGGCGAGGCGCTCGTGGTCACGCGGGAATCCGGTCCGGTTGAGCCTGCCATCGGCCGCCGCAATCCGGCGGTGGCGCTTCAGGAGGGGCGGCTGATCTCGTTTCACAATCATCCTGGACAGGGGGGCCACCAGGTCGCCGCCGATTTGGTGGTGTTGCCGGCCAGCATTTTGAGTCCGCCGAACGGAGCCGCTGCATCCCCATCCGGTGCCGCTGAGCCGGGGGGCATCATTCCAGTGCGACGCTGGCTGGAACGGGCGGCGGTGGAGGGGCGTGTGCGGGTGGTCGCGGCCGCGGCCCATGCAGGTCTGTGGTATCGAGACGTGTGGGATCATGCCAGCGCCGGATTGGCGGAACGCACCCTCTTCCGTTCGTTGAAGGGCGATGCGGAGGGGTTCGTCGATCGGTATTTCAACCGGACCTTCTCGCGGCTGCTGACGCGACTGTTCCTGCGGATGAAATGTTCGCCGAACGCGATCACCATGGTGGCGACGGCGGTTGGGATCTTGTCGGCCGTGGGGTTCGGTATCGGGACGTACTCGGCCGGGATCGTGGCCGCGTTGTTGTTTCAACTGGCGGCCGTCATCGATTGTTGCGATGGTGAGGTGGCTCGGCTCACGTTTACCGAATCGCCATTCGGGGCCTGGCTTGATATCGCCATGGACAACGTGGTGCATATCGCCATCTTTGCCGGAATCGCCTGCGGTGCGTATCTCCGGCAGGCCGGTACCGAGGGCGCCTGGGTGCCGTTGGCGCTGGGCGGCGCAGCGGTGTTGGGCAATGTCATGTCCTTCTGGTTGGTCACCAAGGCGCAAAAAATCGGCGCGACCCGTGGCTGGAATACGCCCAAGCAGGCGGCCTGGTCCGACTTCATTCTGAAGAACGTTGCGAGTCGCGATTTTTCGGTGGTGGTCTTTCTCTTTGCGCTGCTGGATAAACTGGACTGGTTTCTGTGGATGGCCGCGCTCGGTTCGACCGTCTTCTGGGTGATGATGGTGTGGGTGATTCGTCCCTCGGCACGGGCCCGTGCTTAAGGCGGCACTTCTTGTTCTCGGCGCACTGACGCTCTCCGTACTGGTCTGGCATATCGGCATCGAGCGGATCTACGAGGCGGTGGCACAACTCGGGCCCGCCGCCATGCTGGTGATTCTCCTTCCCTCCCTGCTCATGTACATTCTGGAAGCCTATGGGTGGCGTGTCACGCTTGGCGCATGGGCGACGCACGTGCCTTTCTGGCGAGTGCTGGCGATTCGTACCGCCGGGGAGGTCGTGAATATGACGACCCCGACGGCCTATGTGGGCGGAGAGCCGCTCAAGGCGTTTCTGCTGAAACGACAGGGCGTACCCATCGTGGAGGGACTGGCCTCGGTGGTGACGGCCAAAACCACGATGACGATCGCCCAGATCCTCTTTATCCTGTCCGGTATCGGGCTCGCGTTTTGGTTGTTGGGCTCGGGAGGATCAGCGGGACAAACCGCCATGGCCGGCCTGGTGTCCGTCGGGCTGCTGGGATTCGGGGTCGGAGCCTTCGTGGTGGTGCAACGTCAGGGCATGTTCGGGTGGATTCTGAAGATGCTCCGGCGCCTCGGGGTGCACATCCAATATCTGGAATCGCGTGAGCAGCAACTGCTCGACTTGGATCGCACCATCGCCGGATTTTATGCGACGCAGCGCACGGCCTTTCTGCTTTCGACCGGGCTTTTTTTGCTGGGGTGGCTCGCGGAAGCACTGGAAGTGTTTGTCATGATCCTCTGTCTGGGACAACCGGTGACGGTCTTGTCGGCATTGGCGATCGGTGCGCTGTCTGTGTTGATCAAGGGCGGTACCTTCTTCATCCCGGGCAGCTTGGGCGCGCAGGATGCCGGCAATCTGTTGTTGCTGACGGCGTTTGGCTATGGAGAAGTCACCGGGATTACTTTCGCGCTGCTGCGGCGATTTCGTGAATTCGTCTGGATTGCCCTGGGCCTCGTTTGCCTTGCCATCATGACAAAGGGCGTCGATCGCTCTCTTCCGACCGAGTAACGATCTCCGATCTGCAAGCTAGGGTTGTCGGCCACGGAAGGCTGTGGTTGCGACAGGGTAAGACTTGTCTTCTACCGGCCGGCAGAACTGTTTCAAAATGAGTCAAACTCGTGCAATTTCCTTACGAGAAGTAGCTGAAAAAATCACTCTCCGCTACACTACGCTTGTCGTTGTCCCTGCGGCCAGGAGGCGTGACCGCTGTCGGCAGAGGATGATGCGCGATCTATGTAGCGCCGGTTTAATTTATGCCACAACCCGACTATTCACATCCCGACAGCCAATCGACCGGGAAGGGTCTGCCGCCACTTGCGGGGCGGGAACAGCCTCGTGAACGTCTAATGCCTCCGGTGGAAGATCCTGCTGAGGCGTTGGAGTTCTGCCGGACTCTGGCCGCCGCGATGGAGCTTGCGTCAGGTGTGGAAGGCCGTCGTTTGCAACCCGCTCATATTGCCGCGGTGATGAGGCCGGCTGCCGGATCCCTGCCGCCGCCGATGCTGTCGATTGTCATTCCCGTGTTTAATGAGGAAGAGAATCTTCTGACGCTGCACACCCGCCTGACGAACACACTGTCCGAGCAGGGCCTCGATTACGAAATTGTGTTTGTCGACGATGGCAGCCAGGACCAAAGCCCCGCCTTGTTGCGGCGCATGGAAGAGGCGGACACTCGGGTATTCGTGGTGGAGTTTGCGCGGAACTTCGGCCATCAAGTCGCGATCAGCGCCGGGCTAGAGCATAGTCGCGGTCGTGTGGTCTGCATCATGGACGCCGACCTCCAGGACCCACCGGAAGTGTTGCACAAGTTTCTGGCCAAGTGGCAAGAAGGCTGGGAAGTGGTATACGCCGTCAGGACCGAACGTAAAGAATGGTGGGGGAAGCGGCTGGCCTATGCCGGTTTCTATCGCCTGCTTCAACGGGTGGCCAACATTGAGATTCCGTTGGATGCCGGAGATTTTTGCATTATGGACCGCAAGGTGGTGGATTTGCTGGTTCGAATGCCGGAACGTAACCGATTCGTCAGAGGGATTCGTAGTTGGGTGGGGTTCAAACAGATCGGGGTGCCCTACGAACGTCAGGCGCGCCACGCCGGCACTCCCAAATATACGTTTCGGAAGTTGGTGTATTTGGCCCTCGACGGATTGATTTCGTTTAGCCACATGCCGCTCCGGATCATTACGGTGATGGGATTCACCGTCTCGTTGCTCTCGTTTCTGGTGGCCCTCTTCTATCTGGTAAAGAAGTTCACGTTCGGCATCGGGGTGGCCGGCTTCACGACCCTGGTGGTCTCGATCTTCTTTCTGGCCGGGATTCAGCTGATGACGATCGGTGTGATCGGCGAGTACATCGGCCGGATTTCCGACGAAGTGAAGCGTCGACCACTCTACGTTGCCCGCCGCGTGACCAGGAGATAGTCATCATTCGCATTCTCATGTTCGATAACGAGTTCCCTCCCCTCGGGGGTGGTACCGGTGTCGTCAACTTTCATCTTCTGGAAGAGATGGCGAAACGGCGGGACGTGACCGTGGATCTGGTGACGTCCTCTCGAAGCCGGACGCGGTGCGAAACCGAGCCATTTGCCGACCGGATTACGATCTACAAAGTGCCGGTCGACAATCGGAATATTCACCATGCCACCAATCGCGAACTACTTCGGTACAGCTGGCGTGGGTTGCGTCTGGCGAGACGATTGGCCGGGCAGTATCACTATGATCTAAGTTTCTCCTTCGCGGGTGTGCCAGCCGGTGCGATCAGTTACCTGTTGAACGTGACTCATGGACTACCGTATGTCCTGTCGCTGCAGGGGCCGGATGTGCCCGGGTTCGAGGCCCGGTACAACTATCTCTACCCTGTGCTGACACCGGTCATTAAACGGATCTGGCGGCGGGCGGGAGCGGTGACGGCGATCAGCGCGGAGCAGGTGGTGCTGGCGCATCAGACGATGCCGGACCTGGAACTGGTGACGATTCCCAATGGTGTCGATACCACATCGTTTGTTCCCGGCGATAACGTGGCGAAACGGGACTTTACGATTGTTTGTGTCGCGCGGTTGATCGAACGCAAAGGGCAGCACCATTTGTTGCGGGCGTTTGCTCAAGTGCGGGCAGCTTGTACTGCGCCAGTGCGGCTGATCTTCATTGGCACCGGAGATGCTGAACCGCACCTGCGGGAACTGGCGAGTAGTCTGCACGTATCCGATGCGGTGGTCTTCAAGGGGGTTGTGCCACGAGAACAGATGCCGGCTGTCTATCAGGAAGCCGATGTGTTCGTCTTGCCCTCTCAGCAGGAGGGCATGTCGATCGCCCTCTTGGAAGCGATGGCGTCCGGTCTCCCGGTCATTGTGACCGATACGGGAGGGACCGCGGAATTGGTGACGCAGGGACAGAACGGTGAGATTGTGACATGGGCGGATGTGCCGGCGCTGATCCGCGCGTTGCACCATGTGATGCACGCGGATGACCGGCAGCGGATGGGGGAAGAGAGCCGGAGACGTGCGGTGGAGTTCGGCTGGCCGGCACTGGCGACGCGATATCTCGAGTTATGTGCGCGGGTGACGCTGGCTTCGTCCGCGGGCCGCCAGGCCAGTGGTCGTGTCTCGGTCGGAGCCGCAGCCGATCTGAACAAGGAACATCGGGCATGAGGAAACAGCCGCACATCTGTATCCTGACCAGCCAGTATTTTGACTGGGGCATTTATGGTGGGTTCGGCAGCATGTCCCGAAAGTTGGCCGAGAGTCTGGTGCTGTCCGGCCACCGGGTCAGCGTGATCGTTCCCGGGCGCCAAGGTCAGCTGCCGACTGAAACGATCGGTGGGGTGGAGATCCGTAGTTTTTCGCCACGGAACGTTGCGGCGGCCTGCCGTCTGATCCGGGCATCCAAGGCCGATATTTTCCACTCGCAGGACCCGACCGTGTTGACCTATCTGGCGCAGCGTCTCCATCCACGCCGAGCCCATCTGGTCACCAGCCGCGACCCGCGCGAGTTGAGCGATTGGTGGGTTGAATTCCTGTATGCCACCCCGATGCGTCGCCTCTTGACCCCCCTCAACTACCTCACCGAATCCGGGTTGTTGGTCAGGCGGGCTGTGCGCCGGGCTGACGCGGTGTTCTGTCCGGCCCATTTCCTGAAGGAGAAGGTTAAGCGTCTGTATGGCCTGTCGGTGCTGCCGACGTTGTTGCCCAATCTCATTGATGTCCCCGCGACGTTGCCGAAGAAAAGCGCGCGCCCCACAGTTACGTTTGTGGCCCGATGGGACAAGCGCAAACGTCCGTGGCTGTTTCTGGAATTGGCGGCACAGTTCCCGGAGTATCGATTTGTGGCGGTGGGGCAGGGGAGTGCGTCGGCCGAATCCGGTTTCGACGCCCAATTGCGCCGGAAGTTTCGTGATGTGCCGAATCTCGAAATGCCGGGGCTGATCAACCGTTTCCGTGAGCCGGAGCGGATGCACCAGATTCTGTCGGACACGTGGGTTTTTGTCAGCACGGCAGTCCGAGAGGGACTGCCATTAACCTTTTTGGAAGCGGCGGCGTACGGCTGTCCGATTATCAGCCGGGTGGATCCGGACCAGTTTGCCTCCCGATTCGGGAAGCAGGTGCACGATGATGATTATGCGTCCGCGATCCGTAACCTGCTAGCTGAGTCGCCGTTGGAGAAAGGCCGTGCAGCCTATGATTACGTGCTGGAGACGTATGAAACCTCCAAGGCTCTGGCGGCTCATCAAGTACAGTACGAGCGGTTTGTGGCCTGATCCGACGTGAAGCCCTAGCAGGAGGGTTTCATCGGCCACGGATCGTCTCGCGGAAACATCCATGTCGACGAAAGCGGTTTCCAAAGGCATTGTGTCTGTCGGTGGATGGTCGGTCGCCAAGCTCGCGACCTCGGCGGTGGTGCTGCCGATCCTAGCTCGATTTCTCGGCATCGAAGGGTATGGGCAATATGCCTATTACCTGGCTCTGTTGTTGCTCGCCTCGCAATTCGCGAATCTCGGGATGATGCAGACCATGACCAAACGGATTGCGGAGCGGCCGGACGATCCGTTCTGGTGTCGACACATTGCGCGAGCGGGTGCCTTCATCAATGGTGCGGGAGTGCTGTTCGTCGGCGCCGTGACCGGGGTTGTCATTTGGAGTACCGCAGCGTCTGGCACGGTCGCCCTGCCGATGGCGCTTGCCGTCGTGGGAGTCTTGCTCTTCGATCAGATGTGGTTCTATGCGCGGGGAGTGCTGCATGGGCTTCGGCATGAGGAGCGAGCGGCGATACCCGGCATGATCGGGGTGGTGGCGGCAGGTGTTCTTGGCGTCATCGCGGCGGTGAACGGTACGGGGGTCGTGGGCGTATTTACCGGATTACTGGTGACGGATGTGTGTGTGGCCCTCGCCTGTCTGCGTGCCGTGGCCCTGGCCCTCGGCGAGTCGAATGGCCGACAGCCGGTCGGGTTCGCCCCGTTGCCGACTCAGGAGTTGCTGCGTTTCGGGGTGTCGGCGATGATTTTCTCCGTGCTGAACATGACGCTCTGCTCCCTGGATATCATTCTGGTGCGGCATCTGGCCGGTGAGGCCCAGGCGGGGCTGTACGCGGCGGCCGTGCAGTGGTCGCAATTTGTGTGGTTCATTCCCATCGCCGTTGAAGGGGTGATGCTGCAAGCGACGGCTCGCTTCTGGGCAGAGGGACGGGTGGGAGAAGTCTCCACCTTGGTGAGCCGGCTTCTGCGTTATGTCATGTTGGGCACGGCGTTTCTCCTCTTGCTGGTATTCGTCCTGGGGGATCGGATTATTACGCTGTACTTCGGGCCGCAGTTTGCTGAGGCGGCTGTCGTGTTGCGCGTTCTGGTACCGGGTGCCTTCTGTTACGCGTTGGCGCGTGTGTTGTGGCCGGTCATCCAAGCGGGCGGGAGTGGCGCGTCGCTGATTCGAGTTATGATGGCCGCGGCGGCAGTGGATATCGGGGTATGCGGGGTATTGATTCCAATCTGGGGGGCCTCCGGTGCCGCGTTCGCCACGTCGCTGTCTTTCGCGCTAGTGGCCGGCGGCTATGCCTGGGTGTTGCGGAGGCGGCAGGTTCAGATCTTTCACGGATTCGCGGCCGGTCGATTCATGGGCCTCTTGCTGGGGACGGCTACCGCAATGGCCGGAGCTGCTGCACTGGTGTCCACCCCGGTTCTTTCCCTCCTCGTGGGCGGTGTGGTCGGATCGTTGTTGTATTGGGGAGGGGTGTTTTGCCTCGGGTTGTTGCAGGTCGAAGAAGTCGAGTTGATGGTGCAGAGTTTGCCGAGCATGTTCCGCCATGCCGGTGAGAAGTTGTTTCGAGTGGTCGGGCCGGTCCTGCTCAGACTTAAGACGGTGACGCAGAACTAGTGTTCTGAATCGAATGATGCATGCCGATCAGCATATGGTGTCCGTTGTGATCGCCACCCTAGGGCGAGACACCTTGGCCTTGTGCCGAGCGGCCTTGGAGAAGCAGACAAGGCCGCCGGACGAAGTCGTCGTGGTGCTCGACCGTGAGCGGCGTGGAGCTGCCTGGGGAAGAAATGAGGGCATTGCCAGGGCAACCGGTGACCTGATTGCATTTGCAGACGACGATGGGGTGCCGCCTCCGGATTGGCTGGAGCGCCTCATCGCGGCGCTCGACCGGTACGATGCCGCGGTTGCCGGGGGGACCTTTCAAGAAACGGATCCCCTCTTGGACGCCATTCGTCGCCGCCGTCCGCTCCCCGTGACAGAGCAGATCGACCAGGGAGGTCTGGTCGGAAACACCGGCAATATCTTATTCAAACGAGACTGGTTGAATGTCTGCGAACAGGAGGACGGATATATTTTCAACCCTTTCTTCGACGGCCCGGGCGAGGACTGGGAGCTGATCTGGCGACTGCGGAAGCGGGGCGCCACGATGGTGTATGTGCCGAATCCGGTCACGCATCTGCGACGGGTGACACCGGGACAATATTGCAGGCATATCTTTCAGCGAGGGACCGGAATCGCAAAACTGTTTCAGGTTATACGGGCAGACCCCAGCGGTATCGTGCCTCAGGACAGTCTGTTATGGGGAGCCGCCGGAAAAAGAGCCGACCCGCGGTGGTTGAGGGCTCTGTGGACAAAAGTGTTCGGGCCGTTCGACTGGGAGCATTTCCCGGATAAGCGGCTGTTCTGGTGTTACTGGATCGGGGAAAAATGTGAGTCCGCTGGGTTTCTCTGGGGGTTGTTGCGAGGCGCGCTCGCTGCCGGTGTGCCTTCTGTGCCTGAACGAAGCTCGTCTGTCCCCCCTGCAAGAGCACGCAAGCCATGAGTCTGGTGCACTTGCAGCGCAAGGCATGGTGTGGTGCTGACGCCCTTGTGCGGATGTCCCTCCTTCTTGGAAGATCGTGGCGGTCGAGCCGCAGGATAACCCTGTGCTGAGTGCGGTGACGGTGGTGGTGTATCGTTGTGCGCCGTTTCTCATCCCGAGCGAGGCCGTAGCGCTGCAAGACCTGACGGTCATTCGTCGAGATTCTGTGCGCCTGTCTGCATCCGCCTGAGCCGCGGAGTGATTCCTGGATATCTCATGAACATCGGTCACATCGGTATCGGGCTGTTCTTCATCGCGTCGGCGCTGGTGATGGGCCTGTTTGAGCTGGAGGTCACGCCACCTCTGTGGTGGGACGAGGGGTGGACACTCTGCGTCGCGCGGCAATGGGTGGAGACCGGCCACTATGGTTGCCTGCTGAACGGGCAACCGGCGCCGCCGATCTTAGCCGGGCACTTTCCGGTCGTGGCATCGATTGCCGCCGGCTTCCGCCTGTTCGGCGTGGGGGTATGGCAGGCGAGGCTTGTGGAGCTGGTCTATGCCTTCGGTGCCTTGGGTCTTCTGTATGGACTCACCTCGAAATTGTACAACCACGCTGTCGCACTCGGAACCCTGGGACTCCTGCTCTTCTTGCCCAGCAATTGGCAGATGCATCCGCTCATCATGGGGCGGCAGGTGTTGGGGGAGATGCCGATGCTGTTTTTTTTCCTGGCCGGCGCCATGTGCCTGGTGTTGGTGGAACGTCATCGCTTGTGGTGGGGAGGGGCCGTTGCCTGTTGGGGCATCGCGCTCATGACCAAAGCGCAGATTCGTCCGTTCTTGACCCTGGCGCTGGTGATGACCAGTGTGGTCGCGCTGCTTCGAGGTGAACGACGGATCGCTGGGCTGATGGCCGCTGGTGCAGCTGGAGGCTGGGTGGTCCTGTACGTGCTGGATGGGCTGCGAGTGGTGATACTGCAAGGCCATACGCTGCCGAATCCCCCGATGTCCGGCCTTCTTCAGGTGTCGGCCCTCGTGTTGGTGCCGATCATTCGGCTCGATGCGCTGCTGTTTACGCTGCAATTCTGCCTGCCGACGCTCTGTGGATTAGGCTTTGCGTCATGGACGATGTGGTCTCAGTGGAGACAATCCCGTTCATTTCAGCTCGCCGATGCGGTTCGATTGATGCTACTGACCTTCTCTCTCAGCTGGTTCGGCTGGTTCTTTCTCCTATCGCTCGGTGGGGCACGATATGCCTTTCCCATGTGGTTCGTCTCGGCGCCGTTTGTGGTGGCGCTTTTGCACGATTGGAGTCGGGGGTATGACGTCAGGGGTATCGCCCGATCGCTCTGGTCTGGGGTTCGGGCCGGGGAGATGGCACTGCCGCAGATCAAGAGCATTGGCGCGGTGCTGCTTGTGCTTCTTTCCCTCTGGATGGTGGTCGCAACTCGGTATGCGTTCCGCGGGCGGGAAGATGGGAGTGCGTTGCAGGAGGTGGCGGCGTATTTGCACCGACGGGTACCCAGCCATGCCGTGATTGAAACTTACGAAAGTGAACTGTTGTTCTTGCTGAATTCGCCGTACCATTACCCACCCGCGCAGCTGAACGTAGACTTCATTCCGCAAATGTGGCAAGCGGAGCGACATCTGACGTACGACGCCCTCGCCGCAGATCCTGATTTCTTGGTGGTCGGCGAATTCGGCCGCTGGGCGGGCATCTACCGGAGTGTGATCGAACGCGGACAGATGCGACTCATTCTTCAAGTGGGCCGCTATCAAGTGTATGAACGGGTGCGTTCCTCGAGTGCGGTGTCGGGCGCATTGGCCAGATGAATGCCGGTGTCCAGCTGGTTCTGCAAGTGGGTTTCGAGTCGTGCTCGGTCTTCGCTCCCTACCGGCTTCTTGATGGCTGACGAGTGTTGTTGACCATCTGCCGAATGACCTCGATCACCAGGCTGGGTTGGTCGAACTGAATGAAATGACCGCTCTGGTCGGCAAACACCTGACGGCTGTTAGACGAGAGCGTTGTTAAGTCCTGCTGCAGATCCAGCCACATTTTTCTAAACTTCACAGGGTTCACCTGACCCGGCATGTCCGGCCACCAGACGGGAGCGGTTGCGGTGACGACCACCAGTGGAAGATCGCCGAGGGAATCGGTGCGACGTACCTGCTCCAGGGTTTCAATCAGCGCAGATCCCTCATCGGCCAATGTCGTGACAGAGCCGGTTCTTAACCAGCCGGCGCGTAGCATCGGTCGTATCGACTCAGGGACCTTTGTTTCCTGCTCGGCCAGCAGCGACGGGAGCTTGTCGAAGGACATCATGAGTCGCGGAATGCCGAGGATCGTCATGGTGCGCATGATCGGGAGCATCGATTGGGCGGCGTGGGTGAAAGATCGAAATTCTAGCTGGCGCATTTCCAATGTATGTCCCGCGTCGACCAGCACCATGCCGACGACATCGCGCGGATGTTCCTGGCGGTAGAGGCGGGTCACCAAGCCGCCGAGTGAATGCCCCACGAGAATATAGGGGCCGGGGATGCCGGCGCGATCGAGCAGGCGATGGAGCTCGCGTGCCAATTGCTGGCCGGTTCGAGGCAAAGGGCCACGTTCGCTCCAGCCCAGGCCGGCGCGATCATAGCTGCAGACGCGAGTGACCCGTGCGACTTCCGGTTGCACGGTGCTCCAGTAGAGCGACCATCCGGGTGCTCCCGCCTCAAGTACCACCGTGGGACTGCCTTGCCCCATGCAGTGGAGATGGAGTCGATGACCGCCCACATCGATCATCTGGCCGGGAGGCGGATGCTGCTTCCGATCGAGCACCGTGCCGACAATTTGGTAGAGCGCGCCGATTGTTGCCAGCGCCACGAACGAAACGAGAACCCATTTAAAGACATGCATTGGACATGATCACTCGCAATGGAGGGCGGAAGCAAACGGGTGTACCGGGGATGCACCGCTGACATTCACTCGGCGAAGAGGGCGTTGATTGTACGGGCCGATAGCTGCGGATGCGTGGTCGACTCAACTGGGGACGGCATCTCGCGCCTGTCAGGCGGAATAGTGTTCTTGCAGGTGAGCGCGCTGAAAACGCACGATGTATCTGATCAGCAGTTCCCGATTCTGTGTGGTCATCCCGATGAAGCGGGCATGGAGGCGGTAGGCACCGCCTGGGACCGGAAGGGGGTCAAGCCGCAACACTTCGATAGAGGATGTGAAGGGAGCGTGGTCGGGCAGGAGGAGTGTGAGGGAAAGGATAGCCCCGAATTTGTAGGTTGTCGTGACCGTTATACCGATACCGCCGCCACTGAGGTTGACGGATTTTTCCGTGAAGTCACCTTCCCCGTTGTCCGTGTTGAGCTGAATGCGGGTGGGTAGTACGACGGTGATGCGATAGAACTCTCGGCGTTCCCTTCCGGGCGACTGTGAAGGCATGTCGGGTGGCATGGCGTGAACAAGTATAGCAAAGTCGCGGATACGTTGGCCCTCAAAGAAGAAGTTGTTCCGCTTCGCCCATGGACTCCTGACTCAAGCAGGGTGCCTGTGTCACTCCCATCTTCTGCCGTTTATGCTAGGATGCCGCGCATGAAAATGGCCTATCGTCTGCTCTGGATGCTCCTGTCCGTTCTTGGTGCGGTGGCGTTAGCCCATGTCGCCGGCTTGATCAATCCTCACGAAAAAGTAAATGGCCTTTGGCTGGTGGTGGCGTCGGCCTGTATCTATGTGTTGGCCTACCGGTTTTATGGTCGCTGGTTGGCTCGTCATGTGGTGCAGTTGGACGATGCGCGCCTGACTCCGGCCGTGCGTTTGAATGACGGCGTCAACTTTCATCCCACCAATCGGGTCGTGTTGTTCGGCCATCACTTTGCGGCGATTGCGGGGGCCGGGCCGTTGCTGGGACCGGTATTGGCGGCGCAATTCGGGTTTCTGCCTGGTTTTCTTTGGCTGGTGATCGGCGCGGTGCTGGCCGGGGCGGTGCAAGACTTCATCATCCTGGTCGCGTCGATGCGCCGCAACGGCCGCTCGTTGCCTGAAATCGCCCATGACGAACTCGGTTCCATCACCGGCACGGCGACGGCGATCGCCGTGCTTTTTATCGTCGTGGTGGCATTGGCGGGACTGGGCTTCGCGGTGGTGAATGCGCTCTACCACAATGCCTGGGGAACCTTTACGATCGCGATGACGATTCCCATCGGTTTCATCATGGGTTTCTATCTCCAGAAATTCCGTCCCGGTGCCGTGGCGGAAGTGTCGGTGATCGGGGTGGTGCTGTTGGTGGCGGCGGTGCTCTTCGGGCGCGTGGTGGGTCAGTCGTCCCTTGCCTGGCTCTTCGAGTTCGAGAAGCCGGCGCTGGTCTGGTTGCTGGCCGGGTATGGGTTCCTGGCGTCGGTGTTGCCAGGCTGGATGCTGCTGGTACCGCGTGGTTATCTCTCCACGTTCATGAAGCTCGGCGTGGTGTTTTTGCTTGGCTTCGGGGTCATCCTCATGGCTCCGACCATCGAGATGCCGCGTGTGACGGCCTTCGCCAATGGCGGCGGGCCGATTATTCCCGGCACGCTGTTCCCGTTTCTCTTTATTACGATTGCTTGCGGGGCGGTGTCGGGGTTTCATTCATTGGTGTCTTCCGGCACGACCCCCAAGATGATTGAGCAGGAATCGCAGGCGGTGGTGGGGTATGCGGCGATGCTCCTGGAAAGCTTCGTCGGTGTGATGGCGTTGATTGCAGCTTCGGTGCTGATCCCCGGCGATTATTTGGCGATCAACACGATGTTGTCGGCCGAGACGCTGACAGCGATGGGCTTTGCGCCTTCCCGCATTGCGGAGTTGTCGCAGCTGGTGGAAGTGAATGTGGCGGGGCGGCCGGGCGGGGCGGTTTCGTTGGCAGTGGGTATGGCGTCCATCTTTTCGGCGCTGCCGGGCATGGCCGGGCTGATGGCCTATTGGTATCAATTCGCTCTGGTCTTCGAGGCGCTGTTCATTCTGACGACCATCGATACGGGGACGCGGGTGGCGCGGTATCTGATCCAGGAAATGGCCGGGCGTGTCTATGCACCGTTTCGACAGATGAACTGGTGGCCGGGGGTTCTCTTGAGTAGCGCCTTTGTTGTGGGGTCGTGGGCCTACCTGATCGGGACAGGCAGCATTTCGACCATCTGGCCGATGTTCGGCGCAGCGAATCAATTACTGGGCACACTCGCGCTCTGTATCGGCACGACCGTGTTGATCAAAATGTGGAAGTCATCCTATCTTTGGGTGACGGCGGTTCCCATGTTGTTCGTGGGAGGCATTACGCTGGCCGGTTCGTATGAAATGTTCTGGATGTTTCTGGCCAAGGCGGCGACCCTTGCCGCGGGGCAGGCCTTTGCGCTGTATCTCGATGCCGTGCTGGTCGCGGTGGTTGCGATGTTGGGGCTGGTTGTCTTGAGCGACAGTATGAAGCAGTGGTATGGATATGTGATTCTGAAGCAGCCGTTCAGCAGCAGTGAAGTGGTCGCGACGGCCGGCGGTGGATCGGCGGGTCATGTGCAGACGGCTATCCATCGGCATGATGAACGTGGGTTCAAGTTGCCGCATGGCGGAGGTTGCTGCTAGCCGCAGCGTGATTGACGAAGCAGGAGAAGGAGGGGGCCGTGGCTGACCAATCGTCGTTTGATGTGGTGTCGGAAGTGAATATGCAGGAAATGAAGAACGTCGTCGATCAGGCGACGAAGGAGATCAAGCAGCGGTTCGATTTCAAGGACTCCAAGACCGAACTGACGTTGAGAGAAAAGGAAAAGGAACTGGTCGTGCTCTCCGACGACGAGTACAAGCTCAATGCGGTCATCGAGATCATCAAAACGAAATGCGTGAAGCGCGGGGTCTCCCTGAAGGCATTCGAGTACGGCAAGATCGAGGAGGCGCTCGGAGCTACGGTTCGACAGGTGATCAAGATTCAAAGCGGGATTTCCTCGGAGAAAGCCAAGGAAATTACCAAGGCGGTGAAGGAGTCCAAGTTGAAGGTGCAGGCGCAAATTCAGGGTGAGCAGGTGCGCGTGATCAGCAAGAGCAAAGATGATTTGCAGACGGCGATTGCCTTCTTGAAGGGGAAGGATTTTGGGATTGATCTGCAGTTCACCAACTACCGCTAACATGGGATGGTGAAACAGGCCTCCAGCTTCGTTCTCACGTCGATCAGCGGCTCGACGTACAAGTAGAGTACGCCTCGCCGCCTCTCTCGCTGCGGCCTAGCTGGGCGACCTGTTTGACCATCCCATAGAACATCCGCTAGTCCCAGCATGGCCAAACTTCTCATTTGCCTCGTGCTCTTGGCGTGGTCCCTCGGCGGATGCACCGGCAGCGACCCGATCGTCGTCATTCAACTGCATCCCACCAATCCCGACATTCTCTACATTGCCACGAACGACTACATTTACAAATCGCGTGACGGCGGCAAGACCTGGAGCAATCTCTCGAAGGGGATGAGCTACTCGCGCGTGATCGCGATGGCCATTGATCCGACGTACCCCGCCACCGTGTATGCGGGCACGAAGGGGGATGCCGTGTATAAAAGTTATGACGGGGGGCAGCGTTGGGTGTCCATGCGTGGCGGGCTCGATGACGCCACGATTTCGTCCGTTGTGAATCAATTTGTGTTCGATCCGGCCGACGACACCCACATCTTTCTCGCCACCACTATGGGCGTATTCGAATCGAGGAACGCGGGTGAGCGGTGGACGAAACGGATGGAGGGGATGAAGGAAGTGTTAATGGTGGTGACGCTGGGCATGGATCCTATGCGATCTTCCGTGCTCTACGCCGGCACCAGCGGTGGTGTGTACAAGTCGGTGAATCAGGGGGCGCAGTGGGTGCAGGTGAACCATGGGTTGGTGCCGGAGGGGATGGTCAAGACGTCGCGCGCGCTGAGTGTCACGTCGGTGTTGGTCGATCCGTTCACACCGGAGACGGTCTATGCGGCGACGCTGGCGGGTCTTTATAAAACCACCGACGGAGCGGCTTCCTGGGTACGGATCGGCGAATCGTTGCAGGATCAAATGATCGTCGCGATGGTGCTCGATCGCGCACGGGCCGGGGTGATGTATGTGGCGGCACGTGACGGCATCCACCGGAGCGAAGATGGCGGGAAGACGTGGGTGGGATTGAATGAGGGGCTGACGAGTACGAATATCCGGTCGCTCGCGCAAAGCGCTCTTGATCCACAGCTCCTCTATGTGGGCACAAACGGTAGCGGATTGTATCGGAGTACGGACGGAGGCGCGCATTGGGAGGCGCTTCCGTCCGTCTTTCCCAAGGAATGAGAGGGTGTGGATTTGATGCGTATGCGTTCAGCGTCGGGACTGGCTATTGAGGGAGGAGTCGCCGATGGCGGCCCCAACGCCACGCATTTGCACAGATGACGAATGCTCTGCGTTTTGAGACTGGTTGATTTCAAAACCAAATGCATTCGGGAGGGTGGTGTCCTGGGTTTGCGTCCCGACCCGGTCCGGTAAGGTGCTGTCTTTGAGGTCTTCTCCCCTGCGGGGACGGAGCGATTCGTTGACGTTGCTGTACGGTGATACGGTGGCTCCGATGTCGGCACCGAAGCTTGGATTGAGGGATCGATTCAAATTGGTGTTTTCGATGTCTCCGCCGATTCTCGTCGGGATGGTGGTGTCCTGGATGTCCATGCCTGTGGGCGCGGACGTCGGTGGTTTTTTGGCGCGGTTCTCACGAACAATCGCCTCGCGCTCGTCTTCAATCTGTCGAGCTTCTCTCCCGCGTTGTTCGTAGTCCAGGGAGTCGAGTCTCTCGAATCGGGTCCCAAGGTCCTTGATTCGCGTTTTGATTTTCTTGAGGTCGTCACGAGCGAGGGCGACCGTGCCGACAATCTCACTCAGCGTCCACTGACGTGCGAAGGTGCCGAGTTTCGGTGATTCCCCAGGCCCGCCCCCCAATCCTGATGTTCCGCTTCCCACTCCGAAGCCCGCGCTGTTGTAGATGCCCTTTTGTTGCACTGACATCAGAATGTGGTTGGATTGTTCCAGGAGTTCGTCGATCCGCTCGACGGAATCCAGCTCGCTCGCGCAACAGTCCAGGAACTCTCGATACTCGCGGGTGAACTTCGTCGCTTCATTTTGAATGTCAACAATCTTGAGCGGCTCTTTCGGGGTAGACGTGTCAGGGGCTGTTTCGTCCATTCTCTCTGGTTTCTTATGGTCACGTTCCGCATCATACAAGGGGGTGCAGCCTGCATCGGGGGTGGCGGTGATCCGCTTATCAGCCGTGTGGCCGGGGCACCAGTAGATCTTTCCGGGTTGGTTCAACGGGTTGTCTGGCCTGAACTCTCCCGCTTGTGCAGCGGGTATCAGGCCCACAAAAATGAGCCCGACAATCAATGAACTGGGTGGGCGCGGATGGGGGGGCGAGTTTGTTGTTGTCATGCGTTGATGATGCCTCTGCACCGACATTGTGTCAACGAAAGGGGGGATTTGTGAGGCGCTTGAAAAGCCCGTCGCTGTTCGTTACCCTCCGGCCATGACACCCTCGACTATGCTCAGTTCTGAATAGGATGACCTATGCCTGTAATGTATATCGATGAAGCGGCCGCCCATGCCGGGCAAGAAGTGACGATTCGAGGTTGGCTCAGAAGTCGTCGTGACAAGGGCAAGCTCCATTTCCTGATTGTGCGGGATGGCACCGGGGACATTCAGGCGGTTGTGAGCAAGGCGACGGTGGGTGACGAACAGTTTGCTCGATCGGCAGAGCTTACGCAGGAGTCCAGTCTCGTGCTTACCGGCACGTTACGGCAGGATGCGCGTGCGCCGGGCGGGTATGAGCTTGACGTACTGCGGCTTGAAGTCTTCCAGATCGCAGAGCCCTTTCCCATTCAACCGAAAGAGCACGGTACCGGGTTCTTGATGGAGCATCGCCATCTCTGGTTGCGCTCCAGCCGGCAGCATGCCGTGCTTCGCGTACGCCATGAAATTATTCGGGCCTGCCGAAACTTTTTCGACGAGCGCGGATTTACGCTGGTCGACGCGCCGATTTTCACGCCGAATGCCTGTGAGGGGACGACGACGTTGTTCCAGACGCAATATTTCGATGAGACGGCCTATTTGACCCAGAGTGGACAATTATATAGTGAGGCCACCGCTGCGGCATTTGGGAAAGTGTATTGCTTCGGTCCAACATTCCGCGCGGAAAAGTCCAAGACGCGCCGGCATTTGATGGAATTCTGGATGATCGAGCCGGAGGTGGCCTTCGCGCAATTGTCAGATATGATGGATCTGGCTGAGCAGTTCTTGTCCCATATTGTGGCGGCGGTACTGGCGACCCGTCGCGCCGAGCTTCTCGTGCTCGAACGGGATCTCGCGAAGCTGGAGCGTGTGACGGCGCCGTTTCCTCGCATCACCTATGAGGAGGCTATCGACATACTGCAACGGAAAGGAACTCCCGCGAAGCCTGGCGACGATTTTGGCGCTGATGATGAGACTGTTCTGTCCAATGAATTCGATCGGCCGGTGATTGTGCATCGATATCCTGCAGCGCTGAAGGCCTTTTATATGGAGACGGACCAGGAACGGCCTGATCTGGCGCTCTGCATGGATGTGCTCGCTCCGGAAGGGTATGGAGAAATTATCGGCGGTGGCCAGCGCATTCATGCTCACGAAAAACTGTTGGCGCGCATTCAGGATCATCATCTTCCGGTCGAAGCCTTTCAGTGGTATCTCGACCTTCGCCGGTACGGTTCGGTTCCGCACGCCGGGTTCGGGATGGGTATTGAGCGGGCCGTGGCCTGGATTTGTGGTCTTGAGCATGTGCGAGAGACCATTCCCTTTCCTCGAATGTTGTATCGCCTCTATCCGTAGCGGCGCATAGCTCCCTCTCTGCTGGACTTCGTCAAGAACGGCCACCGAATGCAGGTATTGCATCCGACTGATTTCTTGGTCATCCCCACCCCTCCCTCACATATTCTTGCCTGAAAATCACTTTTTAGTGGGAGAGTTTCCCACAGTGTTATACACACGTGTGGATAACTTTCCCTGGCAATCTGTTCATTTTTGGCATGGGGCTAAAGTGAACAATATTCTTGATAAATAGGGGTTAATTCTGTTGACAGCTATTCACTTGGGTGTATACTCCACCCATTAAGTGGGGTGAAGTGGGTGGAAATGGAAATAGGTTCTGCTCGCGATTCCCATGAGCCGGTGTTAGTCGAAGAGATCTTGTTCTGGTTGCACTGTAAACCAGGTGGTGTTTACGTGGACGGCACTCTTGGATATGCAGGGCTTGCTGCTCGCCTCCTCGATCGCACCGCTCCAGATGGCATACTCGTGGGGATTGATCGCGATGCTACGGCACTCGCGGAGTCACAAGTGCGTCTGCGGGAGGTCGCGCACCGGGTGCATTTCAGGCACGGAAATTTCTGCGATCTCAAGGCGCTGGTTGTTGAGAGTGGAGTCACTCGGGTGGATGGCGTGATTTTCGATCTGGGCGTGTCCTCGCCTCAGCTTGATCGCGCGGAGCGCGGATTCAGTTTCCGGGAAGATGGCCCGTTGGATATGCGCATGGATCAGCGCGAGGGGCGCACGGCGGCGGATCTGGTTCGTGATTTGCCGGAGACCGAGTTGGCCGATTTGATTTACCAGCTTGGTGAGGAGCGGTACTCGCGCAGGATTGCCCGTGCGATTGTGCAGGCGCGGATGCAGGACGTGATCGGGACGACCTGGCAATTGGCGGCCGTGGTGGAACGTGCCGTGCCGGCATCGTATCGGCATGGACGGATTCATTGTGCGACGCGCACCTTTCAGGCGCTGAGGATCGCCGTGAATCGTGAGCTGGATGTGTTGGAGCCGGCGCTCCGGGATGCGGTCGATATTCTCGCCCCCGGCGGTCGGGTGTGTGCCGTCTCGTTTCATTCACTGGAAGACAGAATCGTGAAGCATACGTTCCGGGCGCTGGCGAACGGCCCCGAAGCGGCGGTGAGGGTGCTGACAAAAAAACCGGTCATCGCCTCGGAAAGCGAGCGATGCCGAAACCCGCGGTCACGAAGCGCGAAGTTGCGAGTCGTGGAGCGGATCGCTAAGGAGTCTCTACAATGAAAGCCGTCGCGTTTGCCGCCGTCACGTCGCTGGTGTTGCTTTTTGTGTGGGAGCGGGTGGACATCGTTCGCATCGGCTACCACATCGAACGGCTGAAGACGCAGAAGGTGCTCCTTGAGCGTGAGCGTGATGAATTGCGTGTGAAGCTCTCGGGGCTTACGGCTCCTGAGCGAATTGCGCGCCTCGCCAGCGACAAGTTGGGGATGATGCAGCCGGAGAAGGGTCAGGTCGTTGTCGTTAACATCGAGCCGGAAGCGCCGGCGAATCCGGTGGCAGCAGAGGGTGAGGTGCGGATCGCTAAGAATATCGTGACGCGGAGAGCGCGATAGTGGCTGCGATGCCTTTTCGCAGTCGCCGTATTGTGGTGGCCTGCGGGCTGGTGGTTGCCTTTCTTTGTGTCGTGGTCCGCCTCGTGAATCTCCAGGTGATGCAGTCGGCGGAATTGACCGTGAAGGCCGATCGTCAACACCAGAAAAACGTGATTCTGGAGGGCGCGCGGGGAACGATCTACGATCGCAACAGCAAGGTGCTGGCCATGAATATGGAGGTGCCGTCCGTATTTGGAGTTCCGGCGTCCCTTGGGAATCCAGGCGCGACAGCGCGCAATCTCTCGCCGATCTTGCACGTGAAGGCGACGGAACTTGAAAAGAAGCTGAAGCAGGAAAAGCATTTCGTATGGCTGGCACGCAAGCTGGAGCCTGAACAGGGACGACGGCTTGAGCGACTCGCGCTGGATGGCGTCGGGGTGGTGATGGAGGGGCGTCGCTTCTATCCCAAGGGGCCGCTGTTATCGCATGTGCTGGGCTTTGCCGGCATGGATGATCGCGGGCTGGAAGGCGTGGAGCTGCGCTACGAATCTTATCTGCGTGGTGAAAAGCGGTCGGTGGTGTTGCAGCGTGATGCGTTGGGGCGCGCCGTATTTCCGAAAGGGCTCAATGAGGAAGGTGCGGCAGCCGGGCACAGTCTGACCCTCACTGTCGACGAAGTGATCCAGTACATTGCTGAAAAAGAGCTGGATGAGGCGGTGAGTCGATCGAATGCCAAGTCGGGCACGATCATTGTCATGGAGCCGAAAACCGGGGCGGTGTTGGCCATGGCCGTCAGTCCACGATTCGACCCCAACACGGTCGGTGCGCTGGCTCCCGACAGATGGCGTAACCGCGCCTTGACGGATACGTATGAGCCCGGGTCCACCATGAAGGCCGTGATTGCAGCGGCCGCGCTCGAAGAGAAGGTGATGACGCCCGGGAGCATGATCTATGGAGAGAACGGGCAATTCTCCATCGCCAACACGGTCATTCACGATCACGAAAAAACGGGCTGGATGACGTTTGCACAGATGATCCAGAAGTCGAGCAATATCGGCGCGGCAAAGGTCGGTATGGCCTTAGGTGAGTGGCGAGTATTTGATTATCTCAAGGATTTCGGGTTCGGTGATAAGACCGGCGTTGATTTGCCGGGAGAAACGGTGGGTTTGCTTCGGGGGCCGCGCCAATGGGGAAAACGCTCGCTGGCGTCGATTTCGATGGGCCAAGAGGTCGGCGTGACACCCCTACAGATGGTCACAGCTGTGTCGGCCATCGCGAACGGCGGCGTCTTGATGAAGCCTTACGTGGTCTCGGAAGTCCGGAACGCCAAGGGACAATTGGTGGCGCAAACCATGCCGCAGGCGAAGCGGCGGGTTATTTCTTCCGATACGGCGAGGACGATGACGACCTTGCTGGAGGGCGTGGTCACGAGCGGCACCGGAGGGAAAGCGGCTATTCCAGGCTTTCGGGTGGCCGGTAAGACCGGAACGGCTCAAAAGGTTGACCCCCGCACCGGTGCCTATTCCTCCACGTTGCTGGTCGGGTCGTTTCTTGGCTATGTGCCGGCGGAAGATCCGCGGTTGGCGATGATCGTCGTGATCGACGAACCCCGTGGCGAGGGCTGGGGTGGTGTCGTTGCGGCGCCGGTATTCCGTCGTGTCGGGGAGCAAGTGCTCAACTATTTGGGTGTGGCGGTAGATGAGCCGGTTAAGCTGGCGATGGCCGGACTTGAATCCTGATATGACACTCGATGAATTGATCAGCCCGATACATGGGCGCCTCGGAGTGCTGGAACGGACTGGAGACCAGCGGGTGACCATTACCGACCTGACCGACGATTCCAGGAAGGTGGGGCCCGGGTCGCTCTTCGTGGCTGTGCCGGGAGAGCGTGTCGATGGCCATCAGTATCTAGATTCTGTTGTTGCGGCAGGGGCGGCGGCCGTCGTGGTGCAGCGAAGCGGAGAAGCGGGTTCGATTCCTTGCGTCCGCGTGGAGGACTCACGCGCAGCGCTCGGAATTCTCGGTAGCCGATTTTATGGCGATCCGTCTTCTTCGTTGCGGATGGTCGGCGTCACGGGGACTAATGGGAAAACCACGACAACCTATGTCGTGAAAACCATGCTGGAAGCCGCGCAGCGGCAGGTCGGCCTCATCGGAACGGTCGCGTATCTCGTCGGGAAGGAGTCGATTCCCGCCTCGCATACGACGCCGGGTGCGTTGGAGTTACAGAAATTATTTGCACGAATGCGCGAGGCGAGGTTGGATACGGTGGTGATGGAGGTCTCGTCGCATGCCTTGGCCTTGGGTCGGACTGCCGGATCTGAGTTCGATGTCGCGGTCTTTACGAACCTCACGCAGGATCACCTGGATTTCCATCTCGACATGGAGCGCTATTTTCAAGCGAAGCTGAAACTCTTTGTCGAGTTAGGGAAGGCGGGCGCGGTGAAGCAGCGGAAGCGGGCCATCATCAACGTGGATGATCCATGGGGTGGGCGGATTCGTGCGGCTTGCACCGTTCCGGTGTGGACCTATGGCCTGCACCGGGAGGCCGACATCTATGCTGAAGGTGTGAGGCTCTCGCCGGCCGGCACCAGTTTCACCTTGCGCAGTCCCGCCGGGAGCTGTCCGATCAAGAGCCGTCTGATCGGAGAGCATAATGTGTCGAACCTCTTGGCTGCGACCGGCGTGGTGTTGCATGAAGGCTTGACGCTCGATCAAGTTCGATCGGCCGTTGAGACGGTCACGAACGTGCCGGGGCGGTTCGAACTGGTCGACGCCGGCCAGGACTTTTCCGTGGTGGTGGACTATGCCCATACTGAAGACGCACTGGTTCGTTTGTTGACCGCGGCCCAGGCGCTACGCACGGGGCGGATCATCACGGTCTTCGGGTGCGGCGGGGACCGGGATCGGACCAAGCGCCCGAAGATGGGGCGGGCTGCCGTACAGTATAGTGATGTGGTGATACTGACCTCGGACAACCCGCGTACCGAAGATCCTGCGGTGATCTTGCGCGAGGTCGAGGTCGGGGTCAAAGAGGCGCTGGCGGATCGAGGTCATGTTCGGTATCGCATGGTTGCAGATCGCCGGGAGGCCATCGAGGCAGCCATTCGTGAGGCGAAGTCGGGGGATATGGTGTTGATCGCGGGGAAGGGGCACGAAGATTATCAGATCGTGGGAACCACGAAACATCACTTCGATGATCGGGAAGTCGCGCGCGACACGATCGGCGCACTCCGATCCGGAGCCTGAGCGAGGGAACACATGCGGGAGCATGGGAATCGCGGCGTGATGGCGCTCTTTACGGTAGAAGAAATCTGTGAAGTCTTGAGTGCCAGGCCGCCGGCCGGTGTCACGTCCCAGGACCTGAAACAACGAATTCGTCGTGTGGTGACCGATTCGCGGCTGGTGCGAAAAGGTGATCTCTTTATCGCTTTTCAGGGCGAGCGATTTGACGCGCATGCGTTCGTGCCGAAGGCGCTGTCTCAGGGGGCGGTCTGCGCCATCGTGCAAGAGGACTATCACTTGCCGCCAGCGCCGAAACGTGCCGGCGTGCCCATGCTGCTTGGAGTGCGAGATACGCTCGAGGCCTATCAACGGTTGGCCACGCACTATCGAAACCGGTTTCCCATTCCGGTGATCGCCATCACCGGGAGCAACGGCAAGACGACGACGAAGGAAATGGTTGCCCAGGTGGTCGCACAGCGCTGGAAAACGCTGAAGACCGAGGGAAATCTGAATAATCGCATCGGAGTTCCGCAGACGCTGTTTCAGTTGGCGACCCGTCATCAGGCTGCGGTCATTGAAATGGGTGTGGATCAGCAGGGGCAGACCACCCGGCTGTGCGAAATCGCGAGACCGACCATCGGCGTGATTACCAACATCGGCCCGGATCATTTGGAGTTTTTCGGCAGCATGGAAGGGTCCGCGCAGGCCAAAGCCGAGTTGCTCGACCATTTGCCGCAAGACGGGACCGTGGTCTTAAACGCCGACGATGAATATTTTGATTATCTTGCGGCCCGTGCGCAGTGCCGGGTCGTGGCATTCGGGGTCTCTCCCAAAGCCGCTATTCGTGCGGACAATATTCGGGTCGATGAAAAAGGCGGAACGGTGTTTGGCCTGATAGTGCCGGGGAAAAGTCGTCAGACTGAAATTCGGATCCGGACGCAGGGACAACACAATGTGAGCAATGCCCTCGCGGCAGCTGCGGTCGGGTACGCGTTGGGGTTATCGGGGGCGGCCATCGCCGAAGGGCTGGCGAAGTTTCGTCCGGCTGCGATGCGATCGCAGATCAGCCTCTCCCACGGAGTGCAGGTGATCAACGATTGCTACAACGCGAATCCAGCCTCGATGAAAGCGGCCGTTCAACTGCTGGCGGAGCTGGGCCGTGGAAAACGGTCGATCGCGGCGTTGGGCGATATGCTGGAATTAGGCACGGACAGCAAGCGGATGCACCGGGAAGTCGGGGCGTTTCTGGCTGCGCAAGGGATCGGGCATCTGCTCGCCTGCGGTGTATTGGGACGAGAGTTGGCCGAAGGAGCCCGGCAGGCCGGGATGGCGTCCGATCACATCACCGAATTGCCCGATGCAGCGGCGGCAGCCGTGGCCCTCGCTCGAATGGTCCGGCAGGGCGACGTGGTGCTGGTCAAGGCCTCTCGGGGGATGCGCATGGAACAGGTCGTGGATGCCGTGACGGGAATGCGACGGGTCGCGCGAAAGGCTTGCTAGTCGGCAGGCACACAGACACAGGAACTTTAAGGCCCGCTGACCTATGGCGGGCAAAGATGCCGTAGGATGTTATACAACTGGCTCTACCCCCTTCATACACAGTTTTCATTCCTGAACGTCTTTCGGTACCAAAGCTTCCGGATTATCTATGCGGCGGTCACGGCGTTTTTGATCGCGTTTGTGATGGCCCCCTGGGTCATCCGCAAATTGCAGGAGATCAAGCTCGGCCAGCAAATTCGCGACGACGGACCGAAGCGGCACATGGCCAAAAGCGGCACGCCGACGATGGGCGGGATTCTCATTATCTTTGCGGTGGTGTTGTCCACGTTGTTGTGGGCCGACATGACCAACCGGTATGTGTGGCTAGTGGTGATGGCGACGGTGGGCTTCGGTGCGATCGGCTTCGTGGACGACTATCTCAAGTTCATCAAGCGCCAATCAAAGGGCCTCTCGGCAGCACAAAAATTCACCTGCCAGATTCTGGTCGCGCTGACGATCGGCGTCTTTCTCTACACGCTGCCCAGCTACACGACGAAACTCAGTGTCCCGTTCTTCAAATTTTTCACGCCCGACCTTGGCTGGTTCTACATCGTGTTCGTCATTCTTGTCATTGTCGGCAGCTCCAACGCCGTCAATTTGACGGATGGCCTCGATGGCTTGGCGATCGGTCCGGTCATGATTGCCTCGCTGGCATATACGATCGTGGCCTATGTGACCGGAAACCGTGTGATGGCCGAATATTTGCTTATCCCCTACATTGAAGGTGCGGGAGAAATCGCCATTTTTACCGGGGCCATCCTGGGATCCAGTCTGGGCTTCTTGTGGTTCAACACCTATCCGGCCTCAGTCTTCATGGGCGATGTGGGATCACTCCCGCTGGGGGCGGCACTCGGTACCGTGGCCGTGATCAGCAAACACGAGCTGCTGCTCCTCCTGGTCGGCGGCGTCTTCGTTATCGAAGCGTTGTCGGTCATCCTGCAGGTGGGATCCTATAAACTCCGGGGAAAACGTATCTTCAATATGGCGCCCATTCATCATCATTTTGAGATGAAGGGGTGGGATGAGCCGAAGGTAGTGGTGCGTCTGTGGATCATTGCTATTTTGCTGGCGCTGCTCAGCTTGAGCACGCTCAAATTACGGTAGGTGACTATCAGTGGACGTGAAAGATCTCCAGGTGACGGTCGTTGGATTGGCCCGAAGCGGAGTGGGGGCGGCGCGCTTGTTGAACCATCTCGGGGCTCGGGTGACCCTGGCCGACCGGAAGGAGTCGCAGGAACTTGCCGCCATTCTGTCGCAGGTAGACCAGTCGAGCATCGCCGTGAAGGTGGGGGCGCAGTACGAGTCCGCGCTCGAAGGGGCCGATCTCGTCGTGATCAGCCCGGGTGTGCCGACTCATCTCGATGCGCTCAATCGTGTGCGCGCCCGCGGGGTTCGGGTCATCGGCGAATTGGAACTGGCGTCCCGCTATTTAACGGCGCCGGTGGTAGCCGTGACCGGCACTAACGGGAAGAGCACGACGGTGACGTTGATCGGCAAGTTTTTACAGGAGAGCGGGAAACGCGCGTTTGTCGGAGGCAATCTAGGAATTGCGGCGAGTGAGGCGGCCTTGGCCTGTGTCCAAGCGAAGACGGGACCGGATGCGCCCTATGAGTATGTGGTGTTGGAAGTCTCCAGCTTCCAGCTCGAGACGATTGAACAGTTCCACCCCTGGATCGCGGCGATTCTGAATGTGACCTTGGATCATATGGACCGCTATGCCTCGGTGGATGACTACGTGGCGGCCAAATCCAACATCTTCGCCAATCAGACGGCCGGGGACTATTCGCTGTTCAATCTGGATGATGCGCGGGTGGCTGCGCTTCGCGGGCGTACCAAAGGCACCGTCCTGGGATTCAGCCGGAGCGGCGCGACGGTATCGGGCGTGGCGGGAGCCACGGTGCTTGACGGCGACTTGATCGTGACGACGGTGCGAGGACGGCGGGAGGAAATCTGTCGCCGGAGCGACATGCGGCTCATCGGGCTTCACAATGTGGAAAATGTGATGGCCGCGGTGACCTATGGTCTGCTCTGCGGTTGTCCGATCGAGGCCATTCGCGCCGTGCTGCGATCCTTCCCTGGGTTAGAACATGCCCTGGAGGTGGTGCGCGAGCGTCGAGGCGTTCGCTTCGTGAACGACTCCAAGGGGACCAATGTCGATGCGGTGTTGAAAGCGCTCGAAGGCATTGAGCAGCCGATCTGGCTGATTGCCGGTGGACGCGACAAGGGCGGGGACTTTTCACGCCTCGAACGCGCGATCCGGGAACGGGTGAAAGGGCTGATTTTGATCGGGGAGGCCGCCGGCCGAATCCAAACGGCAATGGGTGATTTTGACCGATGTCGTCCTGCAGCGACCCTCCGCGACGCCGTGGAGCTTGCTGCTCGCGAGGCGCAGCCCGGTGAGGTGGTCTTACTCTCGCCGGCCTGCGCCAGTTTCGACATGTTTGCGGATTATCAAGACCGGGGCCGGCAGTTCAAGGCGCTGGTCCAAGGGTTGCCGGCTTGAGTCCGGAATCCTGTGGGAGGAACGACAACTGAACGATGGCACAGCATGCGCTCGGGACACTGACGTTGCCCTGGTCGACCTCGACCCAGCGGACGACCAAACGCGTGCCGGTCGATCCGGCACTCCTGGCCGTGACGCTTATACTTGCCCTCGTGGGGGTTGTGATGGTGTTCAGTGCCAGCGCGGTGGTGGCGGGGAATCGGTTTCACGACCCCTGGTACTTCCTGAAACGGCAGTTGGCCTGGTTGGGCGCCGGTCTTCTGGTGATGCACCTCATCTCGAAGATCGATTACACGATCTGGAAAAAACTGGCCATTCCGATGCTCTTCGGGACGACGGTACTCCTGGTGCTGGTGCTCGTACCGTCGCTCGGCAGTGTGGCCAAGGGAGCGCGCCGCTGGTTGCATCTCGGGCCAATCAATATCCAGCCGGCCGAGTTGACCAAGTATGTGGTGGTCATCTACATCGCGGCCTATCTGACCAAGAAGCAGGAGCAGGTCGCTCACTTTTCACGAGGCCTCGTACCGCCGCTGATCGTGCTTGGTCTGCTGAGTGGATTGGTTCTGCTGGAGCCGGATCTGGGCACCGTGGTGGTGATGGGGCTTGTGGTTGTCACCATGTTGTTTCTGGCGGGCGCCCGAATCAAACATCTCGGTCTCCTGGCGCTCTGCGCGCTGCCGGCCATGGCTGCCTTGATTCTAGGATCCAGTTACCGGCGCCAACGCCTGATGGAATTTCTGCGCGCATCCAAGGATCCGACCGGTTCCGGATATCAGATCCATCAATCGTTTCTGGCGTTCGGCAGCGGGGGCCCGTTCGGCGTGGGATTGGGCGAGGGGAAGCAGAAGTTATTCTTTTTGCCGGAGGCTCATACCGACTTTGTGCTGGCCCTGGTCGGCGAAGAGTTGGGCCTGATGGGCACCGTGACCATCGTGCTGCTCTTCGGCCTATTCGTCATCAAGGGGTTTCAGATCGCGAAGCGGGCGCGCAACCCGTTCGGTCGGCACCTGGCAATGGGTATCACCATGCTGGTCGGTATACAGGCGTTGGTCAATGCCGGAGTGGTGACGGGACTTCTGCCCACCAAGGGGTTGACCCTGCCGTTTGTCAGTTATGGCGGGTCCTCATTGATGGCCAATTTGTTCGGTGTGGGGATTCTCTTGAGCATCTCGCGCGACCGGCAGGGCGGGCAGGACAGCAGTGGGCCGAGGCCTGTGCGCAAGCGCGGCGTGGTGACGGAATGAACGTCGTGATCGCCGCGGGTGGAACAGGCGGGCATCTGTATCCGGCCATTGCCGTTGCGCGCGAGTTTGTGCGGCGCGATCCATCCACCCGGATTCTGTTTGTCGGTACGACGCGTGGAATTGAGCGCAAAGTGCTGGCCCATGAAGGTTTTCCATTGCAGTGCATCGATGCCAATCCTTTGATGGGCAAGAGTCCCTTTGAGATGATGAAGGCCCTGGTCACCTTGCCGAAGAGTCTGTGGCAATCGTTGGGCATCCTCAAGAAGCAGAGCGCCGATCTCGTGTTCGGCGTCGGCGGCTATACCAGCCCGGCGATGCTCCTGGCGGCATTTCTGCGACGGATTCCCGGCGTGATTCTCGAGCCGAATGCCTATCCCGGCATGGCGAACAAGGCGGTCGCGCCCTTCGTGCAGCGGGTGTTTCTGGCCTTCGAGTCGACCGTCAAGTTTTTCGATCGATGCAAGACCAGCGTGGTGGGGACACCAGTTCGGCAGGCGTTTCTGGAATCTGCCGCTCCGGCCGCGAAGCGAGCTGAGGAACGCACCGATCGACATCTGCTGGTCTTCGGCGGCAGTCAAGGCGCGAAGGCCATCAATTCGGCGATGATCGAGGCCTTGCCGTGGCTTGTTTCTATGAAGGGCCAGCTCACCATTACCCATCAAACGGGCGAAGCCGATCATGCCCGGGTCGTGGCTGCCTATGAACAGGCTGGCATGCCTGCGCAGGTCGTGCCCTTTCTTTATGACATGCCCACGGTGCTGCGAGGCGCCGATCTTGTGGTGGCGCGGGCCGGAGCCATGACGATTGCTGAACTCACCGTGTGTGGAAAGGCGGCGATTCTGATTCCGTTGCCCACGGCGATCTACAACCATCAACAACGGAATGCCGAGGTCATGGCGAAGGCCGGTGGCGCGGTGCTCCTGCCGCAAGCGGAATTGACCGGGGCTGGCCTGGCGCAAGCCGTCACGCAAATTTTGAAGGAGCCGCATCGGCTTCAGACCATGAGTGAACAGAGTTGGAACATGCGACGCAGTGATGCGGCAGAAACCATCGTTCGTGAATGTTACGACGTCATAAGGAGGCGCCATGAGACCAGCGGGAGCGCTCGCGCCCTATGAACAACGAGCGCGGGAGACACAGCAACATGACCGGAACGGTGCACACAGACCATTTCGCGTGCAAGGAGTAAGGCGGACGGCGATGTTCAGAAAGACACAACATATTCATTTGGTGGGCATCGGCGGATCCGGCATGAGCGGGATTGCCGAAGTGTTGTTGACGCTCGGGTATAAGGTCAGCGGGTCAGATCTCAGCCCGTCGGAAACGACGCGCCGGCTTGAGGAATTGGGGGGGCGTATTGCGATCGGCCACCACGAGTCCAATATCGGAGAGGCCCAGGTGGTGGTGATCTCCTCCGCAGTGGCCGCCGCCAATCCCGAAGTGGTTGCGGCGAAAGCGCGGCAGATTCCGGTCATCCCGCGCGCGGAGATGTTGGCGGAACTGATGCGGCTGAAATTCGGCGTGGCGATCGCCGGCGCCCATGGGAAGACGACGACGACCTCGATGGTCGCCAATGTGCTCGCACAAGGCGGATTGGATCCCACCATGGTGATCGGCGGCAAGGTGAATGCCCTCGGGAGCCATGCACGATTGGGGCGCGGTGATCTGCTCATTGCGGAAGCGGATGAGAGCGATGGTTCGTTTTTGCGCCTCGCGCCGACCATTGCCGCAGTGACCAACCTCGACCGCGAGCACCTGGACCACTACGGGACGATGGAGAAGTTGAACGACAGCTTTCTGGAATTCGTCAACAAAGTGCCGTTTTACGGCCTGGCCGTGTTGTGTTCCGACGATGAACGGTTGCGACAGCTACTGCCGCGGGTGGTCAAGCGCTATCAGACCTACGGCCTGCACGAGCAACCCGGCCATGTGCCAGACTTTCGCGCCACCGACATCAGCTTGCGGCAATGGGGCTCGGAGTTCCGGGTGTTTTTCCGCGGACGCAATCTCGGCCCGTTCCGGCTGTCGATTCCCGGCATCCACAATGTCTCGAACTCGCTGGTTGCGATCGCCATCGGTGTGGAGTTGGATATTCCGGTCGATCTGATCCGAAAAGGCCTCGCGGCATTCAGCGGGGTGGAGCGACGCTTCCATCTGCGCGGGGAGAAGGCCGGTATTATGGTGGTGGACGACTATGGGCACCATCCGACTGAGGTGCGCGCCACGATCGCGGCCGCGAAACAAGGGTGGGATCGCCGCGTGGTTGTGCTGTTCCAGCCGCATCGCTACAGCCGTTCGCGTGATCTGATGCAGGAGTTCGCCCATGCGTTCGACCAGGCCGATGTGCTTTTCATGACGGAAATTTATGCGGCAGGCGAACAGCCCATCCCCGGTGTCTCCGGTGCAAAGCTGGTGGAGGCGGTGCAGGCGGCCGGACATCCTTCGGCCACCTTTGTGGAGCGCAAGGACACCATGGTGGAGCAGGTGCTGCCGACGCTGAAGTCCGGGGACCTCGTGATTACGCTCGGCGCAGGAGATATCTGGAAAACGGGATTGGCGATCCTTGAGCGGTTGCCGGCCTAGGGCCGACGAGGCGAACCATCGTGTCACGTGCGGCGGTCAAAGAGCATGCGGCAAGAACCAGGGCAGACTGGGCGCGTATTCTTGAGGGAGTTCGTGGAACAGTCGCGTATGAGGTCTCGCTGCAGGCCTATACATCATTCCATATCGGAGGACCGGCGGAAGTCTTGGTGGAACCGGCCGATGTGGAGGACCTTTGCCGGGTGGTGGCGCAGGCTCGTGCGGAACACGTTCCGATCTTTGTGGTGGGCGGGACCAATCTGCTCGTGCGTGACGGGGGCATCCGCGGGATCGTGGTCAGCCTGCGGCAATTCAAAACCATCCGTCAGGAAGCGGACCACGTGCTTTATGCAGAAGGGGGCGTGGGCATGCCGACGTTGATCGGATATGCCATTCGTCGATCACTGGCCGGATTGGAATGGGGCGCTGGGATTCCCGGGACCGTGGCGGGGTGTGTCGTGATGAATGCCGGGACGCGCCTGGGTGAGATGAAGGATTCGGTCAAGGCCGTCAGGATGGTGGATCCTCGCGGCCGGGTGGTGGATATTCCTGCTGCGGATATCCCGTTCAGTTATCGGCGGGCGCATCTCCCGCGCGGCATCGTGGCGGGGGTCTGGGTGCAGTTGAGGCCCGGCGATCACGATCAGATTGAACAGACGGTGAAGGAGTATCTCCACTATCGCAAGAACACCCAGCCGCTCACGATGCCGAGTGCCGGTTGCGTGTTCAAGAACCCTCCGAAGGATTCCGCCGGTCGTCTGGTGGATGCGGCCGGTTTGAAGGGGGCTCGCATCGGAGATGCGCAGGTCTCGGAGAAACATGCGAATTTCATGGTGAACCTCGGCCATGCGCGCGCAGCCGATGTGTTGGCCTTGATCAGGAAGGTTCGCGCGGCCGTCAAAAAGGTATCGGGTGTGAATCTCGAGTTGGAACTGAAGGTGGTCGGTAAGGCCTGACGCGGATCGATGAAGGGAGTGGATGTGACGGAACGGAAGCCGCTGACGCGTTCAAAAATCGGGGTCTTAATGGGCGGGCAATCGTCCGAACGGGAG